>CAZTXB010000001.1:0-298422 GCA_964617955.1 uncultured Chitinophaga sp.
TATTAGTAGGTACTATGCTGATAATGAATATTTCTAGAGTGACAAAGTAGAACTACTTACACTTTGCGTGATATAGCTATCTATAAACGAAGGTAATACAATTATGCATTGGTGTACATAATCAGTGGTGTGGTTTGTTTGGTAATGTTCAAGAATATCTGCCTGATAACCGGCCATTTCATCGCTTATATAACCCCAAAGAGTGGCTAATCCTGCCTCACGCAGGGCAGTAAATATTTGGGTTGGGGTAAATTGTACTTGTATAACCGTTGAGGTTAGGCTTGCAATTGTTCCCAATTGTTGGATAAAATCGGCGCTTGAAATAGAAGATAGCACTGAAGTAATGGAACTGTGGTAAACAGTGGCTTGCTCCAAATAAATCACAAATATGGCTACAGTCTGACTGGCTACCAACGCTTGGACGCCTGTAAGATCAACACATGGCATCGATGTGGCAGAATAATTTGATACGAGCCAGCTATCGTAATCATTACCCATGGCTATTAACTCTGCTGAGTTATAGGCATCCCAATCGCTTAAAAAAGTGTTTGCTGTTAAAAAATTAATCAACGGATTTAAAGTCCCGTTGGTGCTGCATACACCAGGCATGATGTTGGTATAAAAAGTACTAAAACCCTGTTCATCGGCCAAACTTTGTAAGATGGTGGTGACACTATAATTTCCTAGCACATCGTTTTGCAGGCCTGTATTTACATTAACCAAATAATCTACAGGGTCAAAGGCGATTAATACTTCGGAAATTTTGTTTTCGCTTAACACATGATTTGTATAGTCGGCCGGTAATCCGGAAACAGTGTGTATTTCCAAAACATCAATGGCAAAATCGGCAAAAAGCTCTACCCCTGAAGTGCCTGTCAAGGCTACATTTATATTTTCGATAGTGAGTTGGCTGCTGTCGAGCTTTTTGGTGTTATTCAGCTCATAAGCAGCCATTACATTGCCTTGGGCATCTCTAACATAATAAGTGTATTCTGTTTCTTCTTTTGGCCGCCAAGTCAGCTCCCCCAAACTCTAGCCTTGCAGAGCGAGACATTGGCTGGGAAGGGTTACCTTATGAGACTCGGGAAAGAAGTAAGTGGTAAAGCTTCGTCCGGAATCGCGGTGAAGCTGCGTACGGTAGAGGTGGCTAAGTATCAACGGTATACTCACCTATAACTAAAAAAATGAACATAAATTAATTGATAAACTAAGCACAGCATATACTGAACACTATGAACAGCATCAACGGTATAGTCAGATTAATTTGATAATTATTGTACAGGCGTAAATGTTGCGTTTTGTTGTAATTCCGGGCTATATATTTGGGCTCCCCCACCAGTTGAAGTCCTACCTGTGCCTAGGGGCATTATTCACATCTTATTAAGACTGAACTTTTTTAAATATGGGGCCAAGTTTGCAAACTCTCGCAAAAAGGGGAAGACAATCATTCAATGCATCTAATAGTTATCATTTCATTGTAAGTTGGGATTAGCAAATAGTAATGCTTGAAATTTACAGGACTGAAATTTGCGCTCCCTTCGATCGACCCGTTTCCTTTTCCCCTTAACCACGTAATTGAAGGGATTAATCCTACCTTATAGGTACTCGTAGCCCCTTTATGCATCCCATTTTTATTGATATAAACCTCGAATTTTTTAGATTTAAAATTTGCATTTATAGGGAGTACTTTGACTGTATTATGATGGGCATTTAGTTGTTTTTTATCTTCGCATTGAGCTGCAAAAAATATATTTAAACTAAATAGGCTATCACTGTCAAAATTCTTAATTTGAAGAAAACTATCACTAAACTGCATTTTTTTCTCAGAGAATTTATCAAAAAAATAACTCATTTCCGGTTGATCAATATTTACCACATAAACTCTATCTATATAATTTGCCTTTATATCTGACCTTGTTGATGCACAAGCACTTAATAAAAATAATGCACATCCAATATAACCTTTTAATAGCATGTCTGATTATTTATCAAAGTCAATATTATCACCGTTATCTTTTGCAGCTGCATTGGTTTTGATATCCAATTTTACATTAGCATTGCCTGAGCCAGATGATGAGTTATTAATTCCATACTTAATAATTGTTTTTAAGTCCTTTGAGCTTGGAGCAGCCTCCACAGAGTAATCGGTAACACCTCCTGCATTATAGTATTCTCCACCCAAATCATCTAAACCCAAAAGATGGCCAATTTCATGCCCTATATTATGGCCATTCTTTAGGGGCTCTAACACTCTTTCAGTTGTAGAGCCAACTTCATCTGTATATTTAATGATATTCTCTGGAATTGTAATATATTTATCATCAATAGTTTTGCCTAGGGTTAAGTCAAGCGTCTCATCCTTTCTTGCATCAAATTTTGAAGTAATTGTATTTTTCTCATCTGAATCAATTTTTCTATCTGAGAAGTAACCATTCGCAAATTTGACGTTATGTGCTTTCCTTTCAGCTTTTGAATGGGATCGTGCATTGATCACATTAACACTTACCTCTACCTCAAACTCAACACCATCAATTGTAACGATGGATCCTGATAAGGCATTCCAATCCTTAGCACCACTTGAGGCCTCCTTTGCTGCTCTTTTTGATATAGCATAAATATCAGCCTTTATTGAAATTTTTCTCTTACCATCTTCCATATAAATTTTCATTTCGAAATCTTTACCATCAACATCTTGAAAAATAACAGGACTATTGTTGCAGAAATTGAAAGGTGATAGACTTGGGTATTTCTGTTGTAAGGGATCCACTCTTAACCATCTTCCTAATCTTCCATCATAAATCCTCATTCCATAATCCTGACTATTACCATCGCTTTTGACTTCATTATCATTTTCTTTTCCGTTGTAGCCAAACCTATACCCACCAACACTATCCGCTTTCCAACTTCTCCCAATCAAGGGGCTACCGAAGGCATAATAATCGGTTGCTGTTACCACCACAGATTCATACCCTTCTGTTTCATTGCTATCGTTGCAAATGGCGGTTCTGCGGTCAGATATTGTAACTAATACATTGCCCAGGTGGTTGCTCAACTCATACTGTTTCTTTCCATTGTAACGGATCTTAACATGCGTTTGGTATTCTATTTCTGTAATGGTTTCATCCTCAACCAATGCTAAGCCTTTATCAGCTTTATAAATTCCTAAACGGCTGCTTCCATAAATATGCCACTCTGCCAACTCTAACGTTTGCGTGGGTGTAAAATAAAGCTCTGTAAGGGCTGCCATCAATGCCTTGTATTGCTTGTTTGAGTAAAATGCTTTTACCAGTTGCAAATAACTACTTACCCCTTGTGTGATATAGCTATCTATAAACGAAGGTAATACAATTATACACTGATGTACAAATGCTTCCGTGTAATTTGCTTCGTAATAATCGAGGATATCGCTGTCGGGGCTCACTTCATCCATTATATTGGCCCAGAGGGTGGATAAGCTGTTATTTTTTAAAGCGGTAAATATTATCGTCGTGCTGAACACGGAGTTTATTATAGTCTGGATATTGGTGCCCCCCGCCAGAAGGCTTATAATAGCCGCATCGCTCAGTGCAAAGTCCATGGCATCCTTAAATCCGCTGTGATACGTGGGCGTAGCAGCTATAAATGCGCTGAACATGCCTGCGGTCCTGCCAAAGGCGAGCAGTTGAACATCCATGGCCGTAGCGCATATTCCCCCAACCGGTTGGCCAAGGCGGTTTATTTTCCTATTCGTGGGACACGAATCAGGGCGAGGGAATTTTATTTTTACTTTTTATTAAATTCCTTAATATTTGCAAGATTTATTTCCTTAAAATCGGGAACTACAAAATTAGAAAATTCAATTTTTTCTGGTATATATTTAAAATTAGAAATATTAAATGAGCCTGTAGAGTCAATTATTACATTTTTATTTTCTGATGAAAACACACATTGGCCGATGATGCCAATTTTAGGAGTATAACATAGTCCACCCCACCATTTATTATACCATTTCTTTATTTTAAAAAAGTAAATACTGTCTCCAATATCTTGTGAATAATATATAGTAACTATTTGAACAGAGTCATATTTTTTAAAATTACAAGTTTCCCCATTTTTAAGCCGAAGATCAATTATGGGATGAAAGGAGATAGTATTCGAATATTTGCCGGGTATAATTGTATCATGTTTAATAGGGGTATTTAGAAAGCCATACTTACCTGATTTATAAATATTTTTATAATCTTCATTTATCTGAATGGCAAAAATTATTGAATTATGCATCAAATAATATCCATTAGGAATCACACTTCTAAACTGATATTTTTTATTGTAAAAGATGAATTTATATATACTTTCATCAATATATTTATATCCAGTATTACTTGATTTCATAATTTTATTAGAATAATTCATTTTGTTGTTTTCACTATCTTGTCTATGGGTACAACAAGATAGTAATAATAAAAAAAATAAGGTTGAATATAAATTTCTATTTATCACAATCATTTTTTACGGGTGGTTTTTTATCTGTTTTAATTCTTTCAATCCTTTCAGTGAAACTTTTATATGCTTTTTCAATTCTATTTTTATAATTACCGGCAGTTGAGCTAGGCTTTATGTCTTTATATGCTGGACTATAGTCCCCAGTGCACTTTTGATTATAGTATTTTTCGTGATCTGATTTGGTAGAATTATCGTCCTTACCGTCTTTATCATCTTCCGCATGACATTCATATTCATGAACCATAGTTTCCATTAATACCTTTAATTTTTCAGGATCATTAGCAGCTGCGTCAACTAGTTCTTTATTTAAAACAATAATTATTGCCCCTCTGCCTTTATCGATTGTCTGTTTGTCAACAACATTAAACTGGTCTGTTGTTAGTTGAGCTTGGCCAGCCTGTTTAAGTTGATCTAGCTGAGACCATGTCTGTATTGGATCATCTCCTTTCGCCATAACAGTCCATCCTAAATATCCATTAGGGTGGTTAAAATTTGAAACCACGAAATAGACATCCATTCCAGAATTAGCTTGCTTTAATTTAGATGATAGTTCAGGAAGAATACCAGATTCAGTTAATATTTTTATTGAGGTGTTGTATCCTGAATTATCTTCGAATTCTTTTGTAAAATAATACATCGCTTCTAAACCATCAATATCAATACACGAAATAGGTGTATTACTAGAAAATTGATACGGAGTTAATGTAGGATATTCTTTTGTCAATGGATCGGTACTCAAAAACCTTCCCAGCCTTCCATCATAAATTCTCATTCCGTAATCCTGCTGATTACCATCGCCTTTAACCTCATTATCATTTTCTTTCCCGTTAAACCCAAACCGATATCCTGAATCGGCTTCATTTTGATAGGTTCTTGAGGGCATAGGTGATCCGAAGGCATAATAATCCGTTGCACTCAGCACAACTGAATTGTATCCTTCCGTCTCTTCTTCCTCATTGCAGATGGCGGTTCTTCGGTCGCTGATAGTTACAAGCACGTTTCCAAGGTGGTTTGACAACTCATACTGTTTCTTTCCATTGTAACGGATCTTAACATGCGTTTGGTATTCTATTTCTGTAATGGTTTCATCCTCAACCAATGCTAAGCCTTTATCAGCTTTATAAATTCCTAAACGGCTGCTTCCATAAATATGCCACTCTGCCAACTCTAACGTTTGCGTGGGTGTAAAATAAAGCTCTGTAAGGGCTGCCATCAATGCCTTGTATTGCTTGTTTGAGTAAAATGCTTTTACCAGTTGCAAATAACTACTTACCCCTTGTGTGATATAGCTATCTATAAACGAAGGTAATACAATTATGCATTGGTGTACATAATCAGTGGTGTGGTTTGTTTGGTAATGTTCAAGAATATCTGCCTGATAACCGGCCATTTCATCGCTTATATAACCCCAAAGAGTGGCTAATCCTGCCTCACGCAGGGCAGTAAATATTTGGGTTGGGGTAAATTGTACTTGTATAACCGTTGAGGTTAGGCTTGCAATTGTTCCCAATTGTTGGATAAAATCGGCGCTTGAAATAGAAGATAGCACTGAAGTAATGGAACTGTGGTAAACAGTGGCTTGCTCCAAATAAATCACAAATATGGCTACAGTCTGACTGGCTACCAACGCTTGGACGCCTGTAAGATCAACACATGGCATCGATGTGGCAGAATAATTTGATACGAGCCAGCTATCGTAATCATTACCCATGGCTATTAACTCTGCTGAGTTATAGGCATCCCAATCGCTTAAAAAAGTGTTTGCTGTTAAAAAATTAATCAACGGATTTAAAGTCCCGTTGGTGCTGCATACACCAGGCATGATGTTGGTATAAAAAGTACTAAAACCCTGTTCATCGGCCAAACTTTGTAAGATGGTGGTGACACTATAATTTCCTAGCACATCGTTTTGCAGGCCTGTATTTACATTAACCAAATAATCTACAGGGTCAAAGGCGATTAATACTTCGGAAATTTTGTTTTCGCTTAACACATGATTTGTATAGTCGGCCGGTAATCCGGAAACAGTGTGTATTTCCAAAACATCAATGGCAAAATCGGCAAAAAGCTCTACCCCTGAAGTGCCTGTCAAGGCTACATTTATATTTTCGATAGTGAGTTGGCTGCTGTCGAGCTTTTTGGTGTTATTCAGCTCATAAGCAGCCATTACATTGCCTTGGGCATCTCTAACATAATAAGTGTATTCTGTTTCTTTTTCATATACGCTTACACCTTTTGTGCTTCTATGTCCGTCTGGGGTGTAGCTGAAATAAAGGTTCGCTTTTTTATCCTCTTCAAATCCGGATTCTGTCCTTGTTATGGATGTTATCTTTCCATAAACATTCCATTGAATTGAATCTATTTTTTCAGCGATATCTCTGGTAAGATTGCCAATTAAGTCGTATGTATAATTATTGGCTTGCTGATCATCTATATCTGCTGAATAATAAGCAGAGTTTACTTTATCATCAACCTGGGTAAGCTTATTGGTTCCATTTTGGTATACATACACCAAGCTATCCATAAGCCAGTGATCGTTTTTATTGCCTTTGCGCTTGAGATGGGTTATATTGCCATTGGGGTCGTAGCTGAAACTTTCATACCAAGCGCTGTCGCTTGCCTGACTGGCACCCCATTGATTTGAGCTATAATTTGGTGAGCTGAAGCTAAGTGCTTCCTTTATTCGGTTAAGTTGGTCGTACTTAAAGGCCCTGCCTAAGGTGGGTTCGGATAATTTGCGAATACCGGTGACCATGTTACTGATATTGCCGTTGTATAGATTAGGAGAAGCAGCTTCAAATGAGGTTCCGGTTTGGCTGATATCAAAATAATTTGAGGTGCTCATACTTAAATTTATTGGCGAATAGTCTCCCTTGAAATATCTCAATGAAAATCCATATTCGTCTCGGCTAACATAGCTGTTCTCACCTGTGGTATGTCCGTCATTTCCGGGATCTCTAGAAACAGCAAGGCTGGTTGTGTTCACTCCTTTGAGCCAGCCCTGTAAAGTATAAATATAATCTACACCCTGCACATAAAGTCTTCCAATTTCGGTTCTAGCCAGAGGCCCATGTTTATAATAGGTATAGCGTGCATCGGTTTCAAAATGTACATTATCTGTACTCGTATTTACCTTTTTTATCCGGTTTTCGGCATCATAGTTATACTCATGAATAAACTGATCAACCTTATTTTTTTGATAAACTACTTTGTTAACCTTACCACTTATTAAATCATATTCATATTCAAGCTTTTTCAGGTGATGTGCAAAATCAATGAGTTGTTTGTTCTCTCGCACCATACTCTTTACATTTCCATGTATATCATAATTATAATGAACAGCTTCATCATAGGCCGTATCTTCGGCCTGTTGTAATGTAATTGTAGCTACCCTGCTTCTTAAATTTTGCTGCATAAACCCTGTCCTGCCTTCATTATACTTCACCCTATCATAATAAGTACGGGTTATTTGTGTTCGACCCCCGCTTCCTACCCAAGATACAAACCCGTTGTAGTCATAAGCCAAGAAGTTACTCATCGCTGTGGTGTTTGTCAATTCTCCAACCTCCTTTATCCTTCCCAAGCTATCATACAAAGTATAACTATACCGTTTGTTAGGCATTGAAGATGTGGTGCTGTATTGCTGTGAATTTTGGGATGTAACCAATCTGCCTAATCGGTCGTACCAGAAATTACTTTCACCAGCATCAGGAGTACTTTGCCATACCAATTGATTCAACGTATTGTATTTATACCTTGTTAGCAGTGCATGATTTGGATACACCGGCGTTGCGCTTTGGTTGATCCTTGCAGCCCTTACATCCTCCAATTCCTCATCGCTAAGCAAGTCGACTCCACTTGGTGGCACAGTTTGAATTAAATTACCCAATTGGTCGTAGTAATAAAGTGTATAATGATACACTGATCTTTGAAACTGAACTGCAAATTGCTCCGTTTGCCTGGCGTTGTACTTACACTTGGCGATGTATCGACTCAAGAAATCAGAGCGGATACTATCTATATAGCGATTATAAAACTGATGGGCATAATATAGGGCCATGTTTTGGTATGCCTTCTTACAGGAATCTGGTTTGAAAGAGAAGCCATTGATAGCACGGTTACATAATTGAGGGCCACAGTGAGGCTCAAGCAAATTTAAATAGGTTAATGAGCCATATAATTCAACGGTATCTAATTTTGGATAAACTCCCTTAACTATAGCTTTTACCAGAAAACGATTTGATTTGTCATTGCAGCCATCTTTTAAAACTTTCAAATCAAAAAAGCTTATTATCCCCCCAAAGTTATACTTATCTTCTGGCTGAATGAAAGATAAATCATAATACAGGGTAAATCCCAAGTCATCGCTAATTTTAAATTTTCTGTACCATTTCCCCTCACTGCCAGATCTGCTGTGAATTAATTTACTTTGGGTCGAGCCGGTATATAGGTCCGTACCATAAAATGACTCCAATCCATGCGAAAAGAACCTAACGGCGTCCATGCTTAGAAAATTGGAATAAGAGTATGGTTTAGCCATTTGTTTCAAAAAATTTAGAAATAAGTTGGCTCTTTTATTGAGTGAGCTGTAGATCTCGATCCTCAGAATACAATTCAATAACCTAAACGCAACACAAAGTGTAACTCATTTACTGTGTAAAAAGCAATTAAATAAAGAATCCCTTCGCGTTTAAATTTCCAAAACCATGCCTTCCTTGGCCAGTTCGAGTTGGAGTTGATCAGGTTTTAATTCCAGGGCCTCTTCGAGCAGGTTGTTAAGATGAATATCGGAATGCATGGGGTCGTGGTGAAATAAGAGCATCTTTTTAGCCTTCACCATGTTACCGAATTTGATGGCGTCAGAAGTAGAGCTGTGTCCCCACCCTATTCGGTCGGGATATTGATGCGGTTTGTATTGACCATCGTGAATGAGCAGATTGGCATCTTTTCCAATGGCATAGCCACTCGTCCATTCAGGGTAATTGGGGTAATGAGAGGAACCCAAGTAGGGTTCATGGTCGGGCATATAAGCCAATACCTTTCCGTTTTGTTCGATTCGATAAGCCACCGTTGGCCCTGGGTGGCATACATAATCGGAGCTGATTTTAAAATCGGCGATTTCGAAATAACTCTGACTCACTTCGTTGATAGCCAATTGACAGCGCAATTCGTTGAGACGTACCGGAAAAATGGGCGGTGAAAAATAGCGCCGCAACCTTTGGGTGAGTGATTCTCTTGAAGCGGCAGGCCCCCAAATATTTACCTTCATATTTGGATTGTACAGTGGCAGAAAAAAGCCGAGACCAATGATGTGATCGATGTGGAGGTGCGTAAGCAACAAATGTATTTCTGTAATTTCTTTTCCAAGTGAAATGCCCAGGTTTTGAATGCCCGAGCCCCCATCTAAAATTAGGCAGGTTTTATCGCTTAGCACCTGAACACAGGAGGTATTGCCCCCGTAGGTGTTTTTTTCGACTCCCGGCGAGGGAATGGATCCCCGGCATCCCCAAACTTTAATTTTCATTCTTCAGAGGTTTTCCAAAATAATGCCACAGCCCCAACAAACCGATCCGGGCGACCGATGATGGGATAAGAAGTTACTGAAATTTCAACCAGATTGCCATCCAGGCTTTTTATCCAGAAAATTCCATGATTGGGGGTTTGATTTTTTAAAGTTTTTACCAAGGGCAAGGCATTCATAGGTATGGGATTGCCTTCGCTGTCCTGGGGTTTAAATATCGATGACCATTCTTCGGCCGGCATAAATCCGGTTTCTTCAAAGCGGAGGCCCAATAAATCTTCAGCCGGTTCATTAAAAAAAAGCAGATTACCGGCCGTATCGACTAAAAAGACCGGAATCGACATACAATCAGCCAATTGCCGGCTTAAAATAATTTCTATCTCTTTATTGGACATGCTAAAGGGCCAAAGGGTAAAACAAATGTAGCGGATTTAAAAACATCTGCAAAGCAAATTCATCCCCTGAGTTCAAATTAGTTTATATCCTTTAAATTATCAAATCTTTAGAATTGGGGTGCCTTTATTTAGGGCCTGCTGAAAAAGTTCAGTGTGCGTTCATTACAAGGAGGCAAGGCGAAGATGTACTTTGCCGTACCTCGAGCCGAAGCCGACGAAGTAAGGGACGTGCAATGAACTAACGTCTTTTTGAAGCCATTCGATGCACGATATTTTCATGGTTCACTAAATTTATCGTGCATTAAAAGCAATAAAATTATTAATGAACCTCATCATATCAAGCCTTAAAGTGTTTTTCAGCAGGCCCTATTTAGGAAGCAAATTATCGCTATTAATTTTAGAGACCGGCCTTAAGTGGCGCTAAGTATTTTTATTGGCAAAGGCCTTTATAGGTCAATAAAAAACGATTTTACGGCTTAATCAAGGTTTGGTTATGCGTTCCCTGTAAGTTTTAATAAACAAGGCCCCTAGATTTTGATGGGGAGGAATATAGTCTTTAAATCGATCGTTTGCCTCTTTGTTGTTTTTAAACTTCAGGTCAATGCTCTTCCACAAAAGGGCCCAGTCCAAATCTTTTCCGGAAACAATGGTTTCGTTCATCTGATAAATCACTTCATTATTCACCAACATGGTACCAATTTGCTTCGAAGAAACAATATGGCTCGATGGGGAGATGTCCAATACCTTGCTCAAATTGTTATAGCCACCGCAACTGCCCAAAACCACCACCTTGGCTTCGGCATTTAAGGATTCAATGGTGGCCCAGGCATAATAGCTATGTCCTCTGTGAATCACAATTTCGGGCCAATGGTTTCTATTAATGAAGTGGTCGCGAATATCCTTCTGCCCTTCAGCTTCTTTTTCGGGTCGGTTGGCAAATATCACCAGGGCCTTTCCCTTTTTAGGGCTCAACTTTATATAATTGGGGAATTCTTCAATCCACCATTCGCTTTTTTTGTAACCGGCCATAAAGGATTTAAAACTAGATTCTCCGTCCTTGTCGTCGTAAAACATCAATTGCTCATAGCAGGTGTCCCGCTTAAAAAGAGAAGGACTCGAAATATGGGTTATGTTGATTTTACTCACCGTATTTTTGTTTGTAATCACCTCCAGCAAGAGCTCATACAGTTTAGAGGCCTCAAAATTGCCCTTGCCGGTAACGAGGTAAAAATAATTGGTAATGAGTTTTTCCAGTTGTTTTTTGGTGCCGTCGTCTTTCAAACTCCCATAGGTGTCGGCCACTGTAACCGCATTTTCCAGATTTCCGTTTTCGGCTTCCAGGCCTTCACAAAACCTCCTGAACAGTTTGTCTTTCTCCTCAGGACTCAATTTGGTGAGCAACAGATTGAGCGTGTTATAACCCGCACACATTTTAATGAAGGTCCTGAATTTTAACCAATTCTGTAATTCCAAAAAGCGGTACAAGCTCAAATTCATATTTTTTTCATCCATTCGGTTGTACAAGCCGATGAACGTAGAGGTGTAAATTTCGGATTCTCCCAACACTAAAATGGTATAGATTTCCGAACTGCTCAGATTATTGACGGAAGCAAAACGAATTTCATCTTTCGACTCATGCAGGTCATTGATATCTCTTATGAACTTGAGACTCATTTCCTGCAGCTCCTTTTCAATGGTAAATCGGGCCATGGACGAGGGTTTGGCTATCAAAACAACCAATTTCTTCAAATAGCCATTCATGTCATTGCCTATTTTGTCGGCCTGGTATATGGTAAGTCGATTGTAATAGATATCGTCGAGCAGAGCATAAGCTCTGCTTCTCATACCGAGTTCAGAATAAATGCGCTCAAATGTTTTGAGCCATGTGTTGGCCGAAGATTTAATGCTCTGACTCACCGGATTTTGAGAATACATGTATCCCTTTACTTCGCCCGGGGCATATTTTACAATTTCAATGAGAACCGAATCGGCGATGGCTTTGTTGTTGATGGCTTTATAATTGGCGAGGATTTCACTTGGCGACACTTTTGAGGCTTTGAGAAGGAACTCCAGACAGCCGGGTTGATTGAGATAAAAGGGAATGATTTTCAGTGTGGAGCTTACGTTGCTCAACATGGTAGGCATGAGTTTATTTAAATTGGGCTCGGTAAGGCAGCGGTTGGCCAAATTAATTTGCGTTTCGTAGAATGCTACCTGCTCAATATTTTCCCGGTTAATACGCTTTAGAATTTGGTAAAGGCATTCCAATTTGAGCAATCTGCTCCGGTAGTCGTTTTCTCTCTTTTCGAGCAAAATGATCAAATCATTTACTTTTAGAAAGAGGGATTGTTGAACTTTCGAAGTGATTTCAGGATTTTCGAACTGAACCTTGTTGTCGTTTAGGCTATCTAATAAATCGAGCCGTTTTTGTTCATTTTTTATTTTAACCACTACGTAATTCACCGCATCCTTGGGTTGAGCAAGTGAAGCGCTTGAAATCAGTAACAAGATACCCAACAGGCATGGCCAAGCTAACAGGTTCAATATGTCTTTGGTCTTTAATTTCAAATGTTCTTGGGTATTAACAGCTCCCATAAAGCCACACCACAGCTTACGGCTACATTAAAAGAATGCTTTGTTCCAAACTGGGGAATTTCAAAAAACTCTTCTATTTTTCGCATAGCCGAATCGGATATGCCATCAACTTCATTGCCTAAAACCAATGCCATGGGCCGTGTATCTTTTACAAATTTACGAATATCCTGGCTTGCGGAGGTCTGTTCAAGTCCTATAAGTCGGAAATTTTCTTTTTTTAGGCGATCGAGAAGCGATTCAATGTCCTCTGCATATTCCCAACTCACGGATAACTCTGCTCCAAGGGAGGTTTTGTGTATATCGCGGTGAGGGGGTACCGGTGTGATGCCGCAGAGGTAAATTTGGTTTATGCCCAAACAATCGCAGGTTCGGAATATAGAGCCCACGTTGTTCATGCTTCGAACACTGTCGAGTAAAACCACCGATTGGTTATTTTGAATTTTAAATGTATCCGGAGTGAGACGATTTAACTCTATATTCTTTAATTTGCGTACCCCAAAATCCATAATATTTTGAGTGCAAAGATAACAGATAAAGAAACACCCTTAATGAAACAATACAACGAGGTAAAACAAAAGTACCCCGGTGCTTTGGTATTGTTTCGCGTAGGTGATTTTTATGAAACTTTTGGCGAAGACGCCAAAAAATCTTCTCAAATATTGGGCATTACCCTAACCAAACGAAGCAATGGAAAAGCCAGTGAAGTGGAGCTGGCCGGATTCCCTCACCATTCGCTTGACGTGTATTTACCACGCCTGGTAAGGGCCGGACAAAGGGTGGCCATTTGTGATCAACTCGAAGATCCCAAACTCACCAAAACCATTGTAAAGCGAGGCGTCACCGAATTGGTTACCCCAGGGGTGAGCATCAATGATAAAATACTTGAATCGCGTCAAAATAATTATCTCGCCTCCCTCTTTCCATCACAAAATTCTTATGGTATATCTTTTTTAGATATTTCAACGGGTGAATTTCTCATGGCTGAAGGAGACGCGGAGTATATCCTCAAACTCTTGCAAAATTTTAGACCCTCGGAGGTCATTTATCCTAAATTTTTCAGATCAAAGTTCGAAACGGCTTTTGGTGATTTTTATACCTTCACCCTCGACGATTGGATTTTTGAAAAGCAGTTTGCTTCCGATAAGCTCCTCTCCCACTTTAAAACAGCCACCCTGAGAGGTTTTGGCATCGAGGAACTGGAATTGGGCATAGTCGCCGCCGGGGCTATTCTTCATTACCTGAACCAAAACCAGCACCATAACCTTGGCCATATTCAAGCCATTTCGCGTCTCGACAAGGAGGAATTTGTTTGGCTCGATCAGTTTACTGCACGCAATCTTGAGCTCCTTTCGAGCAACCACCCCCAGGGGAAATCCCTGCTCAATATATTGGATCAAACGCTTACCCCCATGGGCGCACGCTTGCTGAGGCGATGGATGCTCATGCCTTTAAAAGACAAATTTAAAATAAACCAAAGGCTCAACACGGTGGAATATGGGGTGAGTCATCCGGAGTTTCTCGGTTCCTTAAGAACACTGCTTGCCCGCATCGGCGATTTGGAGCGGTTAATCACCAAGGTGTCCCTGCTGCGCATCAATCCGCGAGAAATTATTGCTTTGGGCAAGGCATTGGAAATTGCGGCAGAAATCAAAACGCTTTGCGCGAATACCGATTCAAGTGAATTGAAAGCTCTGGCCAATCAACTCAATGCTTGTGAAGTGTTGGTGCTGCGCATAAAAAAAGAAATACGCGCAGAAGCGCCCATGCTGAGCAACCGAGGCGATATTTTTAATGAGGGTTGCCATGAGGAGTTGGATGAACTGCGCCGCATTGCATTTTCGGGCAAGGATTACCTCATCGACATTCAAAAAAGGGAAACGGCCGCCACCGGCATTACCAATCTCAAAATATCCTATAACAATGTTTACGGTTATTTTCTGGAGGTAACCAATAGCCATAAAGACAAGGTACCGACAGAATGGATCAGAAAACAAACCCTCACCGGAGCCGAGCGCTATATCACGCAGGAGTTGAAAGAATACGAAGACAAAATCCTCACTGCAGAAGATAAAATCTACGCCATTGAAGCCGAACTTTTCCGAAATTTTGTGGAGTATATGGCTGATTTTTTCAACCCAGTGCACACCAATTCACAGGTGTTGGCCACCTTGGATTGTTTGTTGAATTTTGCAGAGATAGCAAAAACCCAACAGTACTGCAAACCTGAAATTAACGAGTCTACGGCCTTAACCCTAAAGGACTGCCGCCATCCCGTGATTGAAAATCAATTGCCCCTTGGCGAAGACTATATTCCTAACGATGTGCATTTGGATTGCGCAAACAACCAGGTCATCATTCTTACCGGTCCGAATATGTCGGGCAAGTCGGCCATTTTACGTCAAACGGCCCTTGCTGTTTTGCTTGCGCAAATAGGAAGTTTTGTTCCGGCCAAATATGCCGAAATCGGCTTGGTCGATAAAATTTACACCCGTGTTGGCGCTTCCGACAATATTTCGCAGGGTGAGAGTACTTTTATGGTTGAAATGATCGAAACCGCGAGCATTCTTAACAATCTCAGTGAAAGAAGTTTGATCATACTCGACGAAATCGGGCGAGGCACCAGCACGTTTGACGGGGTGAGCCTGGCCTGGGCTATTGCCGAATATTTAAACCAGCATCCCGGCAAACCCAAAACTTTTTTTGCCACCCATTATCACGAGCTCAACGAGCTGGAAGGAAAAAATTCAGGTGTTGTAAACTATCACATCAGCACGAGGGAAACACAAAACAAGGTCATCTTTCTTAGAAAGCTTACCAAGGGCGGCAGCGAACACAGTTTTGGAATTCATGTGGCTAAAATGGCGGGTATCCCTTCGAAAGTGGTGAACCGCGCAGCGAAAATATTGGAGAAACTTGAAAAAGACCGGGCCATGGCAAGCAGCAAAGAGGTTACTAAAAAGCTCGATAAGCACGATTACCAATTGAATCTGTTTCAGTACAACGACCCTAAATTGGTGAAGCTCTCAGAGGAATTACAAAAGATAGATACCAATACCTTATCGCCGATTGAAGCCCTGCTCAAACTCAATGAATTAAAACAACTTTTTGTGAGGGATCACTCCTCCACGCAACACGCCTGATTTTATGCCACATATCCCAACTCACATTTTTTTATATAAGGCTAAAGTATACCTCAGCAGAGGTCTCCTAGGGTTCCTGGTTTTAGCATACGGTCATGTCCATTCGCAAAGTTATTGCTGGGTTTACTTTAAAGGCGAAAAGGAGGCCGGCCAGGCGGTGGATTCCAGGTATTTAAAAAAACTGGGGAACTGCAAAGTAAGCCTAGTGGGTACTTCGAAATGGTTTAATGCAGCCTTCATTGAGGTTAAAAGTGAACATGCGCTTAAAAAGGTCAGGAAATTGAAATGTGTACGTGCCCTCGAGCCCGGTTTGCATTATCAAATAAGTCCGCTATCCCTTCAGGCCGACAGCCTGGAATACGGTCAGGCGGATTTGCAGCTGAAGATGCTTGGCCTCAATGATTACCACAACAAAGGGTATACTGGAAAAGGTGTGACAATTGGGCTGTTCGACGGAGGCTTTTTCAGGGTGGACAGCATAGGGGCGTTTTCGAATTTAAGAGACCGAAAAGGCATAAAAGCTGCCAAAGATTTTTATGACAACAACACGAACGTATATGACGACGACGCCCATGGCATGCATGTTTTATCATTGATAGCGGGGTTTAAAAAAGATTCCATGCAAGGCGCGGCCCCTGACGCCAACTTTTTATTGGCGCGCACAGAATTTGTGGCCACCGAAAAACACATTGAGGAGTTTAACTGGGTCAGGGCATTGGAATGGGCCGATTCCATCGGGGTGGATATTATACATTCCTCTTTGGGATATTCACAGTTCGATAGTCTGGAAGGGGATTACAAATACCAGGACATGGACGGCAAAAGTACCATTGTAACCCGTGCAGCTGAAATGGCTTTTGCCCGGGGCATTTTTATTACCAACAGCGCCGGAAACGAAGGCCGCAAGCCATGGCGCTACATCACTGCACCCTGCGACGGACCAAATGTATTGTGTGTAGGCGCAGTAGACTCCTTCGAAAAACACGCCGATTTTTCGTCCTATGGGCCCAGTGCCGATGGAAGGGTAAAGCCCGACGTGATGGCTATGGGACACAAGGTGAGCATCATTTCAAAAAACAATACCATGCGGAGAGGAAGCGGAACCTCCTTCTCAGGACCTATTATCGCGGGATTCGTGGCTTGCCTCAAACAAGCTTTCCCGGCCGTGAGCAATAAAATTTTACTCGAAGCTATTCGCAAGAGCGCCCATCTTTATACTCACCCTAACGACAGCATGGGTTATGGCATCCCAAACATTTTGAAGGCAGATTCTCTGGTCCGCAGAAAATTGTCAATTAAGGACACTCAACTCAAAACCTTGGTAGGCTATCCCAACCCCTGCCGCTCTATTTTCACGCTGACCAATTTACCCTTCAATGAAAAAATTGAAATGTTTGACCTTTATGGAAAGCGTTTCGAAATGGAGTCTGAGAACGGGCAAGTTGACCTCAGTGGTTTTTCAGACGGAATCTATTTGATCAAGGTCAGCCATTATGAGGTGTTAAAAGTGATAAAGGAATAGGGCCCGATGAGTTAATTCTACCTAGGGCCTGCTGAAAAACACTTAAAGGCTTGATATGATGAGGTTCATTAAAAATTTTATTGCTTTTAATGCACGATAAAATTAGTGAACCATGAAAATATCGTGCATCGAATGCCTTCAGAAAGACGTTAGTTCATTGCACGTCCCTTACTTCGTCGGCTTCGGCTCGAGGTACGGCAAAGTACATCTTCGCCTTGCCTCCTTGTAATGAACGCACACTGAACTTTTTCAGCAAGCCCTACCTAGGGTTATATTACCAAGGCCCTTCCTATATTCGCAGGCCATATGATTATTAACAAATTTGTGATGGGAACCTATGGTTTATCTGTCAAGAAAAAGTCGTGATTTTGGAAAAATAAGGGATTGGCATAACGCTTAAGTTTTTTGTCCTAAAACTTTGATATAAAATAACGTACCACGTTACATTGTCATGGTATGGCATACTTGATTAAATCTTCCTATCCACAAAATACATGTCAATTTCACCTTTGCCTTTGGCTATGATTTTACCGCGAGATGAACACACAAAATGGTTCTTAACCATTTCAAAGGTAGAGTTAGAAATATTAACCCGACCTGCCTCACCGCTGCTTTCCATTCGACTTGCCAAATTAACAGTGTCGCCCCAAATGTCATAAGTATATTTTCGCAGCCCTACAATCCCAGCCACAATTGGGCCTGAATGGATGCCAATGCGAATTTCAAAATAGGGTTTGCCTTTTTTTATGCGATCAGCCTCAATTACTTTCATAAATTTTTGTAATTCAATGGCTGCTGCAACCATATCGATGGCATGATTTTGGTTCTCAACCGGAATACCGGAAGCTGCCATATAAGAATCGCCAATCGTTTTTATTTTTTCAATTCCATATTCCTTCATGATTTGATCGAAGCCTGAAAAGCATTCATTGAGCTCAAATAGCAATTCATCAGGAGTCAACTTTTCACTAAAGGTCACAAAATTCTTGATATCCGTAAAAAGGACTGAGACCGATTCAAAGTATTTGGGTGCGGCAAAACCATTGGCTTTTAATTCTTTTGCTATCTGTTCGGGTAGCACATTCAGCAGCAGTTCATCCGATTTATCCTTTTCCAGGCTTAACTCCTTAGTTCTTTCAGCTACTTTGAGTTCCAACATCTCATTTTCCTTGGCAAGAATTTCTTTTATTTCAATATCTTTCTGACGTAAAAGTCTTTCCTTTTCCAGTTCTTCGTTCGCCAACTTTTGCCTGATTTCAGCATAACGGGAGGCAAGTGCTAATGAAAAAAACAACAGCTGAAAAGCATCACCAGCCTGCAGTATTTCAATCTCATTTAAGCCGAGAATTCTCTGCGGCAAGATATCTAACATTTGCAAGATCATAATATTGGCCGCGACAAGGAAAAAGGCAATCGCCATAATAAAATATTTGGCCGGTAAATATTTTTTTTGAAAAAATATCAAACTGGCCACCACCGCTATCAAGGTTAATGCTATGCTAGTGCAAACAAATCCTAAAATAAATGCGAGTTGGAACCATCCCATTAAACAGGCCACAGGGATAAAACAGAATGAAAAGATAAAAAAACTAAGCAGTTTATCGGTTTGGGGATACCGGTTTTTTATATCTAAAACGCTTTTTGCAAACAGAATGTAGAATATCATGCTGATATCGCCGCAGATATTGATGAAGGTAAATTGATGTATTGAAGTTTCAAGCATAGCTTGCACCAAACCGCCATTAAAAATCAGAATAAATAAGCAAGCCATGATATTATAGCCGGCAAAAAAGATATAAGCTGAATCGCGAACAATCCAATAAATTAATAAGGTATACAGCGCCATGGCAATAATGGCTCCAAGTACCAAAAACATGAACAAGTTCCCCTCCTTAACATCGCTTTCAAAGCTCTGTTCCTCAAACATTTTAAACGTTACCGGCATGTAGTCAAACACAGGATCATTAATATTTTGGACATGAATATAAATACGTTTGGAGACGTCGGGTTGAATTTTTATTTTGGCATAGGTTGCAGGACTGATGTTTATTTCTCGCGCCTTATTTTTATATAAAAGACCGCCTTTAGTTTCGCTAAATTTTCCTGAAACGGTTTCGCTGTAAAAGCTCACAAAATCAAACATCGTGGTTCCTATCAGCACTCCAATCTCCCGGTTTGAAGAATTCTTCAATTCAAGCAATATCCAAGAATCGGCTCCTTTCACATTGATTTTGTCTAAATCGAACGGCACGGCTGACGCGTCAAATTTCCCATTTAATATTTGACTTGAATCATGAACTCCACTTACGTTGAGTAGCCGAAGATAAGGGGCTAATTTTACCTCTCTTTTTAAATTAGCAATGTCATAAGCTATCGCTGCATTGGCAGTTGAATAATTACAGATAAGGCCAAACAGGGCAGCCATAAAACTGCTTGAAAAATAGCCTAACATTATTTTCTTTTTCATATTTATGGATGAGTATCGGATAAGTCCCATTCGGGAAATACGATGGGAATAGAGCTGTTTCCTGAAACAGCTCTTGCAGTGAGTAATCCCGAGACTGCGGCTCCTTCCACAAAGCCGGCATTTAAGCCATTTTGAATCCAATCTCCGGTTATAAAAAGATTATCAAAACCATGGCCATGAGTGAATAGCCTAAATTTAGAGCTATTCGGAACCGACAGAACATATCGTTCGGAAGGATTAATATTGGGTCGGTAATACTGAGCCTTTAGCCTCTCGGGGCCCATTTGACCGGATAGGTCGACAAGTTTTTCCCACTCAAATTGGTTATTGGCATAGGCTCCCGGCAATAGGTGCTGAACGAGATTTTGTATGTACAGTTGCAAATTAGAAAAAACTCTCATTTTTTCACGATGTGGAAAGTCTGTATCGGAATAGGGCGGAATGATTTCTGGCTGGTCCAAAACCCCACACACATATGAAATATACTGAACATTCGCCTCTGGAGGCCAAGCTTCCCTTGAAAGCAATTGATTCATTTCTGCAAAAGTGTCGGTTGGCTCTGCATAGCAACTTAGGAGCTTTTGATCCATGACCCCCAGTTCTGAAGGGGTTTGGTTTAACCACCACTGAAATGCTTGGGTTTGAACAGTTTGTATGGCATCGGCCATCTGCTTCCATGACGTATTGGCTTCTATCATCTGAGCACACATTTCCTTTACACTTTCAACGGATGCTCCAAGAATCACTTCATCGAAATCGACATTCCTCTCCAGGGTGTAGTTCCCACATCCTTCCCAATCGGTCCATGGTGTTTCCAAATCAATCGCTCTCTCCTGTAAGGCTCTGGCAACTTTTGGATCCAATCGATCATAAATGGGTTCTGAGGGCCAACAAGGCAAGCCGTTAACCCATTCAAAGGGATCATAATCTCCGAGGGTAATTGCCTGATTTTCAAATTCAATGGATTCAACATTTTTTTTGTCTTCTGACAAATTTAACTTATTCGCCTTTTGGAAGAATTTGACTTTCACATTAGGTCGCCGTATCAAACACTGGTAAAGGGGCGCAAATATGGTGTCTCCCATGGCGGCCTGCATCCTCCAGACCACATCTTCTTTGCATGTAAATGCCAATCTAAAAAAAACGCGGAGCATGGTACCCGCCTCGGTATCAGGTTTATTTATGTCGCCTTTTAAAAATGCAAAAGGACCGTCGTACATGCTCTTAACATAAGGGCATGGTATGGTTATTTCCTTATCAGCGCCATGGAATTCAAGCCATTTGGCATAATCCCAATTGTTAATGCAATCAAAATCAAGTCCGAAGCGACCATTTTTAATCTTGAATACTTTATCGACCATAAAACCGGTGAAAATACTCAACAGTAAATCTATGGTATACCACAACCTTCTCGCATCGTTGTCTTTATAAACATCTTCGCCTAGTAAATCCCAAATCCATTTTTTCAGATTCTTAATCATTTGGATAGGCCATTCAAAATTAAAATCCACAAAATGGGTGAGTTTAGAAAGGAGTTCACCGCAGAGTACAATGCCTTTTTCAACCGTGTGTTCAAGCCCGGATAATGCGCCTTGCTCAACCGAATGAAACCAATCTTTGAGCCCTTCCGGAATTATTGTGAGATGGGTGTTACTGTCAAGATGGTTTGCCTTATGATCGGACTTTCCATTGGCCCATGCCTTAAATTTATTCTTAATATCCTCGAATATACCCCCGATTAATTCCTCGAAAGTGGCCACCGTTCCATCACCAATGGTGCCCCCTAAGGGTGGAAAGTCGATTTGCCAATCTATCCATTGGTTATCAATATTCTCGGCAAAAATCATGAAAGGTTGCGATTTGAATGCAGCCTCAAATGTTGCCAAGGGTTGCCCCGGGTCTCTTCCCAATTCGTTGTAACAACTTCTCATCATGGTAAAGGCATTTTCATAAAAACCCATCCATAAATGCAGTCCGTGCTCTTCTATACGGTACCCCATTTTTCTGTTCACACCGCTGGCTCCTTTGCCACCAAGTCTCCACCCCAATTGATAAAGGGTGATGTCATAGGACTGCTCAAAGTCGGGTTGTTGTGACAACGTGTAAACTGCGGTCATGGCCGATAAGCCACCTCCAATCACTGCGATTTTCTTTTTTTTAGTTAACATCTGAGAGGGCTATTGGCGGCTTGTAATTGGCAAATAAATAAATGTAGGAAAGATCAAGCAAGAACGTTGCCCCACACAAACTTAGCAAAAAACCATTATGAGGCCAAAGTATCAGGCAGGAGCAGCTTACACTGGCCGATCCGAGCATTTTCCACCATGCCACTTTGTATGAGAGTACGGTGTTTCTGAGCTGGGGCCACGATACCAGTTGATAAATATATAAGGCCGACATCACGAGCCCTGTTACCATGGCGGTAACTACTCCCAACTGGTTATCATCGCCATCTTCTACCATAAAATACATAATCAGAAACCATACTGTCAATGAAAATAAATAGATTAAATAAAAGTTTTTGCGAATCCAGGGATTGGTCTCCAGTTTACTGTTATACCTTAGCAGTTGAAAATTAATAAACAAATCCAGAAAAAACCAAATTCTCGCTCCAAGGGTAAAAAACAATCCGAGGTCACCGTGAAACAGAAATGACCAACAAAACTCCCAGGCTATGTTTCCGGTTGCAGCAATCATTGGCATTTCACATCGTTTATTCTTAAACCCCGACCGGATAATATGGTAGTAGGCAAAGGCCCAAAAAATAAATCCCAAACACATCAAAATCAGCTCGTACCCATTGTAGCCATGAAAATCGCGATGCCCGAGCATTGCTTCTATTAATCTTTTTAATTGTTCTTCCCAGTTCATTTTTTTTATAAATTAAACAGATCGGTATTCTTCAATCCCATTTCCAAATTCTAGATCTAGTTCAACTCTAAATGAGAAAAGTGAGTTGGATAAATTAGCGATACCCAGTTCGGAGGCTATGGGATAGGTTGCTACATCATTTAATTGAACGGTAAATGGACTTGAATATAAACTGCCTCCGCGAAAAGCATTGACTTTGCCAAGGGCATAGATAAGAGCCTGGTAGGATGCAAATTGAGCGTTTTCAATATCGCGTAACTGCCTTAAAAAAACCAATGGAACTTCCAATTTGAATAAATCGGCCAGTTCGTTAACAAAGAATTTGAAACCTAATTTAAAGGTAGGGTTTTGTGGCAACATTTGTTTCTTTATTCCTGCCCACATATCTTGGGCTTTGCCAATCTCAATAGCGGTAGTGGTATCATCCCCGACGGTTCTGTTTACCATAATAATATTCTGTAAATACGCCCGTGCATTCTGGTTAAACTCTTTATAACCAACGGCATTCATTGACAGGTTATACACAAAACGGTAATCGGTTGGTACATCAAAATAACCTATACTTTTTGGAAATCCATAAGTTTCACGACCTACAGCCATAGATAAAGGGTTATCGACAAAAGTAAAAGGAGCGAAAAATACCAATTCCTGTGCAGACCAATCATCGCCATCCGGTACGCACTTGGCCAATAACACAAATGTCAGTAAGGCTACTTCAGAGGAGTATCCCATATAGGCATCGGTAGTTAAGGAATGCCCTACCACCGAAGTGGTAAATGCAAGCAATACTTTATCGGAAGCTACCAGATACTTCGTCCCAGGTCGGTCGCTCATAAAGTTAAGTCTTTGGTCGACCATTTTTTGTAATGAACTTTGATCGCCCTGTACCAAAAAACCGTAGATTTGGGTATACTGTTCCTCAACGGGTTGGGTCATCACAATATTTCCCGGGAAATCGATATAAGGTGGATTGTTAGTGGGCATAGCTCGTTTATTTTAAAATTAGATTCGGTAAAAGTAGCCAAAAAACCATAATACGCAAATTTTCGAACGAAATCCTAATTTAGGCTGTTTACATCCCTTACCAAAGCCGATTTGAATTCGAAGGGGTTAAAGTCAAAAATTTTAAAGCTAAGGTGTTATAAAAAGCAAGCAAATGCTTGTCTTTTTTAAAAATGCCATTGGTCAATTAATTAAAGATCTTATTCTTAGCAGAACAGATTTTAAAGTGTTTATGATCGGCAAATTGAGCGTATCTTTTTCGACAAAATCGAAAATTGAAAAATCAATTCATTGACGTTGATGCTTTAGAAAAAGCCGTGATTTTGGAAAAGTAAGGGATTGGCATATTTTCAAGACCTTTAATCAAATCGCCACATTTAACATCTGTTGAGGCCTATTATTTCTGCAAGTGTTTAATTCCTTGCTTAATGGTCTTTATTAAAAAGTCTATTTCTTCAAAGGTATTGTAGAAGGCCACAGAGGGTCTTACAGAACTTGTAAGCCCATAGTGAGCCAGAGTTGGTTGGGCACAGTGATGTCCGGAACGAACAGCGATGCCTTCTGAATCAAGGTATTTACCCATCTGTTCGTTATCGACACCCTTCACCACAAAACTCATTACACTCACTTTGCTTGATGAAGTACCTATTAGGGTCAAATCCGGAATGGATGCCAATTGCAGCATGCCGTAATTTAACAATTCCTTTTCATAGTGCCCTGCAGCATCAAAACCAATTCGCTCTATGTAATCTAGCGCCGCTCCAAGTCCTATGGCGTCAGCTATATTGCCTGTTCCGGCCTCAAACTTATATGGAGGGGGTTGGTAAGTGGTATGCTCAAATGTCACCCTATCTATCATATTGCCACCACCTTGGTATGGAGGGATGCTGTCCCAATGTTTGGCCTTTCCATAAATGGCTCCAATACCGGTAGGTCCAAAAATTTTGTGTCCTGAAAAAACATAAAAATCGCAATCAATTTCCTGTACATTTGGTCGAAAGTGCGGTACCGACTGGGCGCCGTCAATGACCACTATTGACCCGTTATGGTGCGCAAGGTCAACCATTTCGCGAATAGGGTTTACAGTTCCCAACACATTTGAAACATGATCTACTGCGACTATTTTTACCTTTGGGTTCAGAAGAAATTTATAAGCTTCTATATTTAATTCCCCGGTGTCATTAAAAGGTATGACTTTTAAATGAGCTCCTTTTTCTTTTGCAAGCATTTGCCACGGAACAATATTGGCATGGTGTGATGACCCTGACAAAATGATTTCATCTCCATACCCAATATTCATTTGTCCAAAAGTCCTTGCGACTAAATTGATGGCCTCGGTAGTTCCCCTCACAAAAACAATCTCATTTTGAGAAGCAGCACCCATGAATAATTGAACCTTTTGACGGGCCAATTCATAGGCATCTGTTGCTTTAGCGGCTAGTTCGTGGGCCCCTCTATGCACATTTGAATTATAGTTTCTGTAATAATCGCTGATGGCATCTATAACAAAATTCGGTTTCTGTGTGGTTGCCGCGTTATCTAACCATATCAAGGGTTTATTGCCATGCACCTTTTTTTGAAGGATTGGAAAGTCCTTTCGAATTAACTCCACGTTAAATCCTGAGTTAGCAGTCCTAGACTTTTTATCCTTTGTTTCAGCTTGCAGTTCCTGTAGAAAATAAAATTGCCCTGCTTTCACCGCTTTAATGGCCAATTCTTCAGACAAACACCGTTCAGGAACTTTTAATTGATTTTTCAAAGGTGATAATGGCAGCTGCTGAATGAACTCACCCATCAAGCCTCGCATCATGGATGCCACGTTATGAATCGTATTTTCCTGAAAATCCGGATCTGAGCTCCCTTCCGGAAGAAGTCCTTTTAATTTTTCAGCTTCCTCGAACGGTATGCCCGACGGGTGGGTATTTTCCATTGGTGTTGGCTATTTTAAAAAATAAAAAGTTCCGGTACTGTACGCATCCCTTAGTGATGCATTTATAGGTTGGCTAAGGGTGCATGGCTCAGATAAAACTTGCCTCGGAGGTATTGAATACGGCTGGTGATGTATCAGTTTGTCATTAGGAAGCAGAGACGCAGCCATATTGAGATCTCCAGGAAGTTGCCGAATTCCATTCTTTAACATGGAAGAACCGTCGAATTGACCGGACTTCATTTCTTTTTCTATGCTGATATTCTCCGGTAAGGAAAGATTATTTTCAGGAACCGACACAGATTGAGGATCCGGTATGCCGGAAGGAAAGGGACCTATACCCGTATTTTCGAACATCATGATGGATTCTATAAGCTTTGGCATGTAGGATTTTAAATCCTCGGAATTCGCAAAATCACCGGACTTGTTACTGAGGTTCTCTCTTTGCTCTGCAGCTGAAGAAATGAACTGAAGCGTTGGTTCCATAGCTTAAATTTTTATGGAGAGAATGGCTAGGGCCTCCTCAGTATGAATGGCTACTGAATGGTAAAGGGATAACATATAAGTAGCAATATTTTTGTTGTCAATACCTGTTAACCGCATTGATATGCCCGGCATAACTTCATTTTTAGCCCTCGAGCTTTTTAGACCAACAACACCCATATTCTCAGCTCCAACCCTAACCAGAAGCATACTCGAATGGCCATTTTTATCTACTTTTACTTTATTGGAAGGCACGATTGGAATTCCTCTCCAGGTATGAAAAGGCGATCCCAACATCTCAACAGCCCCAATACAAACCCCTCGTTTGGTACACTCGTGGCCGAAACTTGCAATTGCTTTTGGATGGGCTATAAAGAAAGCAGGACGATTCCATACCAAAGATACCATATTATCAAGATCATTAGGGGTAGGTGGACCAGTTTCTGATTTTATGCTCATACCCTCAGCCACTGAGGCCAACAATCCAAACTCAGGATGATTGATAACCTCATCTTCCTGTTGTTCCTTCATGGCTTCGATTAATACCATGGCCTGAAGTTGCAATTGATCGTATGGATCATTGAAGACATCCATAACCCTTGCATGAATCTTTAATGCAGCGTCGACCGGTTGCAAAGTATATTCCTGGGGTTTGTCGTCTAAACCGGCAAATGAATCCGGAATTTTATCGCCTTCAGAATGACCTGCAGCCACTGATGGGTCCGCCTCTACCCTGTTTAACCGATAAACTCCCGCACTTAGTTCAACGTATGGAATGAGTTTGAGTATCCAGCGTGGAGTAATTCCCCTCCACTGTGGGGGTGTTTTGGTGGTGGTTGAAACGAGTTTCGCGAGATTGCTTGAAAGTGCCATAAATTTTTAAAATTTTATTTTTCGGCAATTTATTTGTGACGCCTCTAACGGCCAAAACATTCTTTTATTTTGTGAATAACTTTTGAGAATTCCGCACCTCCGGAAAGTAAAACTTCCTGCATCCGGTAAGTTTCTAAAGTAAACTTAAGTCAGAGTACTCTACTCCACAATCTTAAAAGTTTTGGTGTAAACGTTGGCCGATCCCTGTGGTACATTGGGCATTTTTGGACCTCGGCTTCCACTTTCTTTAAAGGATTCGGAAAACAAGACTGAAAATGGATTGGCATCTTTCTCCCCGCGACTCGATTCCCCTCTGGTTTTAATAATGGATGACAAATCCAGTGGCGTTTCAGTGGCAATCAGTTTGAAAACTTCGTTGCCGGTTGGGGGGTAAAAAATGATAATGTCGTCGTCGCCCAATTCTTTGCTTTCACCCGGATTGATGCGGTAGTCCAAGGCTAAACGGCCTGTGTTGGCATTGGGCACCACCAAATTAATTACATTGTCGGGTTGTATATCGATGATGGTGAAATAAAGCGGTTTAGAGCCATTGTTAGTTACTTTTATCTTATAGGCTTCATCGGTCTTAAAGGTCATAACCCCCGATTCATCAATTTTAGAACTGATATCGCCGCGCGACTTTTCCTTCACCATGTCGCCATCGGTCTTAATTTCAATAGGGATAAACTCAAAGGTCACCTCCAGTTTAGGGTCGGATATTTCCAATCCCCTGATGTAACCGGCCTGCGAAAAACTCTTTACTTTTTCAACGACATTGTCTACGGTAAGCGCCAGGTTCGCATTAACAGTTTCTTCCAGCAAAATGGCATCATTGGCTGAGGTCAGTTTTATCTGGCTGCCGCGGCTATACGTATTGCCTTCGTCAATGATAATATCGGCATTGCCTTCTTTTACCTCTTTGATGAAGGGATACTTTGAAAATTCATTGAGCAAAGAAGTCCTGAGCTTGTTGTCACTGATGTCGAGCTTGACCTTTATTTCCAAACTCCCGTAGTTTTTCTCGGTCACAAAAATCCATGAACTCAGCGCAGCGTTTTTATCCAGAGCCTCGTTCAAAGTCACCGTAGCCGTTGTTAAATCGGCTGAGGTAACAATACCAGTGGCTTTAGGCTTGGCTTTGCTTATATCTTTGGTGTCGATTCCGTAAAAAGCTACCTTGGATTGTGCAAATACACCCATCAACTCACCGGCATTAATCTTCACTTCTTTTTCTCCATTCCATTTGGTGACGGTAAAATAATCCAGTTTACCCACAATCTTTCCTCCGAGTATAGTATAATCGAGTTGACCTTCGGCCTGAGGCGTTTGCCGCGGAGCGAATCCACTCATTTCTATTTTTATTTTATCAAAGATGCCTCGGTAAGTCGAGTTTTTATCGGCATTGGCAAATACCCGGCTAAAGGCATAACTCAAGGATCCCACGCCTTTACCGTTATCGTCCTCCGTTTCGTAGTTCAACTCATGCGGACTTGCACCAAAAAATCCAACCATAGAAGCCATTTTGTCGCTGGCTGCAGGATTGGAAGAAACTCCATTCTTGTCAGCTTTCTTGTCTTTCACCGTCTCGGCATAACCATCCGATTCAAGAGGCTTGTCGGTTCCCCTATGCTTTCCGCCTCCACGGGTACCGGTACCGGAATGGCAGGCATCCAAAATGACCATCACGTTGCCTTTGGGTCCTAATTTAAGCCGAAGTTCATCCATTTTTTCGCCCAACTCCTCATCTCTGACATGGTTTTGGCCGGTGTAAACACCAGGCTGGTATCGCGCTCTGGCATTGTAAGATACCAGGGCTTCGTCGTATCCGTCGATTTCATCTCCATTGTCGTCCATAATTTGCTGGCCGTGACCGGAGTAGTGAAATACAGCGATTCCGTCTTTGGTCGATTTTGAGATCAGGTGGGAGTTGATGGCATTGAGGATGCCATCTTTGGTGGCAGCTTCGTCGCCAATCACCATAATGTCTTTTTCTGAAAACCCCTGCTTTATCAAGGCCGCCTTAATAAGGGGTACATCGTTGGCAGAGCTAATACTGCTCCATCCACCATTGGGTTCGTAGTTTCCAATGGCTACAATAAGGGCCACTTTCGACTGTGCAACAGCGGTGAGATTCAACAACACAAACAGACTTAAATAAAAGATTTTTTTCATGATGAAAATTTATGAAAGGCTATTAATTAATAGTAAATGGTTGATTTGATGACATTGTTTACGCCGGATAGGTACTGGCGATAAAGTGTGGGTTCTGAAGTTGGTTTAGAGGCATCGGTGATATAATAATCGAAAACGCCACTCATACTGCTCAATTTTATGGCCGCCCCCAATTCGGTAAGGGTAATTATTTTCCACATGTTGGGGTTGTTTTCATTGTATATACCCCCACAGAGTACAAAGTAAGTTTTGTCGCCGTATTCTCCTCTCTGGTTTTGTTTGTATTTGCCATCCTTCTGGCTGTATTGGTTGTTGGCGTCGGTATAATTAAAAGCGACCTGTCCATAAGATGTGTTCAGCGTAACACCCGGTATTTGTGTAAGCACATACCCCGCTATGGCTTCGAGTTCAATATTGCGCAGTGTGCCGGCAGTAAAGCTCACGGTTTCGACGGCTCCAGCAGGCGACTTTATTTCCATGCTCAGTTTGCCATTCAGGGTGATCTTTTCAAATTCACCCAGGACCTCTTCTACATTTCTGGTTACCACGCCGTTTACCTTCATGATGAAATATCCGATTTTACTGCCCAAGCTGGTATAGGCGTTGCTGCCCGGAATCACTCCATAAATTTTAGGCGCTTCGTCTTTGAGGTAATAATTTTGTCCTTCTACGTCGTAGGCCTGAGCCACTTCGAGTCCCAGATAAGCCCTTTTCACTCTTCCCTGATTGTTGATGACATCGTTAATAAGGCGTTCGGTAATTTTTGGCTCCAGTGAAAAATTAATTTGCTGCTGTAGAATCTGTGAACCATCCGGAGCAGTGGCGAATGCTATCTGAGAGTTAACGCCTACTACTTCGCCTTTTTCATTAATCAATGGTCCTCCGCTATTGCCCCATATAATGGTAGCGGTATGCTGCAAAAATCCGAATTTACCGGTTAAGCCTCCCCTGGCTCTGTTTTTAGCGCTGATAATTCCATCGGTCACGGTATAGGGATAGGTTCCAAGCGGGTTTCCAATGGCGTATACCCTGTCGCCCACCATGGGCTCCGTTTTGGTAAAGTCAACCACATCAATTTCCGAACCGGGAGTTGTGACGAATTCAAGCACAGCCAGGTCATAAAAATTGTCTCCACCTAACACTTTGCATTCGTATTTGGTTTGATTGATTGAGAAAACATAAATACTACCGCTCTCTTTAGAGGCCGACTCCACCACATGTGCATTGGTGATGACGTAATATTTGCCATTGCGCTTAATAATAAAACCTGAGCCGCTTCCTTTGGCGTTGGTGAGATCCAAAGCTTGCTTGTAAGCTTCTTCCGACACAGTGCCGCGCATTCCCAAGGTCATTTTGCCATAGGGTTCGGTTTGATATACCGCCACGGTCACCACCGCCCCAAGGCATTTATCAAGCACGGCAGAGGCCGATTGAGCCAGGGACTGAAAGCTAAGCAAAACGGTTGCTAAGGCGATAACGCAAGTTCTTTTTAATAGATTCATTGGTGTTTTCATGTTTGGATTGTTTTTTGAGAGTAATACTTTATGTTTTGTTAAGGTAAATGTTTTCATGCTTTATGACCCGTCTGCGGAGACTGACAAAGGTTTAATATCTGACTCAAACTTTTCATGACTCTTATCATCCTTTGCACTGTTCACTGCAGTTCCCGCAATGATAAGTATTTTTTTTGAAATGCATTAATCCCAAAAAAAATACAAACATAGATTGGCAAGATTCCTTTAAACTGCTTATGGTCTAAATGAGCCTAAAACGGATAGGCAGGTTCATGTATACACTCACCGGAACACCATTTTGAAGACCTGGGTTCCAGCGAGGCATGCTCTCCGTAACCCGGATGGCCTCTTCTTCACAGCCGTAACCCAAGGTGTCTTTTGAAATAACCTGGGCTTTGGTCACTTCCCCTTTGGGAGTGATGGTAAATTTTACCTTGAGCATTCCTTCTGCGCCATTTTGTATGGCTTTTTTGGGGTACATCATATTTTCAGCAATAAAGCGAAACATTTTTTCTTCGCCCCCCACATACCCAGGCATCACCAGCGAAAGGATGTCGCCAATGGAGTCTCTGTTGCTGGAATCCGTGTGAACAAGCGTTTCTTCGGAGGTGAATATACCTTCCACAAATTGGGTTTTTTTGCACAAAATACCTTTGGTACTGTAAACCTTGCATTCCCCATGATACCTCAGATTCTTGTAATTCACTTCAGTGGACAGCAGGCCATGGTTAAAGTATTTTTCCCTTAACATTTCATCCGCTTTGAAAAAAATTATTTTGTCAATCTTGGCTTGAGAGTCGTAATAATACCATTCCCCCTCCTTTTTCGACCGAATGAACAAGCCTTCATTCAGCAATTGGTCTCCGGCGCCATAATTACGGGCGTAAACCGCTTCGGGTGAACTCGCATGGTGCTTGTAAATGGCTATGAGACGGTTGCTCGATAGCATGATAATGCGCTTCACCACTGAATCATTGCTTGTCTCATGGTCATAAAAGTAAACCGCTTCCTTTTTTTTACAGGGCTGATAACGGCTGTCTAAAAATGTTCTGCCTTCCTGAGCATGTGCCAAAAGATGGTAAAATGTAAAACTGAGCAACAGGAGCAATTTTTTGAGCATAAAGCGAATATAAGTCTCCAAAAATATTCAAAAAGAAAATAATTATTTGAAGTAAGTTTGAATTCTTATTGGCCATGACGGAACTCAGCGTGTTTAATGATCAGGAATCGCTTGAAAAAGCCATTTTGGAGATTGAAAATCCGATTTTTCTCTGTGATGAAAATACAGTGCTTCATTGTTTTCAGAAACTGAATTTAAAAAATAAAAACCGACTCATCGTCATCGGAGCCGGCGAAAAAAACAAGTCGCCTTTTACCCTCAATTGTTGCTGGAATGAACTGTTTAAACTCGAAGCCGACCGGCACACCACCCTCATAAATTTAGGGGGTGGGGTGGTGAGCGATTTAGGCGGACTTGCGGCCTCCACCTATAACCGGGGTATACCCTTTGTCAATGTCCCTACCACCCTTATGGGCATGGTTGATGCCTCCCATGGTGGTAAAACCGGCATCAATTTTCAAGGATACAAAAACTATATTGGCACTTTTAGTCAGCCTCAGAAGATTTTAGTTTTCCCTGGGTTTTTAAATTCTCTCGCACCTGAGCACATCTTATCCGGCTTCGCCGAAATGGTGAAGCATGGCTTGATTGCGGATAAAAATTATTTTGAAACCTTGACCGCTGTAAATCTCAAGACTAAGGGTTTTATCAACGATTGGCCCTCTCTGATTCGCCAATCTTGTGCCATTAAAACAGGCATCACAGGAGTGGATTTCAAAGAAAAAGGCCTTCGAAAAATTTTAAATTACGGGCATACCATTGGCCATGCCTTGGAATCCTATTTTTCTGATGAGGATTATCCCCATGGCTACTTTGTAGCAGCCGGAATGATTTGCGAGTCTTTGATAAGCCATAAACTTGGAAACCTCGATGAGCCTTCACTCAAATGGATTATCCAAACCATAGATGCATACTTTTCAAGAATTTACTTTAAACCCTCACAGATCAAGGATATTGCCTCCCGGGCGCTTAGAGACAAGAAGAACAAAGCCCAAATAGTAAACTGTGTATGGCTCGAACAGATTGGACAAGCCACTTACGACCACGAAGTTTCAGTTCCTGATCTGCAGGAGAGTCTGCTTTTTTACCATCAGAATGGACCTGTATTTTAAGCCCTACTCAGGTCAAAAGAAAATAAGTCTGCCGGGTTCCAAAAGCATCCAAAACAGGGTGATGATTTTAAACGCACTCTACACTCTCGACTTGGAGATTCGCCATCCATCCAATGCTGACGATTGCTTATTGATGCAAAATTTGCTCAGCAGTAAAGGTGAATCCCTTAATTGTGAAAATGCGGGCACCGTCATGCGATTTTTAATGGCGTATTGTGCTGCGTCAAAACGCCGGGTATTGCTTACAGGGAGCAAGCGCATGTGGCAAAGACCAGTGGGAAACTTGGCAGAGGCCTTGGAAAATTTAGGGGCCAAGGTCACTTACATCGGAAAAAAAGGCTACCCCCCCATTCAAATTGACGGCACGGGTATGAAGGGAGGAAACATAAGCATACCCGGTGCAACCAGCAGTCAGTTTATAACGGCCCTGATGTTGATTGGGCCAAAATTTTCGGAAGGTCTCACCATAGAGATTGAAGGCAAAATAGCCTCTTATCCCTATATACAAATGACTCAAAAAGTAATGCAATCCCTTGGCTTTGAAGTTATTTTAGATGAAAAGGTCATTCGGTGCAAAGCTTGGAACGGAGTTTCTTCTATCCACACCTTCGACCTGGAACCCGACTGGTCATCGGTGGCCTTCTGGTTTCAAATAATACACTTATCGGAAAGTGGAAAGGTGTTTTTTGAAAGACTTACCTTAAACAGTGTACAAGGAGATGCGGTTTTGGCGGAATGGAGCCTAAAGCTCGGATTAAAACTCACAAAAACCGAAAGTGGAGTTTGGCTTGAGAAATCCAACACCCCCATTGAGAACATTACAGAATGGGACTTTTCAAACTACCCTGACCTCGCTCCTGCGGTGATTGCTTTGCTATCTGTCAATAAAAAACGAGCGGGTATCAAAGGTCTGGAAACTTTAAAAATAAAGGAAAGCAATAGGGTTTTGGCCCTTCAAACCGAGCTAAAAAAGTGCGGTGTTGAATTAGTGCAGGGCAATGTACCGGAGGTATGGCTCCTCGACGCTTCCAATTTTGAATTGAAGGACGGCACCGAATTTGACAATTACAATGACCACCGCATAGCCATGTGTTTGGCAGTCATGGGATTTATAAAACCAATAAAAATGAAAAATACGAGCTGTGTCAGCAAATCCTACCCCCATTTTTGGGAGCATTTAGGCCTGCGAATTGAGTAAATGGAGTTACTTTTTGAGAGAGATATAATTTTAATCCCACACCAATGCTAAGCATTATCTTTGCTACCGCAGCATGAATACCCTTGGACAACTTTTCAAAATTACGTCGTTCGGCGAATCTCATGGCCCTGTGGTTGGGGCGGTAGTTGAGGGATGCCCATCCCTTGTGGAATTGGACGCAGATTTTATACAGTCTGAACTCAAAAGAAGAAGACCCGGACAGTCGAAAGTGACCAGTGCACGCGAAGAGGCCGACACCTTTGAAATTTTATCAGGGGTATTTGATGGCAAAACCACAGGCGCACCTATTTGTATACAAATAATAAATACGGATGCCAGGCCTTCGGATTATGAGCCCTTAAGCGATGTTTACCGGCCTTCCCATGCCGATTACACTTATCAGATGAAGTATGGAATCAGAGATTACCGTGGTGGTGGGCGGTCATCGGCAAGAATCACGGCTGCATGGGTGGCCGCCGGAGCTATCGCAAAAACCATTTTAACAAAGCAGGGCATCATCATCACCGCTTTTGTCTCTCAAATTTATGCTATCAAACTGGGCCAAAATTACCAAAACCTGGACTTAAACAAGGTGGAAGAGAGCCTTGTGCGCTGTCCCGACCTGGAAATCTCAAAACAAATGGAGGCGGCCATTGCTTTGGCAAAAACCGAGGGCGACAGCCTCGGAGGAATCATTTGCTGCGTGATCAAAGGTGCTCCTGTGGGTTTAGGCGATCCTGTTTTTGGCAAACTTCACTCTAAACTTGCCCAGGCCATAACCAGTATTAATGCGGTTAAAGGGATTCAATTCGGCGACGGCTTTAACAGCGTGAACCTTAAAGGAAGTGAGATCAATGACGCCTTCAGAAGTAAGGAGGGAAAGATAAACACCCTTAGCAACCATTCCGGTGGCATACAAGGAGGAATCAGCAATGGAGAAGATATTTATTTCGATACGGTTTTTAAGCCTACCTCCACCATAGGCAAAGCCCAAAAGACGGTCAATTCAAAAAATGAAAATGTAGATATCACTGCAGGTGGCCGACACGACCCCTGTGTGGTTCCCCGCGCGGTACCCATAGTTGAAGCACTTGCGGCTTGCGTTCTGCTCGATTGCCTTTTGTTACAAAAGGCCAACACCCTGTAGAAAACCTCTTTTGTTTTTCAATTAAATTTAGAGTTGCTTTGAAGCCATGTTCGATGAAAAACCTGTTATTGAGTTAAGTCAAGCTACCATTTTTCAGGGGCAAAATCTCATTTTGCAACGTGTGGATCTCTCTGTATCTAAGGGCGAATTGGTATACCTGGTCGGAAAAACAGGCAGTGGCAAAAGCAGCTTGTTAAAAACACTGTATGCCGATGTGGCTTTCAAGGAAGGAAAAGGAGAAATTGCAGGGTACAATCTTGCCAATCTCAGAAAAAGGGATGTTCCATTTTTCAGAAGAAAACTCGGCATTGTATTTCAGGATTTTAATTTGCTCAGCGACCGCAATGTGTATCAGAATCTCCACTTTGTGCTCGCCTCTACCGGATGGAAAAAAAAGGTGGAGATAGACGAACGGATCAATGATGTGCTCAAGATGGTCGGGCTGGGAAGCAAAGGTTTTAAAATGGTGTATGAACTTTCAGGTGGCGAGCAACAACGCATAGTTATTGCCAGAGCCTTGCTCAACAAGCCAGAAATTATTTTAGCCGACGAGCCTACAGGAAATCTCGACCCGGAGGTAACCGACGATATTATGCAATGCCTCAAGAGCATTTGTGATGCAGGTACAGCGGTACTTATCGCTACCCATGATTACCGGATTATCAATAAATTTCCCGGAAAAATTTACCGATGTGAAGCCGGAAAGGTTGAAGAAGTGCGCTTTGTAGGATGAGTGTTGCGCTTTAACACAAACATCCGGGATACACTAAGCCTCTCTGCCGATGATAATAATATTTGGGGTAAAGATGACCTGATGCCAGGTTCTTCCTGTAGCGAAGAGTTCCAGTTTCATTCGGAAGGTCACCAAAGGCCATAAAAATTTCCTCAGCATTTCTTTAAATGGATTTTGAATTTTTAACATGCTTGAAAAAACCTGGGAATTTTTGTAGCCACATGAATTCATCAATTGAAGGGCTGAGCTTTTGTTTAACAGACATTCATGAGTGAAATCCCCATACGAAAAAACAGAGGTCTGTGGGGCGTCCATATTGGGGGTTCGAAAAATAACCATGCCTCCCGGATTTAATATTTTTTTCAAACTGAGCACAAGTTCGGTAAGCTCATCTTTCGAAAAATGCTCGATGATATCCATGCCACTTACCAGATCGAATTTTTCATTGCCTTTGCTGATTAAATCGTTGAGATTGCCTTGTTCCACCTCTACAACACCCATGAGTAAGGCTATTTCCACTTGTTCCTGACTGATGTCGATGCCTTTTACTCGGGCATAGCCGGCTTCCCTGGCAGCAGCGAGCAGGGATCCATTGCCACAGCCAATATCCAGAATCTTTGCGTCTTTATTTTTTGGAAAGTGAGGTATTATTTCGTTTTTAAAAAACCATTTCTGCTCTTCAAACAAGCGCTTAAAGGCTGTGGGGTCGGCCTTTCCTACCTGGCTGCTGAAGTATCGTTTGTAAAATGTATCTCTGTATGCGTACATTAATTTTTTGTTGGTGTTATAATTTGGTTTATTTGCTTGCAAATTAAGTCTATTTTTACGCTGTGCTCAAAGGTTCATTCAAAAAAGATTGTCTTGAGGCGGGCCTCGATGAAGCCGGAAGAGGCTGTTTGGCAGGTCCGGTTTTTGCCGCAGCCGTGATTTTGCCCAAGGATTATAAAAACAGACTCCTGAAAGATTCAAAATTGCTGAACACACGTCAGAAAGAAATCATCAGAACGGATGTGGAACACAATGCCATCGCCTATTCGGTGCAACAAGTGGATGTGGAAATCATTGACAAAATTAACATCCTGCAATCTTCGGTTTTGGCTATGCACAGGGCCTTAAATTTATTAAAACAGAAACCGGCTCACCTCATCATCGACGGAAATTACTTTTTAAAATATAGCGACATTGAGCACATCACCGTAGTGAAGGGCGACAATTTATACCTTAGCATTGCCGCTGCCTCTGTATTGGCAAAAACCTACAGGGACGATTGGATGATGCAAATGGACAAAAAATACCCACTTTACGATTGGAAGCGCAACAAAGGATATGGCACCAAAAGCCACATAGAAGCCATTCGTGAACATGGCTACAGCCCGCTTCACAGGCGTTCGTTTCACATAAAACAACTCACCCAATACAGCCTGCCATTATGAAACAGCGTTTGATGTTACTTATCATCCCCCTCCTCCTTGCCTTTGAGGGCATAGGTCAGATTCGCAGTATTGAATTCGGACTTGGCGCAAAGTACGATAAGTTTAATATTGCCCAAAGCAGTCAGGCTCTGCGTCAAAATCTTGATCCGGGTGCCATCGGATATTTTTCGTTTTCTCAAAGCATGAAAAAAGAGATGTTCTGGGAAGCCGGCTTCGCCACCAACAATTACAAAATCAATTTTAGACTCAAAGGCCCCGATAATACGATTTATTCCAACAGAGAACTGGTGAGTGTGATGCAGTCGAACCGCATTTTTTTCAATATCAAACACCAGACTAAAAGTTTGAACAAGCGCCTGATCTGGACAAATAGCCTGGGTATTTCCCTTATTATAGGGGCTAAAAATCCCTACGATGTGGTGTTGGAACGAGGCCGCACCCTTGAGACCGATTCAGGCGCAAAGGTGGTCGACATAAAAATAAAAACGTTTGGTTTGACAGGATCGGCCATTTTACTGGGCTTAAACACCAGGTTGTATTATGCCATTAACGAAGAATTTGATTTTGTGACCAATGTCGGTTTAGTAAGTGGTTTGAGCAAAGTGAGCAAAATAGAAGTGGATTATGTATTTGGCTCATCCACCCATTACAAAAAAGCCATACTTACTACCAACGGCTTTGCACCCATGCTCAGCATTGGCATTCAGTATCATTGGCTGAAGGAGTAAATGAAGTTTCTACCCTTTCCATCTCTCAACTGATGTAAATTCAGGTTGCCTACCTTTTGTCCAAGTTTCTTTTGAGTATGTGGGCATTTTTTTTTTGCATACTTATTTTGCTATCGGTATTAATTAACTTTGCGCCTCTTTAGAAATTTATGGAAAATGTATATATCGTTTCAGCCGTAAGAACCCCCATCGGGAGTTTTATGGGAAGTCTTTCCGGCGTTCAGGCCACTAAGTTGGGAGCAGCTGCCATTGGTGGGGCCCTTAAAAAAATAAGTTTGAATCCCGAAGAAGTGGATGAAGTGATCATGGGTTGTGTTTTACAGGCGGGTCTGGGACAGGCCCCTGCAAGGCAAGCCGCCATTTATGCGGGCTTACCTGAGTCGGTAATATGCACAACCGTAAACAAGGTATGTGCTTCCGGTATGAAGGCTATTGCCAATGGCGCACAAGCCATTATGTTGGGACATGCCCAGGTGGTTGTGGCCGGTGGAATGGAAAACATGAGCCTGGTCCCCCACTATTTACCCGCATCGCGATCGGGTTATAAATACGGAAACATAGAAATGATCGATGGGCTTCAGTACGATGGATTAACCAATGTTTATGACAAGCAAATGATGGGAATGTGCGCCGAATTATGTGCAAGCGACCATCATTTCTCCCGCGAACAACAAGATGAATTTGCCATTCAATCTTATCAAAGATCGGCAGCAGCATGGTCGGCCGGTAAATTTAAGGACGAGGTAGTGCCTGTTGAAATTCCACAGAAAAAAGGAGATCCTATTCTATTCAGCGAAGACGAAGAATATAAGAATGTAAAATTCGAAAAAATACCGACCCTCAATCCGGTTTTTAAAAAAGATGGCACGGTAACCGCAGCCAATGCTAGTACCATGAATGATGGAGCGGCTGCTTTGGTGCTGATGAGCGAATCGAAAATGAAGAGTTTAGGCCTTAAACCTCTGGCGAAAATTTCAGGATTTGCCGATGCCGAGCAAGCGCCCCAATTGTTCACTACCTCACCATCGCTGGCCATGCCTAAAGCCGCAAAAATGGCTGGTATCCCTATTTCAGAGGTGGATTATTTTGAACTCAACGAAGCCTTTTCAGTGGTAGGATTGGCCAACAATAAAATATTGAACCTGGATGCCTCTAAAGTGAACGTCAACGGCGGTGCTGTATCCTTAGGTCACCCTCTGGGATGCTCAGGAGCCCGCATCATTGTGACCCTCATCCACGTACTCAGCCAGAACAAGGCCAGGTACGGAACTGCTGGAATATGCAATGGTGGAGGCGGCGCAAGTGCCATGGTGATTGAAAATTTGAGCTAATGGATATCACTCGGCGTTAGCATGGAGGGTTTCAACACACATATTCGATATGCTAAACCCTTACTCAGTCTGGTGGTTTTGCTCCTTGGTTCTTTTTTGCAAGCTCAGACAAAAATAAACGGGGAAATCCTTGTGAATGCAGGCATTTCCAGGTCCGATATGTATTTTAAAGTATTCGACATGGGACTGAACGGCGAAAAAGGGCGACTCTATCCCCAAAGCCAAAAGTTTGCGAGGTTCTTCGATTTTAACCTTAACTTTTTTTTAAAAACTAAAAATGCGCACCTAAAACCGGTGCTGGGTTTTGGGTATTGCCCTACCGGCTTTAATGAGGAAGGACTGACTCCGGGCGACAGTTCAAAGATTGATGTTTATAAACTGGCAGCCAAAATGAATTACTATTCGGTTTACGCAGGCCTTTGTTATGAATTAAAATTAAACCAACACCTCAAGTTAAAGTTCATTCAAACCCTCAATCCGATGTACAATTCAGATAAAATCATCCCCATTATGCGAAAGGCAGGTCTGGCTGAGCGATCCAGCATTTGCCTGGACATGAAATTAAAGAATGGAAATCAATTCGCCGCCAGTGTTTTTTTTCAATCGGCATTGATAAAGTTTAATAAATCGGTAGTCGCTGCACAAGGCCCAAATTATCTCCCTTTCAGTATTGGTTTTAATCTCGGTGCCTACCTCAACACTAACTAGAAAATAATACCGTTAACCATTGGTGAAACTACTCCATATATTTCTTTTTGTCCTCGCAGGTTTTTATGCGTCATCTAAACCTCTTAGGAGTAAAGATACCACCAACTTCGATTCCATTCGAAACTTCGAATACCGACTGGAGGGCCTGAGTCATAACATCATTAACGGTGAGGATCAAACGACCAGAATAACCAGCACCTACTATTTTATTCAAACCCTAAAACAGGTATTGCTCATAAAAAATTCTTTCAATTACCCGTTTAGCAGTCTGAAAACCGTATCCATTTTAAAACCCGAAGACGAAAAATTCAGAATCTTTACCTGGAATCTCCTGCTCGACTCAGCCAAGTATTTGTATTTTGGAGTTATACAGATGAATCTCAAGGATTCGGTTTTGATCTTTGGTTTATACGACAGCAGTACCTCGGTTAAAAATGCCTCGTATGCCACCCTCGACCACCGGCATTGGATGGGAGCGCTCTATTACCAAATTCATACCTACAAACACAAAAAACAAACCCATTATCTGCTCATGGGCTGGGATGGAGAAGACGCCAAGTTAAACAAAAAAATTATCGACATCCTCTGGTTCAACAAGCAAGGACAACCCATGTTTGGCTATCCTATCTTCGACAATGGAGGGGATATACAAAATCGCATGATTTTTACCTTTTCAGAGGAGGCCACCATGTTGTTGAGGTACGACACCGATGAAAAAATCATTGTGTTTGCCAATACTGTTCCGCCAAATCCCAATATGAAGGGCATGTTTCGTTATTATTTGCCCGATGGAACCTATGATTTTTTTAAATTACAAAAAGGTTTCTGGGTGAGGTACGCATACCTTTTTAAAGACGCAAAGGATCCGCAACTTTACAGAAAGGAGTAAATTTAAATGCTTAGGGTTTGCACTTTAAGTGGTTTAAAGACTGCAAAATTCACCCGATTCTTCTGTTTTTTTTAAATGATCGATTGAACATTCGCGCTTCAATTCCAAAATTTACCTCTATTTTTGAAAAAAATTAAACAATGGAATATTTCAATATCGGTTTGCATCATTTACATAATTTCTTAAGGTGGGGCGTTTTAATTTCGGGGCTTTGGGCCATCTATCTCGCCTACAGCGGTATGCGCAGCCAAAGGGCTTGGAACAAAGCCGATAACCAATCGGGCAAGTGGTTTATACTTTTTTGTCACCTTCAATTGCTCACCGGACTGATTCTCTATTTTTACCTCGGGCAGCATTCCATTTTTACCAACATGGCGGAGGGGATGAAGAACGCGGAAACAAGATATTGGGGCGTGGAACACTTTTTAGGCATGCTCATTGCCGTCGCCTTAATTCAATATGGGCGTATTGCTTCAAAAAAAGCGGTCAATGACCTCGTAAAATTCAAAAAGGCGCTTATTTGGTATAGTGTAGGTATTCTCCTTATTATTTTCAATATTCCTTGGCCTTGGAAAGAAATAGGCCGTTCTATATTTCCGGGTCTGTAAGTTCTTGCAGGCTACTCGGGATTTTTAGAATCCATCCAAATCGTCACAGGACCATCGTTAACCAGGGCCACTTTCATATCGGCACCAAATATTCCGGATTCGGTTTTGAGTTGAGCCTGGGCTGAAATGTGTTCTATAAATTTTTGATACAGAGGTTCAGCAATCTCGGGTTTAGCTACTTTGATAAAGGAAGGTCGGTTGCCTTTTTTAATGGCGGCCTGCAAGGTAAACTGACTGATGATTAAAAATTCGCCCCGGATGTCCTGAATGGATAAGTTCTGCAATCCATTTTCATCGTTAAAGATTCTGAGATGTATTATTTTTCTGGTCAACCAGTCTACATCACTTTCGGTATCGGCCTCTTCAATGCCCAAAAACACCAGCAAGCCTTGGCCAATTCTTGATTTTTCTATTTGCCCGATTTCTACCGAAGCCCGGCTAACCCTTTGTATAAGTACACGCATGGGCTGCAAAAGACAACTAAAAAGACAAAATTTCAAAATATTGCAAAGCTTCATGGCTTTAATGCTAATATTGCATAAATTTCCATATTATGTTTTTAGTATTTCTGGGCGTTATCGCCCTCGCAGTTTACGCCTTTATAGGCAAACAATTGCCCAATCCCCGAATAGGCCGCATCATTCAAATTACCGGCGTACTTCTTGTTGTCGTAGGATTCTTATCCTCCAGTATCCGACAAATCAACCCTGGAGAGGTTGGGGTGAAGGTGCTTTTTGGCGATGTGAAAAACGACATTCTACCCAGCGGTTTGCATTTCATTAATCCCGTGCTTGAACTGCGAAAATTGGACGTTAAAACTCAAAATTATACCATGAGCGGAGTTCACGACGAAGGCGATCAATCGGGTGACGACGCCATCAGGGTGTTGAGCTCTGACGGATTGGAGGTGATTATTGATCTCACTGTATTATATCGGATCATACCATCAGAAGCGCCCAATATTATCAGAAAATTGGGAGTGGATTACACCAACAAAGTGGTGAGACCCATCACCAGAACCAAAATCAGAGACAACGCGGTTTATTATGATGCCATTTCACTTTACTCTAAGAAGAGAGATGAGTTTCAATCCCGAATATTTAAAAGCATAGAATCAGATTTTAAAAAGAGAGGTTTGCTGCTTGAACAATTGCTGGTGAGAAATATCACCCTTCCGCAATCGGTTAAAACCACCATTGAATCGAAGATCAATGCAGAGCAAGATGCGCAAAAAATGCAATTCGTATTGCAAAAAGAAAGGCAGGAAGCAGAAAGGAAACGTGTGGAAGCTCAGGGAATTTCTGATTATCAACGCATCATCAGTGCCAGTTTAAGCGACAATCAGATTAAATATGAAATGATTAAGGCTTATAAAGAACTCGCGGCTTCCAATAACTCTAAAATTATTGTATTGGGCGATGGCAAAGCGCCTATTATTTTGGATGGCAAATAAAGGCAGATAAGCGACCAGTCTTTTTAATAACCAAACCGGCCAAGCTCTCAATTTTGAGATTATCCACAATGCCCCAAAAGCTATTTTTTAACTATTAAAATAAAAAAATTGTAAACTTGCACCCTCGAAATGATGGAGACTTTAATAATTTTCCTGTTTTGTATACTCTCATACTTGCTGGGATCATTGCCAAGTTCAGTCTGGATTAGTCGGGCCTTTCACGGTTTGGATATTCGGGAACACGGTTCAGGGAACGCAGGGGCTACCAATACTTTTAGAGTGCTGGGAAGCAAATCGGGGCTTGCGGTTTTGTTTCTGGATATATTAAAGGGTGTGACAGCTGCGAGCTTGGTCATGTTTTTAGGAAGCATTGCCCACGGCACCGACCGATACATCAATATTCAATTGTTATTTGGCCTATGCGCCGTTTTCGGACATTTGTTTCCCATTTATGAAAGTTTTAAAGGCGGAAAGGGAATTGCCACGCTTTTTGGAATGGCCATCGGCATTGATTACGCTCTGGCGCTTGCCTGTATAGCTTTGTTTGTGCTCGTGTTGTTGTCTACAAAATACGTTTCGCTCAGTTCCATCATGGCCACAGTTTCTTTTCCTGTTTTTGCCATTTTTATTTTTAAACGCGATGAACCCCTTTTGATTGCATTTGGAGTTGTGGCTATAATTATTGTAATTTTGACTCACCAAAAAAACATCAAGAAATTGTTGATTGGTGAAGAAAACAAAACGAATTTATTTAAAAAGCGCGCTTAGATGAGTTTATCCAACCCAAATACTGAACTCGAGGAAGAAATCATCTCCTTAGAAGATTTGATAGGAACCTATTCTATCGTTCTCTACAACGACGACGTCAATACTTTCGATTGGGTGATTGACTCTCTCATTGATCTGTGCAAGCATACGCCCGAACAAGCCGAGCAATGCGCTCTGCTGGTACACTTTAAAGGAAAGTGCAAAGTGAAAAGCGGTTCATACAACGAACTCAAGCCTATTTGTGAAGCCCTTCTCGATCGAGGCCTCTCAGCCAAATTGGAAGATTAGTCCATTTTGAAACCAGGGGCAATGCATTCAAATATTTTTATTTCTTAACAAGCTTAACAGAGCTGTACCCTAACCCATGCCTAATAACATAACCCTTACCGCTGATTTTGAGAATATCGACCCCATCGAATTCACCGCAACCGCCCTTTACTTATTAGAGTCGGAAGCCTGGGTTTTGCTGGATTATAACCATGCATTTTTACATGCCGAAAAAAGAAGTTTAGGCAACGAAAATGTAACCTTGGTGGTTCGTATTTCAGGCAAGGAGGTCATCATGGAATGCAGCGCGAACCTTGAAGAAAAAGCCCTTCAAGCCATAGTGGATTATTTTGTGAACCAGCTTACCCAACACATTTCAATGGGAGATTTTGACGCCAAGGTTCAGAAATACAAACACACTTATTTTAAAGCCAATCCTGTGAACAGCATGCTCGAAGAGGCCGAAGTAGAAGAAAGTCGCTCAACGAGGCACTTTTTGAGATTCTCAAAACATTTCAAGGTGACCCCAAGCCTTGTGATATTAAATGCCCTGGTATTTATCGCCATGCTTTTTTCAGGTGTGCATATCCTGATGCCTGAAACGGCGGAAGTGCTCAATTGGGGGGCAAATTTTAGAAGCTTTGTACTCAATGGACAATGGTGGCGACTCCTAAGCAGCTGCTTTATTCACATCGGCATCATTCATATTTTATTCAACATGTGGGCCTTGTTCAGCGTAGGCGTATTTCTGGAGCCTCTGCTGGGAAGTTGGCGATTTGGATTTGCCTATGTTATTGCCGGCCTGGCAGGCAGCTTGAACAGCATTATTTTTCATTTTGCCACCCCAAGTGCCGGAGCCTCAGGCGCCATTTTCGGAATGTTTGGTTTGTTGCTCGCTCTATTAACGACCAGCATTTTAGATAAAAATTTCAGAACCTCTATGCTGAAGAGCATATTGCCCATGATTTTATTCAATTTATTGCTGGGAACTTCAGCCATGATCGACAACGCAGGTCATATCGGAGGTCTCATAGCGGGATTGATATGCGGCTATTTATTTGCCTGGCATTATAAAAACCCAAAAAATAAACTCATCATGGCAACCTCCTTTGCGCTCCCTGTGGTGTTGATTTTGACAACGGCTTGGACTGTAAAAATCAAATTGCCCGATACTTTTGCGCAGTATCAAAACATACTTAAGGAGGTGACAGAAAATGAAAAACAAGGCCTTGCCTATTTAAATCAACAACAATACGACAGTATAAAAGCCGTTCAAACCTGGGACAAGGCTTTGGTAGAGATGAAAAGAGCCGACGCCCTTAACCTCAACGACCAAATGGAGGAGCGCAATGCGGTGTTGGTTCAGTACCTTCATCTGCGAAAAAAGCAGAGCATTTTATATGTAAATGAACGGGAAAATATAAATTCTATCCGCCAGGTGAATCAAAGCGTGGATTCTATATTAAAAATATTAAATAAAGGCGAGGAATAGGCGAGTAATCTCAGTGGAGCTATTCAGGCGCTGATCAAAATTTTTTGAAAAACTTATCGGGCTATTAAAAATCTACCAGAAATTTTATTCTGAATAGGGTAATTTCCGGCCAAAACGTAATAAACACCATTGAGAAAGTGGGATGAATCAATGGTGCAGGAATTTATTTTGTTCTCCGTATTAAAGCCCAACACCTTACTTCCCATCGCATTGTAAATGTTTATTTGGCCCGGTTCAAATCCATGTCCCCATTCAAAATTCACCTCATTATCGGCAGGGTTTGGATAAATTTTTAATTCTTTTTTTTGAAGGTCTCTAAAACCTGATACCATCGGTTTGCCATAAACCCCAAGAGCATACTCCCCCATTTTTAAATTGTTAATCTTAATGGCGCCTTTTTTGTCGGCTTTGCCACCGATGGTTTTAATAATATCCTTCTCTATTTGCCATTGGCTTTCGGCGTTGGGACGGTAAAGCAAAATAATGCTGTCTTCCTGCCGGTTTTCCAACAAGCCAACATCGAGCCAACCCGATAAAGTCGTGGGTTTACTTCCGTCGTAATTGATCACGGCAGAGGCCTTTAAAGAGGCGTCGAAAATGCCGCCAACGGTCCAGTAACGCTCTTTTGAGATGACCACGTTGGGAACATTGAGAAAGTAGGCATCCGGGTAAACCCAATTGTGTTCAACCCTGATGAAAGAGCTGTCACTGCTTTCATTCACCGTCACACTCATCAGCGCATAACTCAGGTTATAAGTTCCAACCGAATCTTTAAATATGACGGCATCGGTTACCGCATCCGAAAATTTTTGGTGATAGTCGAAGCAAACATAGGCCGGTTTTTCGGTGGTATAAAAAACCAATGGCTTGGGCGTACCCAAGGTCACCTTAAAGGTTTGCATTTTAAAATTCTGATCAAAGGCCATGAGTTCAAAGGGAATGTTTTCATAAACATGGTGACCGAAACGCTTTTTTTGTTTGTAATGCACTGTATTTTTCCAGGCGTTTCCCTCCTTTACCGATTGCAGACTATAAATGGAAAAATGGGCAAAACCGGTATCGGAAATCAATTGGTTGACCAAATCGCCGGGTACGTTAAAATGTTGGCTGAACTGTTCGGTACTTATGCTGCCTTGCTTGTATGTCTCCATGAGGCTTCGGCACTTTTCTTTAAAATAATCGTCTCCCATCACACTTCTTAGGGAGTGAATGGCCGTTGGCCCTTTTTTATACACATGAAGACCGTAGGTGTTTGCACTGCTCACCTTATTTATTGCGGTAGCCGCGCCATCGCGAACATGGGCAAATTGCAGAACGAGTTTGTGAAAATCATTCATGTAATCCTGATAGGCCTTTTTGCCATACACCTCTTCTTTAAATAAGGCTTCCGAATAACTCGCCCACCCTTCGTTTAGCCACATGTCGCCTGCGGAGCTGCAGGTGGTGTTGTTGCCCCACCAATGATGACTGAGTTCGTGGGCCATTAAGGTTTCGTAACTCAAGGTCCCGTCGGCATAAATTCTCGGATAAGCCACATTGCAAGCATGTTCCATGGCTCCGGCATCGAAGGGCACTAAACTGTAACCCACCCTTTCAAAACGATATGGACCGTAGAAATTTTCAAAAACCTTCATGGCGCGTTTCAAATGGATGAACGACTTGCGAAGGTTCCCTGTGTCCTTGGCCTCTCCGTTCATCATAATGGGGATGTTTGCCTGCGTGCCGGCATAGGAATCGTAAATAAAGTGATAGGGAGCCACTGCAACAGAAGCCAGATAAGTGTTTATAGGTATGCTGTGCTCCCATTGCCAGGTGGTACTTTGGTCGGGGTTTTGGCTGGTGTTTTTTAGATTTCCACCACAAACGGCAACATAACCTTTGGGTACGCGTATGCTGTAAGAAAAAAGCGCCTTGTCGGTGAAATTATCCAGGCATGGGAACCAGGTTCTTCCAAAAGGATGCGGCTCGGCTGAAAAACCCACCCCCATATTGTAGGCGTAGTCGCTTTGAAAATAAAAGCCACCCCAAGTGGCATCGCGTTTTGGGCTGCCGTTGTAATAAATTTTTAAGGCTGCACCCATTTCCGGTGCTTGGGCCACTGTCAAAAAGGTATCGTTGTATTTAAAATTCAGCTTATGATAAACCAAGGATTTCCCGGGCCGGTACAACACACTGTCGACCTTGAGTTTTAAAAGCATGAGTTGTATAGTTTTGGGATTTAATCCAGACACCGCCTGGCAAGATATTTCGCATGAGCCGGCAATAACCGAACTTTTAAATTGCACGAAATCCAAATCTATTTTATAGCTGATGATGTCAACGCTGTCTAAATTTTGGGCATTCAACGGCCGCATGTTCAGACTAAATGCAATGAATAAGAATATTTTACAATTATTTGTTATACTTTCGAGAATTGATTTTTTCATTGATGTCCAAAAGAATTTACAAAAGTATCGTATTCACCCTAATAATTGTGTGCACTGTGAATGCACGAGGTCAAATCACTGTAAGTTCCTCAGATATGCCGTCGGCAGGTGATACCATCCGCTACAGCACTGCATTGGATGGTGTAAGTTTTAATTTCGCCAGCACAGGCGAAAACAAAAGCTGGGATTTTACCAAGTTGAAAAGCAGCGCTCAGGCAGTTTACCAATACAAGAACTCAACCACCACTCCTTATGTAATCAATTTTGGCTTTACAGCCATTGGATTAAAGGTCGCTGATTCCATAGGGTCAGGACAAATGGGCATGCAAAATGTTTACACTTTTTTTAAAAAAACCACCTCCAAATGGGAAGGTGTTGGCATTGGCTTTCAACTGAAGGCCTTGCCGCTTCCACAGGCCGGTAAGCATACCAATACAGATGAAATTTACCAATTTCCCTTAAACTATAAGGACAGAGACAGTTCTACATTTGTGCTGAAGGTGCCCATCAGTGTGGTTGTACCTCTTGGCAATTATTTTCAGAACGGTCAGCGAATCAATCAGGTAGATGGTTGGGGTAAAATTTCTACACCTTATCAATCGGATGTAGAATGCCTGCGCATTAAATCGGTAATCACAGAAAAAGACTCCATCGCTATTGCCATTACCGGTCAGGATCCTATCAATTTTGCCTTTCCAAATAACCGCATTGAGTACAAATGGTTGTGCAAGTCTGAAAAAATCCCCATACTTGAAGTTGTTGGCACTGAAATAGGAGGCAACTTCACTCCCACCTCCATCAGATACAGAGACAAATACGTTCAAGCGGCTCCCCAAGCCCCTGTGGTTGACTTTACGGGCGACAAACTGAGTGCTAAAGTGGATGAGGTCATTATCTTTGCCGACAAGAGCACGAACAACCCAAATGCCTGGGTATGGACCATAACCCCCGGCACCTTTGAATTTATAAACGGAACCAACCAAAACAGCCGGGATCCACAAGTGAAGTTCACAGCCAAAGGCATGTATACCATTAAATTATCGGCGACCAATGCCGTAGGGACCAATAGCAGGACCAAAACAAATTACATAAACATCTCTGATATTGGTAACGTCGCGCCCATGTTGACGCGTCAATTGATGACCTATCCAAATCCTGCCAGCGATTATGTTAACATCGATTTGCCTTTTGATCTCAATACACCCTTTGTTGTCGGTCTTTTTGATATGGATGGAAGACAAATTAAAGAGTTCACACTTACTACAGAGATTCAAACCCTGCGCATAGGAACCTACGATCTGAGCAATGGCAGATACACCCTAATTTTAAAACAAGGCACAGAAATATATTATGCGACCATCAACATCTTAAAATAATTTTTTCTTTACATCATGAAAATTACTACTACTACACTTATTGTATTGTTACTCGGTTTTACAGGAACCAAGGTATGCGCTCAAGGCTCGGTTACCTACACGGTTCAGGCCTGGGCCGAAGTTAAGAAATCACCGCCATCTATTACCATCAGATGGTTGAAAGACCCCTCCAATCCAACCGGTTATACTATTTACCGCAAAACAAAATCTGCCACCACATGGGGAACCGTCAAAGGAACAAAGTCGGCAACCGATAGCCTTTGGATCGACACCGATGTGCAAACCGGAGTAGAATACGAATATCAGATTTATAAAATGAATGGAACTTCCGCAACAGGGGTCACCTACCTCTTTAGCGGGATTGAAGTGCCAGCTGTGCACCGCAGAGGAAATTGCCTTGTGGTGGTGGAAAAAACCATCATGGACAGTCTCCCGACTGAAGTTGGGGCTTATTTAAAAGACATTGCAGCCGATGGCTGGAACTTATACTCAGCAGTGGTTAGTACCTCCGACTCCATTCAAAAAATAAGACGCATTGTAAAAAATACCAATGCCAAGCCCGGTGGTTTGCAAAGTCTGGTTTTGGTAGGACATGTTCCTGTGCCTTATTCGGGCGACTTTAGTACGGCTCAATATTATCCACCCGATGGGCATGTGCCCGATCACAATGGCGCATGGCCGTGTGATGCCTACTACGCTATTGAAAATGTAACTTGGGACGACATGGTTACCAATACCGATGGAAGCAGTGAACGCAATAAAAACCGTCCAGGGGATTTTAAATGGGACAATGTGCTGCTGCCGGGTACGGTGGCTTATCAAACCGGCAGGATTGATTTGTCGAACATGAGCAGCTTCTCTAAAACGGAAGTACAATTGACCAAGCAATACTTTCAAAAAGCGCATAACTACCGATATAAAATAACTACCACTCTGGAAAAGGCAGTCATTGACGAGAATTTCCCGGCGAGTGCAGGCGGGTTCGCCAGTACCGGATGGCGCGATTTCTCGGTGATGTTCGGACCTAAAAACATCACCGAAAGTGATTATTTTACCACGCTACAAAACAACAATTACCTTTTTGCCTATGGAACTGGGCCTGGTTCTTACACGAGTTGTGGTGGCGTTGGAGCAACCAGCGATTTTAAAACAAAAAAAGGCGCCATATTCAACATGCTTTTTGGGAGCTACTTCGGCGACTGGGATAATGCCAACAATTTTTTAAGAGCACCTTTGGCTGCATCTGAAAACGGACTGACCTCAGCCTGGAGCGGAAGACCCTGGTGGCAAAATCACCATATGGCCCTGGGTGAAACCATCGGCTATAGCGCCAAAAACACTCAAAATAATCAGGGCACCTACCAATATAACATTTACGCCAATACCGTTCCCATAGCATTGTTGGGCGACCCTACCCTGCGCTTGCATATGGTGGCTCCCCCAAGTGGAATTGTGGCTACTCCCCAATCCACTAATACAAAGGTGGCCTTGAGTTGGACTGCCTCTTTTGAATCAGGGGTGATAGGATATTATATTTACCGCTCCTACGATCCTTTGCGCATCAATGCCCCCATCAATGCCACACCGGTAACAGGGACTACCTATACCGATAACACACCCTTCGAAGGCACCAATTATTATCTGGTGAAGGCTGTAAAACTCACCACCTCAGCCAGTGGATCTTATTACAATTTAAGTCATGGCAATTATGTTTCAATTTCGGGAATTAAAGGAATGCCTAATGCACTTACCGAGACCAAGGCAAGGGTACTGAGTGTTTTCCCGAACCCCTCACAATCCACTATCAACCTCAAATTTTCAGAATATCCCAATGGCAGCATGCTCGAGATATACGACAGCAAGGGACAATTGGTAAAGTCTACGCCTTTGAGTATTGGCAATGATTTAACCTCGGCGCCCATCCAAATTCAAGATTTAAGTACCGGCCTTTATTTTATTAAGGCAGGCTCTCTCATAGGAAAATTTATTAAAGACTAAGGATTACACATAGCTAAAAAGCCATTCAAGTTTTTGAATGGCTTTTTTTATGTCGTCGTTAAAATGAATCCATTCAGAGGAGGAATCCACTGCTAATCCTCGGTTTTTAAAAGGGTATAACGGTGAATTTTTCCGTCATGCTTCACCTGCACAGTGTAAACTCCGGACTTTAAATGGCCGGTCTCCATCTTTAGCGTATTTTCTATAGAAGAAGCTGCTAAGACCGTCTGACCCAATGCATTCATCAACGTCACTGTGTACGGATGCTCAGATCGAATACTCAATAGATTTTGAGTGGGGTTCGGAAAGATGAGTGGAACATCCGAGGCCTCTATCTGAGAAACAGAAGCGCTGCTTACCTTGATGATTCTTGAAAATGTATCGGATAAACAGGGTTCATTATGTGCTATCAAACTCACTTTATAGGTACCGAATTCCGGAAATACGTAAACAGGGTTTGGCGCTTTGCTGCCATTGCCATCGCCGAATTCCCATTCATAGTTTGAAGTTTGCAATGAGGAATCGTAGAAATTTATTTTATTTCCATTTTGCTTAAAACCGAAGTATGCTTTTGGTTTCTGTTTTACATAGAGAAAAGTAGAGGCCTTCGCAGTGCAACCGACATTATTTCTTAGGGTCACTTTAAAAAAATCACTTGTTAAGGGCTTGGCAAATATGGCGGCAGTGGTTTCGCCATTTGGCTCCCAGACATAGGTATTACCCGGCCCACCCCCGCCTGTGGCAATAAGGCGTATCGAATCGCCCACACATAGCATGCTGTCTGTTTTAGTGATGCTCACCGTTGGGGCGGTTCTAAAATTAACCAGAATATTTCCTGAGCCTGTGCAGCCTGCTGTGTCTACCCCAATTACAGTGTATCCCAAGGTGGCTGTTGGCAATGACAAAACATAGCTCGTATCGGTTCGGTTCAAAGCAGTGGCAGGACTCCAGGTCCATTTGACAACATTGGCGCCATTTGCTTGAATACCTACTGCCGGACCATTCTGACAGTAATTCACCACATTGGGTGTAAAAGTAATGACGGGATTTGGATTGGAGGTGACCTTTATTTCTTTTATGGTTGTGGAATCGATTTTAGAGGAATAGCTGCAGCCAACAATGCATTTGTAATATCGTGTGGCAGTAAGGTTACCGGTTGAATAGGTCGTTGCACTTGTGCCGATATTTGAAAATGGACCTCCTGCAGAGGTGGCGACTTTCCATTGATAAGTTAATCCTGAGTATCCGCTGGTTTGACCGGAAAGTGTCAATACAGAAGAGCCTCCACCTCCACAAATCACATTTGGCAATGCATTGATGCTGCCGGGGTTAGGCGTTCCTGTGCACAGGTTTGGATAGTCATCCCATTGCACATCGTCGATGTAAATGTTATATCCTCCTTCGCCAATGGCTTTGAACAGAATGTAATTGTTACCCGATTTAAATCCCGACGGAATGCTAAATGTATACTGATACCAGCCGTTTGAAGCAACGGTGTCGGGAGTCATTATTTTAGAATATCTGGAAACAGTTCCCAGCCAGGTGGCAGAATTTAATGAGAGGCCGGTATTCACATATACCGAAAGGCTGTCGGCTAGGGTTGAGCCATTGTCGCGGTATATCCAAAAACTCACCTTTGGGGTATTGGTTCCCCTGTTCGAGTAATCGACGTTGGGTGTGGCAATGGTTTGCGTAGTTTTTGCAGCGGCTCCCCTGGCAGAAAATCTAGCCATACCGGCTCCACTATGGTTGGTACATGTTGGAAAGGTACCTGAGGTTCTTCTGCTCCATAAATTTGTAGTGCCCACCGATGACCATCCACCGGGTAAAAAGTTGGCTCCGTCAAAACTTTCGGTGATGGTAACCTGTCCAAAGCTTGAAATACCTAAACCAAAGCTTAATAAAATAACGAAAATAAAGGGTCTTATGAAAGGATATAATGCGCGCATTTTTTTAAATTTGGGCAATGATAAAATAAATATTCAGCAGGCTTAATTTAAATTCAACAAAAGTCGATTTATTACACTTAAAAGACTTATTTCCAGTCTACAAAGTACATGTCGATCATGCCCTTGTGTTTGGCCTCCATCTTGCCCCGGTGCTCGCATTTAAAATGATCCTTCACCAATTCATAGGTTGCGCCACTGATGTTTACCCGGCCGGTAATGCTGTTGCTCTCCATTCGGTGTGCGGTGTTTACCGTATCGCCCCAAATATCGTATGCGAATTTTTTAACTCCCACGATACCGGCCACCACGTTTCCTGAATTGATGCCGGCCCGCAACTGGAAAAGACCGCCATTCTCTTTGCGCTTTTCTACAAATTCATTGATTTCGAGGGCTGCACTCACCGCATTGATGGCGTGCTTATCGCTTTCCACAGGCAAGCCACTCACGGCTAAATAAGCATCGCCTATGGTTTTGATTTTTTCAAGATTATTCTTCTCTATAATGGCATCAAAGGCTTTATAACACAAGTCAATTTCGGCAACCAATACCTCAGGGCTCACATTTTCACTGATGCCGGTAAAGTTCACAAAATCGGTGAACAACACGCTCACATGTTCAAACAATCTGGCTGCGCTGTGTCCGTCATTCTTCAATTCCTCCGCGATTTCTTCGGGAAGTATATTGTGCAATAAATCCTCCGACTTCTGTTTCTCCTTTTCAAGATTGACAAGCATGACATTCAGGTTGTCGTTCGACTCCTTTAATTGGGAAGTGCGCTCTTCTACTTTTTGCTCCAGTATTACATTTTGATTGCGAACAATCTTTTCATTTTCAAGGGTTTTGGCCAAGAGTTGCATTTGGGCATTGGCCTTTTCATTTTCTATTTCCTCTTTTTCCCACTCAATTCTTTTTGAGAGGAGGAATGAAAGCACAAAGGCTTCAATCAATGTACCGTAAGCGGTATGGCTAAGGCCTCCCAATTTTGGCGGAGAGCCTGTATTGATATAAGTGGCCTCGACAAGCACCATTAAAAAATAAATAAAATAAGCCAAGGCAAAATAGTAACCCATTTTGTTTCCTGCTTTGCCTACGCGAATGCCTATAAATCCCATTAGGAAGAATGAAATGAGTGCATTTAAGGTATTGATTGGCTGGACGATATGAAACCCAAAACCGAACTTCAAAAACGCCCATAAGGCAAAATAAATCACGACCCCAACTGTAAATTTGTATAGTTTAGGGGTATACTTTGATACTTCCAGGAAAAAAAGGCAGTAGATCAATTGAACGGTGACGCCAATGGAAGGAATGGTCGTGTACCAAAACAACATGTCGACATCCCTGAAAAAATAAACCATAAAGCCATCCACCACCGCAAAAGAATAACTGGCATACAGCACTACAATCAATGCATAATAAAGATGCATTTTTATTCTGAGGGAATAAAAGAAAAACAGATTGCTCAAAAACACGAAGCACATGAGCCCCATGTAGAATCCATAAATCAGTTTCTCAGTATTGGACTTCAAGTCATAAGCAGCAATCTCATGAATATTTACGGGAATGGGTTGTGAATTATGGTTAAAGCGGACATAATAGTCATGCTTTCCCTGAGGCAAAGGAAATACCTGAAAGGAACTTTTAACCAGCTTTTGATCCATAGGGATTTGATATCCGGCTTTTTTTATGACGGTTTTGCCATTCCCGTCTATATAGTACAGTTCAACAATGGGCAATCCGGCTTCGCCTAGTTCAAGGCAAAGTTGCTCCTGGGTTGGGTTATCAAAGGTAAACTTGATCCAGAACATGGATTCGGTGTAGCCCAGTCCCAAATGAACTTTTGGCGATGTAAAGAAAAGGCTGTCATATTCTCCTGAAGCAACCTTTTCAAAAGTTAATTCTCCACTTTTATCTTCTAAGATCTGTACCTTATTTCCTATCTCCAATTTCTTCTTTTGCGCCTGCCAGGTTATCGTTTGGGCATAGGTTTGTTGTATGAAAATGAGAAGGTATAGGAGAATGAGGAGTTTACGCATCTTTATTATTTAGTCCAATTTAAGAGGGTCTTCTTTTAAAAATCTGGCCGGGATGTTTAATACTGTGGCAAACATAATCCACCACAACCAGCAATACACCCCAAAGGGCAAGTATCCGTACAATCCGAGCAAGGGCATTTCAAATACATGTAGCACATCGACGTAAGGCAAACTGTATTGCCAATAAGCCGGATCGTAGCTCTTAACCGGGTTGCTATGAATGGCCGTAAAGTAATTTTGGCACTCCAGTGTAAATCCAGCCACAAAATACGTAAGACCGGATAACAAAGTTGGCGACCAGTTTCCTGTCCCAATGGTATTGAGCGGGGTCCAAACCCCGATCTTATCCAGGGCAATGGCCAAAATCACCGTGGGCGAGAGCCATATGGCCCAGAAAAAATATTCGGGAATATAGCCCGAAGCAAACATGCTGGCGAGGGACAATACAAAAAGTACATTTTTAATTCCTGTGTTAAGTGTAATTTTTATGCCATTCGAAAATCTCTTTTTGAAATTCGGAAAGGTTTGAAATACGCAATACCATTCAAACGATAATGGAAGCAATCCTGAGGAAATGATGCAGGCATAGAGCAAAAACTCCTCTCTGTCTAAAATATCGCCACATGGGTAATACCAATTGTCTTCGACAAAAAAGTTTAGAAACTCAAAAATCATCCAGCCCGAAATCGAACACATGCCTATACCAACCAGTTCGTGGGGGAATTTACTGACCAGCGATACTCCGTTATTGCGATAATATACCCAACCGTCGAGCATTAATACGGCGCCCCAAAACAGAGGCAAATCGCCCCAGTGAATTAGCCACATCGGCTCATTCACTCTCATGCTCAAAAGATAAAGTGCGCCTGCCCAGGCAAAAGTTCCTACCCAAAACCAGTAAGGAAGCCTGCCTTTGGGCTTATCTGCTTTTACTTCAGGGGCTGATTTCTTAAAACCAAACCACTTCGGGAACACATAAATACAAGTAATTACGGCACAAACAAAAGCACCTACCAAAAATAGGGGCATGCTAAAACCGGGCTTTTCCATCGCCTTAAGGGGTGGATAGGCATAAAAATCGGCCGGAAAATTGCCGTGAAATAGAAAATAAGAGCCGAGCCAGGGCAAAAATAAAATCGCTGCCGTGGTGGCTAGCATGAATACGATTTTGGTTTCAATATTTTTCATTTTAGAAGGATGATAGGTTAAAAAAGGTTAAAAGGGGTTACTCTATTAAACGGTCGTTGGGGTTCTCAATGTCGTTGATGTCTTTAAACATCACAATCAACATGTACTGAACCACACCAAACAAGGCCATCATCAGATAAGCATCGATATGGGTGCCAATGGGAAATAAAAGATTCCAAACGGCTTTGATGATTTGCACGGGCTCCAGAAATATTTCCCAGGAATACAGATAGCCATTGCCCAAATGGATGGCCGATAGCATTTCGCGTCCCATATAAAATCCCAAACAGCTCAAAATTAGGGTAATGGAAATAAAGCCTTTGGCAAAACGCATCGAATACTTTTTAATAAAAAGGCTGTACATAATTTTTATGGACAAAAATCCGTAGAAAAGCGAAAGCATGGCAATGGAAAAGATGATGAGGGTATCATACACAATCAACTGGTCGTGGGTTGCGTTTAATGGATCGGCACCGTTGTGTATCAAATCGCTGATCATGTAGGGCGCATTCGGGTAAAAAAGCAGCCACACAAGCGAACCAAACCAAAACCAAAAGGTATTCAACTTGTTGTAATACCTCTGCATCAAAAAGGCGATGAGAATGGTTGGAAAAGATCCTATGAATAAATTGGATTTTAAAAAATGATAGAAGGTGTCGCCGACATACCAATTTCTAAAGGCGAGGATCAATAAATTGGCTGCAGTGAGTAGCACCACAGTGGTTACATACTTGGGTAGTTTTAAATTCTTTAGCCAAATTGCCATATTTTATGAGTTAATCGGTTTTGCCCAACAAATGTATACGATAGTTTAATATTTCCTATTAAAAGCTAAATTTTATTCCATTGACTTTTACCCCTGTTAAATGCATACCCATGGAATGATTGGTTTTAGTGCATTGATTATTCGTACTTTTGCAATCTTTTTTGATAACATGGGTATTCGTATTAAAAGTAAGGAACAAATTGAAGGTATTCGAAAGAGCAGCCAATTGGCCGCCGAAACCTTAAAATACCTTGAAGAATTCGTGGTTCCCGGAAATACCACCGACTTTATCAATCAAAAGGCCCATGAATTCATGACCAAACATGGCGCGAAGCCGGCTACCCTCAATTACAATAAATTTCCAAAATCGATCTGTACCTCAGTGAACGATGTGGTTTGCCATGGGGTACCAAATGAATATGTGCTAAAAGATGGGGATATACTCAACATCGATGTGACCCCTATTCTAAATGGATATTATGGCGATACCTGTAAAATGTACACTGTGGGTACCATTAGCCCTGAAGCCCGCGAGCTGATAGAAATTACCAAACAATGCCTGAAAATTGGCATAGGCGAATGCTACCCGGGAAACCGATTTGGCAATATAGGCTACTACATCAATAAATTTGCAGTGGAAAAAGGCTACAGCGTGGTATATGAATTCTGCGGACACGGTGTAGGCGTCGCTTTTCATGAAGAACCTGAAGTGTGTCACCGGGCCGATAAAAACAGCGGTAAGCGCATGCGGGAAGGCATGATTTTTACCATTGAGCCTATGATTAATCAGGGCAAAGCGAGAACCAAGGTCGATAAATCCGACGGATGGACAGCGAGGACCATCGATGGAAAACTTTCGGCACAATTTGAGCACACCATTCTCATCACCCCTTCCGGCTGCGAATTGCTGACCGATGTTTATGGCGATTTTTAGCCATGTATCCCAGTTCCGAAATTGTTGAACGCCTGGCTCTGGATCTTCACCCATGGCTGAAGGGCAAATTTGTCAATGAAATTTTTAGCACCTCAAAGAGCGATTTATTCTTTTCGTTTCAGGATGGAAGGTGTATTAAAATACAATTTTTTGATGGGCTGATGTATTTTCAGATTCCTCCTGCCGATACGCTCCCCAAAAAAAATAAGCTTCCACAATTTTCACAGGTATTGGATACACAGGTTACGGCGATCGCTCCTCATCCGGGAAGCCGAAGTTTTCAAATTCATTTTTCGAATCAATTCTCGCTCGTCTTTAAAATTTTTGGCAAATTTTCAAATTGTATTTTATACAATCCGGAACAAGCGGTCGAGTCTATTTTTTGCCTTAACCACCAAAAAGACAAGCAATTGTCGTTGGCCGACTTCCATAAAGGCGCCCTTGAAACCCAAGCTGTATCTGTAAAGAATCCATTAGAAAGAGAGGCAATTTATCTGATAAAAAACAAGGTGAAAACCTTTGAACTCTCATTTGTAAAGGAGGCGCAAATCGTTGATAAGTTCGACACTATGATTTTGGCCCTCGATGCGTTTACCCGGCTTTATTTAACCCAATTGCTGTTTGATTCAAGAAAGCAAGCACATGTGGGAGCGCTGACTAAAAGATTAAAATTTAAACAAAAACGCGCCAAAGAATTGCTTCACAGCATAGATACTTTAAAAACCAGGCGCTCCTATTCTGAGCTTGGAGACCTCCTCATGGCCAATCTACAAAGCATACACAAAGGTACCGGCTCTGTTGAAGTGTTTGATTTTTACAATGATTCAAAACTCAAGATAAAGATCGATCCACTCCTGAGTCCTCAACAAAACGCCGGACGGTATTATCAAAAATCAAAAAATGAAATTAAAGCAGCCGAGCATAAACACAAGCTACTGCAGCAATTGCAAGTGGAGATGGAAGCATTAAGCGCGCAACTAGCCGAGATTGAGGAAGCAGAATCCATGAAGGCCTTAAAAAAAATTGAAACTTCGGATTTACCCCTTCGGACAAGCGAGCCAAAGCAAAAAATGGCCTTGCCTTACCGGGAATTTAACATAGACGGATTTACGGTTTGGGTGGGAAAAAGCGCCAAGACCAACGACGAGCTCATTTCGAAATACGCCGGAAAAAACGACCTCTGGCTCCATGCCAAAGACGTTTCCGGGTCGCACGTTATTGTTAAACACCCGGGTGTGCATTCGCTGCCTATGGGAATTATTGAAAAATCGGCCTCATTGGCCGCATGGTACTCAAAAGCCAAAAACAGTGCTTGGGTGCCTGTGGTATATACCCAGCGAAAGTTTGTGCGAAAGCCCAAAGGAGCTGCGCCGGGTAAAGTGGTAATTGAAAAAGAAAAAAGTATTCTGGTGGAGCCTGGAATCGCTTCAGAAAATAAGGAGGATTAATCTCTTAACACCTCTCGGGCGATGACCAATTTTTGAATCTCGCTGGTTCCCTCCCCAATGGTACATAATTTACTGTCTCTGTAAAATTTTTCTACCGGAAAGTCTTTGGTATAGCCATAACCTCCGAATATCTGCACAGCTTCTGTCGCGCATCTTACCGACACCTCTGAGGCGTAATACTTAGCCATGGCCGATTCCTTGCTCATTTTTTTATGCTTGTTCTTTAGGGCGGAGGCCTGATAAATGAGCAGTTCAGCCGCTTCTATTTGCGTGGCCATATCGGCCAATTTAAAGCTTATGCCCTGGAAATTGCTGATGGCCTGCCCAAATTGGTGCCTCTCCTTGGAGTATTTCAAGGCAGCCTCGTAAGCACCTTTGGCTATGCCCAAGGCCAGAGAGGCTATTGAAATGCGCCCACCATCGAGTACCTTCATGGCTTGTATAAAACCCTCGCCTACATTGCCAAGACGGTTTGCATCCGGAATGCGGCAATCTTCAAATACCATTTCGGCGGTTTCACTGGCTCTCATGCCTAGTTTATTTTCCTTTTTTCCACCGCGAAAACCTGGAGTACCCCTTTCAACTACAAAGGCAGTGATGCCATGTGAATCGAGTAACTCTCCGGTTCGGGCAAGCACCACGGCTATATTTCCTGAAATACCATGGGTAATCCAATTTTTAGAGCCATTGATAACCCATTCATCCCCCTCTTTTTTGGCAACGCACTGCATTCTCATGGCATCACTGCCTGTATTGGCTTCGGTTAAGCCCCAGGCCCCAAGGTATTCGCCGGAGGCCAACTTTGGCAACCATTTTTTCTTTTGTTCTTCATTGCCAAAATACAAAATATGCCCTGTGCACAGGGAGTTATGGGCAGCCATACTCAAGCCTATGGAACCGCAAACCTTGGCGACTTCTTCAATGGCCACCACGTATTCGAAATAACCTAATCCGGCTCCCCCGTATTGCTCGGGAACCAATATCCCCATCAAACCCTGCTCTCCCATTTTCTTGAACAAATCCAGGGGAAGGTGTTGATTTTCATCCCAATCCATTAAGTATGGCCTGATGTTTTTTTCGGCAAAATCCCTTACAGTGCTTCTTATGAGTTCCTGGTTATCGGTGGATGCAAATGATATCATATGTTATGTGGGTGGTCTTGAAATAAAATTTACGACAAAGGTAATAGACAATCGCTTTTAAAAATTCGCGTTTGAAACTTGTTTATAAAACGATGACTTAAAATAAGACTTATCGGATGACTGTAACTTCTCCCCGGGTTGAATAGCGAAATCCGTCGGCGTATATAAATTCAACGGTGAATATATAAACCCCAGCCTGTACCAAGGCATGGTTGTAAGTCCCATTCCATCCCATATTCCGGTCTCTTGACTCAAAAATTTGCTCACCCCAGCGGTTAAATATTCTTAAAACATACTGCTCACATCCTTCAACGTTATAAGGATTGAACGTTTCGTTGAGCAAATCACCATTAGGCGTAAAGGCATTTTCGTGATGGAGCTGACCCAATTTAGGGAAAATATAAAAAACCTCGGAGGCGGTATCCGCACACCCATAATCTCCTGTAACCGTGAGCAGTATTCTGCCGTTAAAAAACCTTGGAAGCGTCACCAATGGCTTGGCTCCTATTTGTTTTGTGCCATCGGGGAAGCGCCACTCATAAAGTGCGTATCCGCTGTTTTTGGGAATGAGTTCGACATAGTTGTTCTGGAAATCGCTGCGTAACTTTTCAATGGTAAATCCTGCTTCGGGCTGAGGAACGATTAATACCGGGGCTGATTTATACAGGCCATAACAGTTTAGTTTGTCTTTTATGCTCAGTTCAGGTCGGTATAATCCAGGTTTTAAATAAAGGTGTGAAGTATAACCGCTGAAAATGGGGTCAAATCGGCTGCCGTCGCCCATATTCCACATCCACTGCACAATGGGTTGTCCTTTGGTTTGGATGGCCTTGAGCTCGACTCTCTCGCCCAGGCAAAGGGTGTCGCCGAGGAAGTTGGCCTCCGGATTTTCGACCACCATCACGTTGCGCTTCATGCTGTCGACGCAACCGTTCAGTGATTTAATGGTGAAAAGAACAGTTTGAGGGCCAATGGTTTTGAATGTATGATTTTTTAAATCGGCAATAGAGGCAATCAAGGTGGTGTTGTCGAAATAATTAAATTCTGAAATAAGGTCTCCGGGCGCTTGTGAGCTGTTGGTAAAGTCGAAGGATTGATCGTTGAAGCACTGGGTATCCTTGTTAACTTTAAAATCGGCCTGAAGTGGCGGCAAAATCTCTATGCTTTTTTCTGCACTGTCGACACATCCATATCGGTTTGTTTCCACCAATTTGAGTGTGTATTTTCCCTGAGGCGTAAGATTTGTGAATTTTATTTTTGTTGAATCCCTGATCATCAGATTCTGATTCAGGTACCATGCGCGCGGATTCGTTTTTTCCTGGATCCCGCTGTTTATCTCGAAATAATTCATGCTAAAACATTGAATGGTGTCGTTGATTGTGAAATTCACCACGGGTTGAGGAATTACGTGGAAATACCGCACCGTCCTGTCCTCGCATAAGGCCAAATCTTTAATATGAAGGATCACGCTGTCTTTGCCTCCACCGCTCAATGGGATAGGATTGGGTTGAAAAGCGGAGTCGATGCCGCGGTGCATCCAATAGGTTTTGTACTTCCCGTTATAAAATTGAGAACGGTCGCTTATGCCCACCGATTTTTGATTTAAACAGAGGGTATCCCCAGGTGTAAAAACAAAGTCGGCTTTAGGGGGGGTAAGAATATTCACTTTGTGCACCACCGAGTCGGGGAAGCATCCTGCGAAAGGTGAGTTCACTTTGAGTTTCACTTTATATCGGCCCGGTGAAAGGTACTGTACCGGCATGGGTTGCTGTGCATTTGAAAAAATGCCGTTCCCGAAATCCCATACGTAATTTAGTTTTGCGCCAATCGAAGAGTCTTTCACCTCCACCGAATTGTTGTTCAAACATTGCACAGAATCGAGCAGTCTGAAATACGCCCTTGCATTGTCGATCACTTTCAGTTTTTTGGTGAGCGAATCCACACATCCCACAGCGGTGGTGGTTTTTAACTTTACAGTATAGGTGCCGGTATCGGTGAATCTGAAATTTTGTACAGGGTTTTGGCTGCTGGTTTTTCCATTGCCAAAATTCCACAGCAAGGTATAAGGGCCGGTTAAATTCTCGTCGACGGTGTGTTTAAAGGTCCATCTCGACAAAGCCAAGCACTTGATGCTGTCTTTCCCAAAATCGAACTTGGCCTTGGCGGCCGGCCAAACAATCAGAGATGTTTTGATGGTGTCTCTGCATCCTTGAAAGGTTTCGGTGACGTATTTGTAATCGATAATTCCGTTTTCTGACACGTAGTCGTACTTAACCCGGGTTTTGAGTTTACCGCTGTCCGATTTGACCAGGGCATGACCGTCGATGGCCCAATAATAGCGCTGTACCTTTTGACAGCAGGAATAAGACAAATCCTTTATAGTGGCTGTATCTCCGTCGCAATATTTTTCCCTATCCATTACGGCGTCAATGTCGGTGTTCCAATTCACTGTCACTGGAATTTCTATGCGCGACTTGCAGGGGGCATTTTTGGGATAAATATCGAGGTACACCATTAATTTTCCGGGTTGGCGGAAATGGTAATAAAAATTAGTGGTGTCGTAAAGGGTTACCCCTCCCGGAAAAATCCAAGCCTTGTAAAGAATGGAGTCGTTGACCACATAGGAGGAATCACTAAATTTGAAAAGATTGTTGAGATGGCAATTGGAGAAGGTATCGACTTTAACCGTTGATATCACCCCTACTTTCTTTACTTCGGCGCTGTCAACAAACTTACAGTAGCCGCTGGTATCGGTAGCGGTGACCTTTAATTTTTCGGTTTTGGTCGCTACATAGTAATTTTTTGTTGAATTGTCCTGCCATTTAAAATTGGCAAAAAATGGATTTTTCTCCTCAAAAGTATATTTCTGGTCGCACAAAAGTTTATCGAATACCGGGTTGAATTCGGGATAATTAAAGATAAATTTTTTGATAATGGAATCCACTTTGTTGTTGTGCCCCTTGGCCCATAATTTAACGCTGAATTCTTTGCCAATGGGATAACTGTGGACGGCTATTCTGTTGGTATCGGTAGTGCCGTCGCCAAAATCCCAGCGGTACTCCTTAATGGCACCTTCGAGAATCGCCTCAAAACGCATTTTGACTTTGTTGTTTTTACAGTCGAAGATCAAGGCAGAATCTTTGATGGCAATCTGGAAATTTGGCAAGCTAAAGCCGGCCGTGTATAAATACGATTCGTAGCTTCCAATACCATAGCAATAAGCCAGGTGGCCCTGCTTACACTCAATGGTATGCACGCCCAAGTTTATTTTTAGTTTGGCGTACGAAAAATTGTTGTTGTGCGACACCGGGATAAACTCGCTGGCTGCAATCTTGGTTCCATCTAGGTACACCTCGTTTTTGGAGGTCGTATGTATGAGAATGCTCACAAAATGGTCTCTCAGGTTGGTGCTGTTCACGGCACTGAAAGTAGATTTTTGTCCCATGTATTTGGAGCTCAGCAACTGCAATATGGCCGGATCTCCCCAACCGGCGGTGATGTAGCCATTGCAATTGGGACCTTTCATGAATTGAAAGCAGGCGAATTTACGAGGTCCGTTGATATGCAATACCGAATCGCCGCTTGGCACATCAAGTACCAGAGCCGAATCTTTTTTGCCTATGCGGTAGGGCTTGCCGTTTACCTTAATCCAAAGGGTGGTGTCGACACTCACCACTTTTACAGTATATCCTTTCTTTAATCCAAAGTGAGGCAAAACGTAGTAGGCTGTATCCAGCAAATGGTTCGGAAACACCTGCTCAACCTGATGATCACAGGCGCCGCAAGGGAAAGCCGAACACTTATCGCCGGTATACACAATAATTTTTTTGCCATTGGTGGAGCGTATGGTCGACCCATCCAGATTTTCGGATCTCGGGGCAATCACCTGGTAGGCTTCCCCCTGATCGAGGGTAATGTAAAATGGAGTAAACGCTGATTTCCCCCCGGTGGTTCTCGCCGTGGGGGTAATTTCTATTTGCGCACCGTTTTCGGTGCTCACTATTAAAAACTCATTCCCCGCCATGTTCGAAACCTTGCCGGGATGTCCTGTGACATAGGTAGCGTTGGACGGAACATTTTTTAAGGGAAAAACGACAGTGGCGTCGGTGGTGGCCGGACTCAGGTTCATGGCCGTAATGGCCACGGGATAATCGGCTACAATATGCACCCCTTTTTTTTCTACGACTTCTGAGGTAGAAATTTGCCCGTAAGTATTCGGAATTTTAAAAATCGCCACCGAGTCTTTAGGTACCGTTATTTGTGCCGAATACGATAAAAGGGGAACGGAAATGGTAACGCTGGTGTTTTGTTTGGCAGCGATAAATAATCTCAATTCGCTGCTTGAGTTTATATTAGACATAAACCCGGTCCAAAACTCTGTACCATAGTTATCGGTTTGTCCAAACGACAGCACCGGGGTAAAGAACATGATGCATCTAAAAAAGAGTTTTTTTAGCAAATGAATGATGTAATCAGGTATTTAAATTTCAGGGTCTTACTTTTTAGACTCCATTAATGTTAAAACGTTGCAATAATATAGAATAAAAAGGCGAAAAAATTTTTCACCTTCATGCTTTATGTAACTTTGCAGACATTTTTTAAGAAATATGACAAAATCTATTCTTCGCAGAAGGCTTACCGCCATCATCGGTTATTTTATAAGAGGCTTGGTTTTTATTGCACCCATCATCATCACTTATGGCATTGTCAAATGGTTGTTTCAAACCCTCGATTCGCTGGTGCCCTTTGGTACACCTGGTCTAGGAATTCTGGTGATGTTGGTCACCATCACCATCTTCGGCTATTTTGGATCTAAACTGTTTTATCAACCCATTTTTGAGTGGTTCGAGGGACTATTGGAAAAAACCCCGGGCGTGAAATTTATTTACAGCAGCATCAAAGACATGTTGGAGGCCTTTGTGGGAGACAAGAAAAGATTTAATGAACCTGTAATGGTGAAGATGAATGAGAGCGGACTCATGAAGATCGGGTTTATCACCGCCAAGGAACTCAGTAGCTTGAGCGATGACAAAATTCTTGAGGACTATTGCGGGGTTTACTTCCCCCATTCCTATAACTTTTCGGGCAACCATTTTTTGGTTCAGAAAAATAAAATAATACCGCTTTCGGCCAACTCTACAGAAATTATGAAATACGTGGTGAGTGGCGGCGTTACTGACCTGGATTAATTTCAGGTGCTTTGCGGTCCACTTTGCGCTTTAGCCACTCGTAACCCATCACGGCCAAGAGCAAAAAGGCTGCGTCGTAAAGGAAACATTCCACGGGAACAATACCCAATGTGAGGCCTAAAATGCCGGAGGGGTTGTAAACAATGAGCTTAGCATCGAGCAGCAACAAGTTAAATACATAAAGAGGCAGCACACTAATAAGGAGGGTTTTGAAAAACCGGCCCATGTATCGCTTAAGTTTAATGAGTTGAATGCAAAATAACAGCATCAAAAATGCGCTCACCATGGCTGTCATGGTTTTCTCAAAATTATTGATGAGCAAAAGCACCAAAAATATAATGGCGATTGGGGTGATGCTAAAATGCCAGTTCCGCAGTAGATTTCTTCTGATCAATTGCGGGGTAAACATATAAAGTAGGATACTCAGGTAGGCCTTTAAGAATAAAAATACAATGGTTTCGATGGGTATAGCGCCAAGGCGAAATGCGCTGCTTAATGGCCTCGGGTATTTCCAAATGCCTATGGTGGTGAATCCAAGCTCCCAGAGCACAAATACAAGCACAGCGAGCAATATGCCCATGGCAAGCGGCTTTATTTCTTTGGCTAGTTTAACCCTTTGGTAATAGGTTAAAATGCCCAAACTCAGGGAAAGAATGCCAATAAGTATCAAGTAGGTGTGTTTACCCATGTGTTGTAAAACCCGGGCAATTTACACAAAAGTGGGCATTTATGCCGATTCGGTCAAACCAAACTCCAGCGCATAACTTTGAAGCTGCTTTCTCAGTTTGCGTTTGGCTACAAATATTCTGGTTTTAACTGTACCAATGGGTATGTTCAATTGCTCGGCAATTTCGTGGTACTTAAAACCATCCATATTCAAATTAAAGGTGAGTTTTAAATCTGCCGGTAAAGCATTTACGGCCACATCGATGTCGTGCTTTACAAACGATAGCTCGCCCAAATTGTGGGTGAGATTTCCGGGAACGTCCATCAGAAAATTGTTATCGGTAGTGTCGATAAACGTATTTCTCCTCACCAACCTGCGGTAATTGTTGATAAAGGAATTTTTCATAATGGTATACAGCCATCCCTTGAGGTTGGTGCCTGTCAAAAACTTATTTCGGTACGAAAAGGCTTTCAACATGGTCTCCTGCACAAGGTCGTTGGCGTCTTCCACATTCCGGGTCAACATCATGGCATAGCTTTTTAAGGTGGTCGATTCCTTGTCTATGAGATGGCTAAATTCTATGGCTGTCATTTGTTTAACATTTATATTGAAATGTTCCACAAAATTAATTCAATTTTTTTAATTGGAAAATTTTTTAACCGATAAAAACTGACTTTTATAGACACCCTTCCAACAGCTTGGTTATCAGTAGATAACTCTATCCACATTTTATATTTTTAGATTATATGACTTAAAACTGAACTTTATTGGGGTACTTTTGTTTAAAAGCACAACAGCATGAGCATATCTGTAACCCGAAAAGCGCATTTCAATGCCGCCCACCGACTGAACAATCCCGTATGGGATGAAGCAAAAAACAAGGAGGTTTTTGGACTGTGCAATATGCCTCATTTTCACGGCCACAATTACGATCTTGAAGTCACGGTTACCGGTGATATTAACCCTGAAACCGGATTTGTCATTGATCTCAAATATTTGAAACACATTATCAGAGAGACCATTGAAGACAAGTTCGACCATAAAAACCTCAATTTGGATACCGAGGAATTTAAAAACTTAAACCCCACTGCCGAAAACATAGCCATCGTGATATGGAATTTGTTAAAACCGAAATTAAATCCTGCACATCAACTCAAAATCACCTTATTTGAAACCGAAAGAAACTTCGTTAGCTATCATGGCTAATCCTAGCCTCCAAAACACATGAACATTTCAACCCAAACTCCCCTGCGACAAGATGCCTTCGCTCTCAGTGATGAAGAAAAAATAAAACGCATCGCAGAACATTTTACTCAAATCATGAATGTGCTCGGTCTCGATTTAAACGACGACAGTTTGAAAGACACGCCCAGACGGGTGGCCAGAATGTACATCAATGACCATTTTTCGGGTCTGAATCCCAACAATAAACCCAAGGTTACCCTTTTCGAAAACAAGTACAATTACAAGCAAATGGTGATTGAAAAGGACATTTCCTTTTACAGCAATTGCGAACACCATTTTGTTCCCTTCATGGGAAGGGCGCATATTGGCTATATTTCTGGTGGACTCGTGGTAGGGCTCTCTAAACTCAACCGCATTGTGGAGTACTATTCCAAGCGCCCTCAGGTACAGGAAAGGCTCACTATACAAATTGCCAATGAATTGATGGAAGCGCTTAAAACCGAAGACGTGGCGGTGGTTTTGGAAGCCAAGCACCTCTGCGTTTCGAGTCGTGGCGTTAAGGATGATACCAGTCTTACCACCACTTCGGCGCTTTTTGGAAAATTCCTCGACCCCGATACAAGATCCGAATTTATTCGCCTGATTGGCAAATAGGGCCAGCGCATCAACAGCACATGCAGTGTCTTAAATCCCTCATTTTTTTTAAGGCCAAGATTTAGGTGTGGAGGCTGTCACTATTTTAGTACTTTAGTAGTCTCCATTTAAAACCCAAATTTTTATGCGTATCCTTTTGTACTTAACCTGCCTTTTTATTAGTCTTGCAAGCTTTTCGCAAAAAAGAAACCTCTCCTATTTCCCATCGCATATTCCGGTTTTTCTCAACCAAAATGGGGATACCATGAGCAAGGCCCTGGTTGGCGGACTCAATCAACCGCAATTTCAGGTACTCGACATCAACAATGACGGGAAAAAGGATTTGATCGTTCACGACCGCACGGGCGGCATGTTTTTGCCCTTTATCAATACGGGTTCAAATGACATCACCATTTATAAATACAGTCCGGAATATGTGAGCTGCTTTCCAAAAATTTCAAAAGGTTGGGTGCTCTTTGTCGATTACGACAAGGATGGCAAGGAAGATTTATGGGCCTCCATTGATTTCAAGGTGGTCTTACAGCGCAATGTGACCAAGGCCGGCGATAAAAAGGTAAGCTTTAAACAGATTTCTCCCTATCTCCGCGCCTATTTTTACAAGGGTTACCCCGACCCAAGTTTGGATACCAGCAACCTCGCCTCCAATTTCAACAATATTCCAGCCATTGGCGATTTAGACTTCGATGGCGATATCGACCTGTTCTCTTACCAATCCAATGAGGGAAATCTCATCCTATACCGAAACCGTACAGTAGATTTCAGTTTACTCAACCATCCCCCCTCTTTTGACCTGGCCGATTTGTGCTGGGGTAATTTCAGAGACACGGCTTTTGACGGGGTAAAATTCTTAACCTGCCCCTATAAATATTATAGGCAAAAACACGGAGGCGGCTCCAACCTCCTTTGGTTCGACAACGACAACGACGGCGACATGGATTTACTGATGGGTAATGCCGATGGCAAAAATCTCATTTTTTTAAAGAATGGAAAGAAGGAATACAACCTCAAACAGGACAGCATGATTTCTTATGTGGGCAACTGGCCAACCGGCACCACCCCGGTTTTGATGAGCTCCTTTCCGGCCGCTTATATGCTCGATGCCGATGGCGACGGCATCAACGACATTTTGGTGGCGCCAAACCAATTCGAACAAACGTCTAAAATTTCTCAGACCAAGCAGGTCTGGTTTTATAAAAACAAAGGGAGCAACAGTCTGCCCGATTTTAAACTGGAAAAACAAAATTATTTCACCGATGAAATACTCGATCATGGCGCTTACACCGCCCCTGTTTTGGTTGACATCGACAACGATCAGGACCTTGACTTGCTTTTGGCCTCCAATGGCGACCACGCCAAAACCGGCGACAAAACCTTTAACCTGGTGCTCTACAGAAATATCGGAGGCAAAAAGAACCCGGTGTTTAAGCTAGAGGACGAGGATTTGTGGAAGCTGAGCAAGGATTCTTTGCTCTACCTCAACGTCACTTTTGGCGACCTTAATTCCGATGGCTTGCCCGATATGCTGGCGGGCGATTTATTGGGCGGTCTTACCTATTATAAAAACATTGGAACTGCCTCGGCCTGGGCCTTTAGCACACCGACCAAAAACTACCTGGATATCAACGTTGGGCAAAACAGCAGCGTGCAATTGGTAGATGCCGATAAAGACGGAAAACTCGATGTGATCGTAGGCGAAAAGGAAGGCAACTTTAATTATTTTAAAAATACAGGCACCACCTTTGTGCCTAAATTTACCCTTGCCGACGATACCCTGGGCAATTTTATAACCAATGAATTTTCCTATGACATCAATCCTCCCGGATTTTTGTATGATGGGTTTGCCTCAGGCTTGCTGTCGGATCTCGACGGGGATGGAAATTTCGACATGGTATTTGGAGGATTGGAAGGGAGAATCCGCGTGATGAAATTTGGCTCTGTCAACCAAAAGTTTTTCAATGAAGACACCACCGTATTATACGACTCGGCTTACAAACGCTACAACAAAACCGACTTTGGAAACCTCAGCAAACCCGCTGTTGGCGACCTCGATGGAGATGGCGTTATGGACATCATCATTGGCAACGACCGCGGTGGAATCAATTTCTTAAAAGGCAAGGTGGAAATTGTAAGTGCGGCCGGGCTGCACAAGCAAAACGCCCCCATTGTGTTTCCAAACCCAAGTAAGGGCGAGCTCCTCAACATTGTGAAAAAATCGAACGAGGCCTTTGCGTTTGCACTCTTTGATATGAATGGAAGGGAATTACTCAAAGAAACCTCGGCCAAAGGCGTGAATACGCATGTGATTTCTCTGCAAAATCTTGCCGAAGGCCTTTATATGCTTCAATCGGTTTCGGAAAATAAGGAAGTGTATTACACCAAAGTCATCGTATCGCGATAGTATCCTCTTAGGCACAAATATTTATTTAGACTCAGGGCTTTATGGCCTGCACCCCATGCCGCCAATTCTCCTGAATTTTAGCTTTCTTTGCGGCCTTGCCATTCGATAAGGAATTTTCTAACATCATTATTTCAGGCGCCGGCCCCGGCGGTTCCACGGCTTCCATGTTTTTGTCGCAAAAGGGCATTAAACATACCCTGGTCGAAAAGTTTTCCTTTCCCAGAGACAAAATATGTGGCGATGGTTTGAGCGGCAAGGTGCTGAGCGTGCTCAAGGCCATTGACCCAAACGCTCATCTTGAAATGGAGCACGACCCTTCCCTTTTCATGCCCAGCAAGGGCATTGTGTTTGTTTCACCCGACTATACCAAACTCCGCATTCCATTTAAAAACTCGTATTTGCCCGATGAACCGGCCCCCGGTTATGTAAGCAAACGGCTCGACTTCGACCATTATCTGTACAAAAAAACGGAGTCGGAATTCTGCAAGAGACTCGAAAATACAGAGCTCACCAAAATTACAAAAGTGGCCAATGGCCTCTGCCTTGAATTTATATCCCAGGGAGAAACAGAAATTGTAGAAACCCCTTTGCTCATCGCAGCCGATGGCAGCCGCTCCCTGGCGGCTCGGCAATTGGCCGGCATTGAGCTGGAACCCGAGCATTATTCGGCAGGAATCAGAACCTATTACAGCGGGGTTAAAAACCTCGACAAGGAAGGCTATATCGAACTCCTGTTTTTAAAAAAATACAAGCCCGGTTACCTCTGGATTTTTCCCTTGCCCGAAGGCAAGGCCAATGTGGGGGCAGGTATGCTTACCTCCGCCATCAGTCGGCAAAAAATCGATTTAAAAAAAATGATGTTGGACACCTTGGCCAATGACCCTGAAATTGCCCCCCGCTTTGCCGAGGCCCAGCCCGAGAGCAAAATTCAGGGATGGGGACTGCCTTTGGGCTCTAAAAAACGCAAAATCAGCGGTGCGCATTTTATGTTGCTGGGCGATGCGGCCGCCCTCATCGATCCCTTTACAGGCGAAGGCATAGCCCAGGCCATGCAAAGCGGGCGAATTGCCGCCCAGGTGGCTGAGGAAGCTTTGCAATCGGGGGAGTTTACCCATACCCTCAAGCAATACGACGAACTGGTGTATAAAAAGGTATGGAACGAAGCGCGCCTGAGTTACCTCATGCAAAAGCTCAGCAAACGCACCTGGCTCTTTAATCTGGTGGTTGGCAAAGCGTCGAGAAACCCCGAAATTCAGAATCTCATCACCTCCATGTTTTCGAACATCAACCTACGGAAGCAGTTTTTAAATCCTATGTTTTATTTAAGGCTTCTTTTCAGGCCCTAAATTTTCAACATGCATCACTCCCAATTTGCTCTTTTTCTTTTTTCGGGCATATACCAAAAAGGTTTCATTCCCAAGGTCGAGCATGTCTCTGACTTGTATGATGCCACCAAGGTCGGCATAGGTACCCAAGGTGAAGCTTTCGGTGTTCGAAGGGTTTACCTTCAGCATTTCCAGTTTGCTTCGCTTGCTCCACACAAGGTGCTTCTCAAATTCCTGGTTTTTATTTTTAATATGGTCGTTGAAGTAAAAGTAAAAAGCGGTGTCGTGGCGGGTGACTGCATACGATGAAAACTCCCCGAAATTGTTAAAGGTCTCCTGGGCTTTGATGAGCCGTTTGGCTTCATAAATGCTGCCGTCGCTTTCGGTAGAGATGAGGAGAATATCTCCGTAAAAACGGTTGTAGGTATAGGCCGAGCCCACCGATGCCGGCAGAATGGTATATTGTTCTGCCACCAGCATGCGCCGGTTGTTATTGAGTTTCACAAAGTAGTCGAGGTAGAACAACTCCATAAGCGAGCTCCTGAAAATGGACATGCGAAATCCGTTGTTTGGCAGGTTTTTTACATCCTGACCAAAATAAATGGCGGTATCCGAATGCAAGCTGTCGGTTTTGAAGTCGTATTTAAACCACCAAATCCCGCTTTTGTAGGCGTAAATTTTTTCGGTGAAAAAACCTGTGGCCTCCAGCACGCCTTTTTCGTAGCGAAATCGGCCCCGCTCAAGGTAGGTTTCCCGGTTGTCGAGACTCAGCGATTTAAAGCTTTGCCGATTGGGATCCACCAGATAAAAGGTAAAGGTATAATTGGGCGAAAACCCCCTTTGCTCCTCGGCCCGTACCTTGTATTCCTTGGCATACACCATAAACTGGTCGCCTTCCACCTCATCCACCTTATACACCTTGCACAGTTCGGCATTCGCGCCCAGTTCGAGCAGGGCCTTGTCGCGCAGGTTCATATCCAAACTGAATTTCAAATGGGTGACCACCTGTTTGGCGTTTCTTTCTTCTATCGCGTTGGTATACCATATCCTTACAGAGCTGTCCTTTTTGTAGGCGTAGAAAGTCATTTTTTGGCGGTAATGCGAAAGGTTCAGTACCACAATTTCCTTTTGATCCATGGGAAGAGACGCGTCAAGGAAGGGGATGCTTCTCAGTCTCAGAGCCACCCTCTGGTTGGGCAAATCCACCTGGGTTAAACAGTAAATCATTTCTCCGTTTTGCCAAATGTTGAGAATGGTCTCCAGGTTTTTGTTCATTCGCCAGCTTCGGCTCTTTACTTTTTGTAAGTCCTTGTCGTACACTGAGGCTTCAAAGTCGGCGTATTTGTGCCGAAAGCGCACATCGGTCTTTACCACCGCCCCGTAGCCTTGCTCGTATTTAAAAATGTAAACCGCCTGAGAGTATTTATCGGTTTTTTGGTAGGCGCTCCATGTAAATCTAGCCGTGGGTTGTGCCAATGTTTCCAAACCATAAAGCAGTCCTGCCAGGAGAACCAGGGATTTTACAATGCTTTTTTCGGGCCACAAACGTCGTATTTCTCTCACTTGAATTGACTACAAAAATAGACTATTCCTTTTTTGATTCTATGGATTCCCATATCTAACCTTTGTTTTACAATCCCTTAAAAGCTAAATAGTTAATAATGCATACAAAAGTGATTCCCCGAATTGTTTCTTAAGCTTTAATTTCGCGGCATATTTATGGCATTTCCATATACATTAATTGGTTTATCATGAAACGAAACATTACTACCATTATTCCCTTTCTTGTTCTATTCGTCATTTTATTTCAGGGCTGCACCGGACAAAGGAAACTTCAGAAGGGAAATTACGATTTGGCCATTGAGCGTTCCATCAACAAATTGCGCAAAAGTCCTCAAAACAAAAAAGCCGCCAAAACTTTGTATGCCGCCTATAACCTTCAGGTGAAAGCTAAAATGGAGGAAGTGGCCCGCCTAAAAAACTCGGCCGACATTTACAAATGGGAGAAAATTGTGGCCAATTACCAGAGCCTCAACCGGGTGAGCGACAATATTTTGCATTGCCCTGCCTGCTTAAAAATCATACCCGATGCCAACCGCTATACCGCCGTATTGGAAGAAGCCAAAAGCATGGCTGCAGAAACCCGTTACAATTTAGGTATGGAGCAACTCAAATTAAAAACCCTGGCTGCTGCTCAGGAGGCCTACCGCCATTTTTCAACGGCTAAAAGCTATGTGATTAATTACAAAGACGTGGACAAGCAAATGCAATTGGCCCTGGATGCAGGCACCTTGCGAGTAGTGATGGAGCATATTCCCATGCACAGCCGAACCCATCAGCTGAGCAACGAATTTTTTGAAAACAACATCATGCAATACCTCTCAGGTTTGAATTACCAGTTTGTGCGCTTTTACACCCCAGAAGAAGCCAAGACCTATAACATCAAAGCCCACCAGTACATCCAATGTCAGTTCGACGACTTTGTGGTAGGACAGGTGTATGTGCATGAAAAGGAAACCGATATTTCCAGAGACAGCGTGGTGATTAAAACCGAAACGCTGCCCACCAAGCAAAAAAAGAATACCTATGGCACCGTAACGGCCACCTTGCACCTCTTTACCAAAACCCTGAGTTCAGGCGGACTTTTGGATGTGAGAATCGTGGATGCCACTTCGGGTTCGGTGATCAGTCAGAATAAAATGCCCGGCACCTTTGTTTGGGAAACCCGCTGGGGATGGTACAAAGGCGACAGCCGCGCCCTCACCGACGAGCAATTGAATTACACCAAGCAGCGGGAGGCCTTCCCTCCTGCCCCTCAGCAGTTGTTTTTAGAATTTACCAAACCTATTTTCAACCAGGTTACCGCTAAGTTAAGCAACTTTTACGCGCCGTATCGCTTGTAAGCCAGGTGTCGGAATAAATAAAAAAGAGGGTTGTTTTTATTTTTTTAATTCCCTAAATTTGCAGCCTTTATAAAAAACCACATTATGGCCATCACAAGATTAAAGCGCAAGGAAAGAGTAAATAAAACAGTAGCAAAGCAGAGAACTGCCAATTTGAAACTGCATGGGTCTAAGGTATTGGTGGCTTCACCATACAAGGAAGAGTCGGGTATTATTTTGGACTACGTTCCGGGAGCTGAGTAAGCCTTAAGCGACCCCATACAATAAAAGCGAATCTCACCGATTCGCTTTTTTTTATGCCCTTTCTATTTTTAACATGGTTTTGGCCTTTTCGTGGCATGAAATCACCGTTTCCCTCCGCCCCGCCCTGATTCGTGTCCCCACGAATCGGAAAGGTATCACACAACCCCTTCCTTGATTAATTCCAAATTAAATTTCGAATCATTGGGCCGTCGCCCATCAGGACATGCGAAGTTCCGGTTCGTGGGAACATGAACCAGGGCATTGCTATATAAAGGTTTGAAGACCGTGAGCTGATTTTTAAAGGCTTCGTTCCGGTTCGTGAGGACACCTATCGGTGCTACGAGGCGTAGTGCCGATTCTATAGCAATACTCCAACCCCCATCCCAATCTGAAACAAATTCCTAAACGCCGTCAATCTCAAACTCTCTTTGTCCAAATCCTCATTCACTGTGATGGCGGTATCATCGTAAGAGTCGGTTCCGAATACATCTTTAAGCGAACTGAAATTCACATTGAATTCCCCGTTGAGGCGCAGATAAACCATCCGGGTTACCGGAAACTTCGATTCCACCCCATAGCCCATGCTAAACGATTTTACAGAATTTCCAAGGGCCTTGGTTTTAATATTCTTTTCGGCATAGGCCAATTCATAATCGTTGAGATACCCATCGTACTCCGCGGAGTAGGTATAATGGTTTTTAAGCGAGCGATTGGAATACAAGTCCATGCGGAGATAATGCGCCAGCCCTATGGGCGAGGCAATGGTTTTGAGCGGCTGGTAAAAATTGTATTTCAGTCCGACCCCAAACATGGCAAACTCTCCGTAACCCCCCACTTTGCTAAACCTTACTTCCTGCATTTTACCACTGATCACCATCTGCTGTCCAATTTCCTGCCCCGACAAGGACTCCTTGTTTTCCACAGCAAGTTTTTGGGTGGTTACCACCAGCGACACGCTGCGGTATTTGGAGGTGGCGTATTCCGCGAAAAACTCATTGTTCGTGAGGGCTTTGAGTATGGTGTTTTCCCCGGGATCTAAAAGGTACAGAGATTTCATCAGGCAATAGGGCTTGCTATATCCTATCGATATCTTTTTGCCTATAAAGCCGGGATTGCCCTGACCAAAAGTATGGGTAGCTGCCAGGCAGAGCAGGCAGAGGGCGAGTGTTTTTATCCATTTATTTTCCATTGCGCAAGTAGTAAAGTTGATTGTAAATATTGGCTCTTAAAATGAAATTTTTTGGGCGTTTGTTAATGCTGGTATAATCTACCAACACGGGTTTCCCGGTCTCTACATCGTATACCAGAAGCAAATTCTCAAGGGTTTTATCCTTGGAAAATTGCCACACAAGATAGAAAGGGAACATGGGGTAAAGTACCAGGGCAGTGGCACAGGTTAAGGCCTCAAAATCCCTGCGGTCTTCGGTGTATTTGTAACCTGTCCACCCCAGGTACTTGGTTTTATAACCCGAAAAAGCGGAGGAGATGTACTCCTTTTGGTAGAGCTCCATGGTGAGGGTATCGTTGCTCAGACGCTCCACCAGCCAATCGTTTAAGAGCGAAAAATGGTTGAAATCTTCGGTGCTGAACGACTCACGATCGGAGTAATCGAGTACGGTTAAATCGATGCCGGCATTTTTAGCCTGCTCTTTGTAATAGCTTGATATTTCTTGTTGCGATAGCTCGTCGCTCAGCAAATTGCTTTTCTTGTTGTACCTCGAGTTAAAGTCGGGGTTAAAGAGCACGATGCTGATGATTTCGTCGTGAGCCTTGGCCTTGTGTTTTTTGAAAATCCCCTGTTTTTTGGCCGCCTTGGTACTCGTGGTTTTCACGCCGTCCTCATCTTCGTCCTCGTCTCCGTCCTCTTTTCCCCCTTTGGCGATGTCGTTCATGTAATTTTTAAAGGCCTTGTCTTTGAGCAATTCGTAAAAGGCGCCGTAGTAATATTTTTCCGACTTCGATTTTTGCTTGCTTTTCATCTTGTCGACCTTGCTTTTGCCACTGGGGCTTTTGGTACTGTCTTCCACCATGGGTTTAAATTCTAAAAACCCGCTTTTGGCCACCTTGTTGATCACAAACAAATCGGTGAAAGACTGGTCGCGCATGCGGACCAATTGGGCGTCTTTGGGATATTTGGCGCTCATGTCCCATAAGTATTTGGAGGCGAGCACCGAAAATTCCTTGTCTTTGAGTTTGGTAAAAAAGCGGGGCACCTGTTGCACCTCCCCTTCGTATTCGTCGTCGTCGCAACCGTAGTCGTCGAGGTTGTAGTCGTAAGCCGCATGGTGCGACAGGGAGTACAAGCTCATGGCCTTGATTTTATCGGTGTAGGCATTGGCGCCATAGGTTTTGTCGAGCAGGTAGGCGATATAATAGGCCTTAACGGGATTGCCCGATTTCATGTACAAGGCCGCCGATTCAAAACGGGCTATTTTTTGAACCTTGGTAAACTCCTCCTGCGACACGAGGTACAATTTTTTGCCGGTGGAATCGGCGTTTTGGCGATCGAGGATGTCGATGATTTTGGTTTTGCGTGTGCCCACGTTGGGGTGGCTATGGTCTTCGTCCTCTTCGTTTTCGTCGGCGCTGATTTCATCCAACTTTTTAGAGAGATAGGCTTCGGGAAACTTGTAATAATCGGTTTCAAACACGGAGGGTTTCCACTCGATCATGTCGTAGGGCAGGTAAGAATAGAGCAGCACATCAAACCCCGTCACCGCGGCATAGGGGTTGTAATTGGTTTTGAGGAAAAAGTCCATGCCTTTGGCATCCGCTTCCGACTCGTTGCTTTTGGAGTATTTGTAAAGGGAGCGCAGTTTTTCTTCGATGGTAACGGCCGAGGCCCTGCCGGCGCCTTTTAGTATGGCTTCGCGTTTTTTGAACTGCTCAAAATTGTGTTTTTCGGTGTAATGCACAATTTCATGAGCCAGGATATAGGCCAGTTGGGCTTCGTTTTCCACCTGGGCAATGAGGCCGGAGGTGACGAAGATGATGCCCTGGTTGGTGCTGAAGGCATTGGCCACGGTGCTTTTTAAAATATAGAAGCGCAATTCGCTGCGCAGTTTTTTGTCCTTTTCTAAAATCACATCCGCAATTTTATTGACATAGGCGCCCAGTTCATCGCCGTAGATGACCCGTCCCGACATCATCATGTCGGAGATGGCGAAATTGGACTCGAGCGCAAAATTTCTTTTTTTCTTTTTGTCCTTCTTATTGTCGGCTTCGCTTTTAATGGTTTCCAGCTCCAGTTTGTACTTTTCGGAGGCGAGCAGGCGGAAATCGTCGGGCATATCGCCCTTGCTCAGCAGGGTTTGGTAATGGTTAAAGTCTTGCGCCCACCCTGATATACAGGCGCTAAGGCAAAGCAATGCCAGGCATAGTTTTTTCATGTTTTAAATTTGCTCAATATTATTACATATTTTGTTGAGGTGTTTATTTTTTTTAAGAGAATCCTTTTGAGAATCGTTTTTTTTCAACACAAAAAAAAATTACTTTTGCAAACCTATTAAAAAACGGACTCGTGGCTTAATGGATATAGCATCTGACTACGGATCAGAAGGTTGGGGGTTCGAGTCCCTCCGAGTCCACTTTACAAAAACCGCAAGAAGCTGAGACATGGCTTTTGCGGTTTTTTTTTGTTTGGGGAGCTTAAATAGGAATTGTCTGTCAAAACTTAAGCCTGAGAAGTTTTTAACATGTTATTAAAATATTTTCCTCCTCTATTTAGGCATTTAGCTTTTTTATTATTTTCGTTTGGTTGAAAAACTAGAAACATTTGATTAACACTCAAATTGTGGTTAGGTCTGAAAGTTTATAGCTGGAATGAACTAGTTAGCAGTTATTATAAATAACGACACGACTATGTCAACACTGAAACAAACAGCAGTAAAAAAAATCGAAACTAATAGGCTGACAACTAAAAGTAAGCCAACAATGAAAAAGGCGACTAAAAAAACTAAGCCTATAGAGAAAAAAGTTGCACCCAAGAATCAAACTGCAACTATACGTACATCAACAATCAAACCGACAGTTGCAAAGCTAACAGTAAAGTAGGATGCTAAAGTGGCTCAACAACCAAAACGACCTTCGACTGTTTTAACAGAGGAAGAACTAAGTCTTCTACATCTACACCAGACCCTTAAGCTTCAAATTGAGCTTGTTCCCGCTAGTTGTTGGTGGTCTAACGTGAGGGGCAATGTAACCGACAAGCAATGGAACAACATAAGAGAGCCCGTTTACATAAAAGCAAACTACCAATGTGAAATTTGCGGAGAAAAAGGAACTAAGCATCCTGTTGAGTGTCACGAAGTATGGATTTATGATGATATGACTTTGCAACAACGCCTTGGACAATTGCAAGCACTTTGTCCTCTTTGCCACGAAGTAAAACACATTGGACGTGCAGGTGCTATTGGTTACGGTGAAAGGGCGTTTAATCGTTTCAAGACAATAAACAAATTAGACGATAACGTTGCAAGACAAATTAAAAGCGCGGTGTTTAGACAATGGAGTATTAGAAACGGACAAAAGTGGAAGCTTGACATCGAACACTTAAGAGAACATGGACTTAATCCAAACGAATTAAAAGACAAAGTAAAAAGATGAGTATAACTAGCTTTAACAACGGGTTTCACAAAAGGAGTGGTTCCGAGCTCCGCAGACACATTTGTGGTATAATTTCCAACTTTGATATCCCCGAAGCCTTTGATGAAAAATGTTGACTAACCGTTGTATATTTTTTTTTAAAAAACTGCATTAATTCTAAAATTGACCTTTTTCAATTGGTATATTTGCCAATTATGAAAATAAATTGTAAGATTGCATCCAGAAACATTAACAACATACGAATAAATAGTTTACAGTTACAATGACAACAGCTAATTTTACAAACAGCAACACTTTAGTGGTAGTTGCAAAAGATGGTGAAAATTTCACCTTGGGGACATACTTGCCAGTTCAAGAAAACTTTCAGGATATTTTTGCTAGTTTGCTAGCGAAATACTTTGAGGAAAACTTTTCGGATGATAAATCAAGCATGGTTTACTGGGTACTGATGAAAATGTTGGGAAACCATGGTTTAAGCTTTTATTATGTGAGTAGTGATCGTAGTTTAGAGCGAGAAAGAGTTGGCTCCAAAATTCGATTCTTACGTGTAAAAAAAGGCATCGAAGCCAAACAACTGGCTTTGATTACAAATATTGATGCCGCAAATTTATCTCGTATAGAAAAAGGAAAATATTCTGTTGGTTTGGATATACTTTCCAAAATATCTATGGCGCTTGGCGCAAAAGTTGATTTGGTTGAAACCTAAATAAATTTATCTGCGATGATAGTACCATCAATGACAGTTCAAGAGATTCACAAAGAGGTTTATGAGGATTTTGAAAATCTAAAAGTTAAGCTTCTTGAATATAAGACAAAATTTGGAAAATCAGTTTTAAAAAGTCAACGTAAATATCCATTATCTAAGTCATTTGAAATTAAAACAAAAGAAAAGAGGAACTTATTTATCGTCACTTATGAGGCCAAAAAAAGGAGTGACTGGAAAAAACCAATTTTTAGTGTCTATAGCATTTATCTACGTCCTGAAGGAAATTATGCGGTTTGTCCAAGCATAGATCTGAACATTATATCTATTTACCCACCTCATTTTTTTAAGCGTTATCGAGAGCGAATTATAAAAGACGAATTTATTTCTAACGAAGACCTTATCAGAAATTATTTCAAAAATGACTGGGGTTTTATCGGGACAGTTGTTAATAAAGATTTTGAATCGGTTTATTATTGTTTTGAGAATGATGATAAATCCGAAAAAGTAAGCTTTGTATCTGCATCATCTCAAGGATATAGCTTCGCCGAAAAACAAGGTAATGTAAATATTATCAAAACTATAATTTCGGAAGATATGTTATTTGAAAATCAAAAGTTTATATTTAACAAACTAAAAGCTGATTTCATAAAGGCAAATGAAAGTAGATATGGAGCAAACTTAAAACCCTACTGAGGGTCTCTTGCAATGACTATTTTTTGGTTTTTGAAGGGTTGACCTTTAGATGTCTTTTTTATAGTTAAATATTATTATTTTCTTGTCTACTTTTAAATTGTGCGAATTTTGGGGAGCTTACACGTCCAGTCACACTTTTATCCTCCCCCTCTCCAAAACTCCTGAAAAATATGGATTGGTTTAAATGCGAAAAATAAGTGGTAACATGCACCATACAATTCTAAAATTTTATTATCCCCTACCAGGAAAACACTTATAAACCACGCCCTTGCGCCTACCTCTATACCCATAGGCCCCGTTTGTAAATTCATTACAACCTTATACGGTACATGGATTACATTCGCTTAAAAAAGTTTAAACCTTGGCATCATGAAAAAACAGATCTTATTACTTGTCGTGCTTAGTTTGTATACCCTGATTGGAACTGCCGCCCATTGGTTAGGCGGGGAAATTTCGTACGCGTACCTTTCCACATCCAAAGGGAAAATTACATATACTGTCAAGGTAATAATTTACAGAGAGTGCTTGGACAACAATAACTCCTTTGATCATGAAATTAAAGTTGGCATCTATAACGACGATGCCAAAAAAAATATTCTAAGAACAGAATATTTACCTCTCGATAAGCAATTTTACCTTGGGTACTCCTGCAATTCAAATAGTGAAAGCTGTGTGGAATTAGGTGTTTATGAAAAGACGATGGTTTTTGATTCCACCGATCGTGGTTTGTACCTTTCGTATGCCAGATGCTGTCGTGACGACCTTAATAATGCAAAGAGTCAGTCTACCTCAAACCCTGACTATGGGTTCACGCTTTTGAGTTACATACCCCCTGCAAAATATAGAAACACCTCTCCAGAATTTGCAAAAAATCCAATTCTTTTTCACAGAGTCGATACGCTTTCAACCGATTACTGGATTGCTTCTGATCATGATGGCGATTCTCTGGTTTACGAAATTGTTGCGCCTTATCATGGGGGATCTTTTGTTAATCCTCTTCCTGATCCGCCCCTTACCATGGAAATCTTAATTCCTTTGGAATATGAAACAGGATACAGTGCATTGAACCCCTTTGGCACTTCAGGCACAGCTACCTTGGATCGCTTCAATGGAAAATTGTCGATTAGGAACAACGTTACAGGAGCTTATGCCTTTTGCATAGAAATCAAAGAATTCAGAGCGGGCAAACTTATTGGCGTTTACAGGAGAGACTTTCCGATGATCTTTATCCCTTTAACGGCGAGTATAAATCAGGTCAAAATTTCACTTGAAAAGCCTGTTTTTTATAATGGTTTCAAGTTATATTTAAATTGGAGTGTTTGTCCACAAGTTGATGCAAAATATTATACGGTTGAACGGCGCGAAAAATTATCCGATTGGTCGGTATTAACAAAACTAGAGGAAAGCATGCGTTATGTCGACAGTGTTCAATATTATAAATGGTACTATTTCCGAGTGAGTGTTTTTGTCGACAACCAGCATGTGTATTCAAACATCGACTCGGTTTACACGGATTCTGTTATTCAAGGAAATGTAGTCCGCCAAGGAATGAGGTTAAACCTCTATCCCAACCCTTCAGACAAGTATTTATTTTTGGAGCATTCCTTCACTCCGCATTATCACATTTTTGACATGAAGGGTCGCCTGTTGAAAACCTATCACGAAGTTACAAATCCTGTTTCTCGCATTGATATTCAAGACCTTGAGCCGGGCTTTTATTATATTTACCTTGAAACACAGGAAGGATGGATGAGAGAAAAATTTGTGAAGCTTGGGGGATAATGGGATATGAGATTAATTCCTCTCTTGTTAGGAATTTCCGCGCCAATAATCACTGACTTCGGTTAATGCCAAATTGTGAACTGATATATTTTAGATACTCACTAAATGTTGAGTTAACCAATTACTTAATAAGAGCGTTCAGGTTTTTTTAATCTGAGATATAATTGGAATATTCTAGTATCTCAAATCGGCAAAAATCTTTACCCTTTAAGGTGTAACTTTTTTATTCAAACTTTACTATGTTTGAATGCCTTAACAGCTTAAAAATGAAAAGATTTTTAACCCTAGTCCCTGTCCTCTTTAGCTCTATTCTATCGTTTAGTCAAACCAATAATTTGTTGCATTTGCACAGTGCCGACGTGATTACGCAATATGATACGGGCTCTTGTGCTCACGCCACCTCAAAACGAAATGGCATCTACCTTTCCTATTGTAAAACCGGCTTCGAAGTTAAGGAATGGAGGTCGGGGGCAGCGGTGGATGTGCGTGGCAAGATTTGGGTATCGAAAGATAATAACCATGTCTGGTTCACGTCTATTGAAGGGTTAACTCATTACAACAAGGCGAATGATGAATGGTACCATTTTGGAACTACCGGTGGTGAACTTCCTTCAAAATCGGTAAGCAAAGTGGTGGGAGATGCACTCGGTAACGTATGGTGCACCTACGGAACATTGGGAGTAACAAAAATAGCGGGCAATACGGTTCGCACCTACAATACATCAAATTCCAATCTTAAGTCGAATACCACCGCTGCCATTGGGGTGAATAGTGCCGGCAGAATGTATGTTTCTACCCAAAGTGGTTTATACACTTATGAAACAGTGGGCGACAGTTTTAAATTGGTCAGCAACCGTTATGGCGAAATCATGACCTTCAGGGGAGATACGGTTTATTTATCTTATGGTGGCAGCGGTACGCTCTTCACATCCTGGTATTCGCCAAGTGGCGGAACCGCTACCCGAAACAATTCTATTTCCGGTCTTAAAGATGGCGAATTGAGCGATATGGTAATCTATCCAAAAAGAGATACCATTTTGATCTCGACCACCCGGCTGGGTATTTTTTGTTTGGATAAATCCATGTTTAGGTTTACCACCATTAGCGGTGCACCTACCCTTAACTCAAATGTGATAAAAAACATGCAACTCTTGCCCGATGATTCCATATGGGTAGATTACAGCAGCGGATATACCAAGATTCACAAAAGTAAATTTAATAGCTACAAGCACAGGTCCACTTTAAGTTACTATACACCGGGAGCAGATTACTTTGTCAACGATAAAAACGAGATATGGGTACTCAATCAGGTCTTGGTTTTGTATAAGAATACCCTTATCCCTTTTACCTCGAAGGTCACTGAAGGCGGGCCTTATGCTCCGGAATCGAGTTACAGGAGAAAAAATGGTGATATTATAGCTACAGGATTTGAAAAACATTATGTATTCAGAAATCACAGTTGGGAACAATTTGGCCAGGGAAAATACACGTCGCCTACAATAGGTTACATTAAGGAAATGCCTAACGATGAAATCTGGTTGATTGTGAATTATGTGTGGGCCGGCTATCCCCAAATATTTGTATACGACAAAGATTACAAGCTGCTGAGAACCTATGACGAAACCAAAACTGGGGTAAGCACTGGTAAAATTAATGATGTGGAAAAGGCTGACAATGAAAACCTTTATATGTCTACAGATTTTGGTTTGATAGAATACATCAATTCAAGTAAAACATTTAAACTTTATAACACATCCAATTCGAAATTATCGGCTACCGAGACTTATGATTTGGCGGTAGACAAAAACAATTGGGTTTACGTAATCACCGGAGGTACTTTAAACCGTTTTGATGGTACTGATATTATGGCCATTCCTGCTGTAAGCAATTTTGGGGCAGTGGATGTAGATAAGGACAATAACCTTTGGGGATATGCCATTAAAGGTTCCAGCTCAGATAAATTTGAGCTCAATAAGTTTAAGCAAATATCCCGGGATGGCTATGAGATGAAAATAATAGATACCCTCACCAAGGATGGGACATTCAAAGAATTCAAGGTGGATTTTGACAACCACCCCATGGTGGCCTTCGACGACCGAATTTACATCCATAAAAAGGGCAATTTTGTATTGGAAAATTTCATAAATAAATTTCCGGATATCCTTAATATGCAAATACATTCCAAGGGCTTAACCTACGGCAGCCAAACAGGAATTTATGATCTGTCAAGGGTTTATGTGGATACAATTGGCGATTTTGATGATGGAAGGTTTCATATGACGGGGACTGTATTTTACGATATGAACCAAAACAACCTGCAAAATGGGAGTAGCGAACCCGGACTTAACCGCAGAAAAATACTCTTATTGCCCGACAGTACTGTGTTATATACCAATGCCGAAGGTAATTACAAATATGCCTTTGAAAATAACAGAACTGGAGACACCATTACCGTTATGCACATTGACGATGATTTATGGAGATCAAAAAACGCACCACAATCCATAGTTTTGGGATTAAAAAACGAACGCATTTTTTATCGCAATATCCCTTGCTCCTATGTGGGCAGTGATTCCGGTCTAAAGCTAAGTATAGGGCTTACTTCCATGAATTGCAACGACAGTGCTTTGCTTATGATTCATTACGAAAATTTTGCCAGGGATAAAGATAAGGGCAATATTGATATTTGGATAGACCCACGGTGCTCCGGAGCCGGATTCTCAAACCATCAGACAACCCTAGCTTACGATGTGGATGGATTAAGAAAAGGGCAAAAAAATTATACCATAAAATTACCTCCGTCAAAGTATACCGATTCCACTTTAAAATTTAGAGTGCTTGCTAACAGCACCACCTTTAAATACAAAGTATATGACAGTTTACAAATGGTATTGAACTGCCAGGGCTTAAATCAGTTTAAGAGCAATACCCCAGTGGGAGAAGGCATGAATCATATCATCGCTGCGCCCAAAAACCTTAAGTATTCAGTAGTTTTTAACAACACCACCAAGGATACCATACAAAACATTTTGCTTTTAGATACTCTTGATAAATATCTCAATTGGCATTCATTTGAGTTTGTGAATTCAAGCCATTCAGTTACAGCATTTGTAAACAAGGGAATTGCCTATTTTGCCTTTAAAGATATAGGATTGCCTCCGGGAAAGAAAAATGATCCAAAAGTGGCACTGTTTGTAAGTTATAAACTCAGTACAAAGGACAGTTTGAGAGATGGAACATTTATTTATAATCGCTGTGCAGTGATGGTGAATGAAAAAACCGCTTACCCAACCCAAAAAGTTTTCAATTCCATTAAAATGAACGCTACCATATCCATAGAACATCCTCCCATTATTTTTGAGGATTGGGTCAGCATTTATCCAAATCCTACCAGCGGAAAAATAAACCTGAGCTTTCCAAACACTTCGTTTTCTGGAACGATAAAAGTAACGGATTCAAGGGGCACCTTAATTGGTTCTTATCGCCATACCGGCTACAGCCTGATGATTGATCTATCTGATAAACCGTCTGGTGTTTACATCATTCATATGCATACCGCAGATGGAGTATTAAAAGGGACTGTAAAGACTGTGAAGTATTAGTGTATCTTTTTAGGGACTTGGTTATATTTTGATTATAAGTACGATGTCTATTTAGCACAAGCCCTTAGCTATCTGATAGCTTAAAACTTGAAGCAGGCTTGCTGATTAATTTTGGAAGCAGAGACTTTACCCTAAAAGGGGGGTATACCGATTTCAAAAATTTGATTTTCAGAAACAAAGCTTATCTTTGCGCTGCAGTGAAATACTTAAGCTTTCTCCTCGCAAGCCTTAGCTTCTTCCTCGCCGTTAAACCCGGAGTGGATTTACTGTCGTGGCAAACCCACACGGAGCAAAGCTGCTGCGGAGGCACTTGTGCCCCCGGCACGGAAGAAGAGAGCCAAGAGGACCGTGACTGCCACGGAAAACTGTGCAACCCTTTTCAGGTATGCTGTTCCTGCGCCTTGATTTGCATGAACATGCCCTACGATGGGATATTAAAACCCGGGGTGCTCTCCGAAAAAGGATTTTCTTACCATTCGGTGTTCCGCTCTCAATTTGTCTCTGACTTTTGGCAGCCGCCAAAAATTGTTTAAGCCTCCCTCCCTTAATGCTGAGTACTCTTCGGCATGATTTCTTTTCCTTAAACACTTAAAATCATAAAAAATGAAAGTATTAAAATTATGCGTTTTGGCTTTTACCCTATGGGCAGCCACCACACATAGCGCAGTTTCGCAAAGCACCAAAGAAAGCAGCGACAGTTTAAAAACCATCAAGGTTAAAGTGAAGGGCATCACCTGCTCTATGGACGTGAAAACCCTTTCGAGCAATGTGGAAAAATTACCCGGCGTGCACAGCTGCACACCCGGTAAACAAAGAGCTACCACCACTTTTGAAGTAACCTACAACCCGGCTTTGGTATCCGAAAAGGAAATTTATGCCGCTATTGAAAACACCGGCGGTTGTGAAAACCCGGAAGATAAACCTTATACCGTAAAACAGTAAAGTAACCCCCCGGCCGGGCATGGCTTTGCATAGCCATTGCCCTGCTATTAACATCAAAAACATGAAAAAATACCTGTTAATTGTGGGTTTGCTCTTTCCCATTGCTCTGAGTGCACAAAGCATTAAAGGCATGGTGACCAACCACAAAAAAGAACCGCTTATAGGCGCCTCTGTGTTCTGGCTTGGCACCAGCCTTGGCGTGTCGACGGACGCCAATGGTGCATTTGAAATTTCACTCAATAACGTTTCGAACACACAACTGGTGGCCTGGTATGTAGGGCATTCGCCCGATACCATCTTCATAAGCAAACAAAGCTATGTTGCCTTTCGCCTGCAGGAAACCCAAACCTTGAGCGAAGTCATTGTCAAAGGCCTGCGTGATGGGGTGATCCTCTCCGATCAATCCCCCATAAAAACGGAGCAGATTACCCAAACCGAACTCGGTAAAGCGGCCTGCTGCGACCTGGCCGGTTGTTTTGAAACCCAAACCACCGTGCAACCCCAAACCACCAATGTGATTACCAATTCCAAAGAACTGCGCATCCTGGGCTTGTCGGGGGTTTATAACCAGGTGCTCATCGACGGCTTCCCCATGATACAGGGCTTGTCGTATACCTATGGCATCAGCAGCATTCCGGGTACTTTGGTCGACAATATTTATGTGGCCAAAGGCGCCAACAGCGTGCTGCAGGGTTATGAAAGCATCAGCGGGCAAATTAACGTGATTACCAAAGACCCCGATAAAACGGAGACCCTCTTGCTCAATGCCTATATGAACAGCTTTTTGGAAAAGCATGTCAACGCTAACTACGCCTTTAAACATGGAAAATGGAGCAACATCACGGCTTTTCACAGCGTGCAACCCGCCAATAAAATCGACAGGGACAAGGACGACTTTCTCGACCTCCCCTTGCTAACCCGCTACCTGCTTTTTAACAAATGGAAATACGGGAACGAGAAAGATTGGGGCTGGAACAGCCAGGTGGGCCTGCGTTACGTGACGGAACAACGTCTTGGAGGCCAAACCTTTTTTGATGCCAACAGCGAGAAAGGAAGCAATAGCGTGTATGGCCAAAGTGTCAACATCAGGCAACCTGAGCTCTGGGCCAAAACCGGGTATCGCCTCAACGACCAACACCAGGTGGTGTGGTTTGTTTCGGCTTTTCACCAACAGCAAAATTCATTTTTCGGAACCGTGAAATATGATGCAAGGCAAAGCAATGTTTACAGCAACCTGCAATATGAAATGCGCTATGCCAAACACGAGTTAAAAACCGGCATGAGCTATCGCTATTTGAATTTGGAAGAGGACATCGCCTTTACCGATACTTTTTTAAAACGCACCTATGCAGGAAATTACCAACGCATAGAAAATATACCCGGGGTGTTTGCCGAGAATACCATGCGGTTTTTGAACGATAAACTCACCTGGATCGCAGGAGTTCGGGGCGATAAGCACAACCAATTCGGGTTTCAGTTCTCCCCCAGAACCTTGTTGAAATACGATCTGACCCCCAAAACCATTGTCAGAGCGAATGCCGGCACAGGCTGGAGAACCGTGAACCTCTTCAGCGAAAACATCGGGCTGCTGGTGAGCTCGCGAAACCTCATTTTTGCCGAAACCCTGCAACCCGAAAAGGCCCTGAACTTTGGCATTAACCTGACCCAAAAATTTGAAAGCAAGGACAAGAATCTGAGTGGCTACCTCAGCGCCGACTATTACCGCACCGATTTTCAAAATCAGATTTTCCCCGACTACGACAGCGACCCCACCAAGGCCATCATTAAAAACTATACGGGCAAAAGCGTGAGCAACGGTTTTCAGGCTGAGTTGTTTTTGAAAATTTTCAGGAGGTTTGAGCTTAAAACCGGTTATACGCTTTTGGATGTTTACCGCCAAATTGGCGATGCCAAATACCTTTTGCCCTTTAACCCCAGGCATAAGGTGCTGACCACCTTCAGTTTCAAGCCTCTGAGCAATGCCTACCATTTCGACATGAATGTGCATTGGTATGGCGAGCAGCGCTTGCCCGACACCAAAACCAACCCGCTCGAATTTCAACGCCCCGATTTTTCAAAACCCTATACCACCGTGAATGCTCAATTCACTTACAGTATTAAAAAGTTTGAAGTGTATACCGGTTGCGAAAATATTTTCGACTTCAGGCAAAGGCGACCCATCCTGAGCTGGCAAAACCCATTCAGTCCTTATTTTGACACCTCCTCCGTTTGGGGACCAACCCGAGGGAGGGAAATTTATATGGGAGTCAGGTTTAAGATCAGCAAAGTATAATTTAAGTCTAAGCAAGCCATTTTGGAGGTTAAAAAAAATGGAAGAGCTGAGAAATATGAATATCTTTGCCGAGCCTAACGCATCTTGAAAAGACGCCGTCCCATATCATTTAAAGCCTTGTTGCTGCTGCTGGTATATGCCTTCAGCAACAGTCCTTCTGCTCTGTTTCACCATCACGAAACCGAGCGCGTGGCACACGAAAGAGCGGTACCCTGTGAGCACCAACATGCCCTTGCTCACCTCGACGGAAAATGCGATCACCAAACCACCCTTGCCAAAGCCACTGAAAAATGTTGGCTCTGCGATAACCATGCGGTTTCTCCTCATTCTTTTCAAACTTTTTTAACACACGGTTTCAGCAAAGCACTCGGCGCAAGCTATAAGCCGGTTTCAGAGAAAGCTTATTTTCAAACGCCTTCCTCCTCCTCAAGCAGGGGGCCTCCATCGGTTTCATCTCCAGTTTAGAATTTTTTACAGGACTCCGGTTCTGTATGCCTTACTATTCAATTTTAACACACATTTTTAGATGAAACGCAACATCATTTTTACCGTGCTTGCTCTATTTTTAGCAAGTCAAAGCGGCTCTGCACAGCATGTGATCCGGGGCCAAATCAAAGACGAACAGAGCCGGGAAGCTTTAACCGGCGTGTCGGTTTATATCAACGACCTCAAAAGTGGTGCAGGCACCGATAAGGACGGAAACTACATGTTAGAAAACATCAAAACGGGAAGCTACCTTTTGGAAATCAGTTTTGTGGGCTATAAAAAAAGGGTGGAACGCCTCTACATTGACAAGGACACCGTTGTGGATTTCTTAATGAGCGAGGCCGTGTCGGAAATCAATGAAATTGTAGTGACGGCCGTTTCGCGCTCAACCGAATTAAAGCTGAGTCCCATCATTATTAAACCCATGGATGTGGAATTGCTCAATCAAAACAGCGCGACGAATGTAATCGACGCTTTAAAGAATGTGCCCGGGGTGAGTCAAATCACCACCGGTGCCGGCATTTCAAAACCTACCATCCGGGGATTGGGATACAACCGCGTTATTTCACTTTACAATGGCATTAGACAAGAGGGCCAGCAATGGGGCGACGAGCACGGGATTGAAATTGATGAATATTCCATCGACCGAATTGAAATTGTGAAAGGTCCCGGGAGTTTAATGTACGGCTCGGATGGCATCGCCGGAGTTTTGAATTTTATTTCTCCCAAGGCCCCTCCTGTTTCCATTGTCAAAACCCAGATCATTACCAATTACCAGAGCAACAACCAACTTTTCGGCTATTCGCTTTCCAATGCGGGAAATAAAGGCGGCCTCCAATGGTTTGCAAGGTTTAGCAACAAGGTCGCAGGGAACTATCAAAACCTATGGGATGGCAAAGTTTACAACTCCGGATTTAAAGAGGTCGATGGCAGTTTGTTTTTGGGGGTCACCCGAAAATGGGGTTACTCGCATGTCAACCTCAGCTCATTTAATACCACCCTCAATATGGTTGAGGGAGAGCGCGACAGTTTGGGGCGCTTTGTTTTTGCCAAAGCCGATGGTAGCGGTGCCACGACTGAAACCTTTGCAAGCAAGAAGGATTTAAGCGGCTATCACATTGGGTTTCCCCATCAGCAGGTGAATCACCTCAGGCTGCTTTCCAACAGTTATTTCATCCTTAAAAAAGGAAACGTACATGTGGATTTAGGTTTGCAAAACAACAAGCGCAAAGAATTTGGCGATGTGCTGAACCCAAACGACATGGCTTTGTTTTTTGACCTCAACACCTTTAACTACAATGTTCGATACAATTTGGCGGCGGTGAAAGGCTGGGAAACCTCGGTCGGCCTGAGCGGCATGCAGCAAAGCAATGCCAATAAAGGCCTTGAGTTTTTAATACCCGAATACCGGCTTTTCGACCTAGGGGCCTTTGCCTTTACCCAAAAAACGATTAACAAACTGACCCTGGCCGGAGGCCTGCGTTTTGATAACCGCAGGCTTAGCACCCAAAGCCTAATTTTGGACAGTGTGGGTGCTCTGGTAAACTTTGAAGACAGCAGCACCAATATAAAATTTAAAGCCTTTACCCAAAACTACAACAGCTATTCGGGGAGTTTGGGATTGTCGTATCAAATCAACAAGGTGTCTACCCTTAAATTTAATGTGTCCAGAGGCTTCAGAGCACCCAATATTGCTGAAATCTCATCGAACGGCAAGCACGAAGGAAGCCTCAGGTTTGAGTATGGCCGCCCCAATTTAAAATCGGAAATCAGTCACCAGATAGACCTCGCCTATTTTCTGAACGCCGACCACGTGAGCTTTGAGTTTACGCCCTTCGTGAACTTTATTTCACAGTATATTTTCACTGAAAAACTCAGCGGTAAAGGGGGTGGCGATTCCATACCCGACCCCTCCGACCCGGCCCCCGCCTTTAAATATACGCAAGGCAATGCCAATCTCCTGGGTGGAGAGTTGTATTTAGACGTGCATCCACACCCCTACGATTGGTTGCATATCGAAAATTCTTTTTCGTATGTTCAGGCCAGGCAGCAAAATCAAACCGACAGCACCCGAAATTTGCCTTTTATTCCGGCGCCAAAATACAGGGGCGAGTTGAAAGCGCAGTTTAAAAAAGTGGGCAAGCACCTGAGCAATGCCTATGTTAAATTTGGGGTAGACCGCTATTTGAAACAAGATAAATTTTTTAGCGCTTATGGCACAGAAACAGGAACGCCTGCCTATACCTTATTCAGTGCCGGCCTCGGCGCCAATATCAAAGCCTTTCACCGTAAAAATTTCATGAGCCTTTACTTCAGTGCCGAAAACCTGGGCAATGTGGCCTATCAAAGCCATTTGAGCCGACTCAAATATGCGCCACAAAATCCATTGACCGGCCGAAGTGGGGTGTTTAATATGGGCAGAAATTTTAGTTTGAAAGTGATCTTTAACCTCTAAAGGGGCACACAAAACATAATGGCTTTGGGGAAAATGAGCAGTCTCATGCTTATAAGAGCCAATAGGTCATTTGCTCAAAAGTGACGCTAATTTTCAGCCTGTTCACTTAAAACTTTCAGACCTGTCTGGCCAAAGCCACATCTTAGTCATTTTATGATCCTTTATGATTGTCAGCCAGGACCATAAACGCTCTCAACTATGAGCCCGTACAAGGATTTCGAATTAAAACCAATTCTGAGGTCTCGGTCTGACGAGCGCAACCATTCCAATACCTGAAGTCAAATGGTATATTTACCAAACTTTATACAATTATGAAAACCATCGGCCAAATTTTTCTCATCTTTTTCCTTACCCAAGGCTTGTTTGCTCAAACGGATGTCAAGGGCACTTATGGAAAGAATGTTACCTGGACAGTTGCGGAGAGTCCCTATAATGTGATAGGAAACGTGGGCGTTCCCGAGGGGTTTACCCTCACCATTGATCCCGGTGTGGTGGTGAATTTTAACACCACTCACCAAATCATTATACAAGGGGCCTTGGTGGTGAATGGCACTGGATCAAAACCTGTGATCATGAACGGAAAACAAGCCGGGGCAGCCATGGTGTTGTTTCAGAAAACCAACCTCAGCCTCAGCAGCTTGGACCACATCAGCATCAATGGTCCAAAAAACGGGCTCGAATTCCGGGACTTTGACAATTTAAGAAACACCGGGCGCATCGTCATAAACCGCATGAAACTCACCAACTCCTGTATAGCGGCCCTCGGAACAAATGTTCAGGCTGTGATAGACATCAATAACTCCGATTTTACCAATTCCAATATAAACAACGCGTATAAGGATGAATCGATTGTGATTAGCCACAGCAAAATAACCGGAGGGCAACTCACAGCACAAAGTTATATACAGCCTATTACGCTTTACAGAGATACTTGCTACAATACCATCATTTCGATGAGCGGTAATGGAATGGTTCAAGCCGAAGCCTGTATTTTTTACAAAGTAAAATTTGGCTTAAACAATGGCTCCGGCTGCAAATTGAATTTAATTTCGTCGATGAGCTTTAACTCAAGTTTCAACCTTTGGGGCAATGAGGTCAATATCGTTTCATCTTCCATTAATTATGATGCCGATTATAAGGAGTCTTTTTGCTTAAAGTTAAGCACAGGGACCATTTCATCTTCCGAATTTACCGGAAAAAATCAACGCATTGCCATTGATCGCGCCTATTCAAATGCGAGTAATGGCAAATTTAAGGTGCTGGATTCTGATTTTAAGGGCTTTAAAATAGTGCTGAAGAATGGAGAATGGGGAAGCGGACATGATTCAAATACAACGGTTAACCATTGCAATTTTATGGACCAGATCTCCGACTCGGCCATCGTAAATCTGTCGAAATATGGCATTGTTGCCCGCAACAATTGGTGGGGATCGGCTAAAGAATCACTCATAAGCCAATCGATTCATGATTTCTGGGACGATATTGTATACGGTAAAGTGATTTATACGGGATTTTTGAGCAATCCGATTGAAAAAACCGATTTGTTTCAAATCCATTCATTGGAAATGAGCCCACGTTCAGCCACTACCATTAACCTCATCAAAATAATCACCAAAACAGATTTGCAAGGCTCAGGCATACGGATCTTTAAAACGCATTATTTTAAAGAAGATACCCTGTTTGTCGAGACTTGTTTTTCGAAGGGTTTTGGACTGGGTGTTCAAAGCGTATCCGACACTTTTGAGGTGGGCTATTTACCTGTGGGAAGTCACCCGGTGGTTTACAGGGCGAGGCTATCAAGTTCCATTTCCGATTGCTCGCTGCTTTTGCAAAGGGAAGCTCAGTTCAATTTTCAAGTTTTACCCCGCGAAGTCCGCCTAAACAATTTAAATCCTATTCCTCTAAACCCTGTGCATAATGACAATGTAAAAATTGCGACGGCAATTTTTCTGACCAGTTCAGCAAGTTTGATAAGCAAAAACCATTTCATTCGCAACGACACAGCCTTTCTAAATCTTAATTATTATAGCTTAGACGGGGCAAAAAAATTATGTCTGGATACGTTTCACCTGGGTAGGACTCAATTCGGAAACTACACCGTAATTTTATCTTTAAGAATCACCAATAGGTCGGATTCGGCCATGACGAATGAAAAAGTAACGTTCAAGTCTACCCTCAATGTGCTCCTGGCTGAACTTCAAAATTTCAAAGTTTCATCTTTGCCTGCTAAGCCTTTTTCAGGAGACGATATTACGATTTACACAGAAGTAAAAGTAAAGCCTTTTGGAAAGATTCTTACGGAGTCAAGCTATATCCAAAACGACACTGTTTTTATAGAGCAATGTTTTTTTGTTGGCAACGGATTTGATGAAAAATTGGTTAAAAGCGCTTTCAATATTGGGAGTTTCAAGTTTTCAAGCTTTAAAATAGTACCCATACGCTTTAAGGTGAGCTTATCCCTGGATAGCACGGAATGCTTACCCGTGAGCTCGAATGTTTATGCCTGGTCGGTGCAGATTAACCCTACTTCGGACATAATATCAGATGCACAAGAAGGAGTCAGCCTTTCCCCCAATCCCTTTAATGATCAAATTTTTATCAATGGAATGGATGTTGAAAGCGTTGAAATCTTTGATTTAAGGGGGCAATGCATCCAATCATTTAAACACCCTGAAGGGAATCAGTTAAGTGGAACCGATTTTCTTCCCCAGGGGATTTTCATTTTTCAAATGACCTCAAAAGAGGGCAAAATCATCCGAAAAAAGATGGTTAAAAACTAGACCGGTCATTTTTAAAGCGTTTTTAGCAATACGAGCTTAGCCTATTATAGAAGGGTTGCAACTGCTTTGTGAAAAGTTATTTTTTGAATTAAAAATTGCACATGGCCCTGCCAGCAGGCCCCATTTGGGAATTGGGAATGGAGATCCAATTCCGCTTTTTTTAATTCTGTTTTTTTTAAAAAAATACTTTAGTATTGTATACCTATTTAATTTATTGATTATGAAAACAACGATAACCCATGACCTTTACAAAATGGTTTTTTGTTCACTTTTTTTGTTGATCTCCTTTTCAGGTTTTGCTCAGCTATCAGGGAATTATACCATTGACCCGACCAGATCGGCGAGCAGCTCCAATTACAGAAACTGGGCATCAGCGGTAGGCGATTTGTTAAATGGCAGCCGCACCGACGGTGGCTCCGCTCAGGGTCCCGGTGTGAGCAGTGCCGTAACCATTTCGGTTTACGATACCCTTTACGACAATACCGCCATCGACTTATCTGCTATTACCGGAGCGTCGTACAGCAACCGCATAACATTTAAATCGCAAAAAGGCGACAGTGCGAAATGCACGGTAAGGTACCCTACTGGCAGTTCTAGTACCAACGATTTTGTGTTAAACATCAACGGGGCGGATTACGTCACTTTTCAGCAAATAGGGTTCGAGCGAAGTGGCAGTAACGCTTACAGCAATGTTTTGGTTATCACCAACGATGCCGACAACAACCGTTTTATCCGTTGCTTTTTCAAAGGAAAGAAACAGCCGTCAAATTCTACACTTGGTTTTGCCAATGGTCCGGGTTCTACCGTTTATTATACAGGGAACGGCGACAGCACCCTTTTCAGTGGCAACGAAATTATGTACGGGTACAATGGGATTTTTAGCACTTCAGGCTCCTCTGCAGTAACCATAACTGGCAATCGGATAGATACCAGCGGTTCTTCGGGCATCTACATGACCGGGCAAACCTCTCTGCAAATTCTTGGAAATGCCATTAACATGGGTGATTTTGGTCCGGGTAAGGGCCATTACACCTCCTATGGCTTTAGAATAGAGACCTCCCCTTCCCTTCTGGCCGCGAACAATAAAATTGTAATGTCGGCTGTAAACGGTCAGGTTGTTAGGGCAATAGTAATTGCCAGCCTTACCAGTTCTGCCGGCGCCCCTGCCATGGTGTATAACAACATGATTGTGAACATGGGCGGTACCACCGAGTGCACGGGTTTTGCCGTTTACGGTACCTATTATTTAAACATCATGTACAACAATGTGCTGATCGTTAACTCCCTTACCAATGCCAGTGGCTATTACCACTATGCGGCCTATGCCAACAGCAATATCCGGATTTTGAACAACAATTTTGTAAACAAAGGCGGCGGATATGCCATCAATGTGCCAGGCACCAATACCAGCGACATCGATTCGCTTAACTACAACAATTATTACAGCAACGGAAATTATATTGGCAACTGGAATGCCACCAATTATTCAACATTTTCTGCCTGGCAGTCGGGTACTGGACGCGACGGAAACAGCCTCAATTTCGACCCAGGTTTTACCAGCAATTCCAACCTGCACGTATCCAACATTAAAATCAATGGCGTCGCGCTCAAGGATTCGAGAATAACTACCGATATCGACGGAGAAGCGAGAGACAATACCAGCCCGGATATAGGCGCTGATGAATTCTTCCCAGCCAACCTCGATCTTGGGGTAGCCAATTTAGACAGTCCGCTTCTTTTTTGTGCCGGAAGGAGAAATGTGAAAATAACTTTTCAGAACTATGGCTACGATACGGTGAAATCGGCCGATATCCATTGGCAAATCAATGGAAGCAGTCAAACCACCTACACCTGGACGGGAACCTTGCCCCCTGGCGGGTCCTCGGCTTCCATTAATCTCGGGCCCTACACCTTTAGCGGCAACACCGTTTACAGTTTTAGAATATGGACCCGTCAGCCCAATGGCAAATCAGACCAAAAGAACATCAACGATACCCTAAAAATATCGCGACTGGCAGCCATGGCAGGGAAATACACCATTGGCGACACTTCGATAGCGAATTATAAATCCTTTAATGAGGGCATTACTGCCATGACTTCTAGAGGCATTTGCGGCGCTATTACCTTTGACGTGTTCCCGGGGCGATATACCGAACAGCTCACCCTCGTGCAGTTGCCCGGAATGGGCCAATCCAACCCTATCATTTTCCAAAATATTGGCAAAGACAGCACCAAGGTGCTCATGACCCTTGCGGCCACTTTGGCAACCGGCAGCAACAATGCGGCTGTACAATTAAGGGGCGCCAATTACATCACCTTCAAAGGCATATCTTTTGAGCGAACGGGAACCAGCACTTATATTGGGCATGTAATTCATATATTAAATGGAGCCCATCACAATACCTTCAGCAACTGCCAAATGCTTGGATTGTTAAATGGTACCACTCAAGCCTACAACATTTGGTCTGACGGTAGCAAAGACGATTACAATACCTTTAAAAATAACTACATACGCTTTGGCTACAACAACATGCAGTACCTTGGGGTGGCAGCCACTCCTCGAGAAATAGGTACGGTGATTGAAGGCAATATTTTTGAAAGCGCCATCAACAGTTCTGTATTCATTCAGTATGGCGACAGCATTACCGTTAAAGGAAATATTTTCAGAAATGTGAATACCCACGTTATTGGAAACTACGACATACAACTCAACGATTGCGACAACGGGATTAATGTGAATGGGAACCATTTCCGCTCCAACAATACCGATACCTCCCTTTGGTTGATTGGCTGCAATGCACCTTCTTCGAGCCATGGCATCGTGGCTAACAATACGGCGATTCGCCCTAATGGGAAAGCCATTTTCCTCGATGGCGTGGATTACCATGACGTGGTGTTCAACACCCTTTATTTTAACACGGGGGTCACTAGCAGCTCAGCCATTACCACTTCTGCTGCCAGCAGCAACAATGTCGTTTTCAAAAACAACTTGATTGTGATGGATGGCGGCATCGGTTTCAACGTCACCAATCCATCGGCAGTTACGGCCAGCGATTTTAACAATTTCGTGATCAAAGGCGGGCAGTTTGCCTATTGGGGAGCAGCGTGCAATTCATTAAACAGTTTGGTTTCCACCTCCGGAAAGGATGCCAAATCTACCACCATTGATCCTCTGTTTTTATCCGGTTCGGACCTGCATATTAAAAATTATATGCTCAAAGGCAAGGCTCAACCCATAGCCAAAGTCACCACAGATTTTGACGGAGAAACCCGACATACTACCACCCCTGATATTGGCGCCGATGAGTTTAAGTTGACCCCCAACGATGCCGGCATGGTGAACGTGATTAAGCCCACTTCGAGCGATTGTGCAGGTGTTTTGGACGTTTCCGTTGTACTTCGCAACTATGGGGGTGACGATTTGAAATCGGCTACCATCACCTGGACGGTGAACGGTGTCTCTCAAACCCCTTACAAATGGACCGGCAATTTAAAAACCTTTACCAACGATACATTTGTAGTGGGCACCTACAATTTTATTGCTGCATTTAACCCCAGATTTACCGTAAAAGCGACCTTGCCTAATGGCCAAAGCGATGGCATTGGGTTTAACGATTCCGTCATAGTGACCCGAACCCTAAGGGCCTTGCCCAATACCAATCTTGGCCCCGACATCACCATCTGTTCGGGCGATTCGGCCATACTCGGAGCAGGCCCGGCTGCAAACCATACCTATAAGTGGATGAGTTTGTCAGGTTCTAGCTTGGGCACCTCCTCCATTTTGAGGGTAAAGCCCAGCGCCAAAACAAGTTATGTGCTCGAGGTTGTGAACACCAGTTTTGGCTGTAAAAATGTGGATACCATAGTGGTGAGTTTGAACCAACGGCCTACAGCCAACGCCGGTAAAGATCAAAACATTTGTCCTGGTGCAACCGCTCAGTTTGGAGAAGCCGCCCAATCCGGCTTTACATATAGTTGGACCAGCATCCCTCCCGGATTTACCTCGGCTTCGGCCAACCCTACCGATCAACCCGCATTTAATACCCGATATATCGTTGAAAAGTCTATCACGGGCACAGGATGTAAAGGCAGCGATACGGTATTAATTGCTGTATCGACTAAACCTATCCCCAAAATTCTGGGCACCGACAACGTATGCAGAGGCTCGAAACAGAATTATTTTAGTAACAACGTGAGTGGAAACGATTACAATTGGAAGGTTACCGGAGGAACCGTCATCAGCGGTCAAACTACCAACAGTATAGTGGTGAGATGGGATAGCACCGGATTTGGCGTGCTTAAGCTGATAGAATCCAATGCAGCCATGTGCCAGGACTCGGCCACCTATTATGTGGTCGTAAATCCAAACCCTAAAGCAGAGTTTACTTTCACCGGTATATGTTTGAATTCGATTAGTAATTTCAAGAACAGCAGCACCGGCGCTCAAACCTATTCCTGGTCGTTTGGCGACGGAACTTTTTCGAGTTTGAAAGAACCCTCTCATACTTTTGCACAGGCCATCAGCTACAACGTTACCCTCATCGCCAAAAATTCTTTTGGCTGCCCCGATACCTTAACGCAGTTGCTCTCGATAGAACCCTTGCCCGTAGCCAATTTTACGGCGGTTAAAAAGCCTAATAATACGGTGGAATACACCAATACCTCTAGTGTGAGCGCCGGAAACATCGCCTCATCCTTCTGGAGATTTGGCGATGGAGACACGACCTCTGTCAAAGACCCCACTCATAAATACGAATTCCCTATTTCTTATTCGGTGACCCTCTGTGTAAAATCTTTGGCCGGCTGCGAAAGTTGTACCACCAAGACAGTGAATTTGGCTTCGGTCAACTATTTAAAACTGCCCGATGGATTCACCATTTCGCCAAATCCAAGTTCGGGAACCTTTAAGGTCTCAGCTTTAAGACCTGTAGAATATTATGAAATTTTAAATACAACAGGTCAGTTGTTGCTTTCGGCGAAACCCGACATGAGAAATTTTGAGATAAACCTACCGGAAGAAGCCCGCGGACTCTATTTTGTGAAGGTTCTTATTGACGGTCAGTTTTATAACGTGAGGCTCTTAAAACACTAATTGATTATTAACCTCGCCATAAAACAAAATAAAGACAGCCCTCTGAAAAGGGCTGTCTTTATTTATGCCATGCTGCCAAAATCTTTGCTTATCGCTATATGCATCTTTGGCCTTAATGCCAAGCTTATGGCACAAAGCCCGTCTCCCCATAAAAACCCGGTGAAGGCCATGTTTATTCAGAGGTATTTTCACCTGAGCTCGGCTTATTATTCTTTGGCTTATACATTTCGCGCCCAGTGGTTTAAGCGGTATCTGCACTACGCCTCACCTTACGATAAAAAGGGATGGGAACTCACATTTGAAGACAATTTTGACAGCATCCATAAAAACAAATGGCGGCTAGGCCAACCCTGGGGCTACTTTCACGACGGCAACCTCAATCAGTACCACGATGAGAACAACCTGCATATTGACCGGGGATTGCTTTACCTGGAAGGAAAATACGCCCCTAAAACTTTTAAACATCACGATACCGATGTGGTGATTCCTTACAGCATCGGACTCATCAATTCCGACATTTCTTTTAGCCAGAAATATGGGTATTTTGAAATTCGCTGCAAGAATCCAAAAGGCCCTGCCACGTGGCCTGCTTTCTGGCTTACCGGGGCCCATAGATGGCCACCTGAAATTGACATCTTTGAAATGTATGGCAAAAAAACGGGACAAAAGGTTCACCGTCAAATATCCTCCATTCACTTCGGGATTTCCAACACCAGATCCAGAGGGACCTTAATAAGGAAATTTTGGCTTCCAAGGGATACCGATTCCAATTTTCACGTGTATGCCTGCGAATGGAGCCGGCGCAAAATCAAATTCTACACCGATGGGGTGTTGGTTAGAACACAACGGTTGAATAAAAAGTTGCAGAAATTTATGGATGACGAAATGGTCATCATCATCAGCAATGGTTTTGAGGCCAAATACCTTAAATACTTGCCGAGTGATTTTAAAGGCAATGCCTTTGTGGTAGACTGGGTAAGAGTTTACAAGCGAAACTTGAAATAGAAAGCATAAGCCTTCCTTAAATGCTTTGCACCGAACGCGAAATAAAGGCGTTTAATTTTTCGCCACTCAGCATGTTCTGAGCCAATAAAGCCAAATCGGCCAACTGGCGACATTGCAAATTCCTCTCTTCGGTGTCAGTTATTTTGGCCAACTTTCCAATGGCCGGGTGATTGCAATTGACGATCACATCAAACTTTTCAGGCATATTGGCCATAAAGGCGTACATGCCCCCGCCTCCCATTTGGTTCATTTCACGCATTCTTCGGTCGAATTCGTTGCGCGTAATGGTCATAAACTGATCGTCGGGAGAAAGCGATTGCATGTCAATTTTATAGGTTTCCTTTTCAAATTGAGTCTCAATGCTCTCCGCAATCAATTTCTTTTCATCTTCACTCAGCACCGATTCAAAGGAATCGCCTTTGTCAATGATTTTGTCGACGGATGAAGAGTCCACTCTTTTGATTTGAAACTTCTCATTCTTTTGCTCGATGTGCATGATGTAGTGGTTATCGATGGCCTCGTCAAACAGCAGCACATCGTAACTCTTAGCAACCAAAGGTCCAATAAAGGCATATTGCTTCTCCTTATCAGTGGTATAAAGGGCGACACGGTTGCCATCCTTATCGGTTTGCAGAGGCGCTATTTTCTCCAGGTATTCTTCAAGGGTAAAGTACGAGGCGTCGATGTTTTTTACCAGGCAAAAGCTCTTGGCCCTTTCGTCAAATTTCTCGTCGCTGATAATGCCGTATTTTACAAAAAGGCTCATGGCAGGCCATTTGGTTTCAAAATCTGCTTTGTCGTTTTTGTAAAGCTCATGTAATTTATCAGCGACTTTTTTGCTGATATGCGAAGTAATTTTTTTGACATTGCTGTCCGACTGAAGTGAACTTCTCGAAACGTTAAGCGGGATGTCCGGAGAATCGATCACCCCCTGCAACAACATCAAGTAATCGGGTACGATTTCCTGAACCTGATCGGTGACAAAAACCTGATTGCTGAATAATTTGATTCTGTCCTTGACGATTTCCATCTGAGGTTTGGCCTTGGGAAAGTATAAAACTCCGGTGAGGTTAAAAGGGTAATCGACATTGATATGGATCCAAAACAGAGGAGCCTCCTGAAAAGGGAACAGCTCGTTGTAGAATGCAGTGTAGTCTTCATCCTTGAGATCTGCCGGCGATTTTTTCCAAATAGGGTTGGTATTGTTAATGACCTTTCCATCGAACTCAATTTCTACCGGTAAAAACTTACAATATTTGTTGAGAAGCTCATTGATTTTCCAGCTTTGCAAAAATTCAAGGGAATCTTCGGCAACGTGAAGTACGATGTCGGTACCTCTCTTTTTTCTTTTGCCTTCGCCCAATTCAAATTCGGTGTTTCCGCTGCATTTCCATTGAGCGGCTTTGCTTCCCTCCTGATAACTTTTGGTTTTGATTTCTACAGTATGGGCCACCATGTAGGCCGAGTAAAATCCAAGTCCGAAATGCCCTATGATTTGGGTATCGGTGCTGTCCTTGTATTTTTCAACAAATTCCTCAGCGCCTGAAAAGGCAATTTGATTGATGTATTTTTCAATCTCATCGGCCGTCATTCCAATCCCGCTGTCGCTGATGGTAATGGTTTTGGCCTTTTCGTCGGCCGTTACTTTTATTTTTAAATCGCCTAAATCACCTTTAACATCGCCTTTGGCTGCGAGTACATTGAGTTTTTGAGTGGCGTCTACGGCATTGGATATTAATTCTCTTAAAAAAATCTCATGGTCGGAATAGAGAAATTTTTTAATAATGGGGAATAGGTTTTCGGTATGTACAGATATATTTCCTTTTTGCATGGTTTTGTGTTTGCGGGCAATCTTGCAAAAAGAAGACCAGCGGATTTAGGGTGAAAAAATGGCAGTTGAGAAGCTAGGGGGCCTGTCAGTTTACCTCATGATTCCATCTAAAGGCTGTCATTTATCCGGAATTGAAAATCCCTTATGTTTCATAAAAAGTGAAATACAAACGTAAAGGGAAATTAAGGCAACACGTAACTAATGCCGGCCGAGCAATACGTGGGGACACCAAGGCTGGTTTCGGCATTGAGGCCAAAGGATTTGGTAATCAACAGCCGCATGCCCAAGGGTATCAATCCAAAGGTGGTCCTCGACTTTTCCAGTTGACTCACGCCTTTGTAATTGAGCTCCCGGCTGTCGTCGATCGTAAAAATGCTTTGGAAGCCTATTTTAACCCCTGAATAGAGCTGAAATCTGTTGGTATTCACAAATTGATATTGAAGCCGAGCATTCAAGGCTATTTTATTCACATTGTACCTGATAGAATGGAACGAAGAGGTGGAGTCTGAAAAATAATTGAGATGCCCTCCCATCGTTTGAAAACCGGCGGAAGCGCCTAAGCTTAGTCTTTTGGCATCAGTAAAGTCGAAATTGGCCAGTAACACAGGAATTTGCCATTGGCTGAAATGGATGACAGAATCATGCTTTGAAATTCTGCTTCTTGCATCGGCCGGAAACACGCTTAAGCCGGCGTTTATCGAGAGAATCCTGCGCTCATCCTGCTTTCTTTGAGCCTCAGACTTGAAGCCATAGAATGCAATCATCAGAATCCAAATGAAACGGATAGAGGTGTTTAGCTTCATTTTTTATTCAAAAATAAGGATTTGGTGGAAATTGCAAATCACCCTATAATGGATTTTATAAGAAAGACTTAGCGCCTTTCAAGATTTAAAAATTGCAAAAATAGGCTCTCATTAAACCAGGCATCGAGATTTGCCAATACGCATTAACTTTGCCCTTCATAAAGTTTGATGGAAATCCCTTTAAAATTATACCTCCGCTTTTGATAGATATAACCCGATATAATACTTTTGGAATCGCTTGTATGGCAAGTGAGCTGGCGGAAATAGATTCAGTTCAAACCTTACTTGGTATGCTGCCTCACAAAGTGAATAGGCCTTGCCTCATTTTAGGCGGGGGTAGCAATATTCTTTTTACCAGGAACTTCGAAGGTTTGATTTTAAAAAACTGCATGAAGGGCATTGAACTTGTCAAGGAGGATGAACGGCATGTATGGGTTAAGTCTGCCGGTGGTGAAAACTGGCACGATCTGGTCGTGTTTTGTATTTCCAATCACTGGGGTGGCATTGAGAACCTTTCGCTTATACCCGGGACGGTGGGCGCAGCACCCATGCAAAACATCGGCGCTTATGGCGTTGAAATTAAAGACGTATTTGAGAGTCTGGAAGCCGTTGACATGGAAACCGGAACAGTGAACCTATTCAACCCTTCCGATTGCGACTTTGGCTACCGCGAAAGTGTATTTAAGAAAGCATTAAAGGGAAGGTACTTTATCGCCTCGGTGACCTTAAAACTTTCGAAAGCGCCAATCATCAATATAAAATATGGCGACATTGCGCAATGGCTTCACACCCATGCCATCGAAAATCCGGGAATTGAGGAGGTGAGCCAAGCGGTGATCGCCATTCGACAGAGCAAATTACCCGATCCGAAACGCTTAGGAAATGCAGGAAGTTTTTTTAAAAACCCGGTCATAGCCCTTGCTCATTATAAGCATTTATCGACCCTTCATCCTGAAATAAAAGGCTATCCCCTATCGGATGAACACATCAAAGTTGCAGCAGGTTGGCTGATAGAGCAGGCCGGTTGGAAAGGAAAGCGAATGGGAGAGGTAGGTGTGCATCAACATCAGGCTCTGGTGTTGGTGAATTATGGAAAAGGCAGCGGTAAAGATGTGCTTGATCTGGCGAAGGCCATTATCGCCGACATAAAACAAAAATTTGAAATTGACCTAACTCCTGAAGTGAATATATTATGAACCCACAAGAACTGGCATCCGCAATAATTTACGAAGACAACCATCTTCTGGCCTTTAATAAACCTTCAGGCATGTTGGTTCAACCCAATGAAACCGAGGACGCTTCGCTGGAGGTGCTTCTAAAATCCTTTATCAAAGAGCGAAATCAAAAGCCGGGGGAGGTATTTTTAGGAGTGATTCACCGACTCGACCGACCGGTGAGCGGTTTGGTGTTATTCGCAAAAACCAGCAAAGCGCTTGTGCGTATGAATGAAATTTTTAAGAGCCGGGCCATCGTAAAAACTTACAACGCCCTCGTTAAAGCATTGCCGGAACCAACCCAGGGCGTGGTCGAAAGCTGCTTGAACAAGGATTCAAAAACCAATAAATCAAAATCCTTTGCTAAACCCATCCATGGGGCCAAACTCTCTAAAACCGAATACACCTTGCTCGCCTCTTCAAAAAGTTATCATTTATTGCAGGTAATTCCCCATACCGGGCGCCATCATCAGATAAGGGTTCATCTGAGCAAGATTGGTTGCCCAATCGGAGGTGATTTGAAATACGGCTCTGCCCGAAGCAATCCCGACGGCAGCATATACTTACACGCCAAATCTCTGGAGTTTGAACATCCCGTGAGCAAAGAAAACCTGATGGTCGATTGTCCTTTGCCTGAGAGCGGGGCCTGGGTGCATTTTGGTAAATAAAAACATAAAATTATGGAGGCATATAGGGTTGCATGTCCTTTCGAGCAAATAAAAACATTTACCCTCCCTAAAAATTCATAAAGAATAACATCCTAAATTTGCAGACCAATTTTATTCGATAAATATTAAATAATGAGCGGAATATTCAAAGTACCCAGAGCCATCAACGAACCTGTTCTGGATTATGCACCCGGAAGCAAAGAGCGCGAAAATCTGAAATCAGCCATTGCTCAACTCAGGGGCATGGAGATGCAAGTGGGCATGCACATCAATGGCAAAGTTGTTCATACCGATCAAAAATCTGATATGCGCCCTCCCCACGACATTGCCCATAAGTTGGGCGAATTTTCAAGAGGCGATGCCACTCACGTAAACATGGCCATTGAAGCTGCCTTGTCGTCTAAGAAGGCTTGGAGCGAATTGCCATGGGAACAAAGGGCTGCCATTTTCCTCAAAGCTGCCGATTTATTGGCCGGGCCTTACCGCGCCAAAATTAATGCCGCTACCATGCTCTGCCAAAGCAAAAGCGTTTATCAGGCTGAAATTGATGCGGCTTGCGAAATGATCGATTTTTTGAGGTTTAACGTGCAGTACATGCACGAAATATACAGTGAGCAACCGTCGGAAAACTCAAAAACAATTTGGAATCGTTTGGAATATCGACCCCTCGAAGGTTTTGTTTTTGCGTTAACGCCATTTAATTTTACGGCCATTTCGGGTAATTTGCCAACTTCGGCAGCCATGATGGGCAATACGGTGGTTTGGAAACCGGCCAATACCCAAATTTATGCGGCCAACATTCTGATGGAAATATTTGAAGAAGCAGGTCTTCCCGATGGGGTGATTAACTTGATTTATGTGAGTGGTCCAACGGCCGGCGACATTATATTTAAACACCGCGATTTTGCAGGTATTCACTTTACAGGTTCAACCGATGTTTTTCGTCAGGTATGGCGCGACATAGGAAACAATATCGAAAAATACAAAAGCTATCCTCGCATTGTGGGTGAAACCGGGGGAAAAGACTTTGTGATGGTGCATAAAACAGCCGATGTGGATACTGTGGTCACCGCCTTGAGCAGAGGTGCATTTGAATACCAGGGGCAAAAGTGCTCGGCAGCATCCAGGGCCTATATTCCTTCCAATTTATGGGAGGAGGTAAAGAAGGGCTTACAAAGGGATTTAAAGAGCATGAAAATGGGTCCAAGCGAAGATTTCTCTAATTTTATTAATGCGGTCATCGATGAAAAATCGTTTGATAAACTGGCCGCTTATATCGATGTTGCAAAGAAAGATGCCGGTGTGGAGATTGTTGCCGGTGGAAACTGTGACAAAACCAAGGGGTATTTCATAGAACCTACGATAATCGTAGCATCCGACCCAAAGTATAGAACCATGTGTGAAGAGCTGTTTGGCCCGGTTCTCACGGTTTATGTGTATCCTGAAAACGATTTTGAATCGGTTCTCAATTTAGTGGACAGTACCTCTGAATATGCGCTCACCGGATCCATCATTGCCAAAGACCGGTATGCCATAGAAAAAGCCACCAAAGCGCTTGTCAATTCGGCCGGCAACTTCTATATTAACGACAAGCCAACCGGTGCCGTGGTGGGTCAGCAGCCGTTTGGAGGAGGACGGGGTTCAGGCACCAACGACAAGGCCGGGGCCAAGGTGAATTTACTACGCTGGGTTTCAATGCGTACCATTAAAGAAACCTTTGTGGCCGCTAAAAACTACCGCTATCCTTTTCTTGGAGAATCATAGGGACCTATGTTGCAATGGGTAAGCCGAGATAACATCCATAAAGAAGAATGGAATGCCTGTATCGAAACGTGTGAATGGGGAAAGGTCTATGCGCTTTACGAGTACCTCGATGCCATTGCCACCCAACAGTGGGAAGCCTTAATTTTAGATGATTACGAGTGGGTGATGCCCGTGCCATTCCGGCGCAAATGGGGAATAAAATACGCCTTCAGACCAAATTTTTGTCAGCAGCTTGGCGTCTTTGCCCGCAATAGCAAGCTTGGTGAAGAAGGGCTCGAAAGCTTTATCAAGGCCTTTTTAAAGCGTTACCGGTTTATGGATTACCCCATGAACCACGCCAACCGAAATGAAAAATATTTAAGGGGAAGAACCAACTATATTCTCCACCTCAATACCCCCCATACGGAGGTAGAAGCTCAATACAGCAACGATTTGAAACGAAACCTCGACAAGGCGGCCAAATCGGACCTTACTTTCATTGAAAATCTGGAACCAACAAAAGTCGTTGAAATTTACAAACGCGCCTGGCAAGGAAAGCATAGGATTCCAGAAAAAGATTATGAGCAAATGCTTTGGCTCACCTCACAAAAGCCCTCCCCTTTCCAGTCCTATTTTTTTGGGGTGAGCCATGGTGGTGAGCTGATTTCGGCTTGCATGGTTTTAAAATTTAAAAACCGATTGTACTTCCCCATGTCAGGCATTTCTGACGAAGGCAGAAAATACAATTCCACAGCTTTTATGATCGATGCCATCTTACAATTGTTCTCCAATAAAAATTTAGTTTTTGATTTTGAAGGATCCGAGATTCCTTCCGTTAAATACTTCTATTCGAAGTTTGGAGCCGTTAACGAGGAATTTACCGAACTGAAAAGATTCTTTTTTTAGAGTTTACCGACCTTAGATTAAGACTGTTGTGTCCTTATAGGCCCCTTTAGAAGCCTTGTTTTGCCATATTGTGGAATTTTTTCCATAAAATGGAATAAATAATTCCATTTCTATTTAAATATATCCGCTTTAATCATTTGATTATTAGTCATATACAAAATTTGCGTACATTGGCCTAAAACTCGCTAATACCTTGACAAGCTACTAATTATGACAATACTTAATTCTTTAAAATCTAAACTAATTTCTCTGCTCATGATTGGAGGATTGGTTTTGGGGAATCTGATTCCTTCTTTTTCGGCCAGCCGTTACTGGGTGGCCTCAAGTTCTTCAAATTGGAATAACACGGCCAACTGGTCAACTTCCAGTGGTGGATCTGGTGGGGCTTCGGTCCCTGGATCCTCTGACTACGTTTACTTTAACAGTGCCCGAAATGGCAACTGTTCCATCGATGCTACGGTAAGCATTGACGGTATGGATATTGGAGGCTATACCGGCACCATTACCAATACCAGCTATGCCTTTACCATAAGTTCGAACAATTATTTAACCCAAAGTTCAGGAACCTTTGATGGCGGATCATCAGCAATTACGGTGGACTCGAGACTGAGCATTACAGGAGGAACATTTACTTGCGGTACTGGAACCGTGGATATTAATGGAACCGGATTGTATATCACAGGGGGAACTTTTGTTTCCACTTCAGGAACCTTATATCTGAGTGGTCATTTTAGCCATCAAACTGCAGGAACTTTTACCCACAACAGTGGTACAGTATGCTTCGATGGCACCGGTACCTCTCCTATTTATATGATTAATAACCTGGAAACTTTTTACAACGTTACTGTAAGTCGCACAGGCGGTGGATGGCTTTATATGTACTCTACCAACGACAAGATGTTGGTGAACGGTAATTTAAATCTCACCTATGGCTCTGTCTACTCATGGAATGGGGGTCAAAACAAAATTATTGAAGTGCTTGGCGATGTTACCGTTGCCAGTACTTTTACCAGTGCACAACCCGAAATAACACTCAAATTTTCAGGCACGGCCAATCAATATCTTAATCTTACAGGAGCAACCTCAGCTTACGATGGTAAAATAGAAATTGATAAGTCTTCAGGCTCTGTTTATTTATCATCCGATTTGGTGATGAACGGAACCAGCCAATCACTCACTTTTGTTTCCGGAACTTTAAATTTAAATGGGTATACCATTACCAATACAACAGGAACCACCTACTGCTCCGGAACATTTTCCCTTGCAGGCAGCGGGACCTTAAACAACTATGGCTGGTATCAGTCATCGGGAGCTGCCAATTTCACCATCACCGGAGCCAGCAATTTTGCGATTAATGGAAATTTTACCATAGGAACAGGCAGTTTCTCAGCCGGAACGGCGACCACATTTGATGTGAACGGAACTTTCACCTTAACGGGTGGGACCTTTACCTCCACTTCGGGGACCATGTATTTATCGGGTAACTGGGACCATAACACCGGGGGAACCTTTAACACCAATAACGGAACGGTGTGTTTCGATGGTGCTTCCAACTCCGCCATTTACATGATAAGCAATTTGGAAACATTTTACAATGTAACCGTCAGTAAAACAGGCGGCTCTTGGCTCTATATGTACCTGACCAACGACCGAATGTTGGTCAATGGAAATTTAACCCTCACTTATGGTTCAATATTGTCATGGAATGGAGGGCAGAATAAAATTATTGAAGTACTGGGCAATGTGACTGTGGCAAGCACTTTCACCAGCGCCGAACCTGAAATTACCTTAAAATTTTCAGGCACCGGTTCGCAGTATTTTGATTTAACAGGGGCCACTTCGGCATACAATGGAAAAATTGAGGTAAATAAAGCCTCAGGATCGGTGTTCTTATCGTCGGATTTGATTATGAATGGAACGAGTCAATACCTGACTTTTGTTTCAGGAACCTTGAATTTAAATGGATACACCATCACCAATACCACAGGTACAACTTATTGCTCAGGAACCTCCTATCTTGCAGGAACCGGAACCTTAACCAACTTTGGCTGGTATCAGTCTTCAGGCTCGGCCAATTTTACGATAACCGGGGCCTGTACCTTTACCATTAATGGTAATTTCACCATCAATACCGGAAGTTTTTCGGCAGGAACAGCTTCAGTTTTCGATATCAATGGTACGTTTACACTCAGTGGAGGAACCTTTACCGGAACTACCGGTACCATGTATGTAAGCGGCAACTGGGATCACAGTACCGGTGGCACCTTTAACCACAACAACGGAACCGTATGCTTTGATGGCACAGGGTCTTCTGCGATTTATATGATGAGTAATGTCGAAAATTTTCACAGTCTTACCATCGACAAAACCGGAGGGGGATGGATATACATGTACTTGACAAATGACAAGGCCATTATGAATGGAAATTTAAATTTAAACAATGGCTACATCATTCCATGGAATGGTGGACAGGCCAAGATCTTAGAAGTAAAAGGGGATGTAAGCGTTTCCAACACCTTTTCATACACTGCTTCCGAGATTGATTTGAATTTTACAGGTTCTACTGCGATACAAAACTTTACTTTTACTGGCACGACCACCCGAATAAATGGAAACATAACGGTAAATAAAACTTCAGGTAAAGTCAATCTGGGTTCAGGGGTCACGGTATACACCGGAAAAAGCTTAACCGTAACTGCAGGCACGCTAAATTGCCTTAACCAGGTGGTTTCAGGTCCTACTTTTACTTTAGCGTCAGGCGCCACCCTGGAATTGGGGTCGACTGGCGGTATAGCGAGTTCAGGTGCCACAGGAAATATTCAAACCACCTCCAGAACCTTTAATTCAGGCTCTTATTATGTTTACAGTGGGATTTCCGGGGCACAGATTACAGGCACAGGGTTACCTACTACCATTGCTGGTTTAACTATTAACAACAGCGCCGGGGTGAGTTTGACAGCCTCCGAAACCATTAATATCCTGTTTACTTTAAGCAATGGGAATTTAACACTTGGAAGCTATAACCTGGTTATGGCCTCTGGCAGTTCTATTTCCGGAGGAAGTGCATCTTCCTTTGTATATACAGTAGGAACAGGGTTCCTAAAGTATAACTCCTGCGCGGCATCGAGCAGCAAAAATTTTCCTGTAGGACATACCAATACTTCTTCGGGCTATGTACCACTGCTTATAAGCTTTAACTCAGGTCACACCACCGACGATTTTTCGGTAATTGCAGTAGATAAGGTCACCAATGATGGGACCAGGAACGGGACGGCTTATACCTCCCTTGTGGTGAAGGCCATGTGGTTTATTACTGAAACAACAAGCGGAGGGTCGAATGTCAATTTGACGTTTCAATGGAATGCCGGGGATGAAGGTTCTTCCTTTGCCCGATCAAGCTGTCAGATGGCTCATCACAATGGCTCTGCCTGGGAAAAACTCGGCAGCCTGGCTGCGGCCTCAGGATCCAATCCCTATACGTTTACTTACAGCGATTACACCTCAACTTTCTCACCTTTTGGAATGAATGGCGGTGGCGGGCCACTGCCGGTTAAACTTTTAAAATTCAAAGTAGAAAAAGTAAGCGAGGAAGCAGTTATACATTGGGCTACGGCTTCAGAACTTAACAACGATTATTTTACTGTCGAAAAGAGCTACGACGATTTGAACTTCTTCACAATGGCGGTGGTTAAAGGCGTGGGAAACAGTGCTCAAATCATACATTATATTGCCATTGATTCAAATGTGGCCATGGGTTCAAATTACTATCGCTTAAAACAAACCGATTTTAATGGTCAATCCTCCTATTCCAACATCATCGTGCTTTCCCAAAACAAGGAACCTTTGCTTGCAGATATCGTGAAAGTTTACCCTAATCCGGCACATTCTGTGATCACCGTAACTTGCGAGACATATCAAGCATCGGGCACAGAAGCAGCAATTTACAGTAGCGATGGAAAGTTTTTGGGTACAAAAGCTTTGGTAGAAATTGAAAAAGGTCGACATTATCAAATTATAGTAGAGGATCTTCAGCCGGGTTTGTATTTTTTAGAGCTGGGCCTCAATCATCGAAAGAAGTTTGTGATCAGATAAAACAAGCATTATAACTAAACCTCCCTAGCACGTGAAAATTTTTAAGCTGACGCTTCCACATACTGCTAATCTTACTAAGAGGGATGAGACCCACTTTCACACCGCCCCTTCTTATGTTCAGTTTTTTGCCCAAAGTCTTCAAGGCCTTCAGGTTTGCTCAGCTATTGTTGGTTCAGTGCATGGATCGGTTTTGATTTACCAAACACCACTGGAGATATTCCTAATTAAGGATCACTTTACAAATAGTAAGTTATGGAATAAAATTTCAAAAGAAGGTTCCAAGTTAAGACAGTGTTTTAACGCTTGTTTTCGACTTGTAACTCAATTTTATTTATTTTCCAGACCAGGCAATTTGTTCACTATTTCATTGAAAAACAGCTCTATGGTAAATATTTGCATTGTCTCATTTTGGGAATTATATTCTTTTTTGGAATTTAATTTCAAAAAGGTATTGCTTTTTCAATTTTTAAAACTATATTTGTGTCCTCCTTTTACTAAAGCTGTAAGATGAGGTAAAAAAGCTACTTAAAACCACTAAAAACCCATTTAGAAAAAACAACTTGCGATGAAAGCTTTTGTTGAAAGAAAATTTGACTACAATAACTTCTTCTACGGAGTCGGCGCTGCCATTATTCTCATAGCTGCCATGTTTAAATTTCTCGGCTGGAATTACGGCGATGTACTCTTCGTTATAGGATTATGCACTGAAGCGATAATATTTGTGATCTCGGCCTTCGATTGGAAGTATTTTAAGAAGGATTACGAATGGGACCGTGTGTTTCCACAACTCAAAAAAGACGACGACGCTTTTGAACCGGATCTCAGAACGCTGGAAGGCACCCAAGAGCAACAAATTTCTAAAATAATGGAAACCTTGGTTGTTCTGCATTCTTCGGTTGTCAATCTCAATTCAGCGACTAAAAAGCTCAGTGAATCCATTGAAAAAATTGATAAGAATTTTGATATTGTTTCGGAAAGCACCAACAAATATCAAGTTGAATTGAATAGCTTAAGAGATAAACTGGCTTCTGCCAACGATCACTTAAAAGATTTTGAACAATTCAAGGTAAAAAGCTAATAGCAATGCAGGTAAGTAACGCCAAAGCGCTTCGTCAAAAGATTATCAATTTACTCTATTTGATATTTCTTGCCTTTATATTTCTTTTAATCCCTTCGGATTTTGTAGATTCTACATTTCACAGCAATCAGAGTCTTGAAAAACTTACCTCTGAAATTGAAAAGCTAAGCACAACCAACAATCTCTATTTCCTTACCATACTAAAAAACGATGAAGCGGTGTTTGAAGATACGCGTCAAAAGTTTATTAAAATCGAAGAAATTACACAGGTTCCATTAAATGCCATCGAGAGAATAAAAAATGAACTTATAAAAATTGATGGGACAAATGAATATGGCTATTACAACAAAGGCAAGAATGAGGTAGTGTCGAACAACCTGATGATTTATCAGAAAAAATCGGACACCCTTTTTAAATTGTTACGCGAATTCAAGGTTAAAATTTCAGATTTTATATCCAACAGCGAATTGGGTTACCTCGATGAGCTTTTACCGTTAAAGGATTTTCAACAAAATTCGAACGGAAACTACATGTCTATTAACAAATTTTTCTTTAGCAAATCGCCCTTGAATGTTTCCGTGCTCAACCTGTCGCATTTCGCCAGCAGGGTGGAAAGGATAAAAATATACACCTTGCAGAAAATTATCAAGCAGGTTATTAAAGAAAACAACAACATTGTTTCGGAGGATATGATAAAGATTATCAGCAGTTCTCAGGTTGAAACCAACGTACCCGGTTATGATGTAAAGGAATTTTATGACCTTATTCAAAAAGAATTTGATCTTCAGAAAAAACCTCAGGATACCTTGTCAAAGACTGAAGAGAAGCCCGAGATTCAACCGATGTTTGTAGAGAGCCTTACCGATAGTGTTCACCCGCTGGGAAAACCTATCAAATTTAACATTTCTTTCGACAGCAAAAGCAAACAGATGGTGAATGTGACGGTCAATTCAAAATCAGAAAACCGAAGCATCATTTTTACCAAACCGGATCAATTTGTTTATATCCCATCCAAAAGAGGGTCTTATAAGTTTTCATTCGACAATGGCATTAAGAAAATCACAAAGGACATCAGGGTCATAGACATTGAACCCATTATTCAAAACACCAAGCTCCCCAACTTATTTATTGGTATTGACAATCCACTCAAAATCATGATTACCGAATACGGAGCCGGCGATAACCTCACTGCAACCATCAGTGATGGCGTTATATTAAAAAAGGGAGAAGTATTTTATGCCAGGGTTAAACGCAAAGGTCTTGTAAAGGCAGAGGTGTTTGCAAACCTCTCCTATGGCAAGGTGAAAATAGCGGAGCAGGAATTCATTGTAAGAGAGCTGCTGCCTCCCATTCCTTTTATTAATTCTTACTTTAATGGTTCTGAAATTCCTGAAAATGAACTGAGCGATTTGAGAAAAATGAGTCTCAAAACCGACGAATATCTGATTAATGAGGAAGTATACGTTGCTGAGTTTGATTTTATGAAAATTTACAACAACCAAACTTCGGTGAGCAAGCCTATCAAAAATATAGGTTCCTCATTTAACAATACCATAGCGGGTTTAATCAGCGGTGCCAAATCTGGAGATGTGTTTATTTTTTCTAATATCAAAACAAAATCTTCCATTGGTACAGAAAAAATGATTGCCCCATTATCCATTAAAATCAAATGAAAAGGCTAGGAAAGTACTTGATATATACGCTTTTGTTTGTCATATCAGGAGCTGTTAGCGGACAATCTGAACTGAAGGATTTGCCGGAGCAGATCAATACGAATATGGTTTTCGAAGAGGGTACATACCAACTTAATGGCAAATGCATTGTTCGCAAGGGTAACAAACTCACCCTCATGCCCGGGGTGAACATATTGTTTGGCAAGGGAGCCGAAATTGTGGTTGAAGGGGCCTTGGAAATAAGCGGCAAAGCGAATAAACTGGTCAACCTGGTCAGTCTCGACCCCGATAATCCGGGCAAGGGCATTGTAATTCACGGAGAAGACAAATCAGATCTGTTCGTGGATTACTGCAGGTTTAAATACTTATCCAAACCGTTTCACGCTGAAAAAAATTGGCTTCGAAAAGACCTCACCATTAAAAATTCGGTATTTAAATTTTCAGAAATTTACGGGGCCGGCATTGAAATCAATGACATCGACAATGTGCTGGTAGAATATCCGGTAAGTATTAATTTAGCCTACAATACCTTCTCAAACAATTCCGGCTCGATATTAATCTCTAATATATCATCTGATTATGTCAGCTCAAAAATCATAGGAAATGTTATTACCCGTAACGAGTATATTGGTCACGACCGAAACGGGATGTTCACCTCTCCACTGTTTTTTACCTATAATACCAGCCTAAGCAAGCAGCCCCCCCTATTTAAAAACAACTCAGTATTCGATAATTATTCTAACCTTTTTTTAAACGATACCCTCGCGGTAGATTATACCAACATTTGTGTAGTGGGTACGGCAGATAAACTCAATGTATCGAACAATTATTTCGGGGATCCTAAGAACAAGGAAATCGAAAAAACCTTTGACTTTGTATCTGCTAATTTTATGGCCCCCTTGCTCTACTATGACCAAACCGAAGTAAAGCCTTCTTCAGAGCTAAACGGTCATTTTTACAAGGTAGGACTGAACGGTGATGAACTCAGCGAACTCATCTATTTTCAAACACAAAAGAACAGCATTAATCACGTTGAGCTTTTCTTTAACCGTCCGGTGTATCCTGCCGAAAATTACCTCGTAAAATATTATTTTTTAAAAGACGACACCTTATTCAACAAGGAGATAAAGCATAATTTAAAATGGAGCGACGGCAACAAAAGCGTAAAGATTAATCTCAACGATGCTTTGCTTTCGAAAGAAAAAAACGGATACCTTTACATCGACGGCTTTTTTGACGAAAACGGCATGGACGTACCCGCCCTCTATGTCGGCAAAAAGCAATTCTTAAAAAACAATGAACTCGAGTTGGTGATTACCAATTTTTTAAGAAAAATTGCCAGGAAAGACCTTCACGTGAAGGAGAGCAAATTGGCCCCTACCGAAAACGACAAAAAAGAAAAACCGACTGAAGAAAAAATAAAGGAACTGGTGCTCAATTACAGCAAATTTGACTCTACCATTGACAATACGGATACTATTATTAAGGTGTTAAAAACCAACCGCTTCTGGGAAGCCGGTGTTTTTGCGGGCAATGCCCTCTATTGGGGCGATCTGGTAACGACTACCATCGGGTTGTCGTTGAGCAATGCAAGGCCCGCCATTGGTTTGCGCGCACGCTACCATTTTAGCGACAATTTGCAGATTAATTTTTTAGCCAACTACATGGTTATTGCGGGTACCGACAACAAACAAACGGTTTTAGGCAAACAAAGAGGCACCGGGTATGAGCGGGGTCTGTCGTTCAGAACCTATATTTTTGATGTGGGCTCGACCATAGAACTTGATCTCATCGGTTACAGATCCATAAAATCTTTTGTTCCATCGCTATTTGCAGGGGTTAATGTGTTTAACTTTACCCCTACAGCCGAAGTAGATGGCAAACGTTATAAGCTCAGACCTGTTGGAACCGAGGGACAAACCCTGGAGTCGGCCAGTGGGACCTATGCCAAATGGGCATTTGGTATACCTGTAGGATTTTGCGTTAAACGACACTGGGGGCAAAACAATATTTTTTCGCTCTCTTATACCTACAATAAAATATTTACGGACTACCTCGACGATGTAAGTACGGGATACTACCCCGATTCCTCGAAACTGATGTTGGCCAACCCTACTTTAGGCGAAACAGCGGTTCAATTGTCAAATCCTAATAACCAAACCGGACGCCGATCGTCAAGCAGCGACTTCGATGGCTATGGTTACTGGGGTATTACATGGACTCATAAGTTCATTAAATAGTAGCCTTACATACCCTCATTCTTTATGTTTTAGTGATTATGTCTGTGAGGTGTGTAATCCTTATACCTTAAAAATAACTCATCATTTTAAAAAATTAAAGGCTTAAAAAAACGAATTTCGCCACACCGTTTATTTTAAGCAATGTTTAAGAAATTTGTTCTCATACTAAGCATACCTTTTGTTTCTTTGAAGGCACAGCCTCCAAAATCTTATTCCTCATCCGAAATTCTTTTACAGCTAAAAAAGCTCAATACCGTAGGTTCGGTTTTATACATAGCCGCACACCCCGATGATGAAAATACCCGTCTCCTCTCGTATCTGGCTAATAAAAAATGTTTAAGGACCGCTTACCTTTCCCTCACCAGAGGCGATGGAGGTCAGAATCTTATTGGGCCCGAACAGGGGGTTGAGCTTGGATTGATTCGAACGCAAGAGCTCTACGCAGCCAGGCGAATTGATGGGGCCGAACAGTTTTTTACCAGAGCTTACGACTTCGGTTTCAGCAAAACACCGGATGAAACCTTTGATAAATGGAACCATGACTCGATTCTCGCGGATATGGTATGGATCATCCGCCATTTTAAGCCCGATATTATTATCACGCGTTTTGCTACTGACGGAAGCGGGGGCCATGGCCATCATACAGCTTCGGCGCTATTGGCTGAAGAGGCTTTTGATGCCGCCGCTGACCCATCGAGATTTTCGGAACAGTTGAAGGATGTAAGCGTTTGGAAGACAAAACGCATGTTTCAAAACTCGACAGCGCGATTCCGCGATCCCAAGGCCGATATGAGTAAATTTTTAAAATTGGATGTAGGTGTTTACAATTCCCTGCTGGGAAAGAGCTATGGAGAAATAGCCGCTGAAAGTCGCAGCATGCATAAGAGTCAGGGCTTTGGCAGTGCCAAGCAAAGGGGTGCGTACTTCGAATACTTTAAACCTTTAAAAGGCGATACCTTTGGTTTGAAAGAAATGTTTGAAGGAATGGATTTCACTTGGAAATCCTTTCCAGGCGGAGAAGCCATCGGAATTTTATGTGAGAAGGCTGTTAGAAACTTCGAAGTCCAAAACCCAGAAAAAATCCTGCCGGATTTGCTCAAAATAAAACAAAGTCTTTCGAAACTTGAAAATAGCTCCTACAAGAGATTCAAGGAAACACTTCTCAACAATGTTATGCTCGCTGTATTGGGTGTCGCAGTAGATTTGGTGAGCAGTAGCCCCCAAATCAATATCGGCGGTCGAAATAAATTAACTCTAACCATAGTCAACCGATCCTCGTTCCAAATTGAGATCGAAGACATCTTTATTTCCGGTGCCCTGGCCGATAGACAGAAATCCATCGACTCGGCAAAACAGATTGTTTTACAACCCAATCAACCTTTCGTGTTTAATTTCTACTCCGATTTAAGATTTGTAAGAAGTACCCAGGTCACCAGTCAGCCCTACTGGTTGCACGAACCCCCCAATGGGAGGTTTAAAGTAGCTAAGGAATACATCATAAACGCCAACCCCATGGAAAATTCTTCGGTTTATATCAACTTTAAATTGAAAAATTTGACAAGGGGTGCTAAAACGAAACAAACTGAATGGGCTATTGGACAGAGCTATCCCATACAATACCGATGGGTCGATCCCGAAAAAGGAGAACTTTACCGTCCCCTTGTGATTACCCCACCGGTGATTTTAAAAATCCAAAACGGTGTCTATGTCTTTCCAGACGCCCAAAGCAAGGAAATTAAAGTGCTTGTACAAGCCGAAAAGGACAGTCTCCAAGGGATACTAAGACTGAAGCTGCCTCAGGGATGGCTCATTCAGCCCCCTGATTTTCAGTTTAATTTTCTAAAAAAAGGCGACGAGAAAACCTATTCCTTTTTGGTTACCCCTCCTCATGCCATAAGCGAGGTATTTGTCAAAGCCACCGCTGAAGTGAATGGCTCAATTTACTCCAAAGCTATGCATGAAATCAAGTACGATCATATTGCGGTTCAAACCTGGTTCCCTGAAGCAGAAACCAAGGCCATTCGCCTTGACGTGGTCAGATCAAAAAAACGCATCGGCTATATTCCCGGAGCAGGCGATGAGGTGCAAAACTGTCTAACTCAATTGGGTTATGAAGTGGTTACCATTACAGATGCCATGCTTGCCAACGACCCTTTAGGGGCCTATGAAGCCATTATTACAGGAGTGAGAGCATATAATACCAACGAGAACTTATTTCTTGCCAAACAGAAACTCATGGACTATGTGGCACAGGGAGGCAACCTTATTGTTCAATACAATACGAATAGTTTTTCAGGCCCTTTGAGAGCCGATATTGGTCCTAAACCCTTTAAGATAACCAGAGACAGAGTTACAGATGAGCATGCCGAAATTACTTTTGAAATGCCGGATCATCAGGTATTAAACTCTCCGAATAAAATTAGAGCCATGGATTTTGATGGATGGGTACAAGAGCGGGGCATTTATTTTGCGGGTGAAATGGATTCGGCTTATCAATGTCCCATTAGCTTGAGCGACAAAGGTGAAAAAGGCCAGAAAGGAAGCTTAATTGTTTGCAAGCACGGCAAGGGAAATTTTATGTACACCGGATTGGTTTTTTTCAGGCAGTTGCCCGCCGGCGTATCAGGTGCATTCAGGCTGATGGTAAATATGATTGAAATGAATTGAGAATTTAGAGTTTACTTTTAAACACGTTGAATTGTTAAACAGCATTGATTGGATAGTTCTTGGCGTCACCTTGCTCGGTGTTTTGCTCTTTGGACTTTACAAGGGTAAAGGCCAAAGGAACCTACACTCCTATTTTAAAAGCAACAATTCTATGCCATGGTTTCTGATTTTGCTCTCCATCATGGGAACGCAGGCCAGCGCGATTACTTTTCTATCGGCTCCCGGACAGGCTTATACCGATGGGATGCGTTTCGTACAATATTACTTTGGTTTGCCTCTTGCTATGATTGTGTTGTGCATCACCTTTGTACCCATTTACCATAAACTTAAGGTGTATACGGCCTATGAATATTTAGAGCAAAGATTCGACGTAAAAACACGCGTGTTCGCCTCAGTCCTTTTCCTCATTTCTCGAGGACTCTCTACAGGTATTAGCATCTATGCGCCCTCTATTATTCTTTCTACCCTTTTGGGTTGGAACATTTACCTGACCAATATTGCCATGGGTGGACTTTTAATTATTTACACCGTGAGCGGAGGTGCAAAAGCAGTGGCTTATACCCAAATGCAGCAACTGTTCATTGTTTTTTTAGGCATGTTTTTGGCCGGCTATACGGTCATCCATTTGTTGCCCGATCTCATAGGATTTAAACAGGCCATTAAAATTGGGGCCCACATGGGAAAAATGAATGTGTTGGATACCACGCTCGAGCCACAAAACCAGTCCTGGTGGAAAGAAAAATACAATATTTGGAGTGGGCTGATTGGGGGTTTCTTTCTGGCACTCTCCTATTTTGGCACCGACCAAAGTCAGGTTGGCCGTTACCTGACCGCCTCCACCATCAAAGAAAGTCGAATTGGATTGTTGATGAATGGTTTAGTGAAAGTGCCCATGCAATTTTTTATTTTATTAATCGGGGTTTTCGTATTTGTCTTTTATATCAATTACTCAGCTCCCATAAACTTTAATCAGAAACTCATTGAAAAAACCTTGGCCTCGCCTTACAGGGATTCTTTTCTGGCGGTGCAACATTCGTTCGACAATCTGAGCCTTGAAAAACAGCAAAAGGTTCAGAGCCTCGCTGTGGCAATCGATAAGCAAAACCGAAACGAGGAAAATGAGCTGGCAGGAGAATTAAATCAACTTCAGCTGCAATCGGAATTGCTGCGCAATCAGGCCAAAGGCATTATTTTAAAGGCCGATAAACTGGCCGATGTGAACGATACCAATTATATTTTTTTATTTTTTGTCATCCATCATTTACCCGTTGGATTGGTAGGCTTGCTTCTGGCCGTCATTTTCTTGTCGGCCTGGGGTAGCATCGCTGCTGCGCTTAACGCGCTGGCCTCAAGTTCGATTATTGACATCTACCAGCGGTTTGCTAAAATTGAAAAAACTGAAAACCATTATTTTGTGGTCTCTAAATGGATAACCCTGGCTTGGGGTATTTTTGCCATTGCGGTGGCCATGTTCGCGGGAAAATTAGGCAGCCTTATTGAGGCTGTAAATATTCTCGGTTCTTTGTTTTACGGCACCATTCTGGGAATATTTTTGGTGGCTTTCTACTTTAAAAAGTTGGGGGCCGGCTCGACCTTTTATGCAGCCATTGTCGTGGAGGCTTTGGTCATTGGAATATTTACCATGGATATTATTTCTTTTCTCTGGCTCAATGTGATAGGATGCCTCGGAGTGGTCCTCATTGCATTCCTATTTGAAATGTGTTTTAAAGTTTACCGCATAAAAAAAACGCTGAAACCTTAATTCCAGCGTTTTCTTTTGTTAATGTAGCTTTTATTATTTTCCTTTTTTCTTTGGTTTAGGCGCGTAAGCGGCCCAATCTACCAATGCTTTTTCTACTTCATCCTTAAAGAAAAATCCCTTCGGGTTCTTGTCTCCCATTTCTTTGGCTTTGGCAGCACATACATAGGCTTCTTCATTTTTGCCCTGCGCTGATAAAATTTGGGCCTTAACCCAATTGTTGAACCAATGGTCAGTGGCGGCTATGGACTGATTAACATAGTTTATTGCCTTATCGTAATCCTTTTTGTCGAAATAGTATCTCGCAGAATTGTTAAAAATTGACCAAATACCGGTGGTAGCTTTTTCGATATTTTCAGCAGCTTGCTTGTCGGTATCTACTTTTATGTTAAAGCTGAGCTTAATATTTTCCCATTGCATATTCACGGTTGTCGACTCGTTATTGAAGTCAGAAAAATTGTAAACCAGACGTTCGCAAAAACTTGAATTGGCACCAGTGGCAACGGAACCATCCACCGCGCTTATGGAAGTTGCAAAAATTTGAGAAACAGGTGCGGTTTTAATCTTAACTATATCCAGATCGGCCTTGTGATCGGATGCAGCAACCGCAGCATCTTTGTTGATATGGATATACCATTCGGTTTTGCCGGGAGTTATTAAAAGGCTGTAGGAGCCTTTTGGTACATTGACCCCTTCAATGCTCACGTCTTTAGAAAAAGTAATTTTGGTGGCTGAATTGGCTCCTGCTCTCCAAACCTGGTCGTAGGGAACCACCTCTCCCCAAATTTTACGTCCCTTCACTCCGGGACTGCTGTAATCGATGGTAATTTCGGTGAGACCCACTGTTTGCATCACGGATGCCTTAGGGCTGGCTTGGGGCAAAACAAGCTGAGCATTGGAATGACCTACTGTTAATAAAATAAGCCCTGTTAAAACGGATAAATTTTTTCTCATGTAATTAATAATTTTTGATTTCAAGATTAAACAATTTATTCGATAAAAAGTTTGAAGGTTTATACACCATACACCTATCTGATCTACAGAGTATACCAAGATTATGTAATATCACAGTGCTTAATGCCACTGGACACACATGTTTAAATCAAATGGCGTAATGTAAATTTGGACTCTTACATTTGTCCAATCGGTATGATTTTAGAAGTGTCGTATAAAAAAAAAGAAACGAATGAGCATCCGATTCTTTTCTGTTTACATTTCGACAAATTTTATTCTCTCTAATAAAAATCTCTAGGCATTAGAGTTTAGGAGAAAGTGATTCAAATTTACTCGTACTAAACGTTTATCAAACGATAATGTTCTGAATTGGCGTATTTTGTTATTGAATTGACTCAATTTTGAATAATCAGAGGCTTAAAATACCAGTATCCATCCATGGTCTGTACCTTTAGAATGTAAACTCCGGTTGCCGGATGACCTAAATTCACAAACTGCGTTTTGCTGTACAGGCCGTTGAAGTCCGCCACCGGTATTCCCCTGGCATCAACGATGGATATCAATTTGATGCCAGCCTCTTGGTTTGTTAAGCTTATTTGGAATGACCCTGAACTCGGATTAGGGGAGGTTAAAAGAACTTGGTCCTGGGTAATGGCCTTTACGTTAAGATGATTAATGGTAATAAAACCGGATGAATCCACACAGTTGCATCCTTCAGAATTCTTCATAAATACCGTAATGCGGTACTTGCCATCCTTAGCAAAGGTGTGTTTTGGCTCCTTTACATTGTAATTGGCTCCCCCATCGAAAAACCACTGGTACACGGAATAATTTAAAAATTGCGGTGAGAAAATATATTCATAACCTCCTGTTTGAGCCGATTTATAAGTGTACTGACACAGAGGCACCTCCAAAATATTAACCGGCTTGGTGATGGTGTCGGCACACCCACCTAAATTTCTGCCCATCAGCGTCACGTTGTAAGTAGATGACAAAACCGTTTTATACTTTTTAACAGGAGAGCTTGCCTGACTGCTGTCTCCATCTCCAAAGTGCCAGGTAAATTGTGTCAGCCCTGAACCGGTGCTGGTATTGTTAAATTTTACCGGCTCGCCTGCACATTCATCTTTTACCTGAAAATTGGTCTCAGGTTGCGGGAAGATGGTAATTTCTTTCTTATATTGAGTCGAACAGCCATTGGCGGATGCAGCCTTTAGGATGATTGTTCCTAGTCCCAGGAGCTTATAGGTGTGGGTAGGACTTTTGTCGTTCGAAACCATCCCGTCGCCAAAGTCCCAGCTGTATTCGGTGTTCAAGCCTGCTAATTCTGTGGTCGTATTGGTAAAATAAACCGGTTTATTTTCACAGGTTGGATTATGAATAAAGGATGCCACCGGATTGGGTTTCAGGGAAAGGGTTTTGCTCATGGAGTCTCTGCACCCAAACTGACTTGTGGCAATATATTTAACGGTTACGGTGTCCTTACCTTCATATTCATGGCTCGGGTTATGAAAATTGCTAAAACTGCCATCTCCAAATTTCCAAGTGCTGCCGAAGTTTTCGCCGAGTGCTATGGTTGATTTATTGATGAATTGGACCGGAGAGTAGTTGCAATCCCCTGAGATTTCAAAATGAGCTTTTGGTCTGTTAAACTGATTGGCTTTTTTGCTCAGTGAGGCGTTGCATCCATTCGAGGAAGCGTTAAGGGTGACGATATAAGTGCCCGGCAAATAATAAAGATGGCTCTTTGTTGATTTCGAGCTATAGTTTCCGTCGCCAAAATCCCACGTAAAAAAGGGTGTACCATTTTTCATGGTCGTTAAATTGGTAAACTTAAGGCTGTCTCCATCACAGGCATTGACAACACTGTATTTAATATCCGGAACTTCAAAAATTTGAAGCTGCATGCTGGTATCCTTCTTAATACCATAATTGCTTGTGGCAATTAATCGCACTGTATACATGCCAAAAGCGGGATACTTATAATTGGGGCTAACCACTTCGCTTGAATCTCCATTGCCAAAATGCCATTTAAAGCTGACAGATCCGCTGTTAATTCGGGATAAATTTTTAAACTCAGAACTGGTTCCAAAACAAATATGGCGGCTTGTAAAATTTGTGTAAGGGATGGGCAACACCAAAAAAACGCGCTGAATGGTTGAATCACACAGGTTATTGGTCAAGTCTTTAAGTGTTACGTTGATTGTGACCACGCTGTCTTCAATTTCAGCACCCGGCTTAATTTTTATTTTTCCATTGGATGTTCCCCCGGGCCAGTATATCGAACTGTCTTCTGAAGGAAAAGCTGTTCCCTTTCCAGAGAACATGTCAATCTTAGTGATTTTCCATTTTGTTCCATAATCCTGATTACTCAATCCGGTAGGTGGCAATATTTCATAATTGATCTCATGGCCTATAGCCACAAGATCGGGAGATGCCAAAGTCCCCAAGGTGCTTATATCGGGCGACTGAAAAGGCAACCCTTTCTTCAGAAGTGATCCATAGGGTTTCTTTTCGACCTTGAGCCAGAGGGAGTCCCTTAAGCTAAGACAATTCAAAGTTTTATAATAAAACCTGACATTCCCATTTCTTCCGGTAAATAGATTCCCAAAGTTTAACCCCACCCCCACGCCGGTGGTAATTTGCAAAGCTTCATCTGAAGTCACAGAGGAGGCCAAATTTCCGTACTGAAGAAAAAAAGAAGGGGCATTGGTGGTTTGTATATAAATTCCATACAATTTCCCTTCTGGCAAATTGAGTTTTGCAGGCACCAAGGTAGGATTGCCCGCTCCTTTGCTCACAACTTTATAAGTACCTAATTTGCTCCAGGCCGAAGCCATGCTCTCATAGCCCTGATAACCTCCTTCGCGGTAATACACCTCTATATCTGCATTGGTGCCCGCAGCTGCACCAAGATTTACTGCCAGACTATCCAAACGGTTGTTTTTCAAGGATTTTAAATCAAGCATGAATCCTGCTTGTTGGTTGCCCCCTCCAAAACTTGTTTGAAGATAAGCTCCCGACACCTGTCCGGATGCACCAATGTAGAATTTATACAAGCCCGGTGAGAGCGGAGTGGTTTTATAATAACGACCGATTCCAAGGGGAGAAAAACCGGTTTTAGAAGCATACCAAACTACAGAGTCTCCGGATTGTTTGGCCGAGGCTTTCAGCACCACGGATCCGGTGCCACACACTCCGGTATCCTTGGCATGTGGAGCTGAAGGCGTGCCTGTGTAAAAGAAATTGTTTGTAAAGGTGTCGTTGCTGAGGTAATTGTCTTTCTGTCCATTTGGAGCAGAAGTCCAAACTTTTATCACATAATGCGTATAAGGATTAAAATTCACGCCGGTAGCTACAACGATAGAAGTATCCCTAAACGAGTTTAGAGTTTTGAGTAGCGATACCTGTGACTGAAAAACCCCATTTAAGGACCAACTCACCTTAAGGCTGTCTAAATTTTTTGAACCTGAATTGACCACTACAGCCACAATTTTATTGGGATTGGAACATATACCCGGAGTTTCCATCCTGGTAATGCCGGCATCCAGTGGATAAAGTCTATAATTAACCTCCACGGTCATTCTTTGACTTGGGCCCGGGCAACTTGCGCTGTTCACCCCTCCCCAATTTGAGTTGCCTATGATAGGGCGTATCTGATAAGAATTGCTTATGCAATTACAGGCGTTCACCTGTCCATCGGCTCCTAAACCGACATTGTCGGTAGAATTAGAACAACTCCCTGCTGAGTAGCAGGTACCGGTGCCTGATACAACCCATTTAAAAGTGCCGCAATTCAAGGTTAAATCTGTTCCGGCCGTTGGATACTTCAAACGCTGTACCAGTTTTCTGGCGATAAATGAATCTGAGCATGTTCTACCACTCTTGTCGTAGGTACCTTTTATGGTAATGCTCATGATTTTGTAGTTTGCCGTGTCCAGTTTGGATCGGAAGCTACCCCAATTGCTGTACTGGCTTGAAGAAGGACAATAGGTTACCCCCTGTACAAATGTATCGGAATAGGTAATTTTACCTGTAACCTGTGAGAAAACAGGTCGGATACATTGTAAAAATAGCATGAATAAAAGGAAGGAAATTGTTTTCTTCATTCAGTATTCGGAGGATACGAAGATAATTTAATTATTTTTAGTACCCGACCGCTCAAAAAAAAAGTATAATGGGCTTACACTTCTAAACAAGGTTTAACACGCTCACCAAACGGTTATCGCAAGAACTTAATGCGTCCTTAAGTTGATTTAAACAAAGTCGATTGCATTAACCTGAGCAGAATTATTATGTTTGTAAAAAAAAAATCTATGCTTAAATACACCTTTGTCGCGCTCATTTTTTTAATGGCCTGTAGTCAGAAAGTTCTTTTTACCGATTCGGATGTAAGCCGGGCTAATATTAAATTTCCGGGTGCCACTGCCGAAAGTTTAAAAAGCGGAAGGGAACATTATAAGACCTATTGCCAGTCTTGCCATTTGTTGAAACCTGTAAGCTCCCAAACAGAAGAAGGTTGGAGAAACATCGTTCCGGGTATGGTGGCCGGAGCCAACAAAAAGGCCGGAAAAACTGAGATTACCCCTGAAATCGAGAACTCCATTTTGGCCTATTTGGTTACCATGGCTAATGCGCCAAAATCAAAATGACGATTGACGTTTGGAGCGATGTCATGTGCCCGTTTTGCTATATTGCTAAGAAACGATTGGATTCCGCATTGAATCAATTCCAACATAAAGACTCGGTGACTGTAGTTTGGAGAAGTTTCCAGCTCAATCCCTACCTTCCTGCTGATGAAAGCATGACGACCGTTGAATACCTCACACAAACCAAAGGTTGGAGCGCTGACTATACGGAAAGCATGAATGCAATGGTGAAGGAAATGGCTAGAGACACTGACATCGTATTTAATTTTGACCAAACTAAAGTTATCAATACAAACGACGCCCACCGTTTATTACAGCATGCAAAAGCTTACAACCAACAGGAGGCTGTGATGCAACACCTTTTTTATGCCCATTTTACCCTGGGGCTAAACGTTGCCGATAAGGAAGTATTAATGGGCATTGGGAAAACCTGCGGGCTTGAGGAATTCGGTTTGTCGCAACTCCTTCAATCCAATGAATGGAGCGAAGCGATTGAGCAGGATATAAAGGAGGCAAAGCACCTTGGAATAAACGGTGTTCCTTATTTTATTTTCAACAGGCAATTTGCAGTTTCAGGTGCTCAATCGGTTGAAACCTTTAGCAGTGCCCTAGAAAAGGCTTATACATTTAGTTATGCCGGACAATAGGGTGCTTCTTGAAAAATTTTATATTTCCTTTCAAAAAAAGGACTTTGTGGGCATGCAGGATTGCTATGGTGAGAAGCTTTCATTTTACGACCCTGTATTTCAGCACTTAACTGCTGCCCAAACCAAAGCCATGTGGAAAATGCTGTGTCTTGGAAGTGAATCCCTTTCGATTGCGTTTAATGATATTGTAGCAGAAGAGCATGAAGGAAGCGCAAAATGGACGGCCACTTATGTGTTTCCCAGGAGCGGAAAATGGGTGCAAAACAAAGTTCACTCAACCTTTACATTTGAAGAGGGTAAAATTGTTAACCATCGTGATGATTTTAATTTTTATCATTGGGCCAGACAAGCATTTGGTTTCAAGGGTTTGCTCTTGGGATGGACCCCGTTTTTTAGAAATCAGGTAAGATTAAGCGTCGCAAAAAGCCTGCATAAGTTTATGGATTCGGAAATGGCGTCAAAGACTTAGCCACCCTTTTGAATTCGGTTTTGAATACTGCACCCATTGAGTTTTATTAATTATTATAAGCTCCTAAACTTACCTGACTTTGCTGAAGTTCAGGAAGTGAAAAGTGCTTTTCGAAAGTTGGCTTTGCAGCTACACCCCGACCGCAATAAAGACCCTCAAGCTGCCATCGAATTCAAAAAAGTATTGGAAGCATACGAATGCCTGGGTGATGTTTCTAAAAAATCTATTTATGATCAAAGGCTAAAGTTGGGTTTTCCTTTTGATTTCAAGAGTATAGCACCTGATTTTGACGAGCTTGCCGAAAAGAAAAAACGCTATGCGGCCATGCGTAAGGAAAGAGATGATTTACAGGAGGTTGTCAACATTACGCACTATGAAAATTCACTCCGACAATTGGCTTTCGGATGGCGGGTTCTTTTATTGGTATTGCTGCAAATCACAGGGATATTTTATGTAGTTTCAGACTGGTATCAGAAGGGAATTAAAATCACCCTTGGAATGATGTTGTTTTTCTTTACCAGCTTAGTCTTATGGAACGAACTTTATAAGCACTTCTGGCACAAGTCAATAACAAGTGTTGAAAAACGATACGACCGACAAGCTTATTCGCGATTTCTGGGGTTATTTTTTGGGGGTATTTTACTCATGTTTTGCCTAATCCTTGTAAAGAAACACTGGCATCTTCACAATTTCGGCAAAGTCATATATGCCAATGTTCACCCGCAACAAAAGATGATTACCTATCAATTTAACGATGCAGAATTTAATGAAAAAGTTTTTCAGCTGCCCGATGACCTTAAGGTTACGCATCAGGTATTAATCAAAATTAGTACAAAGGAGCCTGAAATATGGGAGTACTATTCCCAATAACATTAAAAATTGTGACTAATCCCAAATCCCAGGGTAAAAGGTTGGGCCACCAGAATATCATCGTCACTTCTTTTTAAACTTGAAGAAGCAAGAACAAACGAAACGCCGCCATAAATGCAAATATCGATGTTATCCGATTTGAATTTTCCCATCAGGAAGGGATCGAGCAACACATAATTCTGTTTTCGCATGGGGACATTAAACCTTTGAACGGTCGGCTGAATTTGAACAAAATTTTCAAAGGTCAGCCTTGGGATAAAAAATATTCCGCTCTTTTCGCCTCTACTCCCTATTGAAGGCTGCAAATAAAATCTTGTGCTGAGAGTTCTAACATCGACCGGGTTTAAAATATTATTCGAACCATCTGGATTAAAAACCGTGGTTAGTAAATGGCTTTGCACTATGCCCCCTCCTCCTATGATTTGAAAATGCCCCTTTTCTCCAAATTTTTTCTGATAGCCCATCCCTGCGGTTGCGGCCAGCGAATTGTATCGCTTATGGTTGTTGGAATCGGTACTCCTTTGCTCAACCCAGCTTAAGGCGCCCGAAACGGTTGCAATCACAAAAAAGTTGCTGTCAATGCCATACCATGATGACAGTTGCGCCTTGGATAAACTAACAATGCCCTGAATCCCTATTTTCTGTTCCTTGGCTTCAGTAATCACCGGATAATTGGGATAGTAAACATAAGTGCATGAAACACAGCTCAGGCAATAGGCAAAGAATAGGGTTTTAACATTTAGATTTTTCATGGCTGACAATTTTTAAAAACCAGGGCTTAATCCTTCCCGCCTTCTCCTTTAAAATGATCATCGGTGTTTTTAAATAAAACGTTAAAGGTGGTTAAAGATCCGTAAATTCTTGTGATGTACTGCTGTAAATTCACTTTGTCCTCATCGCTCAGCATCTTATGGCTGTTGATGTTTTGTTCGAGCACCCGCAGCCGGTCTCTTACCATCACAATTTTATGAAAAAAAGTTTCGATGGGAACCTCTTTAACAGATTGATTGGTATCGGCCGGCTCGAGAATCATAAGCCCCCCCTTCCACTTATTTCCTAACTCTACCACTTGCTCAGGTTCTATATAGCGCCTAACAATGCGAATTAAAGCGTCCTCAACTTCATCGAAAGTTACCTGATTGTTCTCCGGTTCAATACTTTCGATAATTTCAAGATCTCCTGTATCGTGCGGAATTTCTTTAAATCCCTGCCCGTGAAATGCAATGGTATAATACTCGAGGGTTATCCTTGCTAAAATTCCCTCACCATAGTGCTTATGTTTCAGACGGCTTCCTATGCCTAACGATTTGTTCATAAAGGGCAAAGCTAGAAAAAAATGTGGCTAGATAAAAAGAAATATTAGCACCGTTCTTATAAAATTACAAGGGCAAGGCTAATTATCCTGAAGCTCGCTTAGGCTCAGCCATCTCAATTCCTTGGCTTCTAAGTCATCACTTATTTTTTTTATTTCCAGAGAAAGGGCGCTCAGTTCATCATAGGGCAATAGTCCGGAATTGAGCTTCAAGGTCAATTCGCCCTTCATCGATTCCAGCTTTTGAATCGACTTTTCAAGAGCCTCCATTTCATGCTTCTCTTTAAAGGAAATTTTCTTTTTTTCCTGTATTTTGGCTTTAGGTGGGTTCTGCTCTTTTTTTTCGGCAGGGTTGGCAGCACTCGGTTTGCTCTGTTTCGACAGCCTGTAATCGGTATAATTCCCTGTAAAGTCTTTTATGACCCCTCCCTCTTCAAAAGCAAAAATATGGTCGCAAACTTTATCCAAAAAATACCTGTCGTGACTCACCACAATCACATTTCCCTCAAAGGATTCCAAAAAGTCCTCAAGCACATTTAAGGTGTCGATGTCAAAATCATTGGTTGGTTCATCCAATATGAGAAAGTTAGGTGCGGTCATCAGGATTTTTAACAATTGGAGCCTTCTTTTCTCCCCACCGCTCAATTTTCCTACAGGGGTGTAGTGCTGCTCTCTTCTAAACAAAAATCTTTCCAAAAATTGTACAGCCGTAATGGTTTTGCCATTGCCCATCAACACATTGTCAGCAATTTCCCGTACTTCTTCTATGAGTCTGTTTTCAGGGTTGAGCGGAGCGCTGTTTTGTGAAAAATAACCAAAAACCGTGGTCTGCCCCACCACCACAGAGCCTTTTTGAGCTTTTAACAAGCCACAAGCAATGTTGATAAGGGTGCTCTTTCCAGCCCCATTTTTGCCAACAATTCCAATTTTCTCCTTGTTTTTAAAAACATGACTGAAGGATGCTATGAGCTTTTGTTCGTTGTAGGCGTGCTCGATATGATGCAGTTCAAGAATCTTGCTTCCCTGTCTGCTGCCTCTTATGCTTAATTCCAGATTCCGGTTGTCAACTTTCACAGAGGCTTTTTCCTTTATGTCGTAGAAGGCTTCAATTCTAGCTTTGCTTTTGGTTCCCCTGGCTTGAGGTTGGCGACGCATCCATTCAAGTTCTTTGAGCATAAGAAGCTTGGCTTTTCCTTGCTCAATAGCAGCTACCTGAAGCCGTTCGGCCTTTTTTTCCAGGTAATAACCATAGTTGCCCTTATATGAAATCAGGCCTACTGGCTCCAACTCGACTATTCTGTTGCAAATACGATCGATAAAATAGCGGTCGTGGCTCACAAGCAACAAGGTGATGTTTTTGCCATTGAACAAATTCTCCAACCATTCTATGGCTTCAATATCGAGATGATTCGTAGGTTCATCTAAAATATACACGTCAGGCTGCATCAACAACATAGCGGCAATGGCCAGGCGGCGTTTTTGACCTCCGCTCAACAAGCCTGCCTTTTGGTTGAGATTGGTAATGCCTAGTTTGGCTAGGGTCTCTTTTACCTCGCTCTCATAATCCCAGGCTTTTTGGTTGTCCATTTCACCCATAATATCCGCCATTTTATGGTGGTCAAAATCAGGGTCGAGTTGCGCCATTTCAAATTCCCTCACCAGTTTTGCCAGGGGATTGCTCTCATCAAAAATAACCTGCCACACCGTGAGATCAGGGTCAATTTCAGGTTCCTGTGGAAGGTAAACTACTTTGATGCTGTTGTTGTGCACAACCTCTCCTCTGTCGGGGGGCTCTGATTTGGCAAGGAGCTTTAACAAGGTGCTTTTCCCCGCCCCGTTTTTCCCAATCAAGGAAATCTTTTCTCCTTGATTAACTCCGAAATTCAAATCTTTAAAAAGCCAGGTTTCGTTATACGATTTGCCAAGCCCTTCGGCTGATATACAATTCATTAAATTATGCAGATATTAATACAGAGTTTTTAGGATTAAGGGCTGAAGAACTCCATTTGCCCATTCCATTTCTCAAACCATGTGCAAAGGTCGGGTTTTCGCCTTACAATTAAGCATGCGCTCTTATTATAATTTGATAAACTTTTCGGCCCTTCTATACAAAGAATTGGTTAGAATGATAAAATATTCACCCGACAACCAATCAGACGCATCTATCAAAAACTTTGAATCGGGATTTTCAGGTTTGAGGTCTTGCTCGTAGATGGATTGTCCACTGATGTTAATAATTTTAATGTGGTATGGTGTCATGGTACCACTCAGGTTTAATTCAAGAAACTCCGAAACAGGATTTGGAGAAACGACAAACTCAAAAGGTTTTAATTTAAGGTCAAAAACCTTAACCATATCCGGCTCTCCCAATAATTTAACTTCCCATATTCCTCTTCCAAAGGTCGATGCCATGAGTTTGAAATCTTTAAGATGAACTTTTAATTCAGTAACGATTACATTGGGAAGATTCTGAGCATAGAGCACCCAATCATTTTTCGTCTTGTCAAGGTAGTAGACGCCAAGATCGGTACCCACATATACATTTTCATTTTTATCATTCTGGAAGGCTATACAATTGACAGGTAGGTTTGGCAGGTTATAGGTAATGTTACTCCAGGTCTTGCCCCCATTTTTGCTGTGATACACCTTTTTGCCGGCATCCCATCCTGAAAAAGTAATCCATACCTCTTTCATATTTTTCGAATTGGCCGTGATATAGGAAGGGTATTGGTCGGTGGGCAAACCGCCCGAAATATCCTCCCACTCCGCCCCATGGTCGCTTGTTCCCCATATTTGGGATGGTATTTGTTTCAACCCATAACCTCTTTTGGCTACATACATGGTGTCGGGTTTATCGGGAGAAACCATTAAGGCGGATGAAGTGGCGGGGGTATTTAAGTCCGGCAAATTTTGAAAATTGGAGAGTTTCTCAAAACTCCCGAAACCCTCGTTTCTATAGACATTGCCATAGGCTACATAGATGGCTTCACCGTCGGCTATAAATGGTGTAGTCCATTCGCCTGGCTCGTTATTTGGAGTTTGAACGCTGTTCAGAAACTCGGCTTTGGTGCCATCATAATAATATTTACTGATGTTTCCATATTGTGAGGAGGTATATATGTAGTTCGAATCTGCGAATTCGCAATCCATACCATCCCCCCCTGATAAATTTGACCATGACCCGCCACCCAGAAATACAGTTGAATTATCCTGTGCCCCTGCAACCACTGATTTTGAATTCCCGTGATCCATGGCCAGGCGGTAAAAGGAGGTGATGTTTAAATTTTTGGTGTAATGGTTCCAAACAGTGCTGATGACTGCACCCGTTCGCAAAGAATCCGGATGGTCACCGATCATGGCTTTGGTACTCGACAACCCTCCATCGTGGCAGGCAAAAATTCTGCCGTCCGGATGCTGCTTAAACTCGTGAATATCGGCATGTAAACTCAGATTGTAATAATTGAGAGCCCAATACGTGGAGGGCAAAAAATTGCTTCCACCATCTACACTGGTCCAGGCATTGACACCTCCGAGGTGAATCTTATTTTTATTCTTTTTGTCCACCAGAAGGGCCAAATCGTAATTGCCTTGACCACCTGAATTTATATTAAAGGAATACCCAAGCAAATTATATTTATAGGCATTATTGAGCTTTACGGTAAAGGTTTTTCCCGAATCGTTAGAGACATACAAGCCATAAAACCCCATACTCATACCTTGTGTCTTAATGGCCTCTGCAGCGAGAGCATAAACCCTTGATGGGTCAGAAGGTGCTACTGCTAACTGAATACGCTGAACTTCGCCGGTTTCCTTGAAGGGAACTTTGCTCTTAACCCAGGTTTTCCCAAAATCATAAGATTTCACAATGCCTGATTTCCCGTAATTATACACTGACACATAACCTGTGGTTGCAAGAAGGATATTGGGGTTCTCAGGACTTCTTTCCAAATCCCAGAACAAGGAGGTGTCGGTTTTTTGCCATGAATCGCCGGCGTCGTCACTCACATAGCTTCCACTTTGCCCTACGGCAACCAGTTTACGGTGATTCACCGGGTGAATAAAAACCTTGCACAGGAGCGATCCTTCAAAATCAGTTTGGTTAAAGCTCAAGCCGGTTGGCTTCCAATTTTTACCGCCGTCATTTGTTTTATAAACCCCCAGACCATAATGGGTGTTTCTTTTGTTGTCGTTGGCTTTTAAATTATGTCCCAAGTAGGCAAAATCACCCAAGGCAACGTACATGGTGTCGGAGTTTTTTGGGTGTATGGCCAGGGAAGAACTCCTCAACACAGGCAAATTTCCATTGATAAATATCCAGCTCGCTCCTGAATTGGTCGATTTCCACAAGCCACCCTGGGCTACGCAAATGTAAATACATGCGGTATCCCTGGGGTCAAATTCAACCGCATTGATTCGCCCTATACCGGCCAGTGTTTCAAGGCCAAAGGGCCCCACCGGAGTCCATGAGTCTCCTTTTTTTTGGAGATTTTTATTTTTTAAAGTCTCATACTCTAAAAAAGCCTGATAATATTTTTTATCAAAGTTACCGGTATGGGATTTAGAACTTCTTCTTTCAATATAGTCGTTATCACGGGCGACATAAGCAGGTTCACCCTCTTTAAATGATATTTGAGCCTTTGCCTGAAAAAGAAAAAATATCAGGCTGCAAAAAGAAATCAAGCTTTTATTCATTAGGCAAATATAGGAGCTCCCGAATTAAAAACTTAAGCGCTCTATTGTTTTAAAAAGCGGCGGGAAAATACAGGCACCCCCATAGGGTTGTATACCATCGCGATGTAAGCACCTCTTGATAAGCCCTCCAACTCGCAGTGGTTATTTTTTTCAGTCAGAGCCACTTCTTTTATGAGTTGTCCTTGGATGTCAGAAATTTTCAGCGTATAAGGTTGTTTGATTTCAGCATTGATTTTTAGAAGTATATAATGGGTTACAGGATTAGGATAGGATTCCACCGTTAATAGGGATTCATTATCGCCTGCCATCACAGCATCTGAACGCAATTGTATGTTTTCCCAATAATCGGCCAGGTTTAGCTCTCTATCCTCCGCTATGTTTAAGGGTTTCGTGACCACATATTGCTCAATTAAACTCAATTTGTCGTCAATTTTAAAAAACTTTTTAGGGTACATAACCACTACAAGAGTTGGAATTTTTTCATCCTCGCTATTGAAATCAATTGAGTTTATAACCAAATCTGCGAAACCGGGCACTTGGAGTCGGTAGTAATCGGTTATTTTTCCACTTTGCTCACCATCATCATACCAACCGCCTCCTTCCCAAAATTCAAAATATTCAGCGTCGTTTGATTCTTCATCATCCATGGCCCAGCGATTGCCTGGCTTTAACTCAAATGAATCTTTGTCATAATAATGCCAAACCGTGGCCTTGAGAAGCTCCCCATGCTCATTTACAATCTTCATTTTACCAACCAGCCATACCGGACAGGCGCTTAACTTGACTGCGCAGAGGCTAAATAAAATCAAAAACAGGTGTTTCGCTTTCATAACAATATGCTTAATAACTGTAACACTAATGGAATAATCTACCTTGTTAACGTCAGGAGGAGACAAAAAGTTGCCTACCAATGGTTTTGATATCCAAAATCCAGAACGGCATTGGTTCCATACGAATGGTGTGGCCTAATAGAGACCCCTACTTTACTATAGGTTCCGAGGCAGATATAGCGATGGCCAAGCGATGTAATGCCTTCGTCAATAAGAAGCTGGATAACGATGTCGATTGGGTTGGAAAGTCCATAAGAACAGCATTCTTCTGAAAAGCTCGATTTGCATCCGTCGAGCCTTCCATGCCCAATTTTTCCGACCTTGCCCATTGAAACCGCATGGCAGGTAGCCGACTCATAAAGTTTTTTATCGGGAATCAGGGCCGGAACAGGCTTCATGGCTAGCATATAGTCGATGAGTGTGGCTACATACACATTGTTGAGGCGCGTTTTGTACCTGGGAAGGATGTATTTAGTGCAAAATTTTTGTGGATTGAGCCTTGCATAGTTTAACCAGTAAATAAGCTCCTTCTCTTCCTTACTCAACCAATCAATTTTTTTGGCTGAGTTGGTATCCCTATAACTACAGTTATTTCTCAAATGGCGCTCATAAGTCGAATCCAAATCCTGATCCCTTAAACTCAGGGTGTTCAGGTCGGCGACATCGAGTTGAACTTTTATCTTTTTTGAGGCCAGGCGCTTTTCAATTTTTGTGCTTAAAAGGGCTGCCCGTTCGCGCTTTTCATGCAAGGAGTCGATCAGGCGTTTGTTTGAAAGCTCAAGGGCTCTTATTTCTTTGTTTAACGCTCTTTTACTAGTGGTTATAGCGCTTAATTCCATTTCGAGTTTTCGGTATTCTTTTACACTTACGCAAGAAAGGCAAAGGGAAAGGGTGAGGAAAATAAGCATTCGGTTCATCATTCAGATTTTAGGGAATCCAATAAAATGTGATGTAAGAGCAAAGCAGAATTTTTCTTTTCAATCAACTTTTCTATTCTGAGTTGATTCTTTTCAACATCTGACTTTAAAATCAAATATTTTGATTTTGAAACGCATCCTGAAAGTAATAGGTAAACAGGAATAAGTATTATACACCGATTGGTCAAATGTAATAGTCCAAATTTTCGTTCCTCAATTTGTCCTAAACATTTGTATCCATCGGCATTAATCACTGTAGGATTTAGATAATCTTGGAATATCTTATAAATCACATGGATATAACTTCTCGCACACATCTGCCTTAAATACTGTTTGAGTACTAAAGGTAAACTGGGAGGATTAATTTTTTTTTCCCTGCGGTGCTTTGCCTCCGGGTACGTTTGTGTTTTTTAGGCTTAATACATAGTGAGCCACATCGTGAATCTGCCGGTGGCTCAGTGCATGGCCAAATGCCGTCATCCCATTTTTATGGCCATGACGAACGATATGCACGACATTGTGCATGTGGGTGCCGTGTAAAAAGTAATTGTCGGTTAAATTTGGCCCAAAGGCTCCTTCGCCTTTTGCCCCGTGGCAGCCTGAGCAATGGTTATTGAATATGAGGATTCCTTTTTTCCTGTCATGACTTTTTTCCATTTTTGGCGAAGCATTTGACAGAAGCAGAATCCCGAAAAGGCCTAGTAATGTCATTGAAAAAAGGGTCTTTAATTTTGTTTTCATTCGAGCGGTATGCCTTAGTAGGCTGCAAAGTAGAAGTTTTGTACCGTTTTTTCAAAATGTTGTTTACAAATTTCCAATGCCCTGCTCAACTATCTCAAGCAATCTATCAGCTTCCTTTTGGTTTTTTTGCAATATCAACTTCGCCTCCTCCGAAAGTTGTTTTGCAAGGACTTGGTTTGCTAAACCCTTGGCATTAATCATAACATTGTAGTAGGCGGCCTGTACGGCTGTTTTATTGCACAAGACACCTGCAGCACCATCGGAAAGTGTATTTTGATTCCCGTTTACAATCATTTCACCGGCAATTTCAAGAATAGGATAGGCAACCTGCATAGTTCTTAGGGGAACCTGCGTGGCGTAAACTGAAGCTTTTTCAATGGCTTCCTTTCTCAAAGCGATTTCAGTTTCAGTAGATTTTGGCAACTTAAAAGCATCCATGATGGCCGCAAAGGCCCTGGTGTCTTCATCCACCAAATGCAGCAATTCGGCTTTGAGCTTTTGCCCTTTTTCGGCCCAGTCACTAAAGTATTGCCATTTGTCTTCCCATCCTTTTTTGTTGGCGCTCACATTGGCTACCATGGTTGCCAAAGCTGCCCCTAAGGCACCGGTGTATGCCGCGATGGAACCTCCACCCGGAGCTGTACTCTCACTCGCTGTAATATCAGCAAAGTCAGAACAGCTAAGGTCTACGAGTTGTTTGCTATCAGACTTCATTCTGTATTCAATAATTTTCAACTTAGGATCAAAAGGGCCTAGCTCATCCAATCCCAAAGACTTGATGGCAATTTGTATCAACTCCTGATCTGAAACACCAACCGATCGCTCTTGTTTGGCCAAGTAGTGTTTTCCGGCCTCAAGCATGGCGTTCAATGGCACCAAACCAACCAATTCGCTTCCTGTAACTCTGACCCCGCGTGCTGCAGCGCTTTCCACCACTTCGTCGAAAAATACGTGCACCGGGGTAATGTTATAATTGGTGAGGTTGGCTGAAATTTGCGCTACGCCATATTCTTCAATGTACCAACCGATGGCTTTAACTTCTTTACACTTACCCGGAATCCGGATGGGTTCGCCTTTATCGTCAAGCGCAATTTCGCCGCTAATGGGGTTGCCAATGCGCATTATTCTTCCCGCCTCTCTCACATCAAAGGCAATGCGATTTGCTATGCGTGTGCTTTTGGTGTTGAGATTGATGTTGTAGGCAATCAAAAAATCACGGGCCCCAATCACCGTGGCGCCTTTTTTTAAATTAAATGTGAGAGGTCCGAAATCCGGTTTCCACTCTTTCAACTTTATTTTGTCAGAAAAACCTTCGTATTCCCCTGTTCTGATAACCGACAAGTCGCTTCGTTCCTTATTCTTTTGAGCCTCTCCATAAAGGTATACCGGAATGTCAGTCAGCCGGCCAACCTTTTCGGCCAACTTCACAGCATATTCTGCAGTTTCAGCCATACTGATGCCGCTGATGGGAATCAGAGGACACACGTCTGTAGCGCCCATTCGAGGATGTTCTCCTTTATGCCCTCTCATGTCGATGAGTTCACCTGCTTTAACAATGGCCAGGTAAGCGGCTTCAATGACTTTTTCAGGGTGACCGACAAAGGTTACCACCGTGCGGTTGGTGGCCATACCGGGATCTACATCCAGCAAGGTGACCCCTTCAACCGATTCAATGGCTTGTGTGATTTGTTTAATAATTTCCAAATTGCGCCCTTCGCTGAAATTTGGAACGCATTCAATGATTGGGTTGTTCGACATTTGCCTGCAAAGGTACTAAATGTTACAAAGCCCTGTTTAGAAATTCAAATAATGGCAAATGATTTAAACGGATATCACTTTTTTATTCTGCAACAAAAGCGCATCCAGTTTTTGGTTGAGCCTTTTGAGCATTTTAGCTTCCTTTTTACCGGGATGATGATACACTTCTGCCAATTTAGAGGCCACTCTTCTTGTGGTTTCGATGAGGGAATGGTTTAAGGCGGTATGGTGATCTTCTATATAATTCATAAAAGATTCAAAAGCAGCCTCCGGCTCAAGCATGCCGGTTTCGGCCAGTACATCAAATTCGAATTCAGTGTAAAAGGCCGCGTCAGTGCCATAGGCATCGATGGAGGCCTCCTTGGGAACAAGCTCTTTTCTAACCAATTCTTTTAAGGTTCTCACCTCTTTAAGCGAGGCTTCTTTGTCCACATTGGCAAGCGCGTACAACATCTTGCCCATCTCCGAATAAAATTGCTTGTAAACCATAACTCAACTATTAAAAATTAACCTTAAACAAATATATAATCAATTGTTGTAACAATTCCCAGTCGGTTGATAAATTTAATGAAAACTCCTTGCCGGGCTGCTCCCTTAAAATATAAGAAGCTTAGTTCCTTAATTATTGAAAGTTAAAAGGCTTTGCCAACGGTGAGATAGGTATACTGACCGAGTTTTCCTTCTTCCTTGTATCCAATGGCATGCTCTAATCCTACATCGTATCCGAACAACACTGAATTCATCCCAAGGCCCCAGCTCCAAAGCCATGGATTTTTAGCAATATAGTTGGTGATGGTCATGCTTCCGGTTTCTATGATTTCTTTATTATCCGGATTTTCGATGCTAAATGGATTGTTGCCAAACCAGGCTAACCCAGCGTTAAAAAAAGATCGGAGAACCAGATACTTTAAAAAATTTTGATTAAAATTTTGTTGCGAAACGATCGGGTTTACAGGCATGGAAAGAATCACCCTCCCCATGGCTATAGATGTTCCGGCTCTATAGTTATAGGGCAATCCGGCAAAGTCGGGCGTTGTAGAATACATCAATACCCGGTTAGTCTGATGCACAGTGGCTGCGTCAAAAATTGGTCGCACCCAGTTTGAAATACCCCCTAATAAAAAAGCTGTTTTTTGTTTACCCAGGGAGCTTTGGGCATCGATTTTTGTTTCAAGGTGAAAGAGTCGCCAGAAAGATTGCTGATGATGTAAGCTCAAAAAAGCATTGGACATGACTCCATTTCTGCCAAGGGGCTTATACACATTCACAGCCAATCGTCCCGACAGTTTTTGCGAGTACCTCAGGCCGCTTCTGTTGACGATTTGCATGACAAGGGATTGACCTGCAAAAGGTTGATGGATAGAAACACGGGGGCGGTTTACATTTTCAATGCTTTCTGATAACGGCCATTGGAAATCGGTGCGGTAACCCAAGCGGGAATTCAACACAAAATTCGAATTTCCTGTTTTCTTGTAAAAGAGGTAAACCTCTCTTGAATTGTATCGCTCCTTTTCATTGTACAACTCTCTTTGGTAATTCGAATTAAAAGAGAACACACCAAAGGTTTGATGCGGCGTGTTTATTCTAAACTGGAAGTCAAAATCCATTCCTTTTCCAACCAAAGGCTGTCGCAAATTCGCTGTGATATGATATTTCTTAGAGATATCCGAAAGTCCGCATCCGGCGATGAGATTTGAACCGTTATAAATACCCTGCACTTTAGGGAAAAAATAGGCGAACAATGGCGAATTGAATTGTCCATTGGTATAAGCTAACCTTATAAATCCCGACTTAAATTCGATTCGATTCACGCTGTATTTTTTTATTTTTACGGGGAGTTTCTGATTAAGGGCTCTTTTCTCAGGTTCAACTCTTGGCCGCGGTTTTAAATTTTGATATTCAAATCCGGTTATAAAGTAATAGGATTGAAAGGCAGTTACGCTGGAATCCTTCCCTTTTTCCTCGGTCACAGTTTCTATTTTTTGCTTAACAATTTCCGAACTTTTCGTTCTTTCAGTTGATGCTTCAGAGACTACTAAATAATTCAATTTTCCATACTTTAAGCCCTCCAAAACACTGTTGGTGTTTACGCTATAATCGTAATGAAGAATAGAGCGTTTATAATTGGTCACTTCATAGTTTTGAAGTGAATCCTCGGGATGAATAATCATTCCAATATTTCTTGCACTTGTGGTTTGGATAAACGATAAAAACTGATCCTGATAAGGGCATAAATCATAAAATGCTTTCGGGTTTTGATAGATCGCCTTAGGGTCGCCTAACTTTTTTATTTTGTAGGTATTGTCCTCATAAATCGCATAAACCAGGTTGTGGTTCTTGTCAAAACAAAAGGCGGTTTCTTCCACCTTATTGCCGGTTAGTTCAGTGGATTGCCAGGTTTTATTTTCAAATACTAAATGATGGATATCGACCGTATAGTGCTTTTGGGCCAAAATAGCCAAATAGGACTCAGGGTGCGGTTGTAACGATAAAATATAAGTGAATGGCAGGGTCATTTTATGGGATATACGCCCCTGCGTTACCGTGTACACTATGGATTGCAAGCCATCGCTGTAGCTCAAATACACGCTTTCGCCAAGAACGGCAAATTGCCAAATTCCGGATTTGCTGTCGGTTTTGACTTTTGCAATCTGCTTCGAAACAGAGGTGCTTAAATCGAACTGCCAAACGGCGATAGAGTGATCCGACCTTAATAAGAAATCAATTTTTAAATCGTTGTCACTGAATTTCATATCCAGTATTTCAGAACTTTTCAGATAGCCTGAAATGGCCTCGGGATCACCCGGCAAACGGGTTTCCATTTCCGATAAGTATTTGGCTTTTTCCAATTTGAACCAATCGGAAATGACCCAATTCAAGCTCTTTCCCAGAACGAACTGAAAGGCATAGTCAGTCTTACCTGAAAGTTTGGTGTAAAACAGCAATTGTCTGAGTTTATGGACCCCAAATGAATCGTTGATGTAATTGAAAACTGAATGGCCAAACTTTGCCAATTCAGCTGGCTCCGACAAATTTAGATTGAGTTTTAGTTTTCCTTCATAATAATCGGCCATCCAGGCAGTGGAAGTATTTTTGTTTCCCGATACGTATTTAGCCATTCCGGAGACATACCAATCGGGCACGTTAATTTCACGGTTGTTTTTTAAACGCTCCCTGAGGGTATTTCCATAGAGCATGCCGTTGATTAAAATGGTGGCAAGCTTTTCCTTGAAATTGAGAATGAGTTCATTTTTGCTACCGCGGTAACATAAATAAATGGAAGAGTTGTCGAGAAAGATATAACCGTTTTTGCCATCCACAATAGCATCCTGGCGAACGTATTGTTCTGATAGAAAAACATCCAAGGGTTCAGTCAACCGCGTCCCTAAGAAATTTTCCATACTCTCTAAAGTGTTTTCAGCCTCTTCTATCAGTTCAGTAGCCAAGTCTTCTCCCCCAATTGAGTAGTACACTTTAAAATTAAAAGATTTAATGACATTCCTGTTTTGGCTTATTGATAACCAAGGCCATAAAAGCATGCAAGCAAACAGTAGTATGGATTTAAAAGCTGTGATTTAACAAAATTAGGCAATAATCTTTCAATTGCTTTCAACTAAATTTGCCACATGATGACCAAACAAATACACCGGGCCATAGATTTGGAAGAAAAATTTGGAGCACACAATTACCACCCTATTCCGGCGGTAATTGAAAAAGCTGAGGGCATTTATGTTTGGGACACCGAAGGTAAAAAGTATTTCGATTTTCTCGCCGCCTACAGTGCTGTAAACCAAGGCCATTGTCATCCGAAAATTATTAAGGCGCTCACCGATCAGGCCCAAAAATTAACTCTGACTTCAAGAGCTTTTCACAACCACATTCTGGGTGAATATGAGCAATTTATTACAGAATATTTTGGTTACGACAAAGTGTTACCAATGAATACAGGTGTTGAAGGGGGCGAAACCGCTCTAAAATTGTGCAGAAAATGGGCCTATGAAGTAAAAGGCGTACCGGCCAATCAGGCAAAAATATTATTTGTTGAAGGCAACTTTTGGGGGCGTACCCTCGCCGCAGTGTCTACCTCTACAGATCCGAACAGTTTTCAAAATTTCGGGCCTTTTATGCCGGGGTTTGAAGTGATTCCGTACAATGATATCCCTGCTTTGGAAAAAGCACTCGAAGATTCAAATGTAGCAGGGTTTATGCTTGAACCCATCCAAGGCGAGGCCGGGGTGGTGATTCCGGATTCCGGATATTTAGATAAGGTTTCAAAGCTGTGTAAATCGAAAAATGTTTTACTTATCGCCGATGAGGTTCAAACCGGTTTGGGCAGAACAGGAAAACTGCTGGCTTGCCATTACGAAAGGGTAAGACCCGATATATTGATACTCGGGAAGGCATTAGGAGGCGGCGTACTTCCGGTTTCTGCTGTTTTGTGCGATGATAAAATCATGATGACCATCAAACCCGGACAGCATGGATCTACCTTTGGAGGTAACCCCTTAGCTTGCAAAGTGGCTATGGCTTCGCTGGAAGTTATCCGAGATGAAAGACTTGCCGAAAATTCGTTCGAAATGGGACAAATATTAAGAGAGCAACTCAATAAAATAGATTCTCCAATCATTCAAACCATCAGAGGCAGAGGTCTCTTCAATGCCATGGTTATTAAACCTTTCGGGGCGAATAAAACCGCTGTGGATGTGTGTTTGGCATTAATGGAAAACGGGCTGCTCGCCAAGCAAACGCATGAGCATATTGTACGCTTCTCTCCTCCCCTAACCATTAACAAACAGGAAATAATGGAAGCGTCCGCCATTATTAAACACACCATAGAGTCTTTGGAATTTTAGGACCTTTTTTTCGGCTAAGAAACGATGACTCTCAGAGACAAAGGGTTAATCTTGAACTCGAGTTCTTCCTTAAGCCATATGGGTTCGCCATCTAAATGCACAGCCCCCTCATGTTTTCGTTTAATGGTGAGCTGCTTAAATGGGATGTCTTTGTAAAATTTACTCTCGGCGATATCGCCGGTCAAGAACCGCCTGATCAAACCGGGAATAGCCAGCAATGGTGGTTTTTTGAGAAGACAGCATTGCAGTAAACCATCGTTGAGTTTTGCATCCGGGGCTATTTTAAACTCATTGCCCCACTGCGAACCATTGGCAATGCTGATTAAAAATGCGGTTTCGGTCATGGTTTCTCCGTCTAAACACAATTCAAACACCTCCTCAGGATAGGTACGGGCTTCAATAAGTGAAACCTTTGCATAATTGGCCATGCCCCTGCCTTCGGTTTTTGAAAACCGGTGACTTACATGGGCATCGAAGCCTACACCTGAAATGTTAATGAAAAAATTTCCGTTACACGTTCCGGTGTCAATATTTTGTATGTGACTGTTGAGCAATAGCAAGGTTTGTTCCTGAACGGTGCCTTTTATTCCTAAATGTCTTGCAAATCCATTTCCCGACCCAAAAGGAATGACTCCCAGCACCAAATCGGTATTGACTATTTCGGAAGCAACCTGATTAATGGTACCGTCGCCGCCAACGGCCACAAGGGTATCGTAACCCTTTGTGATGGCATCCTCTACCAAATCCTTCACCCTTACCTCTTTTTCCCACCAGCCAAATTCGTATTGGATCTGATGTTCGTTCATCACTTCCGATATATGCTCGACTGCTGAGGCCTTAGAGCGACCACCAGAGATAGGATTAATAATAAAATAAAATCGCCTCTCGTTGTTCATTTAATTCGCAAAGACGTATTGCAATATATTGGCGCCCATTTTCAAGGCCTGCTGTCTTTTCTCTTCGCTGTCGCCATGTATGCCAAAATCTTCCCAACCATTGCCTAAATCGCACTCATAGGTGTATAGGCAAACCAACCGGCCTTCATACAAAAGCCCAAAGGCCTGAGGGGCTTTGCCGTCATGCTCATGAATTTTGGGAAGGCCTGATGTAAACTCATATTTTTGATGAAATATGGGGTGATTAAAAGGCAATTCAACCAAATCGAGTTCGGGAAACACTTTTTTTAATTGTGGCCTCACATGGGGATCGAGCCCATAATTGTCGTCGATATGCAAAAACCCACCCGCCATTAAATACTGTCGGAGATTGTCGGCTTCGTTGTCGTTGAGTAAAAAGGTTCCATGTCCGGTCATCCACACGTAGGGATAATTAAAAATTTCCTTGCTCGAAGGCTCAATGGTATTCTCCCTTCCGTCAATAGTAGTGCCGAGATTTCTGTTGCAAAACGCAATTAAATTGGGCAAGGCTGTTCTGGAGGCGTACCAATCTCCTCCACCCGCGTATTTAAGTCTGGCCAGGCGCAACGGGCCATCCTGTGAATGAGCGAAACCGGCTAATAAAACAGCGAGGAAAAATGCAGCGATGTGTTTGTATCTCATGCTTTGCAAAGTTGCGTTATTTTTTTGAAAAATTTTTAAAGTACTTATAGAAGTGGGGGTTAAGAATTCATTTTAAAACTGCCCTAGTATCTGTTGACTTTGATGACTTAGATTTAAAGTAAATGGTACATGGGGCTCACATTTTTTGCGATATCCTTATTTTTGAATTTCAATTTAAGAAGTGCCCATGATAGAGTTGCCCCTTTTGTTTTTCCAGGAACAAGAATCCTTCAGAACCTGGATGTCAGAAAATTACCATTCGACCACCGGTATCTGGCTTCGCATGTATAAGCTTAAATCCGGAGTTGAATCTTTAAGGTATGAGGAGGCGCTGGACGTTGCCCTTTGTTTTGGATGGATCGATGGTCAAAATAAATCTTATGATGCCCTTTCCTTTATTCAAAAATTTACGCCAAGGCGCAAGGATAGCCTCTGGTCGAAACGCAATATTGAACACATAGAACGGCTCAGCCGGGCGGGACTCTTGCACGCATCCGGTTTGGCAGAAGTGCAGCGGGCTAAAGACGATGGGCGCTGGGAGCGTGCCTATGACTCCATGTCAACCATGACCGTGCCTGACTTTTTTTTAGCTGAATTGGCTAAAAACAAGGAGGCCGAATTGTTCTTTAACACCCTGAATAAAACCAATATTTTCGCTATCGTTTGGCGGCTCCAAACAGCAAAGAATCCGATCATTTTAGATAAAAGAATGAACCTGATTCTTTCGAAATTGGAAAGGAAAGAAAAATTTCATCCCTAGAAGACCCCTGTTTATTAGAAGCGGTCATGCAGAAGCTGTAACATTTGTTTGTACGAAATACAAAAAAATCTATATTCGCCTCTGATTTTCAATCTATAATAAAGGTAATTATGAGCATTCTCCAAGCCAGAAACGAAAAGATGATAGCCGCCCCGGTACAAAAGGTGTGGTCGATTATAACCGATATATCCCTGTTGCCCAAAATTAATCCCGGAGTGATGAGTGCCTCCGGAAGAATGGATTTGGAAGGAGCCACCAGAACATGCGAAATGAACAACAATGGCCGAACAGGAAGTATGACCGAGAAATTGGTTGAATTGGTCCCCCAAAAAAGCACAGTATGGAGTATTGAACACGACACCATGGGTATGAAAAAAATGATTCACGACTCCAGGTTCTGTTTTTACCTTGAAGCCATAGATGAAAATCAAACGAAGATTACAAATGAGTCGTATTATACCCCTGCGAATTTTCTTATAAAATTGATGAATTCACTGATGATGAAGAAAAAGATGGGTCAAATCCAGGATCAAATTTTGACCAACATCAAAAATATTGCAGAAAGCAATTAAACCTGCTGTTTATTTCTTGTTTTATCCACGCATCCCTTAACTGCGCTCTCAATTCTATTAACTGAAGCAACCCGCAATATGATGGCCCCTATCGACAAATTAAAAGAAGCCGAAACCTTTGCCACCCAATTGTTTGAAGCTATTGAGTTAAGAAAATTAATCCGTGCAGGAAAATCAGAAAAAGAGCTGAACCAAGAGATTTATGATCTCGCATATGAAATGTTTGGGATTAAAAAGTATTGGCATAAGCGCATAGTAAGAGCAGGAATCAATACCTTAAGCCCCTATGACGACAATCCGCCTAACCTGGTTTTGCAGGAAGATGATATTTTATTTCTTGACTTTGGACCGGTTTTCGAGGATTGGGAGGCAGATTTCGGCCGCACCTTTGTTATTGGAAACGACGCGTCTAAACACAAACTCAAATTGGATATTGAGAAGGCGTGGTATGAAGTGCGAGATTGGTTTGTAAAGCAAAACTCCTTAACAGGCTCGGAATTTTACAGTCATATCCTTTCGGTGACAAAGAAATTTGGTTACGATTATGGGGGTCAGCTGGCCGGCCATTTGATAGGGCATTTTCCACATGAAAAACTGGAGCCTAAAAATTATGGATTGTATGTGCATCCTGAGAACCCAAACGATATGTTTTTGCCTGATAAAGAAGGAAATAAGAGACATTGGATTTTGGAAATTCACTTTGTAGACCGAAAAAAGCAGATCGGCGGCTTTTTTGAGCAGCTGCTTATATGAATCGGATTGTTTTCTGCGTTCATTAACAAATCTTATTGCTCATGAAATTTCAATCTTTATTTTTGATTGCAGCAGCTTTGCTCTGCCTAAACGCCTGCGCACAGTCTGAAAAAGAGGTAGACACCGGCAATTCGCATGTTTCAGAAAATTCTGTGCTCAACCCAGAGGGTAAAACCATCCAATCGCGATTCAACCCTCCCCCGGGATATTCCCGAAAAGCTTCTGACTCCAATTCCTTTGCGCATTTCCTTCGTCATTTGCCTTTAAAAAAACAAGGAAGCAAGGTTAAGTACTACAATGGCGAATTAAAAACTGAAGAGGTTTATGAGGCTGTAGTGGATATGGAAATTTCAAAAAAAGATTTGCAGCAATGTGCCGATGCAGTAATGCGTTTAAGGGCTGAGTATTTTTTTTCAATTAAGGATTACCATGCTATTTCTTTTAATTTAACCAATGGTTTTCGAATGGATTATATAACCTGGAGCAAAGGCAATAGAGTTTTGGTAAAAGGAAATGAAACCCAATGGAAAAAATTGAAGGAACCCTCTCACAGTTATGCAACTTTTAGAGAATATCTTGATTTTGTTTTTACCTATGCGGGAACACTTTCACTCTCAAAATCGCTTCATCCGATAAAGATGAGTCAAATGAACATCGGCGATGTGTTCATTTATGGAGGTTCTCCCGGTCATGCGGTAATGGTGATAGATATGGCTGAAAACGACAAAGGCGAAAAAGTTTTTATGCTTGCTCAAAGTTATATGCCGGCTCAGGAAACACAAATCCTGAAAAATTTAAATGACGCTTCCCTGAGTCCCTGGTATACCTTAGATCACAAATCCAAGCTTTATACCCCTCAGTGGACCTTCGATATTGAACAGCTTAAAACCTGGTAAGGGGAATTGGCTTGATTTTCAGACTTGAGTAGATGTGATATTCCATAAAATTAACTTACTAAGTTAGGGCCTGCTGAAAAACACGCAAAAACGTGTTGTTATTATAGTTTGATACATTTTTATTCATATTGATGCAAAGTATTACACGAAATAGCTCAAAATTCCTTGCATCTAAAATTTCAAATCCGCGTTAGTTCATTGTACGTCCCTTACTTCGTCGGCTTCGGCTCGAGGTACGGCAAAGTACATCTTCGCCTTGCCTCCTTGTAATGAACGCACACTGAACTTTTTCAGCAGGCCCTAAGTTAAGTTTTTGGCAAACTATTCTTTTGACCAAGGCGATACGGTGTTTCATAGCAATATGATTGCAGAAAATTTAAGGGAAAAGACTTGCTTTTAATTAATTCAATTATGTTAATTTTACCGTAATTAAATTAAAAATAAACCAATGTTCTCAAAATTTATGATTATTCTTCAAAAAAAGAAAAGCTTACACTCAGAATTTCCAACATCCATTCATAAAAACAGTGAGTTTCATTCCATCATGCAATTGAAGTCCATTGCAATAACTATCCTTTTCTTATTTGGCACAGTGTTTATTTTTAGCCAAACACCAAAGAAGGCCATGAAGAATGCAAAGGCAGCTGTTAAATTGAAGCAATATGAACAGGCCATCCCTTTTTTGAGTGAAGCCATTACATTAAAACCAACTCTTCTGGAAGCTTATGTGTTAAGGGCTAAATCTTATGAGGCAATCAACCAAAAGCTCAATGCAGCCAATGACTATATTAAAGCCTCTGATCTAAAACCCGACAAGGTGCAATTTCCCTTTGAAGCGGGAAGGTTACTCGCCGGATTGGAAATGTACATTGAAGCTATTCACGTGCTTAATAAAGCCATTCAATTGAAAAAGAGTCTTTTGCCTGCTTATTTACTCAAATACCAATGTTTGGTTTCGTTAAAGAATTACAAAGAAGCCTTGGCAGTGAGTGAATTAGCTCTTGAAGTTAAAAAAACTGCTGAAAATTATTACCTGCACGGAAAGGCTTCTGAAAAGCTTAACAATGATTTAGCGGCTGAGGAGGATTATCGCAAAGCGATAAAGGTGGATAAAAACTTCAAGTATGCCTACGTGAGTTTGGCTGAAGTTCTTTTAAGACAAAATAAATCGGATGAAGCTTTAAAATTTTGTAGCACCATTGTTGGACTTTATCCGGAATATGCGGAGGCATACCGGTGCCGAAGTGTCATTTATCACACCAAATCGGATCTGATAAACGCATTGGGCGACATCAATAAAGCCATTGAGCTTGAACCCATACAACACTCATATTATGAATTGAGAGCCACTTTAAACACAGAATACAAACAATATGAATTGGCGGCCTCCGATTATTCAAAGCTTATTATTTGGGATTCAAAAAATTTTCCGGCCTTGTACAAAAGGGCTATGCTCTATGAAAAATTAAATAAGAATGACAAGGCGATTTCGGATTACAGCGAATTTCTGAAATTATCGGACAAGAACCCCGAATATAAAGACTGGATCGAAAAAGCAACTCAGCGTATTTATGACTTGAATGCCGAAAAAGATAAACCTGAAATTGAAATCGCACTGAGTAAAGGAGGGAACTCAAAAGGTATTGAAATTCCCTTAAGTTCAAAAAGTTATAGCCTTAAAGGTATGGTCACTGATCAAAACCGTTTGGAATTTATAAAAGTGAACGATATTGAAATAGAGTACAATCGTTCGGAAAACAGCATTGAGTTCATTGAGGAAATTATTTTAAAGGACCTTGACAAAATAACCATATCCGCTTCAGATATTTATCACAATGTCAACACCCTATCCTACAAAATTGTAAGAACTGAAATTAGTCCCCCATCGATAGACCTTATTGCACCTTATACATCCGAATACAATGAGATTTTTCTTGAATCGGAAAGCAATGAACTCTCTCTTGAAGGAAAAATAGCTGATGAGAGTCTCATTCAAAGTATTCTTATCGATGGCATGGAGGCGAAATTTATCAATGATAAAAAAAACCCGGCCTTTAATGCAATTCTGGATATTAAAGGAAAAGAGTCGATTAAAATAAAAGCAGTGGATGCTTTTGGTAATATTACTGAGAAAACCTACAAGCTCAACAGAGAAACTGCCCAAATTCTGTCTTCGAACCCTATGGGTAAAACCTGGGTGGTTTTTATAGACAACTCTGAATATGAATCGTTTGCCAGCCTTGACGGCCCTTCAAAGGATATTTCAACCATGCGATCGGCTCTCGCTAAATACGATATACACCATATCATTGAAAAGAAAAATTTGAGCAAAAACCAAATGGAAAAATTTTTTGCCATTGAACTCAGGGACTTCGTAAAAAACCAAAGGGTGAATTCATTGTTGGTTTGGTATGCAGGCCACGGGAAATTTGTAAATGAAACCGGCTATTGGATTCCTATCGATGCCAAGCGAGATGAAGAATTTACTTATTTCAACGTTAATTCTCTCAAGGCCTTCATGCAGTCTTATACCAATTATGTGACCCATGTGCTCGTTATCACCGATGCCTGTGAATCAGGGCCCTCGTTTTATGCAGCAATGAGAGGCGCAAGAAACAGGAGTTGCAATGATTCCATTCCAACCCGATTTAAATCTTCACAGGTTTTTTCTTCGGCGGGTTATGAGCTTGCAGCCGACAATTCGCCATTTACCAAAACATTTGCCAAATCTCTGGAATACAATACCAACAGTTGCATTCCCATCGATAACATCGTGAACACGGTTACTGAATCCATAGGCCAGAGCGGTAAGCAAAGTCCTAAGTTTGGCAAAATACAAGGCCTCGAAGATGAAGACGGGACTTTTTTCTTTATCAAGAAATCACGCTAAATTCTGATTTGTACTTTCCGAATTGCAAGCTTTATATGTTCAAACCAATCCTTAATTATCGTGAATGAATAATTTACTGAAACTCGTTTTTTTTCTTTTTTCGACACAGGTTTTTTCTGTTTCTGCACAAACCTATTATTTCGACAAATATGATGTCAGGGATGGACTTCCTCATTCAAAAGTTTATTGTACAGTGCAAGACCAACACGGTTTTGTATGGGCCGGAACCGGGATTGGGATTTCAAAGTTTGACGGAATTTCATTTCAAAATTTCTCCTCTGATTCCGGATTGGCCGAGAATGGTGTGAAGTCGATTTTAATTGACTCCAGGGGTGTTTTTTGGATAGGCCATATAGGTGGTGGAATCACACGATACAATGGCTCAAAATTCGAACAACTCAAACTTAAAAACATCACCCATGACATCACTTCCATTGTGGAAGACCATCTTGGAATGATATGGTTTTCAACCGTAGGCGATGGTGTATTGAGAATTGAGAACCCTTCAGAAAAGGAAATTAAAAGCCTGAAATACAAAAACTTCAAAGGAAAAGAAGCGTTAAGCGATTTTGTTTTTGCCATTTACAAAAGAAAAAACGCGGGTCTGCTTTTTATAACCGATTTAGGCTTAAAGCAGTTTGATTTTGCCAAACAAAATTTTACTTTTTTTGGTAAATCACAAGTTCCCGGCTATTTTCAAATAACCTGTATGCATGAGGATGCCCAAAATCACCTTTGGTTTGGCACATACAACGGAGGGCTATACAATTATGTGGAAGCGCAAGGTTTTGTTAAAGTATACGATGCCGTAAGAGATGGGCTTGCCTTAAATTGGATTAGCACCATTAACAGCGATAAGGAAGGCAATAAATGGATTGGAACCTGGGGCGGTGGAATTACCGTGATTAGAAGAGACAACTCAATTGAAAATTTTAACGAAAGCAATGGCTTATTCGATACCAAAATTTGGAGCATTATTGAAGACCGCGAAGGAAATATCCTCATCGGTACCAACGAGAATGGAATGCTCATTTACAAAGGCAAAAAATTTATGTCCATTACCAAGGCCAACGGTTTGAACAATGAACAGGTTTGGGCAATAAGCGTTGACCTTAAGGGTGATTACTGGTTCGGCACCAATGAGGGCATTTCGGTCTTTGACAAAAATTTTTCGAATGCCCGATCGTTTACCCCGCAAAATAGCCAATTGGCGAGTAAGCAGGTCAGATTTTTAAAAAGAGATAAAGCGGGAAATATTTGGATAGGCACCAATGACAACGGAATTCAGTATTACACACACAATGGGGGTCAATTTGTTTTCGACCCCTTGCTAAATAAATACTTTCCAAGTACCAATTCACTTGTTTCGGCACTTGAAATTGACAGGGATAATAATATTTGGATGGGGACCACTGAATGGTTGGTTTACTATGAAATCGGTAAGAACAAAATTACTGCTCTTACTCAGGGAAATGGTTTAGCCGGTAACGACATTTCGGCGCTGTACTGCGATAAAAAAAATAATATTTGGGTCGGGTCGCGACGCAAAGGATTAGCAAAAATTTCAGGTTCTGACATCAAAAAACTAGAGCTGAACTCCAATTTTACCCCTAACTGTATGGTTGAAGATCTAGATGGCAACTTGTGGGTAGGTACTGAAGATAGGGGAATATTGGTACTGAGGGATGGTAAAGTCATAAAAAAAATTAAAACCGGCGATGGTCTCCGCTCTAATAATATTTTAGCGTTGAACGTTGATGCCAATAACAAAATATTTATAGGCACGAGTTCAGGCCTGAGCAGGTATGATCAAAAAACCGGCCAACTTTTAGATTACACCGAAAAAAGTGGTTTCACCGGCATAGAGGTCAAAAGCCACGCTTCTTTTCAGGATTCGAAAAATCGCTTGTGGTTTGGTACCGTTAGAGGCGCAGTGTGCTATACCCCAAATTTAGATAAACCCAACCTAAAAGAGCCTTTAACTTTTATCTCAAGATTCAGAGTTAATTTAGTTGACAAACCTTTGGAAAAATCCACCTCGCTTTATTACCTTGATCGGTCGATCACCTTCAATTTTGGAAGCGTATGTCTAAGCAATGCCGAAGGAATTAAATACCAATATAAACTGGTTGGGGCCGATAAAGAATGGATACCTGCTGTTAAAAATTTAAATACCGTGACTTATTCGCCGCTTTCTCCTGGAGAGTATACTTTTATGGTAAAAGCTTCCAACAACGAAGGGGTTTGGAATCAAAAGCCGGTGAGTTTCAGTTTTGTGATCCGTCCTCCTTTCTGGAGAACCTGGTGGTTTTATGTGCTTACCATCATCATTTTAGGCATCTCGGTTCTTCTTTTTATACGCCTGCGTGTGAAGCATCTTGTGAAAGAGAAAAAAAGGCTTGAACAGAAGGTTGCCGAAAGAACAGCCGAAGTGGTGAAGGAGAAGGAAAATTCAGAGGCATTGCTGCTCAATACCTTGCCCTCTAAAGTAGTTGAAGATTTGAAGAGATATGGAAAAACTGAGCCTGAGAGTTTTGAGAATGTCACAGTGTATTTTTCCGACATCTGTTCATTTACCGATATCTCATCACAACTCGACCCCAAGGTTACCATTAACGAGTTAAATGATTTGTTCACCGCCTTTGACGACATTATGGAAAAAAATAATTGTGAGCGAATAAAAACCTTCGGTGACGGTTACATGGCTGTATGCGGCCTACCGGAGAAAAATGAGAATCATGCCGTTCAAATCATGAAGGCTGCTATAGAGATAAAAAAATACCTCATAAACAGAGCCACTGATCATGAAATTAAGTGGCGCGTACGCATTGGCATTCATACCGGCAAGGTGACCGGTGGAATTGTAGGCGTAAGAAAATATTTATATGATATTTTTGGTGATACGGTAAATACAGCTTCTCGCATGGAAAGCAATTATGAACCTATGCGTATCAATTGTTCAGAAACCACCTATCTGCTTTTAAAAGATCATTACAAGTTTACTGCCAGGGAAGCGGCACCGGTTAAGGGGAAAGGGCTAATGAACATGTATTTTTTGGAGGAAGCATAAAAGAATTTTCCAAAATGATAAGACGCTTCATTTTGTTGGGAGTTCAACTTTTTGTTTTTCAAAAAGGTATAATACTCAAAAAAAGGGGTAAAATTTCAGAACCCGACATGATTAATTTCTGAAATCACTGTTTGGCTGAAGTACAAGCCTCTCTTAATCACAATACTTTGCCAAAATTTTACCGATTTTTAAAATTTCCCGGGGCCCGACGGTACAACAACCTCCAATCATATCGGCGCCTTCCTTAAGCCATTCTTCTACATGGTTCGTGCAGAAGTCGGTGGCATCGGTAGCTATCCAACTTTTATCATTGGCATCGTAGGTTTTGCCCGAATTTGGGTAAATCACGATTCGCTTTTGTGAGATAGAAGCTTTAATTTCTCTTAGTAATGAGGTGATATGCTGAGGTGCGGTACAGTTAACCCCAAGGGCAAAAATTTGCGGATTGTTTGAAAGTTCCGGCATAATCTCCCTTATTGGTGTTCCATCGCTGATATGAATGCCATCCCTGCACGAGAATGAAATCCACGATGGTTTTTTACAAGCCCTCAACACTTCCGATAATACAAGCGCCTCCCTCCTGCTCGGAATGGTTTCACAGGCCAAGATATCTGCTTCGCTTTGGTCAAGTATTTCTATTTTAGTCCTATGAAAGGCCTTGAGCTCCTTGTCGCTTAGGGCATAATGGCCTTCATATTCTTCGCCATGGCCTAAAAAAGCACCATAAGGCCCAATGCTAGCTGCTACCCATACGGCATCCTCACTGCCTGATTTGTGACGATGCCTTTGAATGGCCTCTTTCGCAAGATCCACCGATTTAAGTAGGAATTCTGTCGCTTCGGCCGAACCGATTCCAAGCTTTTTAAAAGCTTCAAAGCTGGCCTGATAGGATGAGGTGATCACACAACGGGCGCCGCTTTCCAAATAGGACTGATGGGCCTCAATGATGGCTTCCGGATGGCTCGCAATCAAGCCTGCAGTCCAGAGCGGATTGTTGAGCTGAAAGCCCATCCTCTCCAGTTCGTTGGACAATCCTCCGTCGAGTAAAAGGGGATATGTCATTTTGGTTAACATTTTTATTTATAAAATCGCATATGGCCTTCACACATCATTTACACATAGCTTTTCTCTGATTTTCTTGTATCAACAGTTTTTGATTCACAATCCATCGCAAATTAAAAGCTCTAACTTTGATTCCCTTGCCCTTTGTATTAAAATATTTTTTAAAAGGAGAATAGTGCTTTGGGACCAATGAAGAAAAAAAGGTTAGCAGTTATTTTTTTTAATTAAAATACAGATTGCGCTAAACATGGGCTTGCAATCGATTATGCAAGCAAGATTAAGGCTAAGTATTAAAATTTTTAAATCACTACAGATCAAAAAAATAGAGGAAGTTTTAGGTTTGAAAAGGTTTAGTTGTTATTGAAATTACTCGCTTTATTGATAATCCATTAGTTTTGAATATTGAATAAATATATAGTATTCACGTTTTGGCTTACAGCTGCCTATACTTCTTTAGCGCAGCAGCCAGCCTATTTTATTTTGGGTGAAAATCAGTTTAAAGGTTTGAAAGTTTTTGATATTATTCAGGATTTTGAACATAATTATTATTTCGCAACCAATGAAGGTATCATTAAATATGACTATATCAAGTATTCAAAAGTTGAAATTAAGCAAGCCAAGAGCAATGCTTTTTTTAACTTTACGATAAGTAAGCTTGGTACCATCTACTTCAATAACCTCAATAATCAAATATTTGCAATAAAAAATGAAGGATGTGAGCTTTTCTATGAATTAACAAACGACGAAAGTTCCACTTTAATTTACTTAGATACCGATAATTTTGGTAACTTGATGGTAGGGTGCAAAGGGATAAAAGTGCTTGCCCCCAATGCCAAACTTATTCATCACTTAAAATCCAATACTGTTTTTAATACGTGTTATAAACTCGACAATCAAACCTGGATGTTTCCAGTTTCCGGACAGGATTCGGTTATATTGTATGACAAGAGCAAATTCACTTTCAAAGGAATTACTTCAGCTAATTTTATTCCTAAAAAAAATCATTCATTGCATTTTTTTGACTACCAGGACACCTGTTATGCCATAGAAATATTTTCAAAAACGGTTTACATTTTTGATAAAACAAACTGGGAACTTAGCGAAACAGACAAAATTGATTTTTTTAATTCGGGTACAAATGCCAGAGTATACACCTTTGGTAAAACAATATGGTCATCAAATTCCATTTCTGGCGTCAATTATTGCGAGAAGAGTCTTAAATCTCCTTATCAGTACTTTTATGACGATTATTTTATCTCCGATGTTTATGAAGACAAGGAAGGCAATATGTTATTAGGAACTTTTGACAAAGGAGTTTTGGTAATTCCAAACTTAAAAATACCGGACGTTATCAATCCTTTTAGCACGGAACCAATGGTAAGCATCTATACTCATAAAAATGGGGATGTGTATCTCGGGTCGAATAAGGGAACTTTTTACGTCTACAAAAACAATAAGTTAGTAAAAATATCTGCTCAAAATAAAAAGACCATAGAGGGTATATATGGTTCTCCTCTGAGTGGTTTCCTCATTTTTGACGATGGTAAAATCAAATGTTTCGATACGAAAACAAAAGAAATTTACGAAATTTCAGCTTCGTCACTTAAGGATGTGGCTTTTCTTTCCTCCAATGAAATTTATTTAGGAACCAATGACGGTATACATAGAATCAAATTGGGTCATAATAACACCTATCCTGTACCACCTTTAAAAAACATACGATTCAGAATTTATTCCTTGGCGTTTAACCTGAAAAAGGAAATTTTATACTTTTCAAGTTCCAAGGGCTTCTTTAATTTGAATAAACACGGAATTCAAAAAAGAATCCTTTATAAAGGCAAAGATATTTACCCTGAAAAAATTGTTTACGTAAATGACCAGATATATGCGTTAACGCGAGAGTTTGGAATAATGGTTATCGATAATCTGAATAAGATATCCATTATCAAGCCCAAATTATCTGAAAATGATGAAACGATTAAAAATCTTTTAGCTTATAAAAACTCCCTGCTTTTAAGCACATCAAATGGCATGTATAAGCTAAGTAAGATGGGTAAGGTGTTAGATCAATACCACTCTCAGTATGGTTTTGCGTCAAAAAAAATATATAATTTTTCCCTAATCGATCACATTTTATGGGTAAATCATGCAGGGGGCGTCCAAAAAATAGACCTGAGCGCTCCTAAAAATAACAGCACATTGCCACAGGTAAGATTTAAAGAGCTGCGGGTAAATAACGCTTTGATTGACATTAATAACCTCCATCATTTTAGTACATCCGAAAGGAAATTTGAGTTTGTAATCTATTCTCCTACCCTTCGCAACTATGAGACTATAAAATATCACTATCAATTAAAGGGTTACGATGAACATTGGCAAACACAAGGTTTTGAGCTAAACAACATCATTTATAGCGCCCTATCTCCCGGGCAATACACCCTATCAATTAAGGCTGAAAATTTAGGCATATTTGGCCCTGAGAAAAAATACTCATTTACGATTGCGAGTCCGATTTACTCGAAACCATGGTTTATTGTAGCTTCACTTTTTATATTTTTATCCAGTGTTTATGCAATTTATTGGAGACAACTCAACATCCAAAAGCAAAAATCCAAACAAATAAACGAATTGAATCAATCTAAACTCACGGCCATTCAATCGCAAATGAATCCTCATTTTATTTTTAACTCGTTAAACTCAATTCAAAATTTAGTGCTGCAGCAAAATGCTACAAAAGCCTATGAGTCTATAGGGAAATTTGCTTTACTCATACGAAAGATAATGCATCATTCCGAAAAAGAATTTATTGACATTGAAGAAGAGCTGTCAATATTGAATGTGTATTTGGAACTGGAATTACTGCGGATGAAAAAAGATTTTAGCTATGAAATTAAGAGTAACGGCTTAACGGATATAGAAATACCACCCATGCTGATCCAACCTTATATTGAAAATGCAATTAAACATGGGTTGCTTCACAAGGCCGGCCACAAAGAAATAGAGATAGACATGCGATTAGAAGACAAGGTCTTTGTATGTGAAATAACGGACAACGGCATTGGCAGGAAAAAATCGCAAGAAATAAAAGAGCGGCAAAACACTAAATTTGAATCCTTTTCAGGCAATTCATTAAACAAACGCTTAGCTATTTTAAAAAAACATTTTGGTGGTAATTTCGGGGTAGAGATAGTTGACTTGTATGACGATACGAACAATGCTACTGGCACCAAAGTGATATTAAAGGCTCCTTTCATACAGAAGTTTTGAATCTATTGGTAAAAAGAAATTGCCGTTACTAAAAATTTATGAATATTCTCCTTACACGCAAATTAAAGTTGCAAAATGAATGGTAAAATGAAAGCCATAATCGTAGATGATGAAGAAAGTGCCAGAAACATTTTATTCAATTTATTGCAGAGCTACGCCGAAGACATTGAGATAATGGCCTTGTGCGAGGATGTTGTAAACGCTGTCCAATCCATTAATCAGCATCAGCCCGATGTGGTTTTTTTGGACATAGAAATGCCAAACTACAGCGGATTGGAACTGGTTTCTTTTTTTCAGGAAATAAATTTTCAAATCATTTTTGTCACGGCTTACAATCATTTTGCCCTTAGAGCATTTGAAGTAGCTGCATTTGATTACCTTCTCAAACCGATTGAATTATCGAGGTTAGACAAGTCCATAAAAAAACTGATCACCAAAACCAACCAAAGCAAAGAAGCGCTGAATTATCAAATTTTAAAAGAAAGTTTAAAAGATAAGGCTATTCAAAAGATGATTGTAAACCATCATGGGAACCAAAAGGCCATTCTTTTATCAGACGTTATAGCCATTGAAGCCAACGAAGCTTATACTTCAGTAATCGATATTAGCGGGAGTAAATATATCATAAGTAAAAACTTGAAATATTTTGAGGTTCTTCTTGCTGACAATAATGAATTTTTCAGAGTCCATAAATCCTGGATAGTCAACTATAATCATATTGTTCACTATTCAAATTCCGATTACACCATTTGTTTAACTAATGAGTTGGAGGCAAAGCTATCTAAATACAAAAAGGCCGAATTTGAAGCGTGGTATAAGAATTATAAAACAAGTTGAGCTTTCTGTTCCTATACAAAATTTTCCATTCCTAAATTCTAACCTTAATTGTGAGAGTTATTGCATTAGGTTTGAATCATGAAATACAAAAATTTTTTACCCAAAGTATTATTAGTATTAGCGCTAAGTGTATTTGCGACTTCAATGGTTGCTCAGAATTTTGAAATTAAATCCACTAGTTCAATAAATATAATCAATTCGGATATAACAGTTTCCGGAGGGAATTTAGTATTTAGAGAAAGCGCAACATTTGAAGTTGAAGGAATGATAAATATAACTATTGAAAGTGATGATTATTCACTTACTATTTCCTTTAATGGATTTGATAAAAACGGTAAGAAACGGGAAGAGGATAGAATAATTAAAGAATCTGATAGGCAAATGGGAAGAGAAAGCATATTTGTCAATGCCGAATTAAAAATAGATGCGAGTAAAGATAATCCCTTCTATATAAAAGAAATAATATTAAAAGTAGTCAATTCTGATAAAAAAACCACATCGGCTACCGAAACTTTTAATATCACAGACTCAAAACCCAATTTTGCTCTTTTACTCAATGGCATAAGCAAACCTATTTCACGTGGCAGTTGTTCTTTTGGTAAATGCTGGTGTTTTTTTCAAACCAAGGATAACGATGGCAAACTAATAAAATTGGATGCTATAAAAATTAAACAAACCATAAGTAAAGATAAAACAGATAATCAAACCTATTTGGATATTGCAATGGTAGTGAATAATGCCAATGAAAATAACAATGCACCCACTATTGCACAATTGTTAGTATGGGGCGAAATAGACCTTGCTGGCACAGCAGAAATTTTAGGCAAGCCGATAAAATGGACTTGGGTTGGCGGTGGAGTTACATCAGAGGATGATTGGGAACAACCCGTTTCCCGAATTAATATTACTAACTTAACCGGGGTAAAACTAACAGCACCCGTACTTCATTTTAGAACCGCAGATGGCTCAGCTTTTGGAATACCCGATGCAAGTATTGCATTGGAATATAATAGTGGCTATGAAAAGCCAACATCCGACAATTTTACTTGGACTGAAACCTGGATTGCCGATCAAAAAGAGAAAGACCCCTGCAAAACAAAATATGCTATCTCTGATATTACGTTTAGCGAATCATCTGCCTCAGGATATTATGGGGTACAATTGAGTTTTCAACTCGAAAAAAATAGCAATATACCCGCTGCAACCGCCATGATTATTGAACTCACCGATTGCAAAGGCTATAAAGTCTATGTAAAGATTTCACTGAAATTCGACAACAAAACCGGGACTTATTATGGAAGTGAAACCCTTGGGGAACAAAAAGGCTGTGCCTGGTCGCTTACCTATGGAGAAATCGCAGCCTACAATTCGTGTAAGGATAAGAATGTGTGGTCATTTGACACCAGCAAAGCGAAAGGTAATGGAAGTGGCACAAAGAATGCAACGACACAAACCAGTACAAGACCTCAACTGCTTTAAAAGATAATTCCTGTTAGAATTATACGATCAAATTTTATAAAAAAAATTAAAAACATAACATATGAACACAAAAAACACAAAAGCTGAAAACAAAAAATCATTAAATGATTTAAAAAAACAAAGTATTGACGGCTCTAATGTATTGGGCGGGGGTGTCAGCAAATCGTCGACGGTGGCGGAGGATAATCCAATATTTCAACCCAATCCCGGGCCGATGAACAATGTTTTATAACCTTAATATCCATCGCCCAGATTCATGTCCTCACGATTCAGAATTAACAACAATAACCAATATCAAAATTAAAAAACAAATATCATGAATACAAAAAACACAACAACGCAAAACACAAAATCAATCAATGATTTAACAAACGAAATAATTGATGGCACAAATGTATTAGGCGGAGGAGCTAATATCGGCGGATTTAGTAATATGGATAATGAGGATGATATTATCCTTGAAGGGAATGGAATAGGATTATCAAATACCATAAAACCACCACAATTAATTATGCTTTGTGGAGACAAAAATATTAACATTGGTAGAAAGTAAATTAATGATTATTTGATCACTGCCCAGATTCGTGTCCTCACGAATCAGCGATAACCAATGTATCTTATATTAAAATTATACGCAAATCCCCTACATAAGGTGGAGAGGTCTTAACTCTTTTTTAAATCGCTGTACCTCTTTTGACGTGATCCGAGCCATGCGCTCTCTCCAGGGCCTGAATGGTATAGTACCTTTGGTATATTCCATCGCTAATCGCCATCAATTCGTCATGGGTTCCCCGTTCAGCGATTTGGCCATTGTCCAGCACCAAAATCAAATCTGCATTTCTTATCGTGCTCAAGCGATGGGCAATGACGAGTGAGGTTCGGTTGTGAAGCAGATGTTCAAGGGCGTCCTGAACCAATCGCTCACTTTCGCTGTCGAGGCTGCTGGTGGCCTCGTCCAAGATCAAAATCTGGGGGTCCTTTAAAATAGCACGGGCCAATGCAATACGTTGTCTCTGGCCACCTGATAATTTCACGCCCCTGTCACCTACGAGCGTCTCATATCCTTGCGAAAAGGAGCTTATGAACTTATGGGCATTGGCGGTTTTGGCAGCCGAAATAATTTCATCCATCGTGGCACCGGGTTTTCCGTAACCGATATTTTCGCCGATGCTTCCCCCAAATAAAAGTATTTCCTGAGGAACAAAGGCAAATAAACGCCGGTAAAGCGTTGAGTCTAAAGTTTCAATGTCAGTGCCATCCAATTCAATAGAGCCTTGGGTCGGCTTGTAAAATTTAAGCAAGAGGGATGCTAAAGTAGACTTACCCATTCCGCTAGGGCCTACAATGGCGATTTGCTGACCTTTTGAAATGCTTAGATTGAGGTTATCAATGACCAATTGTTCAGGCCGTGAGGGATATGAAAATTGAATGTTTTTAAAATGAATCTGTTCTTCGAATTGTAGCGCACTGCTTTGCGCCGGTGGATGAAGGTTAATTTCTGAATCTTCTTTTAATATTTCTTTGACCCTTTGGGTGGCACCAATGGATTTTTGCAATTGGGTATAATTTTCGGCAAAGCCGGCCAACGAACCGGCTATAAACATGCTAAAAAATACAAATTTATTCAGGGTGCCTATTTCCATCAACCCGGCTTGTACTTTGCTCAAACCAACCCATAATACCAGGGAAATGGCCCCAAACATTAAAAACATAACGGTGCCAGCAAAGGCGCCTCTGAATCCGGCGTTGCGAATAGCAAGTTCCACAACTTTCTTCAACCCGGCAGTATACCGCCTTACCTCGAAAGGTTCATTGGTATAGGTTTTTACACTGCTGATGCCCTGCAAGGATTCTTCTAAAATAACCGAGGTTTTAGCCAATTGCTCCTGAGTTTTACGGGCATTGTTCTTAATCTTTTTGCCAAAGTAAAAAGCAAAAACTATGATGAGCGGCACTACACTTAAGAACCACAAAGCAAGGTCGGGAAACATGAGGATAACATAGGTTAATCCCCCTGTTAAAATGATGGTTTGTCGGATGACATTCGACAAAATGGTGCTGAGGGTATCCTGAATTTGGGACAAATCGTTCGAAACCCGGCTAATCAACTCCCCCACTCTGTTTTGATAAAAAAAATCAACCGGCAAGCTGATGATCTTTTCGTAAAGTTTAACCCGGATATCCGCTACAGCTTTTTCTCCAACTTCGGCAAACCATTTAATGCGAAATAAGGCCAGTACTGAAATGGTTACAATCAGTCCGGCCATCACCGTAAAAACCGATTTTAAATTCGAACCAAAATACTTCGAAGCCTTGTTGTGTACCGCAATGTTGATTAAATCGCCTAAGATGGTAGGAAAGAGAAGCGACAGGCTGCTGGTCAGCGCCAGAAACAACATGCCAATAATGAACTTAACTTTATAAGGCCTTACAAAAGAAAAAATAAAAAAAGCCTCCTTTAAATTGGCTTTTGAAAATCGCGCCTTGGGCAATTCGTCTTCAATTTTTCCGGCGGAGTTGAACCTGGACATATCGGGGGCAAATTTACCGGTATTTTAAGCTTCAATCATGCTTTTAGACACTTGTTTTTAAAATTCATTTACCTTTGAACGCCCTTGCGAATTTGTAATTATGAAAAAATACAGTTTATACCTCTTGATACTCGCTCTCTCTAGCCAATGCACGGTCTCAAAATATTCCAATAAGCAAAAGAATGAGGAAACAAGCATGAAAGTCGTTGACGACGAAACCTATCTTGCCCAAACCACTGAAGAACAGCCCTTAGCCAGAGGGGTTAAAAGCAGGGGCTTGATCACGGCTAATATGTTACTTCAGGGAGTGAGTCTTGGCACCGAAAGTTTGAAAAAATTCATAGACAAAGAAAAGAAAAAGTATGTGGCCGAATATACAGATGGCCTTTCCAATCTTTATTTCTACAGCCACCTGAGCGCTAAAAATGCCTGGGATCCCGAAGGCATCCAATTCAAAGAATTCACCTTCGTTCGATTGTTTGAAACCAAAAGCGGAAAAATGGATACCGCCTTAATGCTCACTTTTATGCTCGACACCAGCTCAACTTTTGAAATTTATAACAATGCCACATTTAGACTGCGTCTGAAAGACATTTACGTCAAATATGCCAAGGCAAAAGTCCCAACCAAACGCTGGTATATTCCATGGAGTTACATGCAAAAAAAACGCAATGATAAAATTGACCTCGACATTGAAATTGATTTCACAGGGAACTACAACACCGAGCAAGGACTTATGATAAAGGATGCCGACCTTGGTAAATTTTATTTGTTGTTGAGAGATGCCCCGCTCAACCCGTCGGATAATGATTATAAAAAATATTACGAGGAACTTATCCATTCACAACTCGACGGATACAGTTTTATCGTTCCCCGGTCTTTTGGCCATTATTTCGATGGAACTGAATACAAACCTTGTTATAGTCAGGGAAAATACTCCATTGCCATAAAAATTACAGAATCGGGAAACGAAAAGTACATCGACAAGTTGATTATGGAACATTCATCCACTGCCATTGACGCCATGTACGATCAATTAAAAAAGATAAAGTAACCTGGTTTTGTCACAAGGAAGCTAAGAGCCACCCTGTCTAAGTTTCTTTATTTTACCTAAATTTTGTTATTTCCTTCTCATATTTCCAACTCGAAAGGTGTATAAACTGAGATTTTTCAATAAGCCTTAGGTTATATTTTCCAAAATTTCAATCCAATTGAAATTAATTGATCTTGAAAATTTTAGAAACGAAATCATTGATATAAAGATAATACATTCCAGCCTGTTCTTTTTCCAAGGATATCGAATTACTACCCGGTTGCAGATATCCTTTTTTTAAAAATTTGCCGGTTATATCTTTTAAAATATAGGTTTGCCTGCTGGTTCCCGACAAATAAATTATAAGCAAATCATTGGTCGGGTTCGGATAAATTATAGGGCCCAACACTTTTTGTAAGTGATTTAGTTTCAAATTGATAAAAGTAAAACATTTGGATGTGTCGGAACATCCACTTTGAGTAATAATAACGGCATAGTTACCATTTGACTTTACAACAAATGTTGATTTATTTTCACCTGCGATTGGTTCATATTCATGATTACAGTCAACCCATTGAAAGGAATCGGCAGTTGTTTTTGCCATTAAAACTAAATTATTTTGGACAACTTCAGTTTCTATTTTCTGAATGATTAACTTAAGTGTAACCAAGCTATCACAACCATTTGAGGCACCTCCTTTTATGATAAATGTTGATGAATCATTGTTTTCGGTATAGGTTTTACCGTCAATCCAAACCAAAGATTTGCATGCCTCTTGCCTATCAAAACCCAATGTGTTATTTAAAATTTTTAAATGAAGCACGACGAGACTGTCGCAACCATTAGATGCGCCTCCTTTTATTAAATAGATTGCAGAGTCGGTATTTGAAAAGTAAGTTTTACCATCTATCCATTTATAAAAATTGCAAGCAACTTGATTGTCTGTACCATAAGCAATGGGTAATATTTTTAAATTTAATCGTACGATGCTGTCACAACCATTGGCAGACTTGTTTTTTAAAACAAACAAGGCAGAATCGTTATTTTTAAAATAGTGCTTCTCGTCGATCCACTTAAAACTATGGCATACAGCATGTGAGTCTATTCTTAAGGAGGAGGGCAAAATTTTAAGATTTAACGTAACGATACTGTCACACCCATTTTTAGCACCATTTTTATAAATGAATTGCGATGTATCATTGTTTTGGGTATAGGTTTTTCCGTTGATCCATTTATATGAATTACAGGCACTTTGTTTATCAGTGCTTTTGGCTGTTGGTAGAATGCTTAAATTTAATATCACCAAACTATCATTTCCGTTTTTATCCCCTTTCTTTAGGGTAAAATAGCTTGTTTTGCCATTTTCGGTATATGTTTTTCCGTCTATCCAAACCAAAGAATCACAAACAGATTTAGAATCTATACCAAATGAACCGTAAACAGAACTGCTGGTTTTACAGTTTGCATAATCTTCCATGGCATTCGACGCTGAAGCATAACATAAGGTGGAATAATTCAATGAATCTTCTTTTCGAATGTCAGTGGATTTAAAACCCATGATCTTTAAATAATATTTATAGAGTTGAGATCGAATTTCTACTTTTTGGGTATAAGCTGCAGATGAGGATGTTCGACATTCGAGGCCACCATTTATGATATTATTGGTATGGGCAAACCCACTAGTCATCATTTTTGAAGATTTATAGGTATTTTCATGCAGCCACTGGTCATGCATTACCTGATGGCAAGATGGCTTAGGGCATTGGGGCATCATCCAAAACCAAATGGCACTTTTAAAAGCCAATACCCCATTTTCTTGCAGCGAATCCGGGTGCTTTAAAAGCAAATTTTTATCATTATAAATAAATTTACTAAACTGTCCATAGTTATAATTCCAGGATAATTGGATTGGCCCCCTACCATAATACCCTACAGCTGAATCCGGTGGGTACTCGGAATGAGCCTGAGAATACGTGCCTTTTCCGTTGGCTTTGGTATATCCGACTTCATGCACAAAGTAAAGTCCCCAACTGGCGTAATCGCCTGCTGAACCTCCTCCTACCGGCAATTGCCAGCCTCCGGTGGTTTCTTTTGAAATATTAGCTAAAAAAGCAGCTAATTCTCGTCTGTTGTTGGTTTGAGAATTTTCATTTAAAAAGGTTTCAAAATCAACAATTGTGATAGTCTCGGGAGTGGTGTTGGAATACCACCACGATTCCACATCGGAATACACATAGGTAATAAGATCTTTCTTTTTGGTGATGGTAATTCTTTGGCCCCATACCCCTTTTTTAATTCGGATAATCACAAAATAGTTCGCCATTTCATCGGCGGCCTTACTTAAATTTTTAAATGAATAAAAGTCTGAGGAGTAACCTTGTGGATGCGTGCCATATATGCCCGCCCTGCGAGGAAACAATGAATCCCAAGCCGAACTTGAAATCAACTTCTCAAGCATCTGTTTTTGAGCGCTAGTAGGTATAGTTAAACAACTCAGTAAAATAAACAGAAACACATGGAATGTTTTTTTCACATCTCTTTTTATAATTTTCAAAATAAGGGATTAAAAACGTGATTTAATACATTTTCATTTTGGCATAACGCCCACGATCGCATCTGGGCACTGGTTCCAAGTTGGCTTTAAAACATATAAAAATTTAATGCCTGATTGCGATTGGGAGGCAAAATTGGAATTCTGCAAAATAATTGTGAGTGTCTCATTTTTAACAATATATTTAATCATCTCTTTATGGGTTTTTGAACTTGAAAAATAACTTTTGACCCGGATGTTCCGTATAAAGCTTTAAATGAATATTTTTATTACCTTTGCAGGCTTGATGCGCAGGGCCTTTTATTTGACCATTTCGATTGCATTGCTGATGTCGTGTAAGGACAGTTACAACTATGTGATGCGAAAAGGTTCCCAGGTAAAAAAATACGAATATGCAAAAAAGTATTTTGATAAAAAGAAATATGCCAAAGCACAACCCCTGTTAGAAGAAATTTATCCTCAATACAAAGGAAAAAAAGAAGCGGAGAGTATTTATTACATGCTTGCTTACAGTCACTATAAACTGCACGACTACTTATTGGCCAGTTATCATTTTGATAATTTCACCACCATGTATTCGTTGAGTTCCAAAGTAGAAGAATGCGCCTTTATGCATTGTTTATGTGAGTTTTACAAATCCCAACCCTTTTACCTCGACCAAACCATCACCCAGAATGGCATCAAGCAATTTCAAATTTTTGTAAACAACTATCCTGATGGCAAATATGTAGTAACCTGCAATGAATACATCGACAAACTCAGGGCAAAGCTGCACAAAAAAGCCTATAGCAACGCCATGCTTTATTACCAGATTGGCGATTACAAGGCCGCTGCAGTGGCGTTTTCAAACACACTAAAAGATTACCCTGATATACCTCAGTATGAAGAATTGGAATATTTAATTGTCAAGGCTCACTACCTTTACGCCAAAAAATCCATTGTGCAGGTTCAGGCCGAGCGATTTAAAACGGCTTTGGAATCGGCAGAAGAATTTTACGAAAATCACAATCAAAACAAGGGGGCCTATTACGAGCAAATGAACAATTTGGTGACCCTGATCAATTCAGCTGCTAAAAAAGCTGAGCTTGAATTAAAAAAGAAAACCAATCCAACAGCCAAACCTGCGAATACACATTCTTAAAAATTTAAATTACAAACGAAAAATAACATATGAAAAAGGAAGAAAAAATATCGACCTCAGCTGTAAGTAGAGATACCCGTTTACTGGATACTCCAACAGGAAATCTTTATGAAACAGTGGCCATTATTGCAAAGCGCGCCGGTCAAATTTCCTTGCAAACCAAGGAAGAAATGCACCAGAAACTTGAGGAGTTTATTGGAGACAATGACAACCTTGAGGAGGTTTTTGAAAACAGAGAGCAAATTGAAATTGCCACTTATTTTGAACAACAGCCCAAACCTACCCTTATGGCGACCGATGAATTTTTGAAAGATAAAATTTATTATCGCAATCCGGCCAAAATGGATGTTGAAAAATAAAAAAATTCTGCTAGGAGTTACTGCAAGTATTGCAGCCTATAAATCCGCCTCCCTTGTGCGCCTTCTGGTTAAGGCCGGGGCTGAGGTAAAGGTATTGATGACTCCCAGCGCAAAAGAATTTATTACCCCCCTTACCCTTTCTACACTCAGCAAAAACCCTGTATACTCCGATTATTGGAACGCAGATACAGGCGAATGGCACAACCATGTTGAACTGGCCCAATGGGCCGATTTGATTTTAATTGCGCCGGCATCTGCCAATACACTTTCAAAAATGGCCAATGGCCAGTGCGACAATCTGCTGATGGCTGTTTATTTGTCGGCAAAGAGCAAGGTGGTTTTTGCTCCGGCCATGGATTTAGACATGTACAAACACCCTGCGGTATTGACCAATATCGATACGCTTAAAAAGCATGGCATGCTTATGATTGCTGCCGAATCGGGTGAATTAGCCAGCGGATTGGTGGGAGAAGGCAGAATGGCGGAGCCGGAAAATATTTTTGAGTTCGTGGAGTCCTATTTTAACTCCGGTAAATCGATGTCAGGACTTAAAGCCTTGGTTAGCGCAGGCCCAACTTATGAAAAAATTGACCCTGTTCGCTTTATAGGCAACCACTCTTCAGGGAAAATGGGCATAGCCATTGCCAATGAAATGCAAAACAGAGGAGCCCGGGTTACGCTTGTGCTTGGCCCCAGTAGTGAAAACACCTTTCATCCATCCTTAGAGGTGATAAGGGTTACATCCGCTGAAGACATGTACAAAGAATGCATGGCCCATTTCGCCAATTCTGATGTTACCGTGATGAGTGCTGCTGTAGCTGATTATACCCCTTCTGAAAAGTCGGACCAAAAAATAAAAAAATCGGACGCAGATTTCTCTATAAAGTTATCCAAAACAAAGGACATACTGAAAAGTATGGGAGAAATTAAATCCGGCAAGCAAGTCCTTGTTGGCTTTGCACTGGAAACCAACAACGAAACAGAAAATGCCCTCGACAAACTGCACAAGAAAAACCTTGATTTCATCGTTCTCAATTCGTTGAACGACAAAGGGGCAGGATTTCAAGGCGATACCAATAAAGTCACCATCCTTGACAAACACAAAGCAACACGCACTTTTGAATTGAAACAAAAATGGGAAGTGGCCAAAGACATTGTTACCAAAATAGAAGAATTTACACGTGCGACTAAAGATTAAACTGCTGAGTTTGTTATGCGCTTTGCTAGTGCTTGTTAATCATGCACAAAGCCAGGACCTTAATGCCACGGTCAGAGTAATGACCAACGACTTGCCGAATGCCGATCGTGCATTGGTTGCTGATTTGCAAACTGCCATTTTTAATTTTTTGAACAACAAAAAATGGAGCGACGATAAAATTCAAATCAACGAAAAAATCGATTGTACCTTCATTGTCAATTTAAAAAGTCAACAAAGCGATAATTTTACCGCAACCGTTGAAATTCAATCCAGCCGGCCCGTATTCGGCTCAACTTACAACACTATTCTATTTAGGCATCTTGACAATTGGGAGTTTAAGTATTCGCTTTACCTTCCATTGGATTATCAGGAAGTAGCCTATACCAGTCAACTCACCAGCTTATTGGCCTTTTACGCCAACCTGATACTGGGTTTGGATTACGATTCTTATTCCATGGAAGGCGGAAGTGCTTATTTCAGAAAAGCTCAAAATATTAAAAATCTGGCCATGAATGAAACAGGTTGGGGTATTCGCGATGGTAAAAACAATTTCAACCGTTATTTTCTGATTGAGAATATACTCGACGAGAGGTATAAAAGCATTCACAGTGCTTTGTACTTATACCATATAAAAGGTATGGATATTATGTATAAAGAGTTGGATAAAGGGAGGGCCTCGGTGATTGATGCCCTCACTGAATTAAAGAAAATATACAATATTTACCCCAATTCTTTTACCCTCTTTTTATTTTTTGAAGCCAAAAACAAGGAACTGGTAAAAATATTTACAAAAGCCACGCCAACTTTAAAAAACAGGGCCTACGAACTACTCATACAACTCAACCCATACAATCGCAGCAAGTACGACGACATGCTTAAGGCGAATTGAGAGTCGAATCTATTAAATTGAGTTTCCCCGGTTTATTTTATAAAAAAGTTTTTTAATTCGCTGGCTTCGTCCGGCTTAATTTTTCCTGCAAACAACAACCTCAATTGCCGACGTCGCAATGCGCCATCGAACTTCTCTATTTCCTCCGGCGACTCCGGTTTGAGCTCAGGCACCTTTACAGGCCTGTTTCGCGAATCCAAAGCCACAAAAGTATAGTAGGCGTCATTGCATTTAATTTTTTCGCCTCTGGGCACATTCTCAGCCCAAACTTCTATGAATACCTCCATCGAGCTGCTGAAGGCTCTGGTGACCCAGGCTTTGATATTGACCACATCACCGAGTTTAATGGGTTCCTTAAAAGAAACCGTATCAACCGAAGCGGTAACCACTATGGAGTTGGAATGCTTTTGAGCTGCTATGGCAGAAGCTATGTCCATCCAATGCAGCAATCGCCCTCCCATTAAATTGTTTAAGGTATTGGTATCGTTTGGCAAAACGATTTCGGTCATAATGGTTAGGGACTGGGCCGGTGTTTTGAAAGTAGTCATGGTTTGGTTTAAATCGGCAAAGTTCTGCCAATAAACTATAGAAACCAATGAAGAATCCTTAAAGAATGTAACTATTTGTAAAGAACTTGCTCAATTCGCACTCCGAGCCGGAATTTCCACTTAAAAAAATCTCATTTTTTTTCATCGGATTCTTTCGGAATCAGATGATCTAAAATTTCGAGCACCGCGTGAGCCATTTCATTTTTATGGTCTTCCAGTGGGTTGACCTCTGTTATTTCCATAGCGACGATCTTAGGCGACTTAAATAGGTAATTCAGAAGTTCTTTGGCATTTTTTAAAGTCATACCGTCAGGGGTGCTGGTTCCGGTGCCTTCTGAAACGCTTGGGTCCATGCTGTCCACGTCAAACGATATATAAATCAAATCGCAGTCATCAAGATAATCAAGACTTTCCTTGGCGAGGTTTTTCATGTTCATGCTCTGAATGTGTTCAGGGCCGTAATACTTAATTTGGTTGTCTTCGATATCCCTCCACTCCGCAGTTTCGAGGTCTCTGATACCTATATACAATACATCTTCAGGAAATAATTTAGGATGAATATGTCTGTCACCGGCATGGGTTAATTTTTTCCAGTAATGCTTGGTCGCCTCGTCGATAGGGTTTTTTTTCTCCGAAAAGTACACATCTCCTAAACTGGCTGCCAGTGACATACCATGAATATTTCCACTGGGTGTTGTATAAGGTGAATGCAGGTCACCGTGTGCATCGATCCATATCACACCCAATTTCTTTTTGGGATAAAAATTCTTAATGGCAGCTATGGTTCCTATGGCCGAACTGTGGTCGCCCGAAAGAATAAGTGGAAACTGGTCGTATTCAAAGCAATCTTCTACTTCGTCGATAATCCCATCAATGACTTTGCTGATATGATCAATATACCTGGCATAACGGTAGGGCGTCGGGTGGATGAGCTCGTAGTTCCGGTCTTCGATGCGCGTAAAATAAAAACGGCTAAAAAAATCGCCCTTTCTTGTGATATCGGCGTACATAATGGCCTCCGGCCCATGACTGGCCCCTCTTTTCCCGCAACCCAATTCAGAGGGAACTAATATGATATGGTAATTGCGTTCATCCGTCATGATGCAAAGATAAGGTATATTTTAATGTGCGCTTATTTACTTAATACTTTGACAATCTGTTTTTTCTACTACTTTCTGCGAGGGTTCAAAATTGAAAAATTTTAAGCTAAATAAAAAAGCCTGCACTAAAATAATGCAGGCTTTATTAATCTTTATAAAAATTACGCCCCAGTATCGTAAGTGGCTGATTCGATAATGTAGGGGTGGTTAATGGCGTATAAATTGGCTTTTGATATGCAATACTGAACTACATAGATAAACAAGCCGGTAAACGCGATAGGCATTCCTATTTCAAGAGCCCCTACTCCTGTTGCTGCGCCAACAGTACCCGGCATAATCATCAAGAAAATATCGAGCCAGTGGCCAACCAAAATAAAAGTACCTGCAATGATGAGGGTCATCGGCTTGCGCTTGGTATCTCTCATCATGAGGATTAAAAAGGGTATGAAGAAATTGATAAATAAGTTCACAAAAAAGAAAGGTCGGAAATATCCATGCAGTCGGATGTTGTAGTAAACCACCTCTTCATGAATATTGGCGTACCATATCAAAAGGAATTGTGCCAACCAGGTATAAGCCCAAAAAATACAGAAGGCAAACATAAACTTGCCCAAATCATGAAAAACTTCTTCCGAAACCAATTCCATATAACCTTTTGATTTTAGGTAAATGGTAAAGAAGGCTATCATGGTTACTGTGGTTACAAAAAGAACTGCAAAATTGTTGATGGTAAAAATTGTACTGTACCAATGGGCATCCACACTCATAATAACCAGCCAAATCATAATTGAGAAGCTGAATCCAAAGATTACCAAAAAGGCTGCCGAAAATCTTATGGAGCGTTTAAAGAAAGTCAATCCGCCTTCAACATCCTCTCTTAGCGACAAACGGCGAAGAATGATTCTGAAACCATACCATATTAAGGCGAACAAAGGCACACCTAAAAATAAAAACTTGCTGTTTAAAAAAGCTGACTTTCCGTCTAGAATTTTATCGAAGCCTTCCATGCCCTCTTTTAATCCCTGATGTTCATAATGCAGCCAGTGATAAATTTCTTTACCTCCAAATATTAGGGTAATCAAGAGCAATAAAAATCCAATGGGTATATAACCGCTCATTCCCTCGGCAACTCTTTTTACCATTACAGCCCAACCTGCATTTGCTACATAGTTCAGGGCTACAAAAAACAAAGCCCCTACTCCAAATAATAAGAAATAGTAACTGTTTACAAGCATATTGGCCCAAAATCTTTTGGTCCATGAGGCTGCATGTGCATCATGTGGAGCGGCTCCTTCATGTGATTCACCCGGATGAACAGCTGTAGCATGCTCAGTCGGCGCTGCTTCATGGGAATGTGAATCTTGACCTTTTAATTGGATAACTCCAATAACAGAGAGTATTATACCCACCGAAAACAAAACGATGCTTACCATTTTGGAACGGGAGGTGAATTCAAATTTTTCTTGTTTTATTTCTACGTGATGTTGTCCCATGTGATGATTTTGAATTTATTTAACCTGTGCTGTATCTGCAACTGTAGGAGCAGCGCCATTGGCCATACTTAATTTTTTAACATAGTGAACCACCTTCCAACGCTCGGAAGGCGTTAACATGGCGGCATGTGAACCCATCATGTTCTTGCCATAGGTAATCACATGAAAGATCTTTCCTTCGGCTAAGCCTTGAATGAGTGCAGTTTGATAACTTTCAAACGGTGGCTTTGCAAATTTTCCTTCCGTAATTACCGGACCGTCATTCTTGCCTCCTTTTCCATGACAACTCCAGCAATAGATGTTGTATAACCTCTCTCCTTCAGCCAGGTTAGCATCGGTTTTCTCAACAGGGTTTACGTTTGCAGCTGAAGCTTCATAGCCCTCTGGTGAATCCGGATAATTATAAATATAATCCAGCTGACCTCTGGCAATGCTGCCTTCTGCAGGTAAGCGCATCGTCATTCCGTTTGGATTTAAATCCATGTGACGGGTTTGCGAAAAAGGCTCATATCCTTTGGAAATGTACATATCCGGAGCATATTCAATGCCTGTATTCTCGCCCCTGCTTTTGCAGGAGTAAATCGCCACCATCACTATAGCAGCTAAAAATATTTGATTAAGTTTACGCATGCACACCTCCTTTGTCGGCATATTCACCTTTATAATCGTGGGTAGACAATACCCCGTTTTTTTTCATAATTTCATTTAACTCGTTTTTGGTACCTGCATCAATAGCATCGGTATCAAAGGCTATCAAAAGATGATCATCGGTTTGGCGCAGATCCAAAATGTCTGGCCTTACCCCATGCCCCATCTTATTTCTGAAAAAGAAGAAGAAAGCCAGTCCGAACGCTGTAAACAATACCGTACATTCAAATACAACCGGTACCATACTTGGGAGCATATGATAATCTGCCGGTTTTCCTCCTATGTTCATAGGCCAGTCGAATATCATCATGTAAAACTGAAGCAATAAGCCGAAACTAAAGCCTGTAAGTCCGCAAAGAAAAGCGGCTATGGACAGATAGGTTCTTCTGATTCCCATGGCTGCATCGAGGTGATGCACAGGGAATGGCGTATAGCAATCAAAAATTTCGATGCCTTTTTCTCTCACTTCCTTTACGGTGCTCATTAAATCGACCTCATTGTCGAAAACGCCGTAAAACAGATTGCGTTTATTTATGGTGGTGCTAAAGCAAAACATATTACTCTTTGTTTTTTAGGATTCCTTTTACTTCTGCCATATTAATAACCGGTAGAAAACGGCAGAATAAAAAGAAACAGGTGAAAAATAAACCGAAGGTGCCTATGAATATTCCCACTTCAATGTAGGAGCCTTCATACATTACCCACGAAGAAGTTAAATAATCGCGGTGCAATGAAGTTACAATGATTACAAAGCGCTCGAACCACATTCCCACATTCACAATAATTGACATAATGAATAGGAACCATGGCGTGGTTCTGGCCCATTTAAACCAAAACACCTGAGGTGCTATCAAATTGCAACTCATCATGGTCCAGTAAGCCCACCAATAAGGGCCGAAGGCTCTGTTTAAGAAGGCATACTGCTCATATTGAACACCGGAGTACCAGGCGATAAAGAACTCTGTAATATAGGCTAAACCTACCATTGTTCCGGTAAGCATCACTACCTTGGCCATTGCTTCCAGGTGACCTATGGTGATGTAGTTTTCATAATTTAATACTTTTCTGGCAACCAGTAAAAGGGTAAGTACCATTCCAAATCCTGAGAAAATAGCTCCGGCAACGAAATAAGGAGGGAATATGGTGGTGTGCCAACCGGGGACAATAGATGTCGCAAAGTCCATGGATACCACACTATGCACCGACAACACCAGCGGAGTAGAAATACCCGCAAGGATAAGTGAAACTACTTCATAGCGAGCCCAGGTTCTTACTGAGCCTGTCCAACCCATTGCAAAGAAATTATACCAGAATTTACGCGCTTTGGTAGTGGCTCTGTCGCGAATGGTCGCAATATCAGGTATTAAACCCAAATACCAGAAAACCAACGAAACGGAAAAATAAGTGGATATCGCAAATACGTCCCAAAGCAGTGGAGAGTTAAAGTTGACCCACAATGAACCAAATGCATTTGGCAATGGGAAAACCCAATAGGCGCCTACCCAGATTCTTCCCATGTGAAACAAAGGAAATATGGCAGCGCACATTACCGCAAAAATGGTCATCGCTTCTGCGGAGCGGTTGATAGACATTCTCCACTTTTGGCGGAAAAGCAAAAGAATGGCTGAAATTAAGGTTCCGGCGTGCCCTATACCCACCCAAAATACGAAGTTGGTAATATCCCAACCCCACATCACGGATTTGTTAATGTTCCAAACCCCTATACCGGTCCAAGTGGTCCAGAATAAGGTGGCTACTAATATCATGAGACAGAAGAAGGAAACCGAGAAACCAATCCACCAGAGTCTGGTAGGCTTATTTTCCAAAGGACGACAAATGTCGACCGTAACATCGGAGTAGGTCTTTCCTCCTAAAATTAAGGGGGGCCTTATGGCTGAATCTATTAATGACATTTAACTATGAATGTTTAGCGGTTGATTTATGATTATCTTCTACATTTCGTATTTTGGTCATATAAACCACTGATGGCTTAATTCCCACTTCTTCTAACATATGATACGAACGCTCGTTTTTGTACAATTTTGAAATTTCACTGTTTGGATCGTTCATGTCTCCAAACACAATAGCGTTTGAAGGACAGGCACTCATGCAGGCAGTTTTGATGTCGCCATCTTTCAATTTTCTGTCTTCACGTTTGGCTGATAGTTTGCCGGCCTGAATGCGCTGAACACAGAAACTGCATTTTTCCATCACACCTCGGGTTCTTACCGTTACATCAGGGTTAATCACCATTTTACCTAAATCGTTATTGAAATGATAGTCGAACTTGTCGTTGTCATTATAACGGAACCAATTGAATCGGCGAACCTTGTATGGGCAGTTGTTACCACAGTACTTGGTTCCGATGCAACGGTTGTAGGTCATTTGATTCAAACCTTCGGTGCTATGGGTGGTTGCCAATACCGGGCATACTGTTTCGCAAGGCGCATGAGCACAATGCTGACACATCACCGGTGCGTGAACCACACGAATGTGATCGTATAATTCGGCGCCTTCCTTGTTTATTTTTTTCTCTTCGGTTAAATAAGCATCTGGAGTATAAAAGCTGTAATATCTGTCAATGCGTATCCAATGCATCTCGCGGCGAAGTCTGATTTCGTCTCTTCCTACTACCGGAACATTGTTCTCAATAGAGCAACTTACCACACAGGCTCCACAACCTGTGCAGGCATTTAAATCAATGGCCATGCCCCACTTATGCCCTGATGAATAATCGTACTCTTCCCAAAGAGAAACAAGATCCAGCTTGTGCTCATTGCGAACATAAGGGTTCTTCTTAAACTCTTCTAAGGAAGCTTCACGAACGTAATCTCTTCCTTCTATTGTGTGATGCGTTTGGGTTTGGGCTAATTTATAAGTATCACCTGTGGCTTCGATACTCACCCCTACACTCGTATAGGTGGTGGTGCCATTGCTCAGCTTTAAAAAAGGGTAAGCATTTTTTCCAAGATCTTTTCCCACCTTACCCGATTGGGTTCTTCCGTAACCCAGGGCGATGGCATAGGTTCCCGATGCCTGTCCGGGCTGAATTAATACCGGAATATTTTCAATTTTGTAAGATCCTGAACTTACATTGACCAAATCGTCCTGTTTAAGTCCTTTTTTATCGGCCTCTGTCTTTGAGATGGAAATGTAATTGTCGTAGCAAACTTTAGATACGGGATCCGGCAATTCTTGTACCCATGGATTGTTTGCTGCCGACCCGTCTCTTACGCCTATTTTTTGGTATACAATAAGTTCTGCCTCGTCGCTCTTTGGCATTGAAGCAACAATGGCTGTAGCCACATCGTTCAAATTGCTGTTAAAAGATGGTGAGGTTACGATTGAAGCTGGTTTTACCAGTACCCCATCGTGTATAGACTGGTTCCAGAGATTGGCATCAGCCGACCAGTTGGACTTAATATAGTTGTATGCATTAGCTTCTGCCGCTGTTGCACCGCTCCAGAGCAATATAGACTCAATGGCTTGACGTGTATTGAAAACCGGGGTAATGGTTGGCTGTGTGAAAGAGTATAAACCGGCTTTGGGTTCTGAATCGCCCCAGCTTTCAAGATAGTGGTGATCAGGACATACATATCCTGCCATATCTGAAGTTTCGTCTTTTTGCTCTGCAGTTGAAACGACCAACTTGGCTTTTTTCAAGCCTTGGCTCAGTTTAGCAGAATTATAGTAGGAATAAACCGGATTGCAATTCAAAAATATAACCCCCTGAACGGAACCGGAATTTAAATCCGCTACAAATTTTTCAAAATCTGCTTCAATAAACTTAGACTGGTTTGAATAATTGTCTAAATCGATGGTTACCCCATAGTTCCCAAGCAAGGTGTTGATGCCGTTCACCAAAACCTGGTTAGCCATGGAATTGGATTTGGAAACTACCAAAGATTTTCCCTTGGCGGCGAATAATTCTTTGGCAGCATTCTTGATAGCGTTACCGGCCAATTCCGCATTTTGGGCAACAGGCAATTGCGCAGTTCCGTTAAGTTTTGAAATTTCGTTGTAGAGCGATATTAAATAAATACCCTCTTTCGAATCACGCATTGGGATTCTCACATCGGCATTGGTACCGGTTAAAGAGAGCGTGGATTCAAATTGGTAATGCTTTGATAGCTTGCCATCTTTCGGGTTCCTGTTTTTGGCCCATTGCTTGGTATATTCAACGGGAGAAATCCAGGTGCCAAGAAAATCGGCCCCAAAGGAAACAATTACATCGGCTGCGTGAAAATTGTAAGAAGGAATAACCTTTCTTCCAAAGGACTGCTCGTTGGCCAATAAAATTCCCGAGTAAGAAACCGGATCGTAGATTACCACTTCCGTTCCTGGATATTTGGCCTTAAAAGTATCAATTGCTTTGCTAAAGGAAGGACTGGTAGAGGTTCCTGTTATGATTCTGATACCTGCATTAGCTGCAGATATGGCACTTAATTTATTGATTATTTCTTTGTCAAGCTTCGACCAATCCTGCTCTTCATTTCCATTTTTTAATGGATTGGCGAGACGGTTTACGTCGTATAACGACAAGATACTCGCTTGACCGGTGGCACACAAAGCCCCTTGTGAAATAGGAGACATTTCGTTTCCATCCAGCTTAATGGGTCTTCCTTCGCGGGTTTTTACCAAAACACCGCAACCGGTATTGCAGCCTCCACAAGTTGAGGCATAGTAATTGGCGTTGCCGGGAGTTACATTTTGAGGTTTTACCACATAAGGAATGGCATATTTAACAGGAGCCTTTTGGCAGGCTGCCAAGGCAACGGCTGAAACACTGAATCCAAAATATTTCAGAAAATCCCTTCGGTTTGAAGAAAGATCAAAGTCTGCAGAATTTAGAGCCTCTTCTAATGGCAAGGCCTCGTGAAACTCATTTCCACGGGTTTGCTCAAATTCTGGTAAGCGCTCGGCTTCTTCAATTCCTTTCCAATATTGATTTTTTAATTCCATTTAATACAATCTTAAATTTAATAATGACATTTACCGCATTCTAAACCTCCGTTTTCGGCAACGGTGTAAACGCTCTTACCTTCTATTTTTAAACGTTTGTGCAAATCTTTATAGTAATCATTGCCGGCCAAATCAATGGCACGCTCCTTGTGACAATTGATACACCAGTCCATTTGCAACGAAGAAAACTGGGCAACTTTGTCCATTTCCTGTATAGGCCCGTGGCAGGTTTGGCATTCTACTTTTCCTGCAACCACATGCTGTGAGTGGTTAAAATAGGCAAGGTCCGGTAAATTATGTATTCGAACCCATTCTATAGGTTTTTGTTTATAACCGGGAATGTAGGCATTGTTTTCTGCGTCCCACCCAATGGCTTTGTAAATTTTATCGATCTCGGGAGAAACTTTGCCATCGTACCTGTCGCGAAGGGTTATATACTTATGACAGTTCATACAGGTATTGGCTGAAGGAATACTGGCCTGTTTGCTCTTTTCAGCTGTAGAATGGCAATACTTACAGTCGATTTGAAGTTTGCCTGCATGCAATTTATGTGAATAATTAATAGGCTGTGTAGGTGAATATCCTTTTTGAACCCCTACTTCATTCATTCCAAATTTATAGGCCTGTACAAAAGCGATAAGACCAAAGATGGTACCTATCAACAAGGCGCTTACCGTTGGGTTTTGTGTCCTAAGCCATGGCTTAACCACTCTTTCATAGGCCGACAACTCGCGCCCGCCGGGAGTTTGCTCATCAATCAGCTTGTCGAGGTGACTTTTTACGCGGTATAAAAAGTAAGCTATAACTAAAAAGAGAAGACACAACAGCATGACAATCACAAAAGTGGTGTCTGTGTAAAACAAACTTGGCTTTTGCTCTGAAACTGCCGAGGCATCCTGTGCTAAAACTACAGCAGAAGAGCTCAGACCTAGAAACAGAGTGCTAAACTTTCTACTGCTATTGATATATTTAAACATACGCGGTACTACCTGATTTTTCGGCTGCAAATATAAGGGAGTAAACAATTGTCGGCTGACTAAATTTTACACAAATCCATCAATTTAGAATTTATCTAAATAGAAATTAAATTGCTATTTTTCAATTACTTAAATCCAATGAAGCCTGTCCATTTTTTTATCGTCTCTGTGTTCAAAAATATATTTCCATCAATCAAAATGTTAAAAGTCACCTCGCAACTCCTGTATACATTTTTTTTCCTGCTCCTTGTTTCACCCTTCATAGCTTCAAATAGCCTATTGGACTGCCTCCTGTTATACTTTTATATTTTTTATTAGTCAGTTTCAATTTAACTGGATAGATTTTAAGCAGTTAGCATGATGGAAAGCAAGCATCCGGGTACTGTTAAACAAAGGAAATTACTTAAATTTTCTGGGATAATCCCAGCATATGAATTCGTCACAAATTGAACTTTGTTTAAAAGTTGTGCTTAAATTACAATGCCCTTGCGGTTAACTTTGAATTTCATTTAAATCCAATCGATATGCCTAAAGTTAAACATAGCTTACTTATCATTTTGCTAATGCTCATGTTTTCAGCAGATTCAAAAGGCCAACCCAAACCCAAAACAAAATCTCAAATACAAGCATTCAGCGACAGTGTTTGTCTTTCGGCTGGTGTTCCTCCAGGGCTAATCAGGGATATTGGCAACAACGAAACCGGCTGGAGATACATACGCGATTTTAGCGGAGGTACGGCGCATGGCGACCTGCAAATCGTTGACAACACCTTTTGGCATTGGTATAAGCGCCTGGGCTTGAAAGGTGGAAAAACCAGAGAAAATTATCTGATTGTCGGCATTTACTACATCAAGTTTTTATACAAAACTTATGGAAGCTGGGAAAAAGCGCGCTATGCGTATGCTAGAGGACATTGGAAAGACCCCTCAAAATGGACGGCGCTCGAGAAGAAATTTATGGGAAAAATTGATTGGGAAAAATACGATAAGCCTCCTGTTCAGACTGACGACTCTATCCCTTAACTGTTCTGCCAATACAGCAATTTAGCTTAATTTTTCATTCCTCATGAAGCTGTTTTCTGTATTCCCATCATCAAAAATTCAGTTATTTTTGCATCCATGCTAAACGAGCTAAGGGTTAGAAATTACGCACTCATTAAGGATTTAATTTTTAAGCCCGGCTCTGGATTTAATATTATAACGGGGGAAACCGGAGCCGGAAAGTCGATTATGCTCGGCGCACTCGGCATGATTTTAGGCGACCGCATCGACTCATTTGCCGTTGCCCAGAACGAAGAAAGGTGCGTGGTTGAGGCCAATTTTAAAATTGCCGATTACCATTTGCAATCCTGGTTTGAATCACAAGATTTAGAGTATTCTGATGAACTCATCGTGCGAAGAGAAATATCGGTGAGCGGAAAATCCAGAGCTTTCATTAACGATTCACCGGCACAGCTAGGACAATTGAAAGAGCTGGGACAATTCCTCATCGATATACACTCCCAGCACGACAACTTGCACCTGTTTAAGAAGGCCTTTCAATTTAAGGTGCTCGACAGTTTTTCGAATACCACGGCCGAATTTTTATCCTTTAGGAACCAATTCGATAGGCTGAATAAACTGAAAGAAGCGCATGCCAGATTGGTCGACCAGGACCAGAAACTGGCTGAGGACAAGGAATACAAAAGGTATTTGCTCGACGAACTCCAGGCCGCTCAGCTTATTGAAGGCGAAGAGGACAGTTTGACAGAAGAATATTCAGCCCTAAGCTATGCCGATCAAAACAGCCAACTGCTAAGTACCATTAAGCATCAACTCTCTCATTCGGAAGCTGGAGTAAGTGATCAATTGGCCATCATAAAAAACAGTATGGGTCAAATTGCAAAAAATGATGTGCGATTTGATGAGGTATCGAAAAGGATAAACGAATTGTATTTTTCTCTCAAAGACCTGGTTTCGGAAATTGACAGACTGGAGATGGTTATCGAATCAAATCCTGAGCGTTTGGAGCATATTAATAACCGATTATCCCTGCTTCATCAACTTGCGACCAAACATAAGACAAGCGCTTTAATTGAAAAGAAAAAAGCCTTAGAAAAGGAATTGGAACACTATGGAGGAACTGAGGCTGAGCTTAAAAATCTGGAGACACAAATTAAAAACTCAGAACTGGAATGCCTAGCCTTGGCAAAATATGTGTCTGAACAAAGAATTAAGCATTCACAAATTCTAGAAAAAAAAGTAAATGAGCTCATCATACCTCTCGGAATGCCTGACTCTCAGGTTAAAATTGAGTTAAGTTCTGCTCCTGACGAGCCCCTTTCGGTTTATGGAATTGACGATTGTAATTTTTTATTCTCTCCGGCCAAAGGCAAATCCTTCAACCCGATTCAAAATATGGCTTCAGGCGGAGAAATATCAAGGATTATGTTGGTGCTTAAATCAATCCTGGCTAACAAAAATGTAATGCCCACCATCATTTTTGATGAAGTGGATGCAGGCATTTCAGGCGATGTTGCCATCAAAATGAGTGATATGCTTGCTGCAATGTCCAATGGTATTCAGCTCATTTGCATCACCCATTTGCCACAAATCGCTTCCAAAGCCCACAAACATTTTTATGTATATAAATTAAATGAGCAAGGCGAAACCTCTTCAAAAATCAGAGAGCTTGAACCCAATGAGCGACTTGAGGAAATTGCCGAAATGATGGGTGGAAAAAATTATGGAAGTTCAATTCTGGAAGGCGCTCGACAGCTATTAAACCGCGAGGTTTGATCATCCTATTATGGTAAAAATTGAAGCTTTAATTTTTAAGAATTTCAAAATGACTTATTATTGCAACTTATTACCGTCACAGAAAGTATGTATCAAAAAGTTATCATAAAATTAACCCCTGCATGGATTTTATGCCTGGGAATCCTTTTCAATTCAGCCATCATAAAAGCGCAGGGGCCTCCCTGCGGCACGGATTCCTATTTAGCTGAAATTTTAAAAACCAACCCCGAATATTTAAAATCGCTTACCGAATACAAAGAACATTTATCCCATTTGACTCCATCCGAAACTTTGAATAAAAAAGGAGCCTTGAGAACCATCCCTGTTGTTTTTCATGTGATTCATACTTATGGAGATGAAAACATATCAAAGGAACAAATTGACGATCAAATGAAAATCTTAAACGAGGCCTATCAAAGGCTTCATGCAGATACAACCAGCACACGTACCCTATTTAAAGGCGTTGCGGCAAAAATGGATATTGAGTTTAAACTGGCGCGAGTCGACCCTTCAGGGAATTGCACCGAAGGGGTTACAAGAACCTTTTCTTATTTAACAGACGGTGGTGACGAAGCAGTAAAAAACCTGGTGAGATGGGATTATAGAAAATATCTTAACATTTGGGTGGTAAAATACATCGCCAGAGACGCCACCCCTACCTCCTACGTTCTTGGTTATGCCACTTTGCCAACAGCTACCAATTCAACCACCGACGGAATCGTTATCTTGTCGAGATATGTAGGGAATATAGGTACCGGCGCCGGCAATGGAAACAAAGGCCGAGTTTTGGTTCACGAAGCCGGACATTGGTTGGGTTTGTTTCATCCTTTTCAAGGAGGTTGTGGAGGAAGTTGCAACAGCAGCGGCGATTATGTTTGCGATACTCCTCCGGTAGAAGATGCAAGCTATGGTTGCCCTACCACAAATAATACTTGTATTAATGATTTTCCGGATCAGGTGGATATGGTGGAGAATTTCATGGATTACGCCAACGGAAGTTGCCAGAATATGTTTACCAAAGGTCAGAAGGCAGTGGTAGACTACGCTTTGGGGAGAGCCCCCCGCTCAAGCAATATAACCACCGCCAACTTGACCAGTACAGGTGTTTTTACAGCCCCAACCTGTAGACCAACGGCTGACTTTTATACGACCAACAATGTGTTGACCATTTGCCAGGGAGGAACTGTCAATTTTGAGGACTTTACTTACAACGGAGCAGCAATTACTTATGAGTGGAGTTTTGATGGCGGAAGCCCATCTACTTCTGCCCAAGCGGCTCCTGCCATCGTTTACAACACACCGGGAACCTATAAGGTGAGCCTTAAGGTTTCAAATTCTCTTGGAAACAGCACTAAAGTAGCTGATAAAATGATTCAAGTTATTCCCACTGAATCGGCAAATAAAACCCCTGTATCGGAAGGATTTGAAAGTACTCAGGTGCTCATAAGCAGTTGGAAGGTATGGGAAAACGGGCAATACGGCTGGAAACGAACCACAACAAACAAATATGAAGGCACTGCCGGCATGGTAGCGGTAATTGATGATGGCACAGCTTCCAATTCAACCTACAGTTTAGTTTCGGCTCCTTACGATATCAGCAGCATAAAAGGGCGTTTGCCTAAACTCCGATTTAGGGTTGCCTACAGACCTGCCATGAGCGGAAGCACCGAAATTTTAACCGTTTTTGTCTCTTCTGATTGTGGGCAGAGTTGGAAAGCTTTGAAAGCTTATGCCAATGCAAACGGATTGGGTGTAGATAAGGTAGTACAGGCCAATTGGTCGCCGGCTTCACCATCCGACTGGATTGAACAGACGCTTGATCTGCTCAACTATGAAGGCTCCAAAAACCTCATGTTTAAATTTGAAGCGCGAAGCCGAAGCGGAAATAGTATATTTCTCGACAACGTAAATATACAAGCCGATTTGGCCGGAAATGGTAAATTGCTTAATCCAAATGGCTTATCTATTCAGGTAATTCCAAATCCTTCTCACGGCATTGCACAAATCGATGTGAAGTCTGACGGCAGAACCTTGAACAGAATAAGCATTGTGAATTCCAAAGGACAAGTGATTGAAGATGCCACGTCGGAAATCAAATCAAAAATAGATTCCTACAGTTGGAAGACCGGACCTCTTGACCCCGGTGTTTACTTTGTCCATGTTGTTATCGATGGGCAATTGTTGGTAAAGAAATTTGTCGTAATTCCTTAATTGAATAAATGTCTAAAAACCTTGTTATTGTAGAGTCGCCGGCAAAGGCTAAAACCATTGAAAAATTTCTAGGGTCTGATTTTCAGGTTAAGTCCTGTTTTGGACATATTCGCGACCTTCACAAAGGGGATGATGCCATAGATATAGCCAATAAATTCACGCCGAAGTATGTCATTCCGGAAGACAAAACGGCCGTAGTAAACGAGCTTAAAAAATTGTCCAAAAAAGCTGACATGGTTTGGTTAGCTTCGGACGAGGACCGGGAAGGAGAAGCCATATCCTGGCATCTTTATGAGGTGCTTGGACTCACCCTGGAAAAATCAAAACGCATTGTTTTTCATGAAATCACCAAGCCTGCTATTTTAAAAGCAATTGAGAACCCTCGCAACATCGACAAAAACCTGGTTGATGCTCAACAAGCGCGTCGTTTGCTCGACCGTTTGGTGGGGTTTGAATTATCACCGGTACTATGGAAAAAGGTTAAACCTTCTTTATCTGCCGGTAGAGTGCAAAGTGTGGCAGTTAGGCTTGTGGTTGAAAGAGAAAGGGAAATTATTGGTTTTAAGGTCAGTTCAGCGTTTAGGATTGTCGCCGAATTTGAATTTAAAAATAAAAAATTCAATGCGGAATTGCCAAGGCGTTTTGAAAAAAAAGAAGACGCTCTGAAGTTCCTTGAAAGTTGCATTGGATCTGATTTTGTAGTGAAAGGGGTTGAGGTAAAACCAGCCACTCGAAAGCCGGCCGCACCCTTTACCACATCAACCTTGCAGCAGGAAGCGAGTCGTAAACTTGGCTATTCTGTTTCTCAAACCATGACCCTTGCTCAAAGATTATACGAGTCAGGCCATATCACCTATATGCGTACCGATTCGGTAAACTTATCGGAACTCGCCTTGGCAGCAGCCAAGAGTGAAATCACATCGGCATATGGAGCCGAATTTAGCACACCCAGAAAATATGCGACTAAGAGCGCAGGCGCACAAGAAGCTCACGAGGCCATTCGACCAACTTATTTTGAAAATAAAGTGGCGGGTGACGACGAGCAACAAAAGCGACTATACGACCTGATTTGGAAACGCGCCATTGCCTCTCAAATGAGCGAGGCCAGAATTGAAAGAACCGAAGTTAAAATTGAAATTACCAACAATGGTGAAATGCTTAATGCCAGTGGTGAAGTGATTAAGTTTGAAGGTTTTTTGAAAGTTTACCTTGAAGGAAAAGACGATGAATTGGAAGAAGATGCTGATGGTGGAAGTTTATTGCCTGCCATGCAGGTTGGCGACCACCCTAATAATTTGAACATAAGTGGTACCCAAAGATTTACAAGGGCCGCTCCGAGATATACAGAGGCCAGTTTGGTTAAGGATTTAGAAGAATTGGGTATAGGAAGGCCATCGACCTACGCCCCTACCATAAGCACCATACAAAAAAGGGGCTATGTGGAAAAAGAAACAAGGGAAGGCGTTCAAAGGCAATATGAGGTGATAACTCTGGCGAACGACCGCATTTCCCAAATTGTTAAATCGGAAATTACCGGAGCCGAAAAAAACAAGTTGTTTCCCACTGATATCGGCATGGTGGTAACCGATTTTTTGATGAAAAATTTTGTTGAAATCATGGATTACAATTTTACGGCCTCGGTAGAAAAAGAGTTCGACGAAATTGCCTCGGGTATTCAAAGTTGGACCAAGATGCTGGATGAATTTTACCATCCTTTCCATGATTCCATCGACAAAACATTAAAAATTTCAGAAAAAGTAACAGGCGAGCGCGAAGTCGGTTTGGATCCAAAAACCCAACTTCCGGTATTTGCTAAAATAGGCAGGTATGGCCCGATGATTCAAAAAGGCGATGGCGCCAACGACATTAAACCGGTATTTGCCAAATTAAAAAAAGGGCAAAGTATCGATACCATCTCATTGGAGGAGGCACTTGATCTTTTTACGCTTCCACGAACCTTAGACGAATTTGAAGGAAAAGCCATGAAAGTTGGCATAGGCCGCTTTGGGCCCTATATTCAACACGACAGTAAATTCTATTCAATTGGGAAAGAAGACGACGCCTACGAAATTTCATCAGAAAGGGCTATAGAAATCATCGCTGAAAAGAGAAAAGCTGAAGCTGAAAAACACATCATGGAGCTTCCTAATGGCATCATTGTGCTGAACGGTCGCTTTGGCCCCTATTTCACACAGAATAAGGAAAATTACAAAATCCCGAAGGGAAAAGATCCAAAATCCCTGACCTTAGAGGAATGCGAACGCATAATAACCGAAACTAAAAACAATCCAAAAGCAAAATCCTCGTTTAGAGGTAAGAAAAAAGCATAACTTATTCTTTGTCCATTTTAATTATGGTTAACGAATCTGAACTCAAAGCCTTAATATCCCTGTTAGACGACACTGATGCAGAAGTAGTTAGTCAGGTGGAAGAACGCCTTTTCGAACTTGGTCCTACCATCATCCCGTCGCTGGAACAACCTTGGGACTTAGGAGGTTTTAATGAACTTAGACAACGTAGATTGGACGAAATCATCAAACGCATTCAATCCCAATATCTGATAAATGAACTGCGTCAATGGAAAGCCACCAATTCACATGATCTCCTGGATGGTGCTCTGCTGATTAACAAAGCGAAATACGCTGAGGCCGACAGGCATTACATCGACAATCTGATCGACAAAATAAAACTCGATGTGTGGCTTGAAATGCATTATGACCTCACTTCCTTTGAAAAAATCAAGATTCTAAATTATGTTTTCTTTGATGTACACAAGTTTGTAGGTGACAACGAAGATTATCACAACCCCGACAATTCTTACCTTACCAAAGTATTTGAGAGAAAAAAAGGAAACCCTATATCTTTGGCTATTATTTATTCTCTGGTGGCCCAGCGACTTGGATTGCCTGTTTTTGGAATCAATCTTCCGCAACATTTCATTGTCGGTTACTTAGAAAATAATGGAGAAGCAGAGCTTTTGCGTCTCGACGAAAAAAAAATCTTGACTCCAAACCCCGATTCACAAGTTCAGTTTTACATCAATCCTTTCAACAAGGGTTCAATATTTCCAAAAGAGAATCTGTACATTTTTTTGAAACAAGTGAATATCGACCCCAGGGATGAATACTTCTTACCTTGCAGTAATCTCGAAATTTTAAAACGCATCACACGCAATCTCATTTCTTCGTACGAAAAATTAAAAAACCCGGGCATGCTTGCCCAATTTCAAAAGATGATGGGTGTTTTGGATGAGGATAAAATCTAAACTTTGGATAATAACGACTTAGGCCTTTTTCTTTCCAGTAACATGGTCTTTAAGTCAAGTTTCCTATATTTGCCAAGCTATCTATGGTAATAAAGATATTTTTTGTAGAAGATAACCCAATGTATGCCGAGGCCATGAAGAATGCGATTTCGGACTTGAATTATGAAGTAAGGAACTTTGAAACAGGACAAGATCTTTTAAACAGCCTCTCAGAAAATCCTGATATCGTGGTATTGGATTACATGCTGCCGGATTATTCGGGAATGGATTTACTTAAAATCATTTTAAAAGAACATCCCACCATCTCACTCATTATTCTTTCAGGTCAGGAGGACGTAAACACCGTGGTGGAAATGTACCGCAACGGTGCTAAAAATTACATCGTAAAAAATGAAAACGCGATGCATGAGCTTAGAAATTCAGTTAAAAACCTGGCTGATTCCATAGAATTGAAAAAGGAAGTTGAATTGCTGCAAGATGAATTGACCGATCGAAGCAAATATTCCAAGATTATAGGCAAAAGTACTGCCATCTTTAAGGTTTTGAAATTAATTCAAAGGGTAGAAAAAACCGATTCACTGGTTTTGATTACCGGTGAGAGCGGAACAGGAAAGGAGTTAATCGCAGAAGCCATACACAACAATTCACATCGAAGTCGAAAACCATTTATTGCCGTTAATTTAGCTGCCATTCCGGTGAATTTAATAGAAGACGAGCTTTTTGGTCATGAAAAAGGGGCGTTCACTGGAGCCAGCTCACGCCGAATTGGAAAATTTGAGGAAGCTCAGGATGGCACAATTTTTTTGGATGAAATCGGGGAAATGGATATTTTGATGCAAACCAAGTTGCTAAGGGTATTGCAAGAAAGCCGCATCACCCGATTGGGGAGCAATAAAGAAATAAAATTGAATGTTCGCATCATGGTTGCCACAAACCGAAATTTGAGTGAAATGGTGAAGGCCGGAAAATTCAGAGAAGATTTGTACTACCGCATCCAAGGGTTCTTGATACATCTTCCAAGGCTAAAAGACCGTGGAAATGATTATTTAATATTGGCCAACCACTTTCTAAATCATTTTGTGCAAAAGCACAAGCTTAAGGAAAAAACGTTTGAAAGCTCAGCCCTTGAAGCTCTTGCGAAACATGAGTGGCAAGGCAATGTCAGGGAAATGATTGCCTTTATGGATCGCACCGTTCTGATGAGCGATTCTGATATCATTCGCGGTAGCGACTTGATCTTTTCAGAAAATATTTAGCCTGATTTTCAGCTAAATGTTAACAAAATGTTAATATTTTTAACATTTTTCTTGTATTAAACGTTTAAGAGACTACATTTGTTCTGTTTTTGATGATATAGATACGTCAAAAAAACTAACTACTAATTTATAAAATATGCAATTTAATCAACAGCCCAGCGTTAAGCCTGAGCAAAAGCTTCGTAGAATTATTTTAGTTTGCTCCTTCGTCGGAGTTTTTTTAGCAACAGTATTCTTTTTCGCAGGAAATTTCCTGAAATCCACTGAAACAAAAGCCTCCGGGGGGCCTCAAAATTATTGTCTAAGCGGCGATTGTACAAGCTCTTCTAATCAGGCAGTTTTTAGCCAGGCTGTTAGTGGCGACACTTTGACTGTTACAGGACTCTTTAAAATTGTTGAGGATTGTGATGAATTAATGACTAAGAATATCATCCTTTACATTAAAGGTGGGGAAATGCGGTATACTAACGACAAGGCTATTTACTTAGGGGTTTCATCGAAGGTCTTTGTTACTAGTTCCGGGAGCATTACAAACACGGGAAGCTGTAACAGCCATCCATCAATATATTTTGGTTCCACTAAAACAGTTTCCTGCAACGGAGGAAATGCGCAATACAGTTTCGCCGACGTAAATGCCAACGGTGGGGTACAATCAGGTTCCCTAACCGCTTTACCCGTAAAACTGATTCGCTTCGAGGCTTTTTTAGAGGGCAAAGAAGTTCTTCTTAAATGGGCTACTGCATCCGAAATCAATAACGATCGCTTTGAAATAGAGCGCAGCACCGATGGGAAAGATTGGTCTGTGGTAGGCACGGTTAAGGGTAATGGCAATAGCAACATAACCAACCATTACACTTATACCGATAATTTAGATATGGCTTACCCGAATTTGGTATATCGCCTCCATCAAATTGATTTTGACGGAAACAATGAATACAGTCCTCAACAGTCTATCACAGGGGTACAAAGTACCAAGAAGTCAAAAGTATATCCAAACCCTGCCAACGAGAGAATTAATGTAAGTTTGGATGCAGGTGCTTATCAACTTTCTATTGTAGATCAAAGTGGCAAAACCGTGCTTGAGAAAGAAGTCGACAACGACTTTGCAAGCATTGATTCTCAGAATTTACCGGAAGGCATCTACTGGGTAAAAATGGAAAACAACAGAATCTCTGAAAGCCAGAGAGTGGTTGTAAGACATTAAATTTAAAAAGTAATAAACCAACCCCACTTGCAGAGAATGCGGGTGGGGTTTTATATTTTATTGCCGTAAGGTTTCTCTAGTATACCGGTACCGCTATATCCTCGTCCCCTCCACTCCTATTCAGTTTTCGAACCAGGGTTAACATGAAGTATCTTTGCAATTGGTTGGATTCGGAAACCACATAACCACCGGTACTGAGATAACGCGTAATGCTCACATTTTGCTTAAATAGGTCATAACAGCTTAGCTTCAAATTATATTTCATCCCTCTATCCAATGGAACCTGAACATAACAATTCACCACCGAAACCACTTTTCCAAGTCCGGGAATCTGACGCTGATCGTTGAAATTACCCGAAACAGAGAGTTCGATTTTTTTCATAAATAAACCTCTTAAATTGATTTTATAGAGATTGGTGATTTGGTTAAAATTCAAGCTTGAGTTTAAACTGTTCTTTCCCTTGAGGAAAGAAACTGTATATCCTAAATCCATATCGAATTTATCGCTTATGGTCAGCGACAATTCGGGCGAAATGGTATTCTGGAATTGTTCATTATAACCCATCTTATCATTAATTTTTTGTGGAGTGTTCGACCAATACATCTGATAATTCATGCTTATTCTGAATTTATCTTTAAATGTTTTTTCAAAATTTGAATAAGCGTTAAAACTTTGAAAGATGCCATTATTTAAAGGACTTTGGTAAACAATTCCCTCATTAATAGTTCTCGAATTTAAGATATAATTGCTGGTTTGATTAAAGGTGGAGGAGAGTGAAAACTGGTCGAGAAAACCGAGCTTTCTTTTTCGCCAGTAAAGATGACCTGAAAAAACATCTTGCGGTTTGAGCTCCTTATTTCCAAGCAATCTAAAAAATGGATTGCTTAAATTTTGAACAGGCATGAGATCGTTCGATTTTGGAAAATCAACCGACTGGGAGGCCCTGATGAAAAAATATCCGACTTTCTTAGCCCAGGTACCGAAGGATAGATAAGGTAGATATCTTGTGTATTTCTTACCAAAACTCGCCCCGTTCTCAATGGCGTTGTTTATAGAAAAATTTAAATAGGTTATTCCCGTTGAGGCATTGTAGGTTTTGCTCCTAAAACTCACTGAATTGACCAGACTGCTTTGCCAAACGCTGTTGTCGAAACCCTGGCTGAGCGAATCAATGTAAGTACTGTACTCTTGCAAAAAGTTTTTCTGTAGTGGATTTAAGGCCCCTTTGCTCAGTTGATTATTGATATAAGCTATGGTATAAATATCTGCTGAAAGGTTGTAATGCAATTTATCCTTATAAAGGGGATACTTAAACCCGGCCTTGGCGTTGAATTCTGTCATGTTTTGGGTTTTGGACCTTTTAATATTCAGGGTATCCTGATTCTGATTCAGGAATTGAAAATTGTCAATGTCAGTTAAATCGGTATTGCCTTTAATCTGAAAATTCCACCCAATATATTTATTCTTTTTCGCCCGTTTTGAGTATTTGTAGACTGCTGATAAGGCATTGCGCTGCAACTGATTTTCGGTTTGGTTGAGTCCTTCGGTAAGGATACTCTCATTTTGGTAAACCAGCGTATGGTCCGACGCATCGGTCGCAATTTTCATTTGCCCAATTGACAGTCCAAGGGATACATCGCCTGTAGAATCAATTTTCCGGGAATAATTCAAATCCACCTCATAGGCTAAAACTTTACCATTTTCGATGTTTTGGTTGCGGTTGGTTTGACTCATGCTGTCATTTAAAAGATTTTGGCTGATGGTATTGTTCACTGATTTAAAACCGTTGTGCTCCAAACCCACGTTAAATGAAAATTTTCTTTTCTTTTTGTATTCATTAAAAAAGCTTACCGCCATATCCGTTTTTCGGTTGATGTTGCCTTCTTCACTCAACTCACTTCCCTGGTCGGAATAACTGTAATAATTTTCTGTATTGCCACTTCCATTCCTGAACATGTAATTGTCGCCATGCCAATTGTCGAAACCAAAGTCAAATCCTGTGCCGTTAATGTTGTTTGAATTGCTGATAAAAGAAACCTTTCGGTCATTCTTAAAACTGTTCAGTCTAAGTCCGGATTCATACCGCTCATTGTTGCCGTATCCAAGCAAGACGTCTCCGAACATTCCATTTTTCTTCCCCTTTTTTAGCTTGAGATTAATGGTTTTGGTCTGGTCTTGTAAAGGAACCCCATTTTCATCTTTGTCCTCATAAACCTGAACAGTTTGAACCATGTCGGCTTTTAAATTTTTGCTGACCAAACCGGGGTTATTCCCAAAAAAATCAGAGCCATCGACCATTATTTTTGAAACTTTGTTCCCGTCTACAGTCAGGTTTCCGCTGATATCAATTTTAAAACCCGGAATTTTGGCGAAGAGCTGACTTACATCGGAGCCCGGCATCACCTTAAACCTTGAGGCAGCAATCTCTATGGTGTCACCTCTCATCCAAATGGCTGAACTCACCACTTGAATTTCCTTCATCTCAATGGATAATTTGGCCAGTTTTATTTTTTCATTGTACCACCACCATCCCCCGTCATGCTGCGGTATTTTCTTCCAAATTTCCCGATAGCCCAACTGACTCACCACCATCAGAAGAGAATCTTTTATTTTGGTGGTTAGTTCAAAATTGCCGTTGGGGGTTGTAAATCCAAAATTGACCAAAGTGGTATCGGAAGCTTTAAAAAGCGTGATGGTTACATCCTTGACAGGTTCAAGGGTCGCTGAGTCTACTACATTTCCTTTGAGAATTCTAGGTCGGTCTTGTGCACTGACTTTAAAACAAAAAAAAGCAGCAATTGCAAACGGTAAAAATTTAATCATAATGGCCTAACGTATTTTTTAAATTAATATTTTTTGAAATGATTTCCGGCAAATGGTCGGCCTGATGCAGCTATTCAAGTAATGGGCAACAGTTATTTAGTTTTTTTTCAAATAGCTTACATTGGCGCCATGCTCTTGTGTTCACTTAGAAACCTTTCCGCGTCCAGGGCCGCCATACAACCGCTTCCGGCAGCCGTCACAGCCTGACGATAAATTTTGTCCTGTGCGTCGCCGCAGGCAAAAACTCCTTTAATGTTGGTTTTGCTGCTACCGGCTTTAGTGATGAGATAACCTTGCTCATCCATGTCGAGGTAATTTTTAAAAATTTCGGTATTAGGAGTATGACCAATGGCTACAAAAAAACCTGAAATGGCTATTTCCCGTCTTTCTCCGGTTTGGTTGTTCACAACCCTTACGCCATCAACCCCATTTTCGCCTAATACTTCATCGGTTTCACTGTGATAGAGTATTTCTATATTCGGGGTATTTTCAACCCGGTGTTGCATGGCCTTCGAAGCCCGCATCTCTCCCCTGCGAACAATCATATATACTTTGGTACAGATTTTTGACAAATAAGAGGCCTCTTCAGCTGCTGTGTCTCCTGCACCTACTATGGCTACATCTTTACCCCTGTAAAAAAAACCGTCGCATACCGCACAGGCCGAAACCCCGGAGCCATTTAGTCTTTGCTCGGAAGGAATACCCAGCCATTTGGCAGAGGCACCTGTGGCTATAATTACAACCTCTGCCTCAATTTCATGACTTTCGTCGATGGTCACCTTATGCGGATATCCTGAAAAGTCGACCGAAGTGGCCATCCCATACCTAATATCGGTACCCAGTCGCTCAGCTTGCTTCTTAAAAAGTTCCATCATTTCAGGCCCTTGTATACCATCGGGATAACCCGGATAGTTTTCTACCTCTGTTGTAATGGTAAGCTGTCCACCTGGCTGTAAACCTTCATACATCACCGGCTTCATGTCGGCTCTTGCAGCATAGATCGCAGCAGTATAACCGGCAGGACCTGATCCTATAATCAAACATTCTATTTTTTCCATAATTCTATCTGTACAAAAGTAATTCTATTCATGTAACGCTAAAGCATGGCATTCTGTTTATAAAAAAATGAATTTATTATTTGGAATTAGTCTAAATAAAAATAATTTTGCGGCCGATTTATGAAGAGAATCTTCCAAGCTCCTTTTTTACTGGCTATGCTCTTTGCCTTGACTTCCTCTATGGCACAAAATCATGACAGTACTGTTACGCATGTGCTAAAGCCTATTCAAGTTAATGCCCGAACCCTAAAGACAGCTATTGACAGATTGCCCGAAATGGAGGGTACCATTCTTTATGCCGGCAAAAAAAATGAAATCATTAGAGTTTCAAATTTAGACGCTGACCTGTCCACAAACAATTCAAGACAAATTTTTTCGAAAGTTCCCGGTATTAGCATCTGGGAAAACGACGGATCAGGCATACAAACCGGAATCGCAGCAAGAGGACTGAGTCCAAACCGTTCCTGGGAGTTTAATGTCAGGCAAAATGGATATGAAATCAGTTCGGATGTATTTGGATATCCTGAAACCTATTTCACCCCACCATCTGAAGCCGTCGAAAGAATCGATTTGGTAAGAGGGGCTGCCTCCCTTCAATTTGGACCACAATTCGGGGGTCTGCTCAACTATCACATCAAAAAAGGACCAGGCAACAAAGCCATAGCAGTCGAATCGCAACAAACCGCTGGATCCTATGGCTTGTTTAATTCTTTTAATGCGATTGGTGGAACCGTCAAGCGTTTGAGCTATTACACCTATTTTCACAACAGATCGGCTGATGGATGGCGTCAATATAGCCGCTACCGAACAAGTACCGGTTACGCCTCTCTTCAATACGCCATTTCAAAAAAATTAAATCTCGGTCTGGAATACACCGCCATGAACTATCAAAGTCAACAGCCTGGTGGCCTCACCGACCAGGATTTCCTTTCCGATCCACAATCCTCATCCCGAGCGAGAAATTGGTTCAGCGCGCCATGGAATATTGGCTCGCTTTCATTAAATTACAATTACAATGCGCATACCACGCTTTCTGTCAAAATTTTCGGTACTTCAGCTCAAAGGAACAGCGTGGGGTATACCAAACCTATTCAAATAGCTGACAGCATCAATTTAAATTCAGGCACCTACAATAACCGTCAGGTTGATAAAGATGGATATCAAAATATTGGAACCGAGGTCAGATTTTTGAAAAAATACAGATTATTAAAAAATATAAGCGCACTGGCTGCGGGAATAAGACTTTATAAAGGACATACACTGAGACTGCAAAGTGGAATAGGGAGCACAGGCAGTGATATGGATTTTAGAATTGCTGCAAAGTCGACAGGTAAAGACTATGCAAAAGAATTGAGCTTTACCACCTCAAATATGGCACTTTTCGCTGAAAACATGTTCAAATTGAGCCCGCGCTTTAGTATAACTCCCGGCCTGAGGTTGGAGATCTTGAACTCCGGAATTTCCGGGTATATCAATCCGCTTAATGCCGGCAAAATAGAGCCCAATACCATCAAACGCAAACTGCTGTTGCTTGGTATCGGAAGTGAGTACAAAGTTTCCGACCACTCCAATATATATTTTAATTTCAGCCAGGCCTACAGGCCGGTGACCTTTTCCGAACTTTCACCGTCGGCCACAACCGATGTCATAGACCCCAACCTAAAAGATGCCAGAGGCTATAATTTGGATTTTGGCTATAGGGGAAAAATAAAGGATTTTGTTAATTTTGATGTAGGCGGTTTTTATTTGCTTTACAACAACAGAATAGGCAGTTTAATGCAGAACAATGCTGTTTTCAAGACCAATATTGGCAATTCGGAAAGCAAAGGAATAGAAGCCTTAATAGAATTCGACCCCATACTCATGCTAACAAAAAATTCTAAAATCGGAAATGTGAGGGTTTTTGCCTCCGTGGCCTATGTAGATGCCAAATATACCCAATGGAATAATCCTGCTATTGCCAATGACCCCTTGACGTCGATTGAAGGAAAGCGAGTAGAAAATGCACCAAAAAACATTGAACGGTACGGCCTCAATTATATGTACAAGCACCTATCCATTTCATTTCAGTACAATAAAACAGGATCGGTTTATACCGATGCCGCCAACACTGAAAAGGCCAATACTGCATCTACCATTGGAAAACTGCCTGCCTATACGGTACTTGACTTATCGGCTACTTACGTGTTCAATGAAAAATATAACCTGAAAGCGGGCATCGATAATATGGCAAATGAGGCATACTCAACCCGAAGAGCAGGCGGATACCCGGGACCCGGCCTTCTGCCTTCAAATGGAAGAACCTGGTTTTTGGGCTTTGGATTAAAACTTTAAACACACTATATAAAATGAAAAAATCAATATTCACCTTACTTTTTAGTACTTTTCTAATCTCAGCATTTGCTCAAATGGCCGATTCCGTGAGCACCAAAGGCGGAAACGCCAACGATGTGTATTACAGTTTTGCAAACGGCATTGTAAAATCCGAACCCAATTCAAATTGGGACCTGGCTTTTGAGATTTCAGGTTTCAGTGCCAGCATTCTAGTGAACCACTCCAAAGGTTGCGAACTTTGGCAGTCTTCATTCGCTTACACAAACTGGTCGGGTTTTGACACAGCCTCCAAAGCGGGTTGGAAGAAAATGTACAACAGTCCGTTTCGTTGGTCGCTCGGCGCTTTCAACCTTCACACCGACAATAATTTTGACCTCGGATGGGGAACTTACAATCCCGCTAACCACATCGTTGCCGGCGACAGCGTATTCCTTTTGAAACTGAGTAATGGTACTTTTAAAAAAATTAGCATCCTTAGTTTAACTGGCGGAGTTTATACTTTTAAGTATGCCAACATCGACGGAAGCAACGAAAAGACAGCGGCTATAGACAAGGCAAGTTTTAAAAATAAAAATTTCGGATATTATTCCTTCACCACCGAATCCAGCCTCGACAGAGAACCTCTGACCTCAGACTGGGACATTGTTTTTACAAAATATGTCGATTTTATCCCTACCGCCTATGCCGTTGGAGGCGTATGGAGTAACAAGGGGGCCTTAACGGCTGAAGCGCGAAACACGCCTTTGAGCACAAAAGATTTCAGTCCATATCGATTTTCTGATAGCAATTCAGTCATAGGATACGACTGGAAAACATACAATGCCAGTTTAAACCGGTATGACATCACTCAAAATCTCGTTTATTTTGTAAAAACGGCCTCCGGAAACTATTGGAAAATCTATTTCACAGCCTACAAAGGCAGTTCATTTGGCACGTATTACTTTAAGAAAGAAGCCCTTTCTGCTTCTCTCAGGTATCTGAGTTTATCCGGAAGCAAGATTTATCCCAACCCATGCTCCGACGAAGTTCATATTGAATTAGAGGATGGCCAAAGGCTTACACACTATGCGGTAAGCGACATGCAGGGAAGAGTGGTATTGACAGGATTTGATAACAATTTTTCTATGGCTTATCTAAAAAACGGCCTTTACAATCTCACCCTTTATACTTCGTCGGGAAGTCAAAACATAAAATTGGTCAAGTCCAATTGATATAAGAGCATAATCATTTGAAGACCCTAACCGGAACAAAGCCATTCACATTTTCAAAATACCTGATTTTGGGAGTGTGTCTGGCTTTGTACTTTTGTAATGCGGGCTTTGCACAGATAAAGGTCAAAATTTTGGATGCCGATGACGCATCACCGCTCAGCAATGTACCGGTTAAATGGCATTACCTCCAAAGCGGATCCATGCATTTAGCGCATTCAAATCAGCAAGGAGAACTGAATTTTGAAGAAAGTCCAACCGCTCTATGTGTCTCAATTTCTCTATTGGGTTTTGAGACAAAAAGCGATACCATAAAGCAGTCCGGGACCTATACGATTTGTCTAAAACCGGATTTGAAATATCTCCCTGAGGCGGTGGTAACCGATCAGTATTCAGCCACCAATGCCGCTAAATCCATTAACAAGGTCGTGGTCATCGACTCCAAAAAAATAAAAGATATGGCCGCGAATAATCTCACTGACGTCTTGAGCAATCAATTGAATGTCAAACTTGGTCAGGACAATTTACTTGGCAGCAATCTTTCTTTGATGGGAATTTCCGGTCAGAATGTCAAAATTTTAATGGATGGGGTTCCTCTTATAGGAAGGCAAAATGGCAATATCGACCTGAGTCAGATCAACCTGAACGATATAGACAGAATTGAAATTATTGAAGGCCCACTCTCGGTTGCCTATGGAACGAATGCTCTGGCTGGTGCCATAAACATCATTACGAAAAAAAGGCAGGTCAATAAAGTAAATCTCAACCTGAGCACCTATAATGAAACGGTAGGTCGTTTTAATAACACCGCTAATCTGGGCCTGCGCAAAAGCAATGGCGTTTACCTTTTTTCAGTCGGACGAAATTATTTCGACGGATGGTCATCTGTAAAATATGAAAGATTCCAGGAATGGAAACCAAAAGAACAATACTTTGGGAGAATGCAATACCTCCGTAAAGTTGGCAAGATTGAATTGAACATCCGTTCGGAGTACTTCAACGAAAAATTGACCAACAAAGGGGTACCAAGAGAGCCTTACCGGGAAACAGCTTTTGACGAATATTATTACACCCGACGTTGGGATAATTCTATAACCGCCAATTCAAAACTTCCTAAAAACAGGTTTCTTAATCTGATCGTGGCTTATAACGTTTATGCCAGGACCAAAAACCGCTATTTATTTAACCGCGTGACTTTGAACAAAACCCTCGTACCAGAAGCAAATGAACAAGATACGTCCCAATTCAGAGCCATGGTATTAAGAGGAACCTATACCAAATCGCTGTTAAACGCCAAATTAAATTATCAGGTAGGTTATGATATCAATAGTGAACTAGGCTATGGCAGAAAATTAGCAAATAAAGAGGTGAGTCTGAGCGATTACGCCGCATTTTTAAGCATGGAGTACAGTCCCAAACCCAACTGGCAGCTTAAGCCCGGTTTTAGATACTCCATAAACACCTCCTACAAAACAGTTCCATTGCCTAGCTTTAATATTAAATGGAGCAATGCCTCGAACATGATCTTGAGGAGCTCTTACTCCAGAGGTTTCAGAGCGCCGGATTTAAAAGAACTCTACCTGCTGTTTGTGGATGTTAACCACAACATCACAGGAAATCCGGATTTGAGAGCAGAAAAGTCAAATAATTACCAATTCTCCATTTCGAAGAAACTGATTCGCAAAGGTTATTTTGTACAACCCGAACTCTCCATGGTTTACAACCAAATTAGCGACCGCATCGTGCTCACCTACATCAAGGACATCAATTATACGTATTCAAACCTGGATCAATTCAGAGCGTTTACACTTAATACCATCTGTGGGTTCAATTTTTCACATTTAAGCGGAAATGTCGGCTTTTCAAATAATCTTATGTCTACTGCGAAATCCAATTTTTCAAATCCGGTTAATTCATCGGAATTCAATGGCAATCTGAACTACTTTCATAAAAAAAGTGGGATAAATTTCGCATTTTTTATCAAAGTCAATAGCCCTTCCCTATCGTTTTTAAAAGACGATTTCGGCGATGTAAAAAGCTCCAGAGTACCTTCTTATACCTGGTCAGACCTTACCCTCTCCAAAACTTTTTTTAAAAAGAGCTGGCAGCTTGGTTTAGGTGCAAAAAACATTTTCGATGTTACCACCCTCCAGGCCAGCGGCAATGTTGCTGGTGTACATAATGGCGGCGGCAATCAATTACAAATGGGAATGGGCCGTTTGTTCTTTATTAAACTCGAATATAACTTTGTAAAAATATGAAGCTACTCTTTCTAAGTACAGTTGCCTCCCTTGTTTTGTTTAGCTGTGAAAAGAAGGAAATCCCAATAAAGCCTTTTGATCGCGGCGGGGTGATAACGAATGTGGCGGCCATGGGAAATAATTACGCACAACATGTTTTTTTTAATCTGGACTCAAATAAAATTGTTGGAACCGTCCGTCGTATGGACTGGGATATAGCCTTCGATTGTTCAGAAAACACGCATATCATCTTATTAAACAATGGTCGCGGTGTGTATGCTGCAGCAACCCTTAAAACCGATTTACAGGAGGTCAACGATACGGTTGGAATGAAATTTCAATGGGGCCAGCCTTCTTTGGATTTGGACAGCCTTGCTTTTGGAAAATGGTGGCTGGAATCTCCCAAGGTTTTTGTGCTTAACTTAGGTCTTGATGACCAGGGGTTGTCCTTGGGATTTATTAAGTGCATACCGGAGCTAACTGCTGATAAAAGTTTAAAAATTAAATGGTGCAGCCTCGATAAAACCAATTATCAAACTGCAGTGATCTCCAAAAATGATCAATTTAACTTTAACTATTTCTCACTTTTGAATTCGAAACCCGTGAGTATTGAACCTGAAAAAAACTTGTGGGATTTATGGTTTACACAATATACTAAATTGGTTTACTCGAGTGATTTTAAAATATTTCAAAACTATCAATTAACAGGCGTACTCATTAACCCTTACAGTGTAAAGACAGCCCAGGAATTTAAAATCGCCTACGAAGAAATTCTCAACCCCGATTTTGCGAAATATACCTTCAGCACTGTCAGAGACGGCATAGGATACGAATGGAAAACTTTTAGTTTTGCAACCAATGCCTATGTCGTAAATCCAAAGATGAACTACCTGATACAACTCCGAAGCGGCTTTAACTATAAGCTTCACTTTGTGGACTTTTACAATGAAAGCGGCGTTAAAGGCTATCCCAAGTTTGAATTTCAAAAACTCTAAGGCCATCCAAAAGAGCCAATGAGCGGGAGGGTAAAAAAACGCCTATTTCTTTTCAAGAGAACCGTTCACGAGTAGTCCCTTCTCAGAAAAAAATTTCACATCCTTAAATGATTTACAGCTGAATTTTTAGCCCTTCTTAAACTGTGATGGATTTTTATCTCTACTCCAACTTTTCATAGAGTTTTACTCTTTCAATCATTTCGTCGTATTGATAACCTAAGATCATGACTGCTTCAGTGCTGTCTTTTCTAAAAAAAGTGATCTTTTCTCTAAAGTTACCATCTTTATATTGTGCATCAAATATGAGTTCGGCATAGTCTCCTATGCCATTTCCTCCTAACATTCTCTGCTTTACGCCATAGTCATACATCTTCACAAAACCCAATCTTCCTTTTTTGTCCTGGGCCTTTTTATAAATCTCGATCCATTGCGGTATTGAAGTGACGCTTAAGGCGTCGGGATGCATGTGCTTATTGGCTCCGCTGTAATTTTGATTTTTCAGATTGCTGTAAAAATCGTTTGAGATAGCCACGGCTTCATTCAATATGATATCTTTTTGTGAGATTTTATACTTTTTACCCTCTTTTTTGGGAAGATATTGCCGCCCTTCAACTTGGGTATCAGGTAAATCAACCGGCTGACTTTCAACTGAATTAACCTCCTTAGGACTGCAGCCTACCGAAATAATAAAAATAAGTAAAGTCAGTCGCTTGAGCATGTTATGCGTTTCAAATCACAAGAATAAGGTTTTATGCTTATTTTTTCGTTAAGCTATTAAAAAATGGCTTATGTTTGGTCTCAAGTTGACCATGATTAAATATAGACTTTTTGCGTTTCTACTCCTTTACTGTTTTGTCTTCGGGTTTAACTATTGGAATCAAGATGCCTTTGCTCAAAGTGCATTAAACTTACCTGAATCTAAAGAGAAAGTTAACCTTCTTAACAATGAAGTTGACCGGTTAATGAGGTACCCGAGCAAAAAAAATTGCAAAGAATCAGAAAAACTGGCTTTGCTGGCCGCTGAAATTTCAAAAAAACTAAACTATACCATTGGACTGCTGCACAGTTACACCCATTTGGCCACTATTTATAAAACACTTGACCTTAAAATAAAACATTTAAAATACAAGCGAAAGATCAGTGCTCTTGACCCCAGTGGTGAACTAAAAAAACAAGAGGATAAACTGCACGCCCAACTTCTCCAGAACGAGACCATAAAAAAAGAGATTGAATCGCTTTTGCAAAACCACAATGAAAACCTCGCCCTCATTGAATCAAAACAGAGAGATTTGACTATGAATGAAGAGGCTTTGAAATCTGCCATCAATCAATTTCAAATGCTTAAAATAGAAACTGAGCGTTTGGCTAATCGAAATTCAATTCTCGAAAAAGATTTAAAAATCAATGAACTGAATGAAACCAGGCAAAACTTAATAAAATATTTTATGTTAACCGTCCTGATCATTTTGTCAATATTGGCATTTATTCTTTACAAGCTTTATAAATCAAGGCATAAAAACGCATTAGATCTGGCAGAAAAAAATGAGGTGATTAGCAAAGAGAAGAACCGGTCTGAAAATCTCTTACTCAATATATTACCTTATGAAACCGCCGAAGAATTAAAACAAACCGGAAAGGCGCAGACCAAGCATTACGACATGGTTACCGTAATGTTCACAGATTTTAAAGATTTTACTAAAATCGCCGAACGCATGACGCCCATTGAATTGGTAGATGAAATAGATTTTTGCTATTCAGCCTTCGATAATATTATGGAGAAATATGGCATTGAAAAAATAAAAACCATTGGTGATGCATACCTGTGCGCCCTTGGCATTGCCCATGCTTCAAGCTCCCATAAGCACAACCCCTCGGCAATGATTGAAGCCGCTTTTGATATTATTGCTTTTATTGAAGAGAGAAAATCTAATAGGCTGGAGGAGGGCAAACCATTCTTTGAAATAAGAATTGGCATTCATACCGGTCCACTGGTAGCCGGTGTGGTAGGACAAAAAAAATTCGCCTATGATATCTGGGGCGACACAGTGAACACCGCAGCCCGCATTGAACAAAACAGCGAGACGGGAAAAATTAACATCTCAGCCGATACCTATGAATTTGTAAAAGACAAATACCAGACCACCTCTAGGGGAAATATTGAAGCGAAAAACAAGGGACTGGTTAAAATGTACTTCCTAACTCGCGATAGTGCGTAAGAAATGAAAAAAAGTATATTTGAATTTTAGAACACTTTTTTATCCAACCCACCGATTAAAACCCTCAAAAAATAATTATGAACGAAGAATTTCCATGGTTTAAGAGTTACCCTTCCTTTGTGCCACACACCATTGACGAAAAGAAATACGCATCTCTCATAGATATCTTAGATAAGGCCGTTTCTCAATTTGGCAATTTGCAGGCCTTTGAGAATATGGGCAAAACTATCACTTACAAACAGTTGGATGATTACTCCAATGCTTTTGCCTGGTGGCTTCAAAATAAAACCAACTTAAAAGAAGGGGATCGGGTTGCCATTCAACTGCCGAATGTTCTTCAATTCCCCATAGCCGTTTTTGGAATCTTAAAAGCCAAAATGATAGTGGTGAATGTTAACCCGCTCTATACAGCAGGTGAAATGAAGCATCAGTTCAACGATTTGGATGTCAAGGGCTTATTAATTCTTGAGAATTTTGCTTGCCATCTTGAGCCTATCCTTCACGAAACACCTTTACAGACCGTTATACTCACTTCATTGGGTGAAATGCTTGGAACGGTTAAGGGCGGAATCGTGAATTTTGTGGTTAGAAAAATAAAAAAACTAGTCCCAAAATACACTATTCCAAATGCAACCTGGTTTAAATCTGTGATCAGCGCAAAGGGTAAACCATCTAACGTAGAGTACAATTTAAAAGATATTGCGTTTCTGCAATATACCGGTGGTACCACTGGCGTTCCCAAGGGCGTTACCCTTACACACGGAAACATCTGCGCCAATATGGCCCAGGTGGATGGCTGGGTAGGTTCCCTTTTTGCTAAAGGACAGGAAATATTTATTACTGCCCTTCCCATGTACCACATTTTTTCGCTCACTGCCAATTGCATTTTGGGCATTCACCTCGGAGCCAAAAATAAGCTCATCACCAATCCTAGAGACATGAAGGGCTTTATTCGCGAGTTAAAAAAAGAGCCTTTTTCATTCTTCACCGGAGTAAACACCCTGTACAATGGACTTCTCAATCAGGATGAGTTCAAGACCATCAATTTCGCCCCTCTAAAGTTGGCTTTGGCCGGCGGCATGGCCTTGCAGGATGTTGTGGCAAAACGCTGGGAAGCGGCTACCGGAAAACCGGTTGTTGAGGCTTACGGACTTTCGGAAACCTCTCCGGGAGCGAGTGTAAATCCAATCGACGGAACACATAGAATTGGAACCATAGGACTGCCCTTGCCATCAACCATTATAAAGATACTGGATGAAAATGGGAATGAAGTGCCTTTTGGGGAGTCAGGCGAAATAGCCATTAAAGGGCCACAGGTTATGCCGGGATATTGGAACCGACCTGATGAAACTGCTAAGGTATTTCATGGCGAATTTTTCCTGACAGGCGATATTGGAATTATGGATGAGGATGGCTTTACCCGAATCATCGACCGCAAAAAGGAAATGATTATTGTTTCTGGCTTTAATGTTTATCCCAACGAAGTAGAGAAGGCCATAGCCGAACATCCCGGCGTACTTGAAGTTGGGGTTACCGGTGTTCCCGACCCTAAAACATCTGAGGCGGTAAGTGCTTTTATTGTAAAAAAAGATCCTAATCTCACTGCAGAATCTGTTCTGGAATTTTGCCAGGATAAACTCACCCAGTATAAAAGACCAAAGCATATTCACTTCAGGGATGAATTGCCAAAGTCGAATGTCGGTAAAATACTTCGAAGACTGCTGAAATAATTGGCAAGAAGAAAAAAAAATAAACCTGTTATTTGGGTAATTGTAGCCATTGCCTTTGTGGGGTTGCTTTTGTTGGCCCAAAAATTTTACAATCGCTATTTATACCGACACAGCGAAGCAAATTTAAGCACCGTGGAGCGCACCTGGCTCAACTATTCCGAAGATGCCTTGAAGGCTGGCGTCGAATTCAACATTTCTCCGGAATACCTGCTGGCTTTGATTGCCCTTGAATGCAATGGATTTAAAGAGGTGCCCAGCCGATTTGAACCTCATGTTTTTGTTAAATTGCAAGAACTGATAGACGGAGAGGAAGAGACCTATGAAAGCATTTCAGCAAATAATATAGCCAACAGCAGCGATGAGGCGTTAAAAAATTTAGCTTCTTCATGGGGTCCCTTCCAACTCATGGGCTATCAATGCCTTTATCTAGATATTAAATTAAAAGAAATGCGCGGAAAAAATGCCGTAAAGCATGGTGCCCGCTGGATAAGAAATGCCTATGGCAAGTATTTGGATAAACGAAAATTTAAAGATGCCTTTCATTTACATAACACAGGAAAGCCTTACCCCAAAATCGGTCCGCCCCGAACCCATAACCGCCGTTATGTTCCAAGAGGTATTAAATACATGCAAGAATTTGGCGAGTTGATAGCCCATCAGCAAGGCCAAACTAACTAATTAAGAAGAAGATATGCTGCGCTTCCTTTTCCACAATTTAATCATTTTGTCATGCAGCCGCCCTTAAATTTTGGATGAATTTTTCGGGTATTTTCCTCGACATTTTTTCGCATTTTTGTAGTCGCTAAATAATTCAAAATACATATGGCTGAATTTGACTTAATCATGCCCAAAATGGGTGAAAGTATTGCCGAGGCAACCATCATCCGATGGCTTAAAAATGAAGGAGATACGATATTGGCTGAGGATGCTGTGCTTGAAATTGCCACTGATAAAGTCGATAGCGAAGTGCCAAGCTCTGTGGCCGGTATCATGGGCAAAAAATTATATAATGACGGTGACCTTGTTAAAATTGGCGCTGTCTTAGCAAAAATTATCACCGATGCTGAGGCACCTACTAACGGTAGTTTGGTGAATACACCTGTCGTTGTAACTGAGCCAAAGATTGAAGCAGTGGCTCAAGCCGTTCAAGTTTTAGAACCCAATACAGAAACCTCACCTTCAAACAGCAACAAATTTTTCTCACCTCTGGTACTTAATATTGCTAAAACCGAAGGTGTCTCCATGTCAGAATTAGAAGGAATTCATGGCACCGGAAGCGAGGACAGGGTGACGAAGCGCGATATTTTAGACTACCTGTCCAGTAGAGGAAAGACCGGCGTATCTGACCTCAAGCCTTCAGAAGCAAAACCAACCCCATCCATCGAAAAATCCGGCTCACCGTCAATCAGTATTCAGTCGGGTGATGAAATCATTGAAATGGACAGGATGCGGAAACTCATTTCCGAACACATGGTAAAGAGTGTGCAAACTGCTCCTCACGTCACTTCTTTTGTTGAAGCTGATGTGACCAATTTGGTTAATTGGCGAAATAAGATGAAGGATGTGTTCAAAAAACGCGAAGGCGAAGGCCTTACCTTTACCCCATTATTCATTGAAGCCATTGTAAAAGCCATTAAGGATTTCCCTATGATCAATGTTTCGCTCGATGGAGATAAAATTATTAAAAAGAGAAACATTAACATCGGAATGGCTGCAGCTTTACCTACCGGAAACCTCATCGTTCCTGTGATTAAAAATGCCGACACAAAAAGTTTGCTAGGGCTCACCAAAGAAGTGAATGATTTGGCCAACAGAGCGCGCTTAAACAAATTGAATCCCGACGATATTCAGGGTGGCACCTATACGATCACCAATGTGGGTACCTTTGGAAACATTTCAGGAACACCCATCATTAATCAGCCTCAGGTAGCAATTATGGCCATGGGAGTAATACGTAAAAAACCAGCAGTTATTGAAACCGAATTTGGCGACGTTATTGCCATTCGTCATATGATGATGCTCAGCCACAGCTATGACCACAGGGTGGTAGACGGAGCTCTGGGAGGAAGTTTTGTGCGCAGAGTGGCTGATTACCTCGAAAAATGGGATGTTTTAAGGGAAATATAAACCGTTTTAAGTTTCGTTAAGCGTTCAACTCTGAAAAGAGCATCAATTATGCTAATCAAAGAAGGGATTAAATGATTAATTTGCCTCTGAATCCCCTCGCTGCATAATAGGATGAGGCACCATTGTGGTAAACAAATACAGTATCGTATCGGAAATCGCAAAAAACAGCTCCCCCCAATTTTCGAATTTTGTCAGGTGTTTTTACCCAACTTGAAGTTTTCATATCAAAGGATCCCAGCGTTTGCAAAAACTCGTATTCCTCTACAGTGAGCAGATCAATACCCATATCCAGAGCCATATCCATGGCACTGCTCTGAGGCTTGTATTCCTTTCGCTCATCGAGCGCCTTTCGGTCATAGCATAAACTCCGCCTTCCTGATGGGCTTTCTGCTGAGCAATCATAAAAAACATATTCGCCTGTATCTGAATTCTGTGAAACACAGTCCGGCTCCCCTCCTGTTCTCTCCATTTCAAACAAGCTCCATATTTTTTCTTTATGCCCCCTCAGCTTGTCTTCAATCTGGCTCCAAATAAGTTCAGGGTGACGCTTTGGGTTTTTCTCAAATCTTGACTTTAAGGTTTTTATCAACCCTTCCATCTCCATTGCTTCCATCGGTTGTTTTTTCATGTTGTTTTTCAATTTTGCAAATATGTCACGGATTTTTTTAAGTTTCCATTTTGCCCTTATTATTTGTATCTTTTATAAAAATCAATTAACCGACAGCTTTACTCTACTTTTCAAAAGGAATTCTGAAAGGGCAACCCATAACTCTAAAAAGACAATGGTATGCAAAAATGCTTGGGCTCAGGCCAAAAAAAGGGCTGTGAAAAAATTAACTATTTGAAAATCTGATTACAAGGTACAAGGGAAGAGCATAAAATCAAAAAAATCTTGCATAGGATATTTATTCTACTAAATTTGTTCTGCCTATCCATATCCTTAGGATATAAGTATTTGAAAACCAGTACAAATAAAGCTATGAAAAAAGTATCTGATAACTTTGAAAAACCTCAGGGTTCTAAGTCATTTTTTAAATCAAAGCTGCAAAAACAGGAGTCAGCCACTGCGGCGGATGTGTTCAAAATGATTGAAAAAAATCGAAAATTTGCCCTGTAATTTTTTGTATTAAAATAAGTTAATCTGCTTTGGTATTATTGGAGTTTCACTCTCCTTCACTGGAGTTTCCTGTATTTCAAGCGCAATCTCTTCTTTTGCAATAATCTCTTCCTTTTCTTCCAAGGTTTCTTCTTCTACCTCCTTTACTTCCTCTAATTCCTCTATTTGAGGACTCAGGTCTACTATTGCTTTGATTGTATCACCGGTAAGTTTGTTCCCTAGCGAACGCCAGCCTTTTACAGAGATAAAATCCGTCAAGTTAATTTCTCGCTCATCTTTCTCACCGCCTTTAGTTACCGTTTTAATTTTTATCACAGGAGCCGGCTTATCGCTCACAAAAGTCAGCAAGTTGCCCTTACCCTCCTGTATGAAATTGAATTTTTTTCCGACTGTGGTGGTTTCAATTTTAAAACGCTTGATGTAATAACTGTTCTCTGAAGCCACAAAGTGCACACAAGAAATGACTTTGTCCGGATCGTACTTCATAATCAATTCAATATCCTTTGGCTCATAGTGATTGGTCAGTTCAAAGTCGGTCATTCCATAAGTGCCGTCTTTGTAAATGACCAAAATCTTGTCTTCATTGTCAAAACGGCCAAGGGGCTCACCACGTCCGTCGGAATTAAGACGACCGATGGCAGGTTCAAAAAATATAGCCCTTCCACCGATGGTGCTTCTGCCTTTCTCCTTTAAGCTTACTTTTCTAACTTGAAATTTACTTAAAGTATTTCCTATGCTATTTCGGTTCTTAATGGCAAGTTCCGCAAAATTATAATCAAATACCTTAATGCGGGCCTTGCTCATATTGCTTAGCTGAATGGTGATAACCTCAGCCTCCCCATTAGGATTGGCCGAAAAGTATAAGATTTTTGAACCACTGTTTCCCTGGGTAATATCGTATTCTTTATCACGCGTAATTCCGGTAATATTAAACCGTTTTACAAAATATTTGCGGCTTTTCCCTTCGAGGTAAACTACATTGTAAACCTTCCGGTCGTCGTTTTTGCGAAAGACATCCACATGAAGCAAATTTTTGCCTACGAAGGCTTTATCAGCTACTTTAGATATCGTGTATTTGCCGTCTTCTCTAATGGCTATGATGTCGTCGAGATCCGAGCAATCGCAAAGGTAGGCGTCTTTTTTAAGGCCATAACCTACAAAACCTTCTTCAAAATTGGCGTAAAGTTTTTGGTTGGCTACCGCTACAACGTTTGCCTCTATGCTGTCGAATTGCCTGATTTCAGTTTTGCGCTCCTTGCCTTTCCCAAACTGCTTAAGTAATGATTCAAAATAGCGTATGGCATACTTAACAAGGTTGGCAAGGTGATTGTTAACCTCTTCCAACTCAGTTTCCAGACCTTTCATGAATTCATCCGCTTTAAAAGCATCAAATCTCGATATCCGCTTTATCCTAATTTCGGTAAGTTTGGTTATGTCGTCGACGCTGACTTCCCTTCGGAGCATAGGCTTAAAGGGATCGAGTCCTTTATCGATGGTAGAAATAATATCTTCCCAGGTTTCGCACTCTTCGATATCTCTGTATATTCGGTTTTCGATGAATATTTTTTCCAGACTGCTGAAATGCCATTTTTCTTCAAGTTCTGACCTCCTTATTTCGAGTTCAAGTTTTAGAAGCGCCAGCGTAGAATCGGTGCAGCGTCTTAAAATTTCATTGACGTCTAAAAAGTGTGGCTTTTCGCCATGAATCACACAGGCATTAGGCGAGATGCTCACTTCACAGTCGGTAAAGGCATAGAGCGCATCGATGGTCTTGTCGGTTGAAATGCCGGGCGCCAGCTGAATTTCAATCTCAAGGTCTCTTGCCGTATTGTCCACCACTTTTTTAATTTTTATTTTCCCCTTATCGTTGGCTTTGATAATGGAGTCGATAATACTTCCAGTGGTGGTGCCAAAGGGTATTTCCTTAACGAGTAAAGTTTTTTTATCCTTTTCTTCTATTCTCGCTCTCACGCGGATTCTGCCTCCCCTTTTTCCTTCATTGTAATTGCTAAAGTCGGCCAGGCCACCGGTTGGAAAATCGGGTAGTATGTTTGTCGATTTTCCGTTTAAAACCGCAATGCTGGCCTCAATCAACTCAATAAAATTATGAGGAAGAATTTTTGTACTCAGACCAACCGCGATTCCTTCAACACCCTGAGCTAACAAAAGAGGGAATTTCATGGGCAGCGTCACCGGCTCCCGGTTCCGGCCATCATAACTTCTTTGCCATTCGGTGGTTTTCGGATTAAAGGCCACCTGAAGTGCAAATTTTGACAGCCTGGCTTCAATATAACGCGGTGCGGCGGCAGAATCTCCCGTTCTTATGTCGCCCCAATTCCCCTGCATGTCAATGAGCAGTTCCTTTTGGCCAAGATTAACAAAGGCATCACCGATGGCAGCATCACCGTGGGGGTGGAATTTCATGGTGTTACCTATGACGTTGGCCACTTTATTATAGCGACCATCCTCCATTTCCCACATGCTGTGCAAAATTCGGCGCTGCACCGGTTTAAGTCCGTCTTCCAGAGCAGGAACGGCCCTCTCAAGAATCACATAAGAGGCATATTCCAAAAACCAATTCTCGTACATGCCCGAAACGGGAATGACCTTTGGGTCATCATGCCTGATATCGTCATTCTGATCTTCTAAAGGTAATTCTTCTTCCTCCATTTATCCTAATTCTCCTTTATTTTTCAAATTTTTTAGGCTACTTCCAATTCCAGAGTCTCTTCAATCGGAATGTAATCACTGTCTTTTTCGATTACCAAATTGTTAATAATGAATTCCTGGCGTTCCTGGCTGTTCTTGCCCATATAATATTCGAGTATTTTTTCGATGCTTGTTTCTGCTCTCAATATCACCGGATCCAGGCGAATGTCTTCACCTATAAAAAGGCCGAATTCGTCCGGGCTAATCTCGCCAAGTCCTTTAAAACGGGTAATTTCAACCTTATCTTTGAGTTTTGCTATTGCGGCTTGCTTCTCTGATTCGCTGTAACAATAAATGGTTTTTTGCTTGTTGCGGACTCTGAAAAGTGGGGTGTCCAAAATATAAAGATGCCCGTTGCGAACCAGATCCGGAAAAAACTGTAGAAAAAAAGTTAAGAGCAACAATCGGATGTGCATGCCATCCACATCAGCGTCCGTAGCTACTACGATATTGTTATACCTTAAATTTTCAATGCCATCTTCTATATCCAAGGCATGTTGAAGGAGGTTAAACTCCTCGTTTTCATAAACTACCTTTTTAGTTAAGCCATAACAATTCAAAGGCTTACCCCTCAAACTAAACACAGCCTGCAAATCCACATTTCTCGATTTCGTGATGCTGCCACTCGCCGAATCACCCTCTGTAATAAAAAGTGTCGTGTTGTATCGCGCTTCATCTTTTTCATCGGTAAAATGACAACGGCAATCTCTTAATTTCTTGTTGTGCAAATTGGCCTTTTTGGCCCTCTCATTGGCCAACTTTCTAATGCCGGCCATTTCTTTTCGCTCTTTCTCGCTTCGCACAATGCGTTTGAGCATGGCATCAGCCACGGCTGGGTTTTTATGAAGGTAGTCGTCGAGTTGTTTTTTTAAAAAATCATGAATATACGCTTTTACAGTTGGTCCTTCAGGTCCCATTTCAAAACTTCCCAATTTTGTTTTGGTCTGTGATTCAAAAACCGGTTCCTGTACCCTGAGGCTCAAAGCCCCTATCACCGAAGCCCTGATATCACTGGCATCAAAATCTTTTTTGTAGAAGTCGCGAATGGTCTTCACCAATGCTTCTTTAAAGGCCTGGAGGTGTGTGCCTCCTTGTGTCGTATTTTGTCCGTTTACGAAGCTATAGTATTCTTCTCCATAATGGTTATCGTGAGAAAAAGCCACTTCAATGTCGTCGCCTTTCAAATGGATGATCGGGTAATTCAGCTCTTCCTCATTGGTTTTACGCCTTAGCAGGTCGAGCAATCCATTCTTCGAAAAGTACTTTTCTCCGTTATAGTTTAAACTCAAACCTGAGTTGAGATAGGCATAATTCCAGAGTTGGTTGTCGATAAATTCGGGAATGAACCTGTAATGTTTAAATATGGTATCGTCAGGAATAAATTCGATATAGGTGCCGTTCTGCTCATTGGTCTCAAGGTCAATATCTGAAACCAAATTGCCTTTGTTGAATTCAGCCATTTTGCTCTTGCCTTCGCGCACCGACTGCACTTTAAAATAATTCGATAAAGCATTAACCGCCTTGGTTCCGACCCCGTTTAAGCCCACTGATTTTTGAAAGGCTTTGGAATCGTATTTCCCGCCGGTGTTTATTTTCGATACGCATTCAAGCACCTTACCGAGAGGTATGCCACGACCATAGTCCCGTATGCATGCTTTCCCCTCCTCCACCTTAATATCGATGGCTTTGCCATGACCCATCACATACTCGTCGATGCAATTGTCAATAACTTCTTTTAAGAGCACGTAAATCCCGTCATCGGCAGATGAACCATTGCCTAATTTGCCGATATACATACCCGGCCTCAGCCTGATATGCTCACGCCAGTCAAGGGACTTTATGCTGTCTTCATCATACTTTACTTCTGGTGCCAATTTTAAATTAATAATTGAAGCACGAAATTAAATATCCGCAATATTTTGCAGTGGAAAAGATATAAACATAATGAAACACCCAAAAAATGAAGCGCTCTAGCTCTTAAAAAAACCTTGGAGAAATTATCCTTGCTCTGCGAGCTTTTTGAAATTATTAAGAATGGCCTGCCAGCCTCCACGCTGCATTTCAACCGGATTTTCTGTTTCTGCATCAAAAGTCTCTGTTACCAGGATATCGGATCCTTTTTGAATGAAAGAAACGCTTACTCTACGCCCATCTGACATCGCATATTCAATAAGTTGGTATGGCACAATGTTTTCATACACCCCTTCAAAATCAAATCCAAAACTTCCGTCTTTGGCTTCCATCCGAGAAGAGAATTTTCCACCGACGCGCAAATCGTTGCTGGCTTTAGGGCAGCACCAATCGTCAGAGGCAAAGGTCCATTGTGTAATATACTCGGGTTCAGTCCAACAATCCCAAACTTTTTTTAGATCGGCACTCACCGATATGCTTACTGTTACTTTTTCGAAACTCATGATTTTTTAGCAAAATTAATGAGCCTCTTTCAATCGACCAAGTTTAGCTGATGGGGTTCTGGATAGTTTTTTTTTACAACGGCTCCATTCAAATCATTGCACTCAACATTATTCCCTATAGCCAATTAAGAAATCACACTGCTCAACTCACGATGAATAGACTTAGGTGATTTTTCAAACACAAGCAAAAAAAAGGGGGCTGCCTACTATTAACACAGCCCCCGGTAAGAGTAATATAGACTTACAACTATCTTGCAATCATAATTTTGGATCGGTAAATTACACTGTTCGCGTGTACAATGTTTACCAAGTATAAACCATTATTCATCGCAGAGGTATTGATGACATGCGAATTATCGCTTCCTGAGATGGTCTCCGATAACAATACCACACCTGTTAAATCGGTGAGTTGTATGGTAACTTCATCCTTAATGCCAGAATCCCAATTGATGTTTAGCTGTACAGACGCAGGATTAGGCTGAAGTCTAACTTTTTGCAGAGCAATTTCAGGGTTTAATACCACCACCGATGAATAAGCAAATTCACCATCGTAGTCCATTTGCTTTATTCGGTAATAAGCAACTTTACTCAGAGGTGATTCATCCAAAAATCTGTATTTACTCACAGTGTTCTTGGTTCCTTCACCCTTAACTTGTCCTATTGATTTGAAATCGCGACCGTCGGATGATCTTTCAATATTGAAATAATCGTTGTTTAATTCTGTAGCGGTTATCCAATTAACACTTACAGTTTTATCAGTATTCTTAAATGCTGATACGTTGAGCCACGTAACTGGTAAAGGCTCGGTAATGCACCATGACATTTTACTCAAAGCAATGTCGGAAATGCAAGTTGCTGTTTTGGGACATCCTATGCCGGCAAAGGTCATTTCACCGCAGGCTTTACCTGCCTTCCAGTAAGATACAGATGAATAATCCACTTCATAATCCACACTCAGAATTAAGCGATAGTAGATCACATATCCCCCATTATTCATACCCGCATCAAATTTGAACACAATATCATCATGTTCACAGGTCATGGATTTATCACCTTGATAGGAAGGGCAATTAAGGTTTGTCCAGGAACTGCCGTTATAACTCCATTGCACTTTTACCACTTTGCTCATGATGCCTGCCTTTATCGCACAGTCATTAAATGTTATGTTCCAATGGCTAATAGCCTGGCTGGTATTCGCTGGGTTAAGGTTTGACATTTTCCAGGTCCAGACATAATTTGAAGAGTTTGCTACTCCAGCATCAATGAGGTCAACGCGGTACTTGCCGTCAGGACTGGTGCTGCTGTTGCTACCTGACCCTGAGCCAGAACCTGAGGCCGTATTGGTATTGCTTAATTTTAAATGCACTGAATCTACTTTCGATAGAAAATGCAGCGCCAAGTCATTTGAATTGCTGCTGTTGGTTCCGGTAGTTATTCCTTTATAGGAAAGACTGGTCCCTGTATTTGAACTCAACTGAATATTGGTTGAATTGAAAGTAGCAGCAATTTGTGAGGTGCTTATTAAATTTCCTTGTAGAAAAGCTGAAACGCTTACTATTTCTTCTCCGGTCGCGCTTTTGTCAATATCCCTAATAGAAAATTTCAGATCCGAAGCCGAACGGTTAAATTTAAGAGTAGCCTTGCCCTCCTGAGAGCAAATTTCTTGCCAACTAATGGACGTATCGTTGCTTCTTTGAAATTTCCGACTGGTATGAAAGCTATCATTGGCATTGCTCTCTTTTCTCAGTTTTAACCAATTGCCCGATGCATGCGTAAAGGTGTAGTTTTTCATACTGGTTTTTAAAGGCACGCCTGTAATGTTAAACTTAATACCAGAGCAAACAGGGGTTTTTACATTTACACTAACCGAAGCTTGAGAAGTACATCCATTAAGTGTTACTGTAACCGATATGGTTTGACTTCCGGCATTTGTAAATTTTATTTGCACAGAATTGCCACTGCCAGTAATAACAGCACCACCGGTTGCCGACCAGCTATAGGTAGCACCTGCAACCGCTGTGGCTGTATACGTTAAAGCCGTGTCGGTGAAAATAGTGAATGGTGGAGGCGTAATACTGATCGATCCCGGCGAGGGATACACTGTAAAACTCACAGAAACTGATTTATTCGAACACCCTGCCTTACTAACTGTAAGCGTTACAATCTTAGTGCCTGAAGTAGTATAGGATACGGTATTGGGCCCAACCCCTGTGCCTGTGGCCGGGCTGGCGCCTGAACCATAATTCCATGCATAAGTTACCCCAGAACCTTGATCAACCGCCGAAAAGGTAGTGGCTATATTTTGGCACAAATTTGGACAAGCAGTAATCACGGCATTTGGGCAAGTCGATATTTCAATGGTATGGTTATCGGTAGCAGTACAACCATCTTTGGTTACGGTTACACTAAAATTTTTAGTGCCATTGCTCGGCCATTTAATGACCATAGAATGGGTTCCGCTACCGCTTACAATAACGCCATCAGTTGGAACTGTCCATGAATAGGTGGCGCCTGAAATGGAAGGTGTTGTAAAAGTATAATTTGTGTTTATGTTGCCTGTGACAGGCCCAGTAATCACCGCCGATGGACCGGCGGTAACATTGACTGTAGCCGTTGAAACGTGGCTGCAGGAACTCATCGTCGAATTGGTAAGGGTTAGGGTTACGGTTTTTGAACCGCTAGAGCCATAAACTACTGAATGTGGTCCTTTTCCGGTGGCTGTTGATGGAGTGGCCCCGGAGCCAAAACTCCAGCTATATATCGAACCTGTCCCCATGTCGGTTGCCGACAATTGAATAGACGTGTTTATGCAAGTTGACCCTGGACAGCTTATCACAGCTTTTCCGCATACATCAACCGTTTTAGTAGTAGAATCGGAACAATCCCCGTTGGAGACTATCATCTTTATAGTTTTTTTACCGGTAGTGGAATAAACCACATCCATTGGGGCCTGGGCATAACCCTTTAGAACTAAAGCAGCAAGGCCTTGTCGATTCACCGAGGAATTAAAGGTTACTCCAGGGGATTCACTTCCACTGGCACTGAGTATTTTGTAATAATTTGCAAAAGTGCAGGTTGACGAATTGGTGAAATCGTTGGCTTCAACATAATTCGACAAAGTCGGCGTATAGGAGCCAGAATTTCCACAAGTGGCTGTTAAAAGAATTACGTCACCTGCGGCATAGCTTAAGGAGGAAGCAACCGACATGGGATTTCCGGAACCCTCAACACTTTGAATATTACCAATTGGGCTGCTTTGATTTACATTCTTAAACACCGCAGCAGCATACATGGTATAATCAGGGGTTCCTGACCATGTGAACACAAAACTCTTTGATCCTGTTCCTGCCGATGCAAGGTCTGATTCTTTTAAATACCAAACTTCAACCCTGCCATAAGATGGCGCGTTGGTACTAATTGGTTTTTCAACCGCTTGCGTCAATGCCTTTCCTCCGTAAGTTACGCCGGTTAAATCAACCATGGCACTGTGCTCCATACCTACGGTCAATACGAGCATTCGGTTCGACCCCGAAGAATTGGTATAGGCAAAAGCACCATTGCTATTGACCCATGCATTATGTAAAGATACAGGGCCATAGTTAAAGGTTTGTGGTGTAGCTCCGCTTCCAAAATTCCAGCTGTAACTTAAGCCGGTACCACTCGCTGAGCCATTGAATGTATAAGTGGTGCCCACAAACCCGGTAGAAGTTCCTGTGATGGACAAATTTGTGGGTTTTGCACTGATGTAAGCAGTAACGGTTGTTGCCGTTTCGCTCATACATCCCGTGGTTGAATTATAACTGTAGGCTAGGTACTGGTAAGTACCGGTTGAGGTTTCTGAATAATTGAGACTATTCCCGGAGCCTATATAGGTAGTTCCTTTATACCATTTAATGCTGCTGCCTGAACTTGGTGTCCCGCTCAATGTAAAAGTCGTGTTCACACATGCAAAAATTGGTGAGCACACACTTGGTGGGCAAGCGGGAGCAGCCTTTACTGTGAGGCAAATTGAATTGGTTTCACAATAAACCGAGTAGGTCGAAGCTTTCACATAACCATAAATGGTGTAGGTTCCTGAAGAACTCGGAGTGAAGACATGGGTAACCGATGATCCCGGCGAAGAGGTATAAACCAGTGAAGTCCCACAATAAACTTTGATATATCTTAAAAACGAGCAACCCGAGTATTTACATGTGGCTCCACTAAAAAGATAGGTAGCTGGCTGACCAACGCAAATACTGGTCGGTCCGCTGATACTGCCTTGATTTGTAAGTCCGCAATTTGGATCGCAAGAGCCTGATGCAAAGACACTTGGAGTTAAAAATTGAACACAAAGGGCAAGACCTACCCCAAGAGAGATAAAGTAATTTTTTTTCATAGACATTGAATTTGTTAACCGTTTGGCAAGATGTATGCCATGCTAATTTTAAATTAAAAATAAGTTAAAAGAGACATTCTAAATGTCTAGAATACAAATTTTTAAAATTTATTAACCCTCTCAAATGGTTCTTATAAAACTTGAAAAATTATTTATTTAATCCCAATGTGAGACGATTTAATCCAATTTTTGGAATCGTGACAAATTAATTTTTCTTAAAAAATATTCACGCTTAAATATCAGTTCATAAACAAAAAATGAATGGACTTTTTGACCAAACATGTTATTCCAATTTTTAGAGACGATAATTTTTAATAATGAAGTCTCAAATGAGGATAGCATTCGTTTAAATTCCCGCCCCCCCCCCCCTTCCTTACAATTTGAATTAATCAGTTATCCACATTTAATTCTTTCATTTTATAGGTCTAGTTAAAATAATACCATTTATTTGTGAGTCTATTTACTACACATGAAAGTGAAATTATTTTTATTGCATGCCTTCTTCTTTTGTGGCTTTGTGGCCAATGCGGGGCATTGGTTTGTCAACGCTACTATTGGTGACGATACCTATGACGGGAGTTCTCCTTTAATTGGTTCAGGACTAGTAGGACCTAAAAAAAGCATTTCGAATGCGCTAATGAATGCATCGGGTTATGACACCATCTTCATCTCAGATGGCCTTTATGCTGAAAACCTCTTTCTCGATAAGCCCATTGTGATTTTAGGAAACAATTGGGGAATAAATCCCCTTACTCAAACAAGGTCGGCCGAAACTCAAATTGTTCCTGTAAGCACACAAGTAGGGTCGGGTATCTCGGGGAATTCTCTGATTGAAATAGCCTCCTGCTGTGTCGTTCTCGATGGTATGCTCATTTCTGGCAACAGTCCAAATATCTTCACTCCTGTTGCAAAATATAATCTGGAGTACGAAAGCTCATACGGCATCGCAGGTCGTGGCGCATATGATAACCTAAGCTTGGTGAACTTAATTATTTCTAATTTTTCAATAGCAGCTATACATCTATCAAGTGGCATTTTTACCGCTAAGGATAATATGATTAAGAACTGTAAAATAGCCGGTGGTGACCAAAACTCTACCGGAATTATGCTCAGTGAAAATTTTTATTCAAATATTTCTCTTTCGAAAATAGATTCTTGCGACAAAGGGCTTGTTTTTGAAAATTTCTCAGACAAAAACCAGAAAACTTTTTTTGTATCCTACATGAATATAAGGGCTGAGAAGCTCGGAGTATCTATAAAAGATTTTACTGGAAATACCGATTCCATCATAGTCGAATACAATGTCATTTATCCCTTAAGCGCTTCATCTGGCTTCAGAGGGCTATCGTCGAGCGACAACTCCTCTATTGGCTATCTGAGTTTTAATAACAATCAGCTCATCGATTGTTTCAATGGCATTTATCTCGCTAATTTTTTTGATAAGTTTGAAACAAGAATAACTTCAAATTCATTCAATTTAGGTGGGACGGGCCTCTATATTGACCAGTCTCTCATCACACCCACAACTGATTTATATTTGGATGGTAACACTTTTACCAATCTTGGTGGGCAAGGAATTTATAGTACGGTGGAAGGCGACTTAATCACCCTAAATCTCAACAACACCCTTATACAAAATTGCAATGATGGAATTATACTCATTGGGAATTCAAATGCAAATCTTGGCAATACACAGTTCGATAATATATCCAACTTTTATCTTTATCTGGATTCAACCCTTTCAGGTTTAAGGCCTATCAATACTATGGATGGGACCAATGCCTTCTTTGACGGAGTTCAGGGAAACAGCTTAAGCGTAAATCAAGCTAAACTCGTCGAGAATAAAATTCACCATTATCTCGACCAACCCGGAATGGCTTGGGTTTTATATAAGACTGACTACCTATTTGTAACTTCTGTAGACGGCAACAACAGCTTAGGCCGGGCTATAAAGGTGGCTGCTTCCGGCTGGAATATATACCTCAGCAATGTATTGAATACCGAAACAGCAGAGGTCGACAAAGGTCTGCACCTCTTTTCCGAGAAGTCAACCATTGGCAAGTTAGTCATGTCGACATTGAACGAAGACCTTTATCTACACGGCACTTTGAACCTGAGTTCCGGATTGGTTTTATTTTCCGGGATTATTGAAACCGGACCTACAGATACTCTAAATGTAACTCGAAGTAAGTCAATGACCGTACTTGACCCTGGAAGCGCTACAAGTTATGTGAGAGGCCAACTTTTTATAAAGTACAGCTCTTTTGTGGCCAATGACGTAATAAAAGATATCATTCCCATCGGTGTGGGAGATGACTACAGACCCGCTTACGTGCATGCCATATGGACTTCAGGGTTAAACCCGTTTACGGCCGGATTTAACCACTTATATGGAAAGGCTCCTATTGGTACTTTACCTTCCAACATCACCCATATATCGGATATACGTTTTTGGGAGATTAATAACCCGGAAAACAAACCTCTATTCTCTATTCAAGCCGTAGGGTTCTTTTATGATACCCTGGTGATGAACGATTATGTAAATGATCCAGCCAACCTTAGAGTGATTTACAGTGATGGCTCTAATGTTTTAAATCTTGGCGGCAGCGGAACCGTACCTAAATCAGGGTCTCTTCTAAGCGCGAGTGGAAATCCCGGTTATGGAATTTATACCTTTGGAAATTTTTTAGGTGGAAATAACACTTTATCCGCCAACCGACCGATTGCCGTTTGCAATACTTTTGGACATTGCACCAACGATTCTATCCTCTTCACGGGCATAAACTCCAGCTCTGAATGGCCCATACAATCCTACAAATGGGATATTCAGGGGCCTTCTACCGTTGCAAGTCCGGAAGTCAGTTCCTCCATAAAAAAGAAAATTGCGGTCCCCGGAAATTACCTGGTCACCCTCATCATCAGAAATTCAAATGGATTTGAAGACACTACCTCTCAGCTTTTAAAAATTGACGATATTCCAAAAGTAAATTTTGCCGTAGATACGCCTTGCTTCCCGAATCCTATTTCCTTTGTTAACAAAAGTTTAGTGCCTCCTACTGATTTTATTTTGGAATCGAGGTGGAAGCTTGATACTTTTAATTACACAGGAAACTCAGTAAGCTTTACACCGCTAATTGCCGGCTCTTTATCGGGAAAACTGAAAATTATGCTAAATACCGGCTGTTCCGACACCCTCAACTTCAATTTTATCTCTCCGACGAGGCCAATATTTAAATTAAACCCGAATGGTACAAAAGATTTGTGCGATGGAGACAGCCTCAAAGTAAAAGTTACTTCTTCGACCGGAAAAAAGATATGGAACGATGGAAATACTTACGATTCCCTTCTGTTAAAAACAGCTACTTTTAAAAGGGGTATTAATTACGCCTCAAATCAGTGCTTTGCATCCGATAGCATCAAAATTACGATATTGGAAAGGCCAAGCGCCGATGCAGGCCCACCTCAGCTTACCTTACCGGGCAAGGCAGTCGTCATAAAAGGCCAATCGAATGGAATGGTGGAATGGATTCCTGAGACCTGGTTAAACGATGCGACCATTACAACTCCAACTTGTCGACCACTTTCAACTACCAAATATACCCTGAGGGCCTACAATAAACTGGGTTGTGAATCAACAGATACCGTAAGCATCTTTGTAAATACCGAAGACATTTCCAATTTCCCGAATCTTTTAACACCAAATGGCGATGGGCATAACGATCTCTGGGTTTTGAGCAATATTCCCGACCCGCAAAACCATAAGGTCTATGTCTTCAACCGAGAATCACAACTGATCTATTCTTCCAATTCCTATAACAATGCATGGGATGGTAAGCGAGATACCGACTATGTTCCGGATGGCTATTATGTGTACGTTATTGAAAATAATATAAGTGGTAAAGTGTATTCAGGTATTCTAAATATTTTACGTTAAAATTATGAGCCCAATCAAAAAATATATCGCTTTGGTTATGACAGGATTCGCTATGAATGTGTCGGCCCAACAAACTCCTAGCTTCGGATTTAATTCACAATTCTTAAGTATTTCAAATCCTTCCTTAACAAAATCCATAAATCCCCTTGAACTGAAATTAGCTGCAAGAAAATACTGGAATGGAGTTCAAAACAGCCCTGAGGCATTTCTGGCCTCCTTTTCACTCTCCCCGATTCAATTTAAATCAGCTTTTGGCGGATATTACTGGTCGGAAAAAGCACCCCTCCTCAGCAAGCAAATTGTAGGATTTAACTATGCCTACAGTGTTAAAAACATGAGTGAAGGCAATAACCTGAGATTTGGAGCCGGTCTGGATTTTATTTCGTTAAGCTCAAATACATCAGGTGTGCTCACAGCCGACTACGACGACCCCTATTATACCCAACTCCTTAATAACTCAAAATCTGCTGTGGACTTTCGGGTAGGAACGACCTGGAACAATGATGTTCTTGAAATAGGGCTTTCAGCTCAACAAATTATCAAAAGTAAAAACACCCTGGGCGAATCAGTCGATGGGAGTTTAAATTTTAATAACCCAATGATTACAAGCGGTCATGTAAAATACACCATCCAACCGGATGAAGACTTTATGATTACCCCACTGGTCTATTGGCAGCTTCAAAAAACCATTCCAGCTAGAGTTGATCTTAATCTTTTAGTTGAAAAAACAGGTAAACTTTGGGGTGGACTCTGGCTTCGTCCACAATCTTCAATGGGAGTCATGGCCGGTATTTGGGTACTTCCCGATGTGAAACTCGGTTACCAATACGAAAAGTCATTTTTCAAAAAGTTGTCGAAGCTTGGAAACTCTCACGAATTGCTTGTTTCCTATACCCCAAGTCTTGCCAACAGGGATGACAAGGAAAAAGATAAGGTAGCTGAGGTCAAAGAAAATGAAGAAAAAGCGGAACCTAAAATTTTGAGAATTAGAGACACCATTGTCATAGTTAAAGAAACCCGTGTTATAGAAACACCTTCAAAAGCAACTCCTACCATTCAGGTTGAAGAGAAAAAAGAGTCTCCCAATTCAACTTCTAGCGCTTTGCAAAGCAAATTTTATGTAGTCACAGGTTTGTTTTCGGTAGAAGCCAATGCCAACAACTATTCCAAAAAACTGGCGGCCGAAGGCTATAAAACCAGCCTCGTTAAGAATCCGGATACCGGCCAGTTTTATGTTTCAGTAGGCAATTTTAGCTCCCTTGAAGACGCCAGAAAATACATTGTGAATCACCCAAACTCAAAATTTACTTTTTGGGTTAAAGAAATAAAGCCGTAAACCTTGCCATAACAGCTTAAAAACCTCAATGTTATTGTCTTAGGAATTCTTATCTGTTGCACTAATTTTTAAATAAAAATTGAGGAACGGCATAAATTTCCCGTTTCTCAAACCACAGTTGCGTTTGAATGTAATATGGAGTCAAAAAGTTAATATTACCAAAATTTTTAAAATGAAGCTTAAATTACTCATCCTTCTTATGGTCAGCATTGTGGCCTCTGAAATTTACGGTCAACAATGGGGCGACTATACCCTTTACAGTATAAGCAACTCAACGAGTTCTTCACTCCTCGATACCAATGGGAATGTGGTGAAGACATGGAACCACGGAACCACGAAAACCGGGTACTCCTGTTATCTTATGCCTGGAGGCTATTTGTGGAGAACAGTGGCCAGAACAGGAAACTCTTTTTCAGGTGGACCCATTTGTGGTCAAGTGCAAAAAGTGGATTGGGCTGGTAATGTCGTTTGGGACTTTGTTTATTCAACCACGGATTATTGCACACACCACGACATTTGTCCTCTGCCGAATGGCAACATACTTCTGATTGCTTATGAACGAAAAACAGCAGCGGAGGTTACCGCCGCAGGTTGCACTTTCAATGGCGAAATGTGGCCCGATAAAATAGTAGAAGTTAAACCTACCGGAGCTACCACAGGGGATGTGGTTTGGGAATGGAAAATATGGGATCATATTTTGCAAACCACCAATTCTTCAAAACCCAATTATCAAACTTCAATTCTTGACCATCCAGAGCTCCTTAACGTAAATTATTTGCCTAAGAAGGATTGGATTCATATGAATGGGATTGATTATAATCCCATTCTCGATCAAATCACTTTTAGTTCACGTTACATGAACGAATGGTATATTATTGACCATAGCACAACTACAGCCGAAGCAGCTTCCCACTCAGGTGGTAATTCGGGAAAAGGAGGCGACTTTTTATACCGTTGGGGAAACCCGGCTGCCTATGGGGCCACTGGCACTACGGTTTTAAAAGTTACGCATGATGCTCATTGGATTCCGGAAGGGGTGCCTAACAGTGGAAGATTGGTTGGACTGAACAATCAAGGGGTATCTACGAGCAAATCAGCCGTAGACCAGATTGTGACACCCGTGAACGGTTACAATTATAATGGAACCCCCGGATCGGCTTATGAACCGAGTACCTACACCCGTCATGCATGCAACGGATACACGAGCAATGCAGGATGCTCCGAACAACTGCCCAATGGGAATATGTTTGTTTGCCTTGCCATTCCGGGTACTTTATATGAAATAGATCCCAGTGGCAATACCATTTGGACAAAAACAGTGAGTGGAAGCACTCAGCAGGCACATCGTTACGAAAAATGTTTTACAGACAATGCCCCTCCTCCTATTCCTACCATTACACAGCGCGGAACCAAACTTGTCACAGCTCCTGCAACCACTTATCAGTGGTATATGAACGGTCAAAAGCTGGGCGGACAAATAGACTCCCAATTAACCCCTACCAAAGCGGGAGTTTATTTGGTGAGAACTACCGATAAAAATGGTTGTGTTTATCAGTATTCAAAAGGTTTTAAAATTACCCCACCCTTTAGCATCACACTTAGTGCTACCAAAACCACCCTATGCCTGGGTCAGAATACAAATATTAGCAGCTCACATACAGGAGAAACAGGCTTAACTACTTTTCAATGGTCTTCCTCTCCTTTAGGTTTTTCATCCACCCAACAAAATGTTATGGTAAGCCCTGTCACCACAACCACTTATAAGGTGGTTTCCACATACAAGCAATATATAGATTCTGCCTCTGTCACCATACAGGTCAATCCAAAACCTCTCAAACCTACCTTAACAAAAAACGGCACAACCCTTACTTCATCGGTCGGCACCAACTATTATTGGTACGAAGATACTGTGCTCATCAACGGGGCCAATTTAAAGGATTATACCCCCTTAAAAACAGGCGCATTCAGAGTAAAAATAGCCGATGGCAACGGATGTATCTCTGATTTTTCTGACCCCTACGAATTTACCGCAAAGGTGGCGACTAAAAACGTCATCCACTTCTCTATTTCGCCAAATCCATGTTTGGGCGAATTGCGAATCCATGCAGATGTCACTGTTAAAAATTTGCGTTTCGTTATCTTTAATTCTTTGGGTGAAATAGTAATGGATGACATCGTCTCAAACACCATTCACCTCCAACACCTTCATAGCGGAACATACTATATCAGGGTATCAAACGGTGACTTTTCATCCTCTCCACAAAAATTAATGCTCCTCAAAAATGATTAAATCTATTGCCACCACTCTTCTGCTGGTCTTCTGTTTCCAATCTTACGCCAAAAAAGTAAAGTTTGCGGTAAACATGCAAGGTCAAACCATTAGTCCGAATGGGATACATATCTCAGGCGATTTCCAGGATGAGGCAGGTTATCCCGCCGATTGGGATTCTGAGGCTACCGAACTCTTAAAAGAGGCCGGAACAGACATTTACAGCATTACTGTTAACATCCCTGCTCTTAGAAAATACGAATATAAATTTGTCAATGGAGACCTCTTTTACGAGGTTGAATTTGTTCCTGAGAAATCAAGAGTCGGGTATGATTTTAACGATAACCGCTGGATTTATGTCGATTCATTGTCCGACGATACCACCTTTTTACCTGTAATGGTTTTTGGAGGCAATGCCCCACTCGGCAAAATGCTTATCCGTTTTAAAGTCGATTTAAAAGATCAGACCAGCGTTTCAATAAAAGGGGTGCATCTCGTATCCAATTTCAATCAGTGGAAGCCCGAAGGGAGCTTTATGTACAGTTTTGAGGGAAAGATTTATGAATTTCAAGCCTATGTAGACTCAGGTAAGTATGAATACCTTTTTGTAAACGGGAATACCCTAGCCAATAAAGAAATCCTTAGCGGCATTTGTGTGAATGACTCCAACTACAGATATATCTCAGTAAGCAGCGATACGGTCTTGCAAAAGGTATGCTATGCCTCCTGCAAGGATTGCATAACCGCATTCACCTCCGGAGATATACTCACTACTAAAATAAAAATTTATCCCTCTCCTTCTCATTCCTTTGTTACTCTTGAATGGAATCATGAGCTCAAGCTAAAAAACCATTCCATTTTTAATGTAGACGGAAAAATGCTGAATCTGCAAAGTCACCTTTCAGATCATGAAATAAGAATGGACATTTCTAAACTTGCAAGGGGAATTTATTTTATGCATCTCAACTTCGAGAATCAACCTTCAGTAAAGGTCAAATTCCTGGTCGATTAAGATGAAGCGACGCCTCCTTTTAATTTTGACTTTGCATTCTTTATTTTTCCAAGGCATAGCCCAAAGTTTTTACGAAATATCCAAAATTCAGATTATTGAGATCACCTTTCCCTTCTCGGATTGGCACTCAAAGCTGAGCATACTCAAGGCGGCAAGCGACGATTATTTAATGGCCGAATCGGTTAAGATCAATGGGGTGCTAATGGATAGCATCGGCGTTAAATACAAGGGAAGCAGTTCATATGACTCCACTTATAAAAAAAATGCCCTTCACCTAGAATTGAACACTTATAAGAACCAAAATTATCAGGGTTTCGTCGACATCAAACTTGGCAACAACTTTTCCGACCCTTCGATGATCAGAGAAGTATTGAGCTACCATATTTTAAAAAATTATATGGATTGCCCGCTTTCTAATTTTGTCAAAGTATATATCAATGGTGTTTACCATGGATTATATTCTAACGAGGAATCCATTAATAAGCGCTTTTGTGCGAAAAGGTTTTATTCGTCCGACAAGGCTTTTTTTAAGTGTAATCCTACCCTCACTCCCGGCCCAACGGTAAAAAGCAATTTAAAGTATCTCGGAAAAGACAGCAGCGCCTATTATAATTTCTATGAAATAAAGTCAAAACAAGGTTGGAATCAGTTGCAAAACTTATGCGATACTTTGACCAACTTCCCTGACAAAATTTCGGCGGGCATAGATTTGGACAAAACCCTCTGGATGCTTGCCTTTAATAATTTATTCATCAATCTCGACAGTTACAGCGGGGCCTTTGCTCAAAACTATTATTTGTATAAGGACCATACCGGACGATTTAACCCCATTGTTTGGGACTTGAATATGTCAATAGGAGGCTTCCCGTTTGCAGGAAGTCCTAATAACGGTATGGGTTCTCTCACTTTGTCGAACATGCAACAACTTACTCCGTATTATCATGAAACACATACAGACTGGCCACTGATTATGGCGGTTTTGAAAAATCCGGTTTCGAAAAGAATGTATACGGCACATTATAAAACGCTCCTGCTTGAAAACCTTGCCAATTCAGCATACAAGAATAGAGCCCAGGAAATGATGTCTTTAATTGACTCGGCCGTGCTTCTCGACACCAATAAGTTTTTTAGCTACTCGCAATTTAAAAATTCAATGACCACAGGTGTAAGTGTTGGCTCCTATTCTGTTCCGGGTTTGTCGGCTCTGCTTGACAGCCGAATGAATTATCTCCAAACGCTGAGTGAATTAAATGAAGCTGCTCCGGTTTTCTCTGAACAAAAAACAGTTCCTTCTTTACCGGTTTATAATGACGAGGTATTGTTTTCGGTTAAGGTAGTTTCTGCAAATACCAATTCGGTTTTTCTCAACTATAGAGGCAATGTCAACGAGCGCTTCTCAAAAATTCAAATGTTTGACGATGGGCTGCATAAGGATGGTAACGCCGGCGACCAAATATTTGGGGCCTCCCTCACCCTTCGATCGGGTAGCTTAAACTATTATTTTTATGCTGAAAATGACAAAGCGGGCACCTTTCTTCCTCAAAGGGCAGAGCATGAGTTCTTTAATCTGAAAATACATAGCGAAAAGGCAAAGGAGAACCAGGTGGTCATAAACGAGATTCTTTGCAGTAACCAAAATGGGGAACGCAATGAATACAATGAAAGCTCAGATTGGATTGAGCTTTATAATAAGACTAATAAAACCTTAAGTTTAAAAAATTGCTATCTCACAGATGATACGCTCAACCTTAAAAAATTTCAGTTTGACTCCAATGCTTTGATCTTACCAAAATCGCACTTCCTGGTTTGGGCCGACAACAGCCTGTCAACCCAACTTTATGCACACACAGGATTTAATCTTGCCTTGGAGGCCGGCCAACTCTATCTTATCAACTCAGCGGGTTTAATACTTGACTCCCTTTCCTATACAAACCAATCCACAAATGTTTCCTTAGGTTTATGCCCCGATGGGACAAAACCTGGTATCCCACTGAAGAAACCCAGCTTAAAAAGCTCTAATAACTTGTCATGCCTTGGCACTATAGCTGGCCTCGGTAGAAATATAAGCTACAGCCTATACCCGAATCCTGCAGGAGAAAGCATAAGTCTGTACATAAAATCGGCCGAAGTATGTAAATTCAATTTATACAACATGATGGGAATGGCAGTCATGGCAGAAAAGGACGTAAGCGAATCTGCGGAAATTAATTTAAGCCATCTCAAACCGGGTATTTACGTATTTAAGATGCATTCGATCCATGAAGGCAGTGCTGCTCATGGAAAACTGATAAAGCAATAGTTGCTTTGGAGTTTACATACCCAAACATTGATTTATAGTCAAAACCTTATTGTAAATTTGCCCACGATTTCATGCAGGCAGAAAAATTTAATATCCAGGGTCCGGTACTTTTTACTCCAAGAGTATTCGCCGACGAAAGAGGCCATTTTTTTGAGAGTTATTCAAGACAATTTTTTGTGGACCAAGGGGTTGATTTCGACTTTTTGCAAGACAACCAAAGTCTTTCACACAAAAACACCCTAAGGGGACTGCATTTTCAAGCCCCACCTTTTGATCAGGGCAAACTCGTTCGCGTTTCAAGAGGAAAGGTGATAGATATCATTGTCGACATAAGGAAATCCTCTCCTACCTTTGGCCAAAATATTTCAGTAGAACTGTCTGATACCAATTTCAAACAACTGTGGGTCCCGCCTGGATTTGCTCATGGCTTTTCGGTGTTGGAAGATTTTACAATTTTCCAATATAAATGCACCAAGTACTACGAAAAATCATCAGAGGGAGGTCTGCACTTCAACGACCCCGCTCTAGGACTAAATTGGGGTGTTTCCAATCCTATAGTTTCTGAGAAAGATCTTTTGTTGCCGTATTTTAAGGACTTTTATTCCCCTTTCGATTAATGATGGATACCAAATTAGAAAATCTGATAACCCGCTTAGAAGAAAAGTATAAACTAACCGGGCAAGACATGACGGCCTATATTGAAGGACTGCTCTATTCCGACTATGTGCCCTATTGGGATTATATCCACCTCGATACCTTGCTCACTCTCCAAAAGCCAAAAACGCATTTTCCGGATGAAATGATTTTTATCATGTATCATCAGGTAACGGAGCTCTATTTTAAAATGATTTTGCATGAAATCGAACAAATTGCGGCACATCCTGCAGATACAATTTTTTTAACCGAGCGGTTGTCACGAATCAACCGCTACTTCACTATTCTGGTTGATTCATTTAATGTGATGACAGAAGGCATGGAGCATAAACAATTTATGCAATTCCGAATGGCTCTTTTGCCTGCCAGTGGCTTTCAGAGTGCTCAATACCGAAAAATTGAAATTTGCAGTACCGATTTGTTCAACCTTGTAGACAAGGAACTCAAACACAAATTTTCAACTCAGAGTCCTCTTGAAGACCTTCTGGCAAATACTTATTGGAGAGCTGGGGCCATTGTTCTGGATACAGGCGAAAAAACCTTAACCTTGAAACAGTTTGAGGAAAAATATGACCATGAACTTTTAAAATTAGCCCACAAATACGTGAACAAAAATATCTGGCAAAAATATTTAGCGTTGAATCAGGAGGATCAAAAATCACCGGAACTGATAAAACAGCTGCGAAACTTAGATACCAATGTGAATGTGAATTGGCCATTGGCACATTATCGCACTGCGGCGAGATATCTGGCCAAAGACAGCGATGGAGTGCCTGCCACCGGAGGAACGAATTGGCAGAAATACCTGCCCGCAAGAATTCAGAAGCGGGTTTTCTACCCTTCGATGTGGACCGAAACCGAGCTGCAGGAATGGGGAAAATCATGGGTAACTGAAGCCATCAAACCTTACCAAATCAAACCCGAATAAAACGTGTTTTTCTTAAGCATTCAAAACAAAATAGACGCTCAGGATTTTCAATTCGCTGTCTATATCATTGGCATTCTCTTTGGAGCCTTTGTAATTTCTGAGGTATTGCGATGGTCGATTAAAAGAATGGCGACCCTTAACTATAAAAAGCTAAAGCCCGATCCTACGCAGTTCAGTTTTATTAAGAATGCGATATCCTTTGTTATCTATTCCATTGCTCTGGTAATTATCATTTATTCCATACCCGGACTGGAGGCAATTGGTGCAACATTGTTTGCAGGGGCCGGAATTTTTGCAGCGATTATCGCCTTGGCCTCACAACAGGCTTTTTCAAATATCATCAGCGGAATATTTATTGTGATTTCCAAGCCATTCAGGGTTGGCGACTTTATTGAAATTAGTGTACTTCACAAAGGGGTAGTTGAGGATATTACCCTTCGGCATACTGTGATCAGAGATATTCAAAACAACAGGATTATTGTGCCGAACTCTAAAATTAATTCTGAGACCATTGTCAATTACCACCTCAATGATGAGCGAAAAAAGGAAAAAATTGAATACACTATTGATGTAGACAGCGACATCGACAAAGCCTCCGAAATCATCAAAGACTTAATTTTAAAACACCCCGATTATTTGGAAATACAAAGCGCCAACGACGCCTCTTCTGGCTTGGAGGTGAGGGTTGTTAAAATAGACAACGGGGCAGTAACGCTGAGGGCATTGGTAGGTTCTGAAGATCCCGATAAGGCTTTTGAAATGCATTGCGATATCAATTATTCTATTCTAAAGGCCTTTGAACAAGCCGGATTGAAATTTGCAAAACGGGTAGCTGATGGGCAGGCCTGAGCGTAATTTGCTCTAAATTTTTGCCTCCATCTCATGAATAAACCCCTCATCGTTGACAGAATGTTAACTATTTTAAATATTGGCACTTGCTTTTTAAATATTTTTAATTATACATTTGAAAACCTTAAACAATTAATAAAAAAAATATGAACACAAAAACATTATTAGCAGGATTGGTTGGAGGTGTGGCAGCATTCTTTTTAGGATGGCTGATTTATGGAATGATTTTAATGCCGATTATGGCCGAGCATTGCAACTCTTCAGTAATGAGAGCAGAAGCCGACATGATCTGGTGGGCTTTGGTTGCAAGCAACCTCTTTTGGGGCCTCAGTGTGGCCATGCTCTTGTCATGGGCCAACATCAGTGGTTTCATGGAAGGGGCTAAAAAGGCCGGCTTATTTGGGCTGGTGCTTATGATTGGTATGAACTTAAGTTTCTACTCAATGTCAACCTGGTACAATGACCTGACCGGTGTTGCTCTCGACGTGGTGGCAGCTACGGTTATGAATGCACTCATCGGTGGTGTTGTAGGCTGGATGTTAGGTCGTGGCAATGCCGAAGCCGCATAAAATTTTTACAATTCAAAAAAATGCCGGTTCTTTCGAATCGGCATTTTTTTTGCCCCAAAAGGCCTGGGCCTTTTAGTTTAAAGCTCTACTCTTTTGCGTCAATTATCATACATTCATAGAATAGACTTTAAAAAATCACTTAATTTCGCATTCAGAATTATCAAAATATAATTGCACCGGAACAAAAATATTTCACATTAAATGCAACTTCAAAATTATGCCTTGGGGCAATGGGTAACCGGCAAAGAAGGACAAGAACTTTTTGATGCCAGTACCGGTGAATTGGTAGCCACCGTGAGCAGTCAAGGCCTGGATCTTGAAGCCATGTTGATTTATGGCCGAAAAACAGGAGGTCCCGCATTGCGCAAAATGACCTTTCACGAAAGGGGAAATATGCTTAAAGCCTTGGCTTTGTATCTCAATGAGCGGAAAGACTTGTTCTATCCCATTAGTTACAAAACAGGAGCCACCAAGGCCGACAGCTGGATAGATATAGAAGGCGGTATAGGCAATTTATTTAGCTATGCCAGTTTGCGTCGCCAGTTCCCAGACCAAAGGTTTTATGTAGATGGGGATACCATCGCATCAAGCAAGGGAGGTTCGTTTATTGGCCACCACATTATGGTACCTAAGGAAGGCGTTGCCATTCATATCAACGCTTTTAACTTCCCAGTTTGGGGAATGCTAGAGAAAATAGCTGTCAATTTGTTGGCAGGAATGCCGGCCATTGTGAAGCCGGCAACCCTTACTAGCTTTTTAACAGAAGCCGTAGCCAGAGAAATCATACGTTCAGGTATTTTGCCTGAAGGTGCACTCCAACTTATTTGCGGCTCAGCGAGAGGCATTCTGGATTATGTTACGTTTCAGGACGTGGTCACTTTTACTGGAAGCGCCGAAACAGGGAAAATGCTCAAATCTCACCCACGCATTATTGAAGAATCCGTTCCTTTTAATATGGAAGCCGATTCTCTCAATTGCATGGTATTGGGAGAGGATGTGATGCCGGATAGTGACGAATTTAAAATTTTTATAAAAGAGGTCAGAAAAGAAATGACCATAAAAGCAGGTCAAAAATGTACTGCCGTAAGGCGCATTATTGTACCGGCTAATAGGGTTGAAGACATTCAAATTGCCTTAGGCAAGGCCTTGGCCGAAACGGTGATTGGTGATCCTAGAAAGGAAGGCGTTAGAATGGGCCCACTCGCAGGTTTAGATCAGCGCAGAGAGGTCAGAGAAAAATTAAACCTTCTATTGAGTGATTCGGAGATCATATACGGATCCTTGAACAATACATTAAGCGGAATAGACACTGATAAAGGGGCTTTTATGAGCCCGGTATTGCTTTACAACAACAAGCCATTCACGAGCAATACAGCGCACAACATCGAGGCCTTCGGGCCAATAAGCACCCTCATGCCCTACCAAACACTTGAAGAGGCCATTGAGCTTGCCAAAATGGGGAAAGGATCGTTATGCAGCAGCATCACCACAGGGAGCGACGCCATTGCCAAAGACTACGTTTTGGGCAGTGCGTCCCATCATGGACGCATACTTGTTTTTAACAAATACTGTGCTGGCGAGAGCACCGGTCATGGTTCTCCTTTGCCTCTACTGGTTCACGGTGGCCCGGGAAGAGCCGGAGGTGGTGAAGAAATGGGTGGCAAAAGAGGGGTTATGCATTACATGCAAAGAACTGCTATTCAGGGTTCGCCTACAACCCTCACCCATATACTTGAAAGCTATCAACCTGGCGCTGAGTACAAGCAACCCGAAAAACATTTGTTTAGAAAGCATTTCGAAGAATTGCAAATAGGAGAAACCATCCTCACCCATAAACGAACCATCACTGAGGCCGACATTGTTAATTTTGCCAATGTGAGCTGGGATCATTTTTATGCCCACACCGATGCGACCTCGCTTGATGGAACCCTTTTTACCGAAAAGGTGGCCCATGGCTATTTCATCTTAAGTGCGGCAGCCGGGCTGTTTGTTGACCCAGGTAAAGGTCCTGTTTTGCTTAACTATGGGCTTGAAGACTGCAGATTTACAAAACCTGTATACGCAGGCAGTACCATTGGGGTTAAACTTACGGTAAAGGAAAAAACCGACCAGGAGAAAAAAAGCCCGGAAGATGTGGCCAAAGGAATCGTAAAGTTTTATGTAGAAGTGTACGATGAAACCGAAGAAACTATTGCCGTGGCAACCATTTTGACCATGGTAAAAAAACTCGCCCAATGAAGAATATGAATGTGAGATTACATTGGAACCATACCAAACGGAGGTCAAGCGCGTTTTTGAAACTGTACCCTCAATGAAAAATTTATTTCTACTTGTTTTTGCTCTAATTATTCTATCGGCTAAAGGACAGATTGGAGGAACCCGAACCTACCCTTTTCTCAATCTTGATCACAGCGCGCGTGTTGCCGCTGCCGGAGGAAGTTTAATAACCATCAGAGACAATGACATATCGCTGGCATACCACAATCCGGCCCTTCTGAATAAGAGCATGCACAATCAGGCAACCTTGAGTTATATGAATTATTTAGGGGGCATTAACAACGCATTTGCAGGCTACGCCCGACATCACGACAGCTTTGGAACTTTTTCGGCCAATGTTTTTTTTGTTAATTATGGTAAAATTCAAGGATACGATGCCAATGGAAATGCCACCAGAATGTTTACTTCCCAAGACTATAATTTTCAATTGGGCTACGGATTGCATTGGAAGGATAAATTTTGGTACGGTGTCAACTTTAATTTTATTTACTCGGCCCTTGAGGCTTATGTTTCGACAGCCGGTGCCTTTAATGCCGGGGGTATCTATTACAATGCGGAAAAACAGTTTAGCACCACTTTGCTCATCAAGAATCTGGGCATGCAGTTTATCCCCTATTATGAAAATCACCGCGAACCCTTGCCGGTAGACATACAGTTTGGCATTTCCAAAAAATTAAAATACAATCCGCTGCGGTTTTCAATTATCGCCCACGACCTGCAAACTTGGGACTTATCGTACGTGAATCCCAATAAAAGAAACAAAACCATTGACTTGGAAACCCAGAAAGTAAAGGTCGAAAAAGTGCCTGTTCCTGAAAAGTTGATGCGTCACTTTAATTTTGTAGGAGAATTTATTTTTTCGCCTAACTTTAATCTTATCGCGGGTTACAATTATCAAAGAAGAAAGGAGTTGTCGCCTGAACAGCGCAGGGTGGTTACAGGTTTTTCGTGGGGACTTACCTTTAATTTACTCAAATACCGATTTACCTATGGCATGGCATCTTATTATCCCGGCCAACCAAGTTTTAATTTCTCTGTCTTAAAAAGCGTTTCTGATTTTCGGAAAAAATCCTAGCCTATTTTCTCCTTCCTTTGGAGTATAAACCAAAGCACAGAAGAAAAACCAATTAAAAGAATGGCAATAAGTTGCGAATAGGTGAGCATTCCCCCAAACACAAATCCTCTTTCCTCATCGCCCCTAAAGTGTTCATTGATGGCCCTTCCAAAAGCGTATAGCATAATATAAATTAAAAACAACTGACCGCTAAATTTCTGTTTTTTCGAAATGATATATACCACCAACAAGGTAAAAAGATTGATGGCGATATCGAAAAGTTGTGTAGGATACAAGGGCAGATTTTTGATATCGGCTGCAGACTGCGGATGAGAGAAAATAACTCCCAGACTGTTGTCGCAGACTTTCCCATGGCAGCATCCTGCCAAAAAACAACCCAATCGCCCGAAAGAATGCAATATAGGTCCGGCAAAGGCCACGCCATCCATAAAAGGCCAAAAGGGATTTTTTTTACGCCGAAGCAGGATATACAAGGTTGGCACAACCAACAATAAGGACCCATAAAATACAAAGCCATTGCCAAGATCCTGAAGCATCAGACTTGGTTTATTTATGTATTTCGATGGGTCTTCAAGATAAAAAAGCAGCTTTCCGCCTACAAATGCAGCTCCAAATGCCCATACAAAAAGTTCGGAAAGTTGGTCCTTGTTTATTCCGAGTTTTTTGTTTTTGTAAAGAATAATATAATAGGCCGAAATAATTCCAAGTCCTATGCATAATCCATAAGAGTTTAAGGACAGGGTTTCAGGCAAGAAACCCCTTAAAAATTCGGGTGTTTTAAACGTAAATAGTCTGGGAAACATGAATTAAGGAACCGGCGGAATACAAGGATTGCAATGCAAAAATGTTTTCAAATAGATGTTATCTTCTTTTACCGTGAGGTCAACTTTTATCAAATTGCGGTTAATGAACCCAAGATAACATTGATACTCCTTAATATCGGCCTGAAAATCCGCCGCAGGTGGATAAACACTGATGTAGACCTCTTTTCCCATCTTTTGATTTAAATGCAGCCTCCCTTCGCTGTCGGTACTCATTATCTTAGGCTTGCAGTCCGGATTTAAGTTTTTATAAACTTCTACCCTTCTATTGGCCATCGGCTTTTCTCGCATCATTTCGGCAAGCATCGCCTCTGAAGGGGCCGCTCCTCCGCAATAAGCCTCCGTGAACTGGATATGTACAGTCTTTTTGCCTTTTTTAAATAGTGAATTTCCGTTTTTACAAGAAAAACAAACCATCAAAATGACTGATGAAATTAAGACCTTTGATAAAATCAGTCCTTTAACTATTCTATTCATAAATTTTCAAGTGCGCTTGTTTTCTTTAAATTAATATACTGCTGTTATACAAATGAATATGCTACGTTCAACGCTAAAAAGATGGAGATGGAAAGCCATGAACTAACTGAATTTATGCATTCAGAAACGCATCCTAAAATTAAAATCGGGATTAATGCTTTATCAGTTTGGCCCTATTAATTTTTGTTCCGTCAGACAGCGTAAGCCAATAAACTCCGGCAGGAACATCAAAAGGAATGGCGGTTTGGTCTTCCAATTTTTCCTCCACTATCATTCGACCATCAGGACTGTACACATTTAAAACAGCGCCTTGTTTTACATAATCAGAATGAATATTCAGGACATTGCCGCTTAAAGGATTGGGATAGAAGGATTGACTTGAATTCAAAACCATCTCTATTCCGCCTGCACCATTTACTTTCATGACAGGATTTTTTATGGTATCGGTGAGTGGCACTCCTCCAAAACCTGAAAGTTTATAGTAAATGGTTATAATAATGTTCAACTTAAAGGTTCCTGCTTTGGTAGGGGTTCCCGAAATTTTCGCGCATCCTACTTCTGCCGGGGTGTAAGTGGGCTTTGACTTATTGAGTTGAAAGGTTAAGCCATCCGGAAGGTTGTTAACTTTCATAATAGTCATGGAATCGATAGTGGCCACGGTAGGGTTACCAAATACAATCACCGTAGTATCTTTAATAAACTTAAATTGAATAACTTGATTGTATGCCACTCCCGTTTGAGCATCGGGCATCACGGCGGGATAAAACCCGGGTTTGGTGATCATGTTATCCGGTGTGCACTGAGCATTCAATTGAATGAATGAAAAAATAAATAACGCAAGTATTAAAATATTTTTAGTCATTTGAAGATATATTTATGGTTTACAATTTTAATCTATTTGGAACGCGCTGCAAAATAATTTTACTTTTTATCCTTTTGGCTTCCGGTGAGCTATGTGCCCAGCAATTGCTGAGAGGTTTGGTTATGACCGAAGATTCATCCGTGTTGCTCGAAAACACCGTGATCAAGAATATAAACAGTGGTAGAGGCAGTTTGACGAACGATTCGGGTTTTTATAAAATAATGGCTACCCCTGGAGACATGATTGAGTTCAGCAAAACCGGGTATACGTCGCGCAAAATCACCTACAAAGGGGAGACAGTTCTGAATGTTACATTAAGAGAGTCGGAAAACGCACTTGAGGAGATCGTTGTGTCGGCTTCGAGAGGAAATCAGGCTTTAAAAAACACCTCCGTGAGTATGGAAAGTATAAAACCCTATTTGATAGAAAATAAAAACCCATCTACCCTTGAAAATACCATCGATCAAATCCCAGGTGTTCAGTCGGTAAATGGGCAAGTGGTGATAAGAGGAGGAAGCGGATGGAGCTATGGTGCCGGTAGCCGTGTGATGGTAATGCTCGATGGCATGCCTATGTTATCGGGCGATGCAGGACAGGTTATGTGGTCATTTCTGCCGGTAGAGAATATTGAAAACTTAGAGGTGATTAAAGGCGCTGCGTCAGTGCTCTATGGTTCATCGGCTTTGAACGGTGTAATTAATATTAAAACTGCCATGCCGGGTGCTAAACCGCTTACGAAAATTTCAACTTTTTACGGCTTTTATGGCAAACCATCGGAAGAAGGTTTGCGATGGAACCCAAACCAAATCCTGTCACAATATGGAATAAGGGCATTCCACTCACAAAGACTGGATAAAAACAATGCACTGACTATCACACTTAACGGTTTTAAAGACGACGGCTACCGCATGAGTGATGCCGATGAGAGAATGAGAATGGGGTTTCAGTACTTCAGGGAATGGCCTTCTGTTAAAAACCCTAAAACCAAGGCCCGTTCCGGCTTAAACGGAAACCTTCAAAAAGGAAGGAGCAGTTCGTTTCTGCTCTGGGAAAACGACAAGCTCGCCTATACTTCCCTAGACAGCAATTACACAAAAAACGGCACCCTGCGTATTAATCTCGACCCCTACTTTACCCTGAATAAAAGAGGTTGGAAACACCTCATGCAGGGAAGATATTTAAGAATAGAAAACAAGGTTGAAGACAATGCAGCCGGTAGCAGCAACCAAAGCAATTATTCAAACAACTGGTTTGGCGAATACCAAATCTCAAAAACATTCTTTAAAATAATTCATGCCGTGGCCGGAACTTCAGGAAATATTTCAATATCAGAATCTCCGCTCTATCAAGGGCATCAAAAGGCTTCAAATAAGGCCCTTTACTTGCAAGCCAACACATTATTGAAAGGCTGGGCTTTTGATGCCGGAATCCGGTACGAAAATTACAAGCTCAACAATTACAAAGAAAGCAGACCGGTATTGCGCACCGGCGTGAGCCGTGCCTTATCGAAGTTTACTTTTGCCAGGGCTTCATTCGGACAAGGCTACAGGTTTCCAACCATTGCCGAATCGTATATTCTTACGTCGGTAGGCCCAATTAAAATTTACCCAAACCAGCAACTGAAGTCAGAAAACGGCTGGAACGCAGAACTAGGGCTTAAGCAAGGGATGAGGTTTGGAAAAATGGATGCCATCCTGGATGTGGCAGGTTTTTGGATGGAATATGAGCGCATGATGGAATTCACCTTCGCCCAATGGGAAAAACCCAGTATTCAAAATCCTCTACCGGTAGGGTTTAAATCCGTTAATGTTTCTTATGCAAAAATTCGTGGTGTGGATCTCAGCTTTGCTGGTACGCGAAAATGGAAATTATCAGAACTTAAATGGCTGATGGGTTATACCTACTCCCATGCTATTTCTACCCAACCCCGCGCTGTATTTTATACCGATTCGCTCAACAACAAATTAACCTTTGCAAACACCAGCAGCGACACTTCCGGATATTTCTTAAAATACAGGCCTAAACACCTCGCACGATTAGACCTTCAATACAGTTTGCGCCAATGGGAACTTGGAGTGAGTATGAGATACAACAGTTACCTTCAAAACATCGACAAGGCCTTTGTTTCCTTTCCCATAGCGTTTGTTGCTCCGGGAGTGCAAACCGTTAGGGATGAAGGTAAAAAAGGCGACCATGTCTTCGACCTGCGCTTCGGAAAATCCTTCCAAAAATTTAAAGTGCTTTTGTTGGTCAACAATGTCCTTAATCGCAAATACATGACCCGACCTTACGATATGAGGCCCCCCCGCTCCTATATGCTGCAATTTACAATTCAATTATAAGCGTCTTCTTCAAGGGTTTACAAATTGGTGAAATCTTCTCATCGTATTTATGCAAATTTTATTTTTCTAATTCACAAAAAATGCCTTGATTTGAGAGCCTGTTAAAATGATTATGCGTAAATTCTATTTCCTATTAATACTGATTTCAACCACTTTGAGCTTTGGACTGGACACTGCTCCTGACGACCGCTCCAAAGCACCCTTGCCAAACGACAGCAAAGAAAAAGTGGATGAGCTCAACAATAGAGCCGATTTGTATCTTAAAGATCCTACGGAAGCGAGTTGCCAAACTGCGAAGGACATTGCCCTTGAGGCAGCAAAAATGGCTGAGCGACTCGACTATAAAACAGGAATGTACAGGTCCTATACTCAACTTGCGCTGATTTACAAAACTTTGAATATTCAGGTACAGTATTTGAAATATAAAAGCAAGGCTGCCCTGGTAGACAGAAGCTCCGAAATAAAGGCGCAGAAGGAACAAATTGAAAAACAAAATTCTGAGCTTGAAAAACATGAGGCTGAAATGCGGGAGCAAAATGAAGCCATTCAAAAACAGAAATCTGATATTGAAAGAAGAAAGGCGGAGGCAGATAAAATAAAAAGAGACTTAGCGCTGCTCGCGCAAGACAATTCATCCAATAAAGACTTAATCTTACAAAAACAAAAGGAGTTGGCCATCAAAGAACAGGCGCTTACTGAAACTTCAGGTCAGCTTTCTGTTATGACTGAAGAGGCTGAAAAATTAGCTACCCAAAACCAGTTGCTGGAACAAGATAAAAAAATCAAAGAACTTTTGGTTAACCGGAAAGAAATGGAACTCAATAGCCAAAAGCAGCAAAAATATTTCTTGTTGCTCTTTGTAGGGGTGCTACTTGCCTTGGCTGTGGTGTTGTTTAACCTCTATAAAACCAAACAGAAAACCGCCAAGGAACTTGCTCAGAAAAATGAAATCATCATCGCCGAGAAAAAACGCTCTGATGAGCTGCTTCTCAATATTTTACCCTTACAAACTGCCAATGAGTTAAAAGCAAACGGCAAAGCCATTGCCCGCGATTACGAAATGGTAACTGTGCTCTTTACCGACTTTAAGGATTTCACCCTCATCAGTGAAAAGTTGTCTCCAAAAGATTTGGTGGATGAAATCGACATGTGTTATAGCGCTTTTGACGGTATTATAGAGAAACACGATATCGAAAAGATTAAAACCATTGGAGATGCCTACTTATGTGCCCATGGCATTGCCCACGACAACCTGCCATCCATACACGAGCATGACCCTTCAAATGTGGTGAATGCTGCCTTTGAGATTGTAGAATTCATGAACCGTATGTACGATCAACGTATGAAGGAAGGTAAACCGTTTTTCAGAATCAGAATCGGAATTCACAGCGGACCACTGGTAGCCGGTGTAGTTGGTCGCAAGAAGTTTGCCTACGACATTTGGGGCGATACTGTAAATACGGCTGCGCGCATGGAGCAAAACAGCGAACCGGGCAAAATCAATGTGTCGTCGAGTACCTACAATATGATTAAAGACAATTATCACTTTATTCACAGAGGTAAAATTGAGGCTAAAAACAAAGGACAAATCGACATGTATTTTGTTGAAGCCAAAACCATCGATGAGCCACAGGCGGCAAGGGCTTAATTTTTCAATTTTTTAGCCAAAGCTTCATTTTTTCTGTAAATGTCCTTATAAAAGGAGATGCTTCCATCTTGCTCAAAATTTACCGTTTTGTAATCGATATAAACCGGAATTGTATTTTTTAACTTAATGATTTCGGTATTTTTTATGGGCTTTAACAGTGAATCCGCCATTTGCAAGGCCGTATCGTAAGGCTGCAGTCCCATTTTAATTCTAAATTTATCGACCAGCAAACTGTCATTTTGCAATTTCAACAGAAATTCAGCCATTTGCACCGGATACTGCAAGCGCACGCATCCATGGCTTACCGCGCGGTTGGCCTGATAAAATTTTCCCTTCTCCGGTGTATCGTGCATGTAAATATTATGCCCATTCGGAAAATTGAACTTCAATTTTCCAAGAGAATTACCGTCTCCCGATTTTTGCCGAATTTTTACTTTCACTCCGTAAGGTGAAAACTTTTTCCAGTTAATGCTTGAGGCAGGAACCACCTTGCCATCCTTAACCACTTCAAAACCTTTTCGACTCAGGTAATTTGGGTTGTTCACGATGTGATGGTACATTTCTTTGCCAATGATGCTGTTTGGCACCGTCCAGGTTGGGTTTACCACCACCTCCTTGATTCGGGACGCAATGACCGGTGTTTCACTGTTAATTGGCTTCGCTCTGGCATTTTTGGTTTTTAGGTATTCTTTATACCGCTCGTCATAATTCGACGCTTTGCTTTTGCCCACACATACTCTCATGGTTTTAATGCTGTCGCTGTGCATGCTCACTACAAATTCGCAGAGATTCACATACACGAATTGGCCAGTATCGGGTTTTGAAAACCAGCGCTCCCTCTCCAGGCATACCATCAGGTTATCACTTAAGCGCGAGGAGGGTCCGCAAATGGTTTCAATAAATAGCGAATCGATGCTCCCTTTTGGAAGACCATACAACTGCCTTGTTTTTTGTATATAGTGTTCTCTTTGTTCTGAAATTTTTTGATACCAGCTCTCTTCTCCTCCATTGTCGGATTTCCAAATTTGTAGTAAGCGCTGGTTAATCACTTTTGAATTGTGTTCGCTTTCGGCACTTTGAGAGGTATCATACTCTTGTTGCCTCGCACTGTACTTTGCATAGCGTTGATACAGCAATTGTAGTTTGTGGTAGTGCACCGAACTGGGCGACTTTAAGATAATTGAATCCTGAAAGCTCAAAGGTTCATTTAAAATGCCTAAAAGATTAAATCCGAGGACTTTCGTTAAAGACAGTTCGAAAAATGGTTTATAAAAGCGGTAAGGGTCCACCCGGCCTAAAGCCAGGTCTTTGTAAATGCTGAGCACTGACATTGAAATTAAATAATCTAAATCGGCCAGCAGATTATAATCGGCATCAGTGCGAATGTACTTAAGGCTGTCGAATGAACTCAACTTTAGCTTAATGAGTTTACCATTATAAAATTTTGAGTTTAAACCATGTGCTTCTGAGGAATTTAAAATGTATGTCAAATGGTTCCTGACAGAGGTATCCTTTAAATAAGATAGCCAAATAGGCCTACCACTTCTCTGAACATAAAACCATTTCAAAGTATCGCCAAACCTCCAGTCGTAAATACCCCTCGGTTTATAAGTTTCGTCCCTTGACTTTTCGATGATAAGGTCGGCCAATTTTTCAGGATTTAACCCGGGGATAAGCTCCTCAACCGGAACAAGGGTTTGGTCTTTTAGTTTCTTTTTGCACGTCGAAAAGGCAATCAGAGCTGTAACTAAAAGCAGAGAATAACTTAATTTATGGTGAATGGGGTTGCCCAAGAGTGTGGGCAAAGTTAAAGTTTCCTATATATTTTGAAAGGAAACTTTTGATGGGAGATCAGAATTTAAAATCTCCGACTTTTTCAAATAATTCTTATCGGGATAATAGATGAAAAGGCAAGAGCCCCCTTCGATGGTTTTGATCAACCATTTATTGATTTTGGTGGGAACGGCAGGGCAACCCTGACTACGTCCCAAACGCTTATGGTTACGAATGTAGCGGTTACACACATAATCGGCACCATGCATAACGATTCCGCGGTCGAAGGCATTGTCGTTAAATCCTTCCTCAACACCATGAAGGCGCAAAGAGAAATCATTTTTCCCCATATAATCCATGCCGGTTACATAAAATCCAAGGCTGCTTTTAAAAGTTTCGTGCGAATTTGAAAATGAGTTTGCATATTCTTCTCCACTATTTCGGCCATGTGCAACCAACTCGTGCACAACTATTTTACGTTTTTCCAAATCCAAGACCCATAACCGGCGTTGATTGGCCGATAATTCAAAATCTAAAACGGATAAATAGCGGCTGTTTGATAGCATGCCTTCGCTTTTCATCACGATATAACCCTTGTAGGCTTTATAAAAGACATCGTATCTTAATCGGTTCCAATTGTTGAACTGAAACGCATCGTACATATCCTGTGTGCCAGCTTCAAACAGATCGATGGCCGAATCGCCTGAGCCCAAGGGCTGCAAGGCCGGATCAAATACAGGTTTTAATTCTGAACCCAAATCTGATGTCGGAACATCGTTAGTGGAGCGGTCCTCTGATTTAGTAGATTGGAAAGACATGAAAATCAGTGATACCAAAATCACTGTTACTGCCTTGTTTACCATCCACTTTTTCTTCATCATTTTTTTGAGGTACGCGAATAAAAGAATTTTACTTTAAATTAAAAAATTTTTAAAACTCCAATTAGAACGAATTGGCAGATAAAAACAGTATGTTTATCGATAGAAAAAATTGCAATGCTTTGATTTTATGTTGTTTATAATTTTTATTCAATTTTTAACGATAATTGCCTTTGTTTGAAGTATGACAAACGCAAGGAATAATCCCAAGGTTATGTTTGGTTGGGCTATGTACGATTGGGCAAACTCCGTTTATAATTTAGTGATTACCACGGCGATCTTTCCCATTTTTTATGCCAGTCAAACCAGCCATAAAACAGAAGGAAACGGTGAACTATACGACCAGGTGAGTTTTTGGGGATATCAGTTCAGCAATACCGAATTGTACAATTACGTCTTTTCCTTCGCCTATCTGATTGTAGTGTTTACAGCGCCCATTTTAAGTGGAGTGGCCGATTATTCAGGCAATAAAAAATTGTTTTTAAAAATATTTTGTTACATGGGTTCCATGTGTTGTATGACCTTGTTCTTTTTCGACGGTGCGCACTTAGAATGGAGCATGTTTCCTGTAATGCTGGCCTGTGTCGGATTTTGGGGAAGTCTTGTTTTTTACAATGCCTACCTTCCTGAGATTGCTGAGCCCGCCATGCACGATAAGCTCAGTGCCCGTGGATTTTCAATGGGTTATATTGGCAGTACCCTGGTTCTGGTACTAAGTTTAATAGCCATTAAGGTTTTTGACGTAAATGCGCGTTACATTTTTGTAGTTGTCGGACTCTGGTGGGCCGGTTTTGCCCAAATCACCTATGCCCGCTTGCCCAAATCTCCTGTGCTTAAAACTTTAAAAAACCCTTTTTTAAATGGTTTCAGAGAACTCAAAAAAGTAGCCTTGGAAATCAAAGAACAATCGGTTTTGAAAAAGTACTTAATTTCATACTTCACCTACAATTGCGGTGTACAAACAGTTTTAATCGTGGCAGTTCCCTTTGCCAACAAAGAAATTTTTACAGGCGACGACAAAAGTGGCCTCATTGTAGCGGTAATCATCATACAATTGCTTGCTGCAGTCGGCGCCATTTTCATGAGCCGCCTATCGGGCAAAATTGGAAACTTCAATGTAATCAAAGCCACTGTTTTCATTTGGATGATTGGTTGTGTGGCGGGTTATTTGATCCGAACGCCGGTTCAATTTTATTTTCTTGCCGCATTGATCGGTTTTTTAATGGGGGGCATTCAAAGCATGAGCCGAAGTACCTTTTCTAAACTCATACCGGCCACCAAAGACAACGCTTCTTATTTCAGCTTTTACGACGTTTCTGAAAAAATAGGGTTGGTCATAGGGGTGTTCCTATTTGGCTTCATTGAAGGTATTACGCATGACATGCGCCAAAGTATCTTAATGCTTATTGGTCTATTTGCCCTTGGCTTCCTGTTTTTACTGCGAATTAAGTATTTGGAAGGTAAATTGGCTTTGGAAAACGACTAGGCTCTATACTTCTATGCGGGTTTGAATGCTTTACCAAAGTTTGAATGGTATAACCATCGGATAGAATTAAAGCTTAAAGTGGCATACAAGATCAATGCCATGATAAGAAAAAGGACTTCGAAAAAGCTATCCTTTTAATTTGCCTTTGAGGTACATTCCGGTATGACTGTCCTTGCATTTGGAAAGTCCTTCAGGCACTCCTTCAAATACCAAATGTCCGCCACCCTGTCCCCCTTCAGGGCCTATATCAATAATCCAATCAGCGCATTTAATCACCTCGAGGTTATGTTCGATAATAAGAATGCTATGGCCCTGGGCAATCAGAGCATTAAACGAAAGTAACAATTTATTGATGTCGTTAAAATGCAGCCCTGTGGTTGGCTCATCAAATATGAATAAAACGGGATCGGGATTTCGGCCCATGGCCAAAAATGAAGCCAGCTTTACACGCTGTGCCTCCCCTCCGCTCAGAGTTGCACTGCTTTGACCGAGGGTCACATAACCCAGGCCTACATCGGTCAAAGGTTTTAATTTGGAAACAATCCCCGACTTGCCATCAAAAAATTCAATGGCTTCATCCACCGTTAAACAAAGCACATCATAGATGGATTTGCCTTTGTACAATACCTCAAGCACTTCATCTTTGAACCTTCTGCCTTTACAGGATTCGCAGGTGAGATGTAAATCGGCCATAAATTGCATTTCTACAAGCTCCTCGCCATCTCCCTTGCAGGTTTCACAACGCCCCCCCTCTACATTAAATGAATAGTGCTGCGGCTTAAACCCTCTTTGTTTCGACAAGGCCATTTCCGAATAAAGATCGCGAACATGGTCCCAGGCCTTTACGTAAGTCACCGGATTGCTCCGTGTCGATTTTCCTATGGGGTTTTGATCGATCAGTTCTACCTGTTTTACCTGCTTGATATCCCCTGAAATCCCGTCGATGTCGCCCGTTCGTATGCTTGTAAAATTACCTATGGCTTTTTGCAGAGCCGGGTAGAGTATCCCCTTTACCAAAGAGGTTTTACCGCTTCCGCTCACACCGGTCACACACGTCATCACATTCAAGGGGAATTTTACATGAATATTTTTTAGATTGTTCAAGCGGGCTCCCTTGATCTCTATATAGTTGCTCCAAGCACGCCTTACAATCGGCAGCTCAATTTTTATCTTTCCACTCAAATATTGACCGGTGAGGCTCTCGCTTTGATAAATATGCTTGTACTCTCCTTCGTAAATTACATTTCCCCCAAAAGTACCTGCCAGAGGCCCGATGTCAATGAGATGGTCGCTGGCGGCCATCATTTCCTCGTCATGTTCCACCACCACAACCGAATTCCCGGAATTTCGCAGATTTTTTAATACTCCAATCAAGCGGTCAGTGTCACGGGGATGCAAGCCAATGCTCGGCTCGTCCAATATATACGTACTGCCTACCAAACTGCTTCCCAATGACGTGGCCAGGTTTATTCTCTGCGACTCACCACCGCTCAAGGAGCTGCTCAAGCGATTAAGCGATAGGTAACCCAGCCCTACGTCTGCTAAATACCGCAAACGGTTTTTTATTTCAATTAGCAAACGCTGCGATACAGCAGCATCGCCGGCACTCAATGTCAAATTTTCGAAATATTCCCTCGCATCATCTACCGGCATGAGTAGGATATCGCTGAGTGACGCGAATTGATGGCGAAATTTAAATTTTTTAGCAGGGGTGTTTGTATGAATCAGCTTGATATATTCGGCGTCCTTTCTCAAACGCACTCCTCTACAATCCGGACATAAAGTTTTACCCCTGTATTTGGATAGCATCACCCGGTATTGAATTTTATAGGATTGTTCTTCAATAAATTTAAAAAATTGATTGATCCCTAAGATGTGATTCTTTCCCTGCCACAACACATCCTTTTCCTCTTCGCTCAGTAAATAGTAAGATCGGTGAATCGGGAAATTTAGCTTCATGGTGGTTGCAATAAAGGTATCCTTCCATTCGCTCATCCCTTCGCTGCGCCAAGGAGCCACTGCGCCTTCAAACACCGAAAGATTTTTATCCGTTATCACCAAATCTTCGTCAATGCCAATGATGGTGCCAAAGCCCTCACAGCGCTTACAGGCCCCATAAGGATTGTTAAAGCTCAATAAATTGACGGAGGGCTTTTCAAATTTGATGCCGTCCATTTCAAACTTGTTAGAAAAATCGTGCCATTGATCCTGGCCATTTTCTCTGGTTAGAATGCTTAATTCCCCGTGTCCTTCATAAAAAGCGGTTTGGACTGAATCGGCAAAGCGGCTGTCCTGAGTGCTGTCTGAATTGTCTTTCACCATGCGATCTATCACCAAAAAACTTTTTTTAAGTACCATTTTTGGGGTTTGCAGCAATTCTTCAATTTTAACCAACTCCCCTTCATGCCATAATCGGGTGAAGCCATTTAACATCAGGATTTTTAATTTCTCCTCCGGTTTTTTCGAATCGGCCAAACTCACACAGATATAAATCTGAACCGCTTCAGTTAAACTCATGAGAAAGTTAACAACATCTTTGACTTCAAAACATTTTACTTCCTTACCGCTTACAGGACTGAGGGTATGGCCGGCTCTTGCAAACAAAAGCTTTAAATACTCATAAATCTCGGTACTGGTGGCTACCGTGCTTCGCGGGTTGCGCGTGTTCACTTTTTGTTCAATGGCAATGGAAGGAGACAAGCCTTTGATATAATCGACCTCAGGCTTTTCGAGTTTACCTAAAAATTGCCTGGCATAGGAGGAAAGGCTTTCCACATAGCGCCTTTGCCCTTCGGCAAATAAGGTATCAAAAACAAGCGACGACTTACCTGATCCTGAAACACCGGTTACCACCACCAGTTTATTTCGAGGAATATTGATGTCGATGTTTTTTAAGTTATGGAGACGGGCTCCTTTTATTTCTATAAATTTTTCTTTTGGGTTCACTTACATCGGCAAAGGTAGTTATTAAAAACTCGGGGGATTCACTGAAATGATTAAAATTGCTGGAAGGCGGTTAGGACTTTTTTTGATTAAAAATGCAAGATTCCTTCAAGTGATTAACAGCAGCCTTCCCTATGGAATTATTCATCCAAAAATCGCAGCACCTTTCTCATTATTTCGTAAAGCCTTCTTAGCGCCTGTCTGTTGAAACCAAAAGATTTCACTCAAAGTTTGTACTAAAGGCTAAGAGCAGCCATCAATAAAAATAAAACTGCGTTACGCTTTTTTGTCCGTTAGGAGCCACAATTTCCACAATCACCCTTCCCTTCGAATTTTCAAGAATGCTGATCATCTCTTCAGCCGTTTTGTCTTTTTTCTGGTTTACCGACACAATAATATAGCCTTCGCCAAAGCCCATTTGGGCAATTCGACCTCCGCCAACCCGCACTATTTTTATGCCGGTTAAAATGTCGTATAAATCCTTTTCAACCTTGGTTACCGGTTCAAAGTCGGCATCTAATTCCTCTGACTTGAGAATCTGCCTCTTGTATATTGATGTGCCGCCGTCTTCATTCACCAACTGAATGGTTTTTTCGATTTCCTTTCCCTCCCTTAAAATGGTGAGGGTGATTTCATCGCCGGGGCGGTAATAGGCCAATTGTTCGTCAAAAATGGATTTGTTGTCGATGATGTGCCCGTTGATTTTAAGTATAATGTCGGTAACCTCTATATGTTTTTTAGCATCCGGATTACTCTCCGACACCGAATTGACATAAACCCCAACATCCTGATCTTTGTATTTCTCGGCCAGTTTGCCTTCCAAACTTTCAACCGTTAATCCGGTAAAAGCTCTCTGAACAGCGCCATATTCCCTTAAATCTTTAATGATTTTAGCCACAATTTTTGATGGGATAGCGAAACCATATCCCACATAAGAACCGGTTTTAGAAGCAATAGCGGTATTGATACCCACCAAATTGCCTTCCAAATCAACCAAAGCTCCTCCGCTATTGCCCGGATTGATAGCCGCATCGGTTTGAATAAACGACTCAATGGGAAACTGATCACTCACAATGCTTATGTTTCGTCCCTTTGCGCTCACAATGCCTGCAGTAACTGTTGAGTTAAGGTTAAATGGGTTGCCTACCGCAACCACCCACTCTCCTATCTTTAATTGGTCGGAATTTGCAAATTGAATCACAGGCAGATTGTCTACTTCGATTTTCAAAAGCGCTAAATCTGACGAAGGATGCGCCCCAATAAGCTTGGCTTTATAGGTTCGTTTGTTTTTATTAAGCACCACTTCTATGGTCTTAGCTCCTTTAATTACGTGGCTGTTGGTCACAATGTAGCCGTCTTTGGATACGATCACGCCGCTGCCGGTACTGGCTACTTCCCCTATGCTTCCGAACGGATCAAAGTCGAAAAACCACCCGAAACCGCTCGTTCGCTGCACTTCGGATGTGGTTTTAATAAATACCACGCATGGGGTGGCCACTTCACTCGCCTTGACAAAATCTAAGGTCGCTACTCCGCTTGCAGGATAGGATACCCTTTGACCAAAGATTCCTCTTTCCTCAAAGCCTGATCCTGGATCTGCCTTACCCAAAGATTGATACAACCATGAACCGCCTACACCACTACCTGCTGCTACCAAAATTAATAAAATCCAACTTCTTGTTTTAATCATCATTCTTTACCAATATTTTGCGCGAAGTTACAAAATTGTCATTATTGCATCCAAGTGATTCAACCGCTGGTTTAATACTTTTGTCTAATTGATAATGAAGTACGCTTTCCGTCGGTTAAAACCGACGGCAATGGATATAGATACCGTTTGCAAGAAAATAGAATTGGGTATAGGAAATCCATGACTTGTAAATGCGATTGTGTTAGAACCTAAAATTAGACTATTCAGAATTTAACAGTATATACAATTAGCAAAATCAAAGCCCCTCCTCCTTTCAACCGCTTTCCGTCGGTTAAAACCGACGGCAATGGATATAGATACCGTTGGCAAGAAATGAGAATTAGGTATAGAATAGCCATGACTTGTAAATTAGGTGGTGTTAGAACCTAAAATTAGAAAATTCAGAATTTAACAGTATATGCAATTAGAAAAATAACCAGCCCTCCTCCACTCAACCGCTTTCCGTCGGTTAAAACCGACGGCAATGGATATAGATACCGTTGGCAAGAAATGAGAATTAGGTATAGAATAGCCATGACTTGTAAATTAGGTGGTGTTAGAACCTAAAATTAGAAAATTCAGAATTTAACAGTATATGCAATTAGAAAAATAACCAGCCCTCCTCCACTCAACCGCTTTCCGTCGGTTAAAACCGACGGCAATGGATATAGATACCGTTGGCAAGAAATGAGAATTAGGTATAGAATAGCCATGACTTGTAAATTAGGTGGTGTTAGAACCTAAAATTAGAAAATTCAGAATTTAACAGTATATACCATTAGCAAAATCACAGCCCCTCCTCCATTGCCGTCGGTTTCAACCGACGGTTACAATGGAATCCGAGCTGGCATTTCCCCTATCAGGTCAACAGCAGATTCCATTTCTCAAAATATTGACTTTCCCTAGCGTGATGATTTTTCAAGCTTTTTACCTTAATTTTAATTTCAAAAGAAAACATTTAATATTCTCAAGGATGCATTTTATTTCTATAAGCAGGAATATTCAAGTTTGACAGGATTTATGAAAATATACATAACTTGCGAAAAATAATTGGATAACCTTAACCCAGCGGCGAGGTGACCAATTTTACAGCAACTTTGAACATGAAAACATTTGTCATCTATTTTATCCTCTTTATCGGACTAACGGCTTGTGGAGGAAAGACGTCCACCACTTTGGTTCACCATTCCGACAATGAGAAAGTAACCATAACCATAGAAGGTACAAGAGCTACGGCTATAGAATCGTGGAAGGTGGATATGAAGGTAAAATCCTATGATTTTAAAGAAGGAAAATTGTCATTCGAAATTTATGCCGAGGATTTAAACAATGAAAATGTGAGCTTCAATTGGATTGACGAGACCCACTGCAATATTAAGTTTACTCAGCAGGACAACAGTGTGCGAAGCTTCGAACTCATTGCCTCTTCAGAGCAATTGCAGATGGCAGAGATGTAGGCACTAAAAACAATTTATTTTTTCAGGAGAGGAGAGTCCTTTTATCCGATGTCAACTGTATCGATTACCACCACCCAAAACGTTACCATTGACCACAATTTAGCAGGGTTTAGAGACCGCCTGTTGGCCTTTCTCATCGATTTGCTTATCATCTCGGCCTGGATAGTACTTCACCGGGTCATTGCTACACTGGCTTTTAAAAACGAATATTACGCCTTGGTTTACAGTTATGCAGTTGTCATCCCCTTTTTTTCGTTCTATACGCTGGCCTTCGAATTCTTCTTAAACGGACAAACGCCCGGGAAGCAAAGCATGAATATATGCGTGGTAATGCTTAATGGCAAGGAACCTGGTTTTATAGATTTCTTTACCCGCTGGAGCTTGAGATTTTTAGAAATCTATCTGTCGAGTGGTGTGATTGCAGCCATCATGGTTAACACCACAACCCTACATCAAAGACTGGCAGACATTGTAGCCGGGACTGTGGTGGTGAAGGTACACGGAAAAAACATGGTCAACTCGGACGATTTGTTAAAAATAAATTCCCAAAATAATTACAAAGCGCAATATCCCCAAGTGATTCAATTTACCGAAGATGAAATGCTCACTGTTAAAAAACTGCTAGACCGCCTTTTAAAATTTCACAACAAAGCCCACCGTGATTTGGCTGAAGAAACTGCCATGAAGCTCGCTTCCAAAATGGGTGTCCAGATTAAGGAATCGAAACCGGAATTGTTTTTAAAAACGCTCATCAGAGATTATGTGGTTCTCACCCGTTGATCTGGGTTAAACAAGATTCTTAATCCACTAGAGTACTGATTCTTCTGGGACTAACTTCCATTCTTTTTGTCTTCATTTTTGTTGAAACCAAGCAAAAAATGAAGACATATTTTGCCCGTTAACAGCGTTCCAAAATGAGGGCATATCCCTGCCCCACTCCTATGCACATGGCACAAAGGGCATATTTTTTGCCGCTTAGCTGCAATTGCAAGGCTGCCGAATAGGTGATACGTGCACCACTCATACCCAAGGGATGACCAAGTGCTATGGCTCCTCCATTCTGATTCACTCTATGATCCCTATCTTCCAAGCCCCAAAGGCGTGTGCAAGCCAATGACTGAGCAGCAAAGGCCTCATTGAGTTCTATGATATCGATGTCGCCCATGGAAAGCCCAGCCTTCTTTAAAGCCTGATTGGCGGCCTCCACCGGTCCAATGCCCATGATTCGAGGCTCTATGCCAACAACAGCTGATGAAACAATACGTGCCATTGGCTTTAAACCGTTTTCTTTTATGGCGGTTTCTGAAGCAATAAGCAATGCGGCTGCCCCATCATTCAATCCGCTTGCGTTTCCAGCCGTTACCGAACCGTCGGGTTTAAAAGCGGGTTTGAGCTTGGCCAACACCTCAAGACTGGTACCAGGTTTGATAAACTCATCACGGCTTACTCTCTCCTCCAGGCCTTTGCCTTTTGGGTAGCTTATGGGGCTTATCTCTTTGGCTAGCCTGCCGGATTCTTCGGCTGCTGAAGCTTTTTGCTGGCTCCATAGAGCGAATTTATCTTGATCCTCCCTGCTGATGTAATGAAGTTCGGCCACATTTTCTGCGGTCATTCCCATGGCATCCGTTCCATAAAGTTGCTGCATTCTGGGGTTAATAAATCGCCATCCAAAACTGCTGTCGTACATTTTAGAGTCGGTTCCAAAGGGTTTTCCTGATTTGGAAATCACATAAGGGGCCCGGGTCATGCTCTCAATGCCTCCTGCTATGATCATTTCTGCATCTCCGGAGGCTATAGCGCGCTTGGCGTGGATTACAGCGCTCATACCTGAGGCGCACAATCGATTTACAGTCTCTCCTGGAATGGTGATGGGCATACCAGCTAAAAGTAAGGCCATACGTGCCACATTGCGATTGTCTTCACCGGCCTGATTGGCACATCCCAATATCACATCTCCGATGAGGGCAGGATTCAAACCTGGACTCAAGGCCAATAATTCTGATAAAACGTGGGCAGCCATGTCGTCGGCCCTGATGGCTGACAAACTGCCTCCAAAATTACCTATAGGGGTGCGGGTTCCGGCTATGATGTACGATTGCATTTTTAAATTTTAAGATGATGAATGGATTTGGCTAAATCTAAGTTAAGACCCATGAATTGTAAATATTTTGATTTCTCTCAGCAAAGGACAAGCCCTGTAACGCATGTCATGGTATTTATCAAATAAACCATCAAGAAGGGAAACTGTTTTTTCAATGCCAAAATCGTTGGCCCAAGACAACAATCCTTTGGGATAGCTCACCCCTTTGGTCATGGCAGTTTCCAAATCACTTTCAGAGCAAATATTCATGTATATGGCATCTGCCGCTTCATTGATGAGCATCACCAAAACCCTCTCGAATATTTGTCTCCCTAAGTTTTCATTTTCAACTGCTAATGGCCGTTCAGTTTGGTTAGCGTAATCGAAAAAACCTTTTCCCGTTTTCCGACCCAGATGACCTGCTTCAACCAAGCGTTTCTGGCAAAGGTTTGGCCTGAATCGGGGGTCGAAATAAAAGGCTTGCCATACCGATTCGGTGACTGCATAATTTACATCATGCCCAATGAAATCGGTCAGTTCAAAAGGCCCCATCTTAAAACGACCAAATTCTTTAAGCGCCCAATCGATGGTGGCAGGATTGGCCAAGCCCTCTTCATAAATTTTAAAGGCTTCGCCATAATAAGGACGGGCAACTCGGTTAACAATAAAACCTGGTGTGTCCTTTGCCTTTACAATGGTTTTGCCCCACGAGGCTATGGCTTGACATGATTTTTCAACAGTTATTTCTTCAGTTTGCAAGCCCGGAATAATTTCAACCAGGGGCATAATCACAGCGGGGTTAAAAAAATGAATTCCGATAACTCGATTTCCATATTGACAGGCCGAAGCAATGGAAGTAATAGATAATGAGGACGTATTGGTAGCTAAAATGCAGCTTGAGGAAACGATCATCTCCAATTCTCTGAAGACGGTCCTTTTAATCTCTAATTCTTCAACAATGGCCTCAATCACCAATTCGCATTTGGAAAAAGTTGAGAGATTGCCAACGTAAGTAATATTTTTCAAAATACGCTTTGCTTCCTCCTCACTCATTTTGCCTTTGGCTATTTGCCCCTGAAGTCCTTCGGCCATTTTTTCGGCAGAACGGCGCAAGGCCTCCTGATTGTTGTCGAACACCAGGGTGTCATGAGAAGCCATAGCAGCCAATTGAGCAATGCCACTGCCCATGGCTCCGGAGCCTATAATTCCTATTTGCATTGCTGCGAAGTTAGCAGAATATGAGATATTAGAAAATCAGAACTATGAAAACAGTTTTCGCAAGCTTCCACCACTCCTACTTCCCCAATATTTGCATGTTCGTCATTTTCTATATGCATTTAAAATAGTCGAACGGCTCCTTACAGTCCACACATCGGTACATGGATTTACAAGCCGTGGAACCAAATTGACTCACCAATGTGGTGTGTTTAGAGCCACATTGAGGACACGCAACCTCGGTATCCTTGCCAAATAAGGCCATTTTAGATGGAGAACTTTTGATGGGTGGAGCTATCCCATAATCCTGTAATTTTTTCAAACCGGCAGCGCTCATCCAATCGGTTGTCCATGGGGGAAAAAGCACCGTTTTAATTTCAAATTCGCGAATACCTGCCGCCAAGAGAGCACTGCGCATTTCGAGCTCAATGACTGTCATTGCAGGGCATCCACTGTACGTAGGTGTGATATAAACTACAAGCTTTTCGAATTCGTTCTTAATTTCCCGCACAATGCCTAAATCCACGATACTTAACACCGGAATCTCGGGATCACATACCTCGGAGAGCACGGATAAGATTTGTTCTTCTGAAAAGGTTATGGCTTTCAATTTTAGTCCCCTACATTAATAAAAATTTACAAACATTGGCTGTCGATGTACTTTTGCCATAAAGGGTCGTGCAAATGCTAAAACTTAAATTTTGAGGCTTTTAGGTCTCAAAATTCTTGGTATAAACCTTTGCACTCAATCCGGACCTTGCTTACTTTTTATCGTGGTGTAATTTCTGCATGGCCATCATCTGCTTCACCGTCTGTTCCATGCCGTCCACCGAACCATCGAGGAAAATAACATTGCCTTTTCCATTTTCGGCCACATGTTTAAGGGTTTCCGTCCACATGGTGAAAAGAATCACTGAGTTATCCAAATCCGATTGCTGCATTTCTTTAGCCGCCAGACTCATTCCTCGTGCCACCTCTTCACGGAAAGAGGCTACGGCCTGCCCCCTAAGCATTGCAGCCTGACGTTCGGCTTCAGCTGCAATTCTCACTGCATTTCCATCGGCTTCAGCCCCTTTGGTTTTGGTAATTAAAAGGGCCTGGCCTTCATTTTCGGCAGCTGCTTTCAAGTTATTGGAAGCTACCACCTTTGCCATGCTGCGCATCACTTCTTCATCGAAGGTAATGTCATTGATTTGCACATCAATCAGATGGTATCCCCAGGATTCAAGAATATTGTCGAGATTCTCCTTTACATAAAGCACAATTTCATGCCTAAGCGTTAATATTTCACTTTGTCGCTTGGTGGCCACAAACGAACGCACATTGCCTTCAATGGTTCGCACCAAAGCCTGCATAAAACTGCGCTCATCTATAAATTTAAAAGCTGCATTTTTAATGGTTTCTTCGTCATGGTTTAATACGGCATACACCACCAAAGCCGTAAAGTTAACATTGGCCTGGTCAAGGGTTACCGCCTGAAAACCCAATTCAGCCGAACGGTTTTGAATACTGATTTTTTTAAAAACCATTTCAATTAAGGGAATTCTCAGATTTAAACCCGGAGGGAGAATACGGCGATACTTTCCAAAGATGGTCGTTACACCAATCATTCCCTGACGTACGGTTACCACCGACAAAACCACAAGAAGCGCTACAACAACAATGACTATGAGTTCCATAAATTTTTAATAAGGCCAAAGGTAAATATATTGGCCTAAACTTTTTATGCTTATTTTATGAAATAGCTTAAAAAGACTACCAATTAAGACCCGGATAGGTTCTTTGCAGATACTGTAAGTCGGTTAGTATTAATCCCAAGTATTCTGAATGAATGCCTTGCTTTCCACCCGACTGGAACCAATCTGCCTTGGGCACTTCCAGGGTTGCCTCTGACAGCACCTCTCCTACTTTATTCATCCATTCCTCTTTTAAATGGGTTAAATTAACCAAGGTTCCTTCTTCTATAAGGAAGCTCTCATAACTCGCCGGTTCGAAAAACTCACCTGTAAATTCCCATAAGGCATTAACAGCATTCAAAACCCTATTGTGGCTCTCTTCAGTTCCGTCCCCCATTCTTATCATCCATTCACTGCTAAATTTCACATGGTATTGAATCTCCTTTATAGCTTTAGAGGCTATGGCAGCAAGTTGCACATCCTTGCCATTCATCAAATGTGAAAAAAGCAATTCGCAATACGTATCGTAATAAAATTGTCGGGTGAGGGTATAAGCCCAGTCCATATTAGGTTGTTCGAGCAGAAGAAAGTTTTTAAATTCACGCTCATTTCTGAAGTAGGCGTAATCGTCTTCTGACTTTCCCTTTCCATCAATTTCAGCAGCATATTGATAAAAATATCGGGCTTGCCCAAGCACATCCAGTGCAATGTTGGTCAATGCAATATCTTGTTCCAAAACAGGCCCATGCCCGCACCATTCTCCTAAACGCTGCGCAAGAATAAGGCCATTATCGCCTAAATGTAATACGAAATCTAATTTTGATTTTGAGCTCAAAGGACTGTGGATTTAATTGATTTTTATGGTATTAACTCTGATTTTATTTTTTGTCTTGTTTAAAAAGTGGTCCCTTCACTGTCACATAAATGTGCTAAGGGATAAGGTCAGCCTTACATATGTTTCAGTTCGTCGGGCAGATTATAAAAGGTCGGGTGCCTATAAACCTTGTCTGCAGCGGGTTCAAACATTGCGTCATTCAACTTAGGGTCGGAGGCTGTAATGCTCTTCGATTCTACCACCCAAATGCTGATGCCTTCTTGACGACGGGTGTATACATCCCTGGCATTTTCAATGGCCATTTCGGCGTCGGAAGCATGTAAACTGCCGACGTGTTTGTGGCTCAAGCCATGCTTGCTTCTTATAAAAACCTCCCAAAGGGGCCATGATTTGTTACTGCTCATTATGCAACTTGTTTTGATCCTGATTTTCTTTGTTCTCTCTTTTCGGCATAGGCCACGGCTGCATCCCTCACCCATTTACCGTTATCCCAAGCTTCCTTGCGCGCCTTTACTCTCATTTTATTGCATGGGCCATTGCCTTGCACCACGTTGTAGAATTCAACCCAGTCGATCTCGCCGAAATCATAGTGCCCTGTGGTATTATTGAATTTTAATTTAGCATCGGGTAGAGTCAAACCTAAAATATCGGCTTGCGGTTTGGTCATATCCACAAATTTTTGTCTTAACTCATCGTTTGAAAATCGCTTAATCTTTGTTTTCATCGAGTATTCCGAATTGGGAGAGTCGGCGTCAGAAGGTCCGAACATCATCATAGACGGCCACCACCAACGGTTAACTGCGTCCTGTGCCATGGCTTTTTGTTCAGCCGAGCCCTGACTTAAGGTGAGTAATATTTCAAACCCTTGTCGCTGGTGAAAACTTTCTTCCTTGCAAACCCTTACCATTGCCCTGGCATAAGGACCGAAGGAACATTTGCACAATGGCACCTGATTGAGAATGGCTGCGCCATCCACCAGCCAACCTATGGCACCCATGTCGGCCCAGCTTAGGGTAGGGTAATTAAAAATACTTGAATATTTTGCTTTTCCGGAGTGAAGCTCTTCCAGTAAGGTATCTCTGTCGGTTCCCAAGGTTTCGGCGGCGCAATAAAGGTACAATCCGTGGCCGGCTTCATCCTGAATCTTTGCCAATAAGGCAGCTTTTCTTCTGAGTGAAGGGGCCCTTGAAATATAGTTGGCCTCAGGCAACATCCCTACAATTTCGGAATGGGCATGTTGCGCAATTTGGCGGATAAGCGTTTTTCTATACTTGTCCGGCATCCAGTCCTTGGGTTCAATTTTTTCATCGGCTTCCAGCCGTTTCATAAACTGCTCTTCAAGATTAACACTGTTCATAGTGAGTGAAATTATTTTTAATACGTTAATATTCGTCAAAACTAATGACCACCTTATCGGTAAGGGGATGCGACTGACAGGTTAAAATAAAGCCGGCCTCCACCTCATCGGGTTCCAGACTGTAATTCACCTCCATGTCGACCTTGCCTTCCATCAATTTGGCGCGGCAGGTGCAGCATACGCCACCTTTGCAGGCAAAGGGTAAATTGGCTCCATTCTTTAGGGCTGCATCCAAAATATTCACATCGGTGGTTTGCAGGTTAAATTTAAATTCATCACCGTCGGCAATGATGGTTACCTGGCTTAACACATCCTTTAGCACCACTTCCTCATCGTGTTTTTTCTTTGCAATACCGCTGGTATTAAACAATTCGAAATGAATATTTTTCGACGGTACCCCTATGTCGGCGAGGGTCTCCTTCAAATCAATGAGCATGTCTTCAGGCCCACAAATAAAGACGGCGTCGGTTTCAGATGGATTGAATAGGTTTTTTGCAAATTCACGACACTTGGCCCCCGTAATATGCCCTTTAAATAAATCACTGCCTATGGCTTCCCGGCTCATGATATAATAAAGCGATAATCTACCCATATACCGGTTTTTAAGAGCCTCAAGCTCTTCCATAAATACGACCGACTCCGTATTTTTATTTCCATAAAAAAGGGTAAAACTACTGAGAGGCTCCTTGGCCAAAACGGTTTTTAATAACGACATAATGGGCGTAATTCCGCTTCCGGCTGCAAAACCCAAATAATTTTTTGATTTTGCTTCTTCAATTGGTGTAAAAAAATTGCCCAATGGCGGCATCACATCCAAAACTTCTCCGGCCTTGAGTTCTTTGTTGGCAAAGCTTGAAAATTTCCCATCGTACATCTGCTTAACCGCTACCCTAAAATCGTTGTCAAGTGGACTGGTGCAAAGCGAATAAGACCGTCTTATCTCCTCTCCCATGAAATACTTGCGAATGGTGATGTACTGACCTTGAACAAAAGCAAAGGTTTGGGCTAAATCATCTGGTATCTCAAAGGCTATAGAAACACACTCCGGCGTTTCTCTTCTCACTTCCTTTACCTTTAATTTATGAAATTCTATAGACACTATGTTTAAATTTTTAAGTATGGTGTATTTGTATTACAATCATTAGATGCCCCACCAGGTAAACAGATGGCTTATCATATTATCTTCTTCTCGTGCCACCCGTTCATCGGCATTTATCAATTTCATGGCAAATTTGAGAAAATCCAGGCGTTCTTTTTCTGTTGATTCATGTAAAAAGTCATACGCCAGTCTCTCAAAATGTTCCATATACTTACCTTCCTCTAAGTTGCTTAAAACCTCTGTAGCCTGATCTAAATTACCTCCCAAAGGAAAATTTGTTTTTATATAATCAATGATAACGCCACCTTCCTGAGGTGTGAACTCACCATCGGCTTCCGAAATGAGGGAGAGCATTTGAAACCCGGCTATATCTTTGTTAAATTTCATTCTCTTACAGTAACAATTAGGACAAATCTATTTTGTAATTTTGGAATGCAAACTTAGAGTAATTATGGTAAGGTTAAAAATGATATTCATCTTTCTTTTAGGGCTGTTCATATCATGGCAGGGATGCGCACAAAATTTTAAGGCACAATTGTTGGGTGGCCTAAATGTAGCGCAGGTTGATGGGGACAGTTACAGCGGATACAATCAGCCGGGAATTATTGGGGGTTTCGCTATTTTAAGAGAGAAAGGCGAGGTATACAATTACGGATTTGAGCTTACTTATTCCCAAAAGGGAAGTCATAAAAAAACAACGGAAGACGACCCCTTACTGTTTAAACTTCGCTACTCCTATCTGTGTCTTCCCATTTTTGTCGATATTAAAAAACTTGGAAAGAGCATGGATCAGGTCAGGCTTCGCATTGGTTTGTCCAATAACTTTAATATCCAATCCAAGGTTGATTATGGATACGGATGGAATGATAATACGATCAAACGACACGAACTCAGTGGCATATTCGGAGTTGGGTATCAAATGAATAAGGAAATTGGCTTTATGCTTAGGGCAGAAAACAGTATCATAACCATTGGTACACCTCCTCCAAGTCGCAGTCAGAACTATAGGATTGGGAGAGGCTTATACAACCGCATGTTCAGTTTTATTTTCACCTACAACTTGCAATAAGGGTTTTGATTCATTAATGATCTGACACAACCGTCGGCATCGCAAAAGTGATCCGAAATTAGAGCAAATATTTATTTTTTATAAAACGCCCTTTCTGATATTAGAAGGAAGCTAAGGCGCTTTGGCTGACTAGCGAATTTTATAGTTTAAACTCTGCCACCCACCGCCATTGTATACCTTTTTAAAACCTTCCGATTTTAAAATGCTTTTGGCCTGGGCGCTTTTTAAGCCTGAAGCGCTGCAAGTGATAAAGGTTTTATGTTTGTCCAAAGTCCCTATTTGCTCCAGCAATAGGCTAAGGGGCAAGCTGTGGGATTTGGATATATGACCGTTTTGAAATTCTTCACGAGTCCGGACATCAATAATGATGGCACCATTTTTAACTAAATTTCTAAAATCGAGTTTAATACCAATTCCAATTAATGTTTTTATACGTTCAATCATTCTTTAAATAAATATTCTATTTCTTTTTTAATTTACTCTTGTTTACGCCGCCACTTTTTTTTTATTTCGACCTTTTTACGCCTTTATCTACCCTCAAATTATTGCTAAAACCCAAATACTGTCCTTTCTTGATTAAGTAGCTTGCAACACATTTCTCACAAGAATAAACACTGCTTGTCATGTTATGGCTTTTATGATAAAAGTTCAATTTTGTTTCTGCTCAATTTGAGTACTCCGTTTTCTTCCATTTGCTTTAGCAACCGTGAAACCACAGTCCTCGCGGTTCCCAGGTCCTCTGCCAATTGTTCGTGGGTTGCTTCTATCGTTTTGCACCTTATTAATTTCGCTTTATGCTCCAAAAGATTATGCAGCCTTTCGTCTACTTTTTTAAAAGCCATTGCATTTACCACCTCCAATAAATCTTCAAAACGCTTGTGATAGAGTTTGAAAATATATTCGAGCCACTCAGGATTTTCTTTAATAAAAAGATTCACCTGATTTATTGAAACAAATATGATCTCTGATGGTTCATCGGCTATGGCTTTTATTTTACTGGGTTCATGATGAATCCCTCCCAAAAAAGACAAAATGCAAGTTTCCTGATTTTCAATATGATAGAGATAAAAGTTCCTCCCATCATCATCGGATCTCACAATTTTAAGTGCCCCTTTTAGAACTATGGGAATAGACTGTAAATAAGCCTCCTCATGAATAACGACCTCGCCCTTCTTAAACTTTTTAAGCACCCCAACAGCCATGAGCTTGGAAAGAAAATCGTATGAAAGACCCATTTTTAGACGGCTCAAATGTATAGGATACCATTAAGATTGTTTAGCACAGAGTTGTCCCAAATTGAGATTCATTCAACATCGAGAAGCAATTTGTCCAGTATTCAGGAAGCTTTACGATGTAAAATAATTGCAGCAATATGTATTGCGCTCTATATCAATAACTTGGCCTTAATGACTTTCAGATTCCAGATTCGGGTCTTGCTTGGATAATTTGTGTAAAAAAACTAACCCTTTGCCGATTCAAGCATTTCTAGACATTCAAAATAGGCCAACAGATCTTCCTCATTTGCTTTTACCGGAGAGATTTGGAATCTTCTCCCACTTTTTTTGTCTTTAAATCTGTAATAGAGATAGTTAAATTTATCCGACCGCCCCATAATTCCCAAATCGGCTTTTTCGATATAAAAATATTTGTAGCCAAAAAGATTTTTATCCAAATACTCTATGGCTATGGATGAAACTTCATTCTTTATGGCAACTTTAGGGAAGAGCAGGAAAATGATCGCAAGACTTATACCCACTACTGCCCCTATCATTAAGAAAGAATAGAAATAAATCCAGACTTCACTTTCTAAGTTCATCCTAATCATGAGAAAAATGCCTAAAGGAATCAAAGTTACGGAAGGCAGAATTAAGGCAACAACTACCGGCCATGCATGGCCTTCGCGCACAACCCGTTCCCTATGTGTGTGCTTTTGAATCATTGGATTGGATTTAATTTAGGGGTTGACCTCAACGCTTTAAAATAATACAGAAGAATCGAAGACATGAGTGGATCTTTAGAAAAATGGATCATCATACACCCTCTATTTAGGGCCTGCCGAAAAACACTCAAAGGCTTGATAGGATTAGGTTGATATTAGTTTTTATTTCTTTTAATGTACGATAAAATTAGTAAAGTATGAAAATGTCATGCATCAAATTCCTTAATAATGTCGTTAGTTCATTGCACATGCATTACGCCGATTGGACAAATGTAATAGTCCAAATTTCGTACCTCAATTTGCCCTAAACATTTGCATCCATCGGCATTTACCACTGTATGCTTTACATAATATGGGTGTATCATGTAAAGCACATTGGTTTAACTTCGGCGGCTGCAGCTTGAGGTACGTCAAAGTGCATCTGCGCTTTGCCGTCTCGTCCTGCACGCACACTGAACTTTTTCAGCAGGCCCTATTTAATGACAGTCACCGTTCCCTTTTGATAATGTGAGCTTCTGTCCCAACCCGTATAGGTTACCTGCCATATAAAAACCTCCGTTCCTTTCGTCTCTTCTAAATAATTGCCGTCCCAATCCTGATGCTTGTCTTTGGAGTCAAATACTTTTTGCCCCCAACGGTTGTAAACCTGCATGTGGTAAGTTTTTACAAAAACAGGGACAAAGCCCCAGGTATCGTTCAACAGGTCGTTGTTTTTTGTAAAAGCATTTGGAACATGCAGTAAAGGAGGTTGTATGAGGTAAATGCTGTTGCTGCGGCTTGTAGCTGAATGTCCTTTAAAACTCTCATGCCCCACTATGCAATACCAATACCCTCCCCAATCGTAATCGAGTTCATGATCGTCATAATTCAATTTATTGGCAATGACAGAAGCGATGGGTCGAAGGCTACCTGTATCAACCGAACGCTCTAAGGTGTAGCTGCTCACCCCGGCTTCCCACAACCTGTAAGGCTGCCAGTCAAGCACATGATAAAAAGGTTTACTTTCGCCAGTGAGCACAATATTGCATCCAACATTCGACTTTTTGCTGATATGTCCGCACTGGTCATTTACGACAATGGAGTAGCAAAATGACTCGGATTGCACATTTACGGTTTCATCCATAAAAAAAGTATCCGTTAAATCCTTAACGTACTCATAGTTTAGTGTTGGAATATTTTTGGATCGATAGAGCGAATAGGACATAAAGTCCGGTTCGAGGCTTTTAAACCAGCTTACGGAAACATTTTTATTGTCCACCACAGTAGCTGTATAAATTTTAGTCGGAATCACAGGAAATTCATCCTCCTGCACCGAATTCACTCTGTAAGAATCCGGTCCTGCAGAGCCACATATATTTACCACTTTCAAATAATAGCCGTAATTCTGCTTGCGCGGATCTGTTACATTGTTGTCAATGAACAATCCTTCACCTATGTTTTTAATGGTATCGATAACTACTGTGGCGCCATTTGGGAACACTTTATAAAACACGGTATAAGCATAGTAACGCGAATAAGGTATAGCGGACCAGGAAATTTGGAGGTGGTTGTTTTTAGTAAAAATAAGACATACCGTTTCAGGAGGGTTAATCACCGGTGGCGGATGGACAAGAATTTTAATCTTTGCGCTGTTGGTTTTAAAATCGGGGCAGCCACGGTCTTTCACTTCGGCTTTTATAACAAAGGTATCCTTTGTGACATGTTTGCATTTTGGCGACCAGGAAAAATTAGAAACCGACTTTCCGACACCGTAAGCCTTTTTGGGAAATTGAAAAAAATCAGCCTCTATGTTTTGCATTGAGCTAAATACTGTATTGATGGTATCTTCATCAGGGTCCGAAACTGCATAATTGAAATTGAGGGTATCAAAAGCCGTTAACTCGAAAAAGGTATCCCTTAATACAGGCTTCAGGTTTAAATTTTCCAGAGCAAATTTAAAAGCGGCATTGCTGCAACGCGGGCTAATATTTTTTTCGGCAAATGCGCCAGGAGTAGTTGGAAAATCACTGATGGGTCCCACCTGATTTCCCATGGGACAACTCGAACATACCGACTGGTAAACCACGCCCTTTTTGTCAAATCGGCTGGTTCCTCCATCCACGTGATCTCCCGTTTGATTTCCGCCAAAATAGGTGGCATACAAAAGCTTTTTTAGCTCCTTTGAAAAAACGATAATATAAAAATCACTGCCATCTGTACTCTTCTGGGTGGCGTCAGGGGTGACCGGCAAATTTTTTGTCGTGCTTGAGGGCACTCTGTCGGTGGTAGTTTTACCCCCCCAACCCGAAATAAAAACCCTATTGCATTCAGCCACCATAAAGGCATTGATGGTGATATCCGGTGTTGGGGTTCCTCCTCCAAAGGTGGCGCTGTAAATAATGGATGATAAATCATTTTTAAGTACCGAGACGAACTGACCTGTGTTTCCCGTATTGTACACTTGACCCACAATCGGCACTGTTCCATCGGTTTGTCCCACGACATACACTCTATCCTGATCGTCCAACTCGAGCGAAATAACCTGATCATATCGGTCAGAACCGAAGTAGGTCGCTTTTATCAGAGATCTGCCGTCAGATGCTATTTTAGCTATATAACCATCGGCCCTTCCACCTTTGTAATTTGGGCCAACGCTGCCGCTGGTATTCATAAGTCCTGCTCCTGCTGTTCCTCCGGAAACAAAAATATTTCCACTTTTGTCAAAATCAATGCTGTATATACTGCTGTTAAAATCGCTTCCAACATAACTCGACCAATACAATTGCGAGGCATCGGGTGAAAACTTGAATATTAAACCTTGCTGAACCTTGGTGGGGTTTGTTTTCTTAAAACCATTTTTGATTTCTATATCAGTCGATCCTGTAGAAATTACACCATACATAGCGCCGCTGGCATCGGTAATGATATCGCCTCTAAAATTGTCGGCATAAAAATAATTGGTATTGTTCGATTCGTTGAGCCCATCATTGGCTGTACCTCCGTAATAAGTCGAACCTATCAAGGCGTCACCGTTGGCAGAGAGTTTAGTGAGAACAATATCGGCTTTGCCTTGATTGAAATTGCTATAGGCGTTGGAAGTTGTAGGATAATTCAAGGAAAAGGTTGAACCTAAAATCAACAGATTTCCAGCATTATCAACCACTAAACTGTGCGGATATTCATTATTGGCACCTCCAATATAGGTGGCATAAATCAGCTGCTTTCCGTCGGAAGAATATTTACTGATGGTAATGTCACAAGGAAACCCATAATTGGAATAGATGTCTTCAAGCCCCCCGTTAAATGTGGTGCTAAAGGCTCCGGGTGTTGCGGGATAGCGACCGTTGGGAATGGTTGTGGCCCAGGAGGTGATTCCCCCTGCATACAAATTTCCCTGATCATCGTAGGTGGCAGTGAAGCCAAAATTATCGGCTGTGGTGCCCGAGTAGGTAGAAAATACCAATTTAGGGTCAATCACCAACTCGTACCCTGAGTTATGGAACTTTTCAGGAATATTAACAAATTCCAAAATATTTTCGTTTAAACGCATCTCAACCGCAACCGATTCAGTTTGCCCTGATTTACTCAGGAGATAACTTACCGGAACAGTCTCTATATACTCGTTGAGAGATGTTTTAATTTTGAGACTATTATTTATCAAACTCAGCGATTCGGCGCCTTCGTATTTAACTTTGATTAAGGCAGGGTTGCTGCCCGCTTTACATACAAAATTGTATTTAAAATCTAGCCCATTGGAAATCAATTCCAAATCAATTCCCGGATAGAGCTCTCTAATTAGGAGTTTATGGTACGAATGTACATCCGTGGCCCAATTTTCAGGTTTGTTGCCCAAAAAATAATGATAGGCTGTGGGAAGTTTTTCGTAATTTTCTATTTTGCTTTCATCAATTTCGGCCCCTATGAAGGTTTGTCGGATGCTATGAAAATGAATGCGGTTTTCGGAATATTGCTTTTGTAATTTAAATTTGGCCTGGGTACCGGCATGGTGGCTCTTTTCATACAAGTCATGAAACTTTTGGTCGTCATAGAAAAGATATGAAAAGCCCTCATCGGAAATAAGCATATTGCCGGAATGAATGGCTTTGTAATATAAAATTTTGGAATCGAGCTGCCCCTTATTTTCAAAAAACTGACCCCTTAAAGATGAATTTGCAAGAATGGAAAGAGCAAAAACAAACAACCTGAAACAAGTGGTTTCTATATTCAGTAATTTAAAAATCATTTGTTTAATACACAAAGAGACGCATTTTTTAACTATAAAGTTGTGTAAAGTTTCACCAAATCGTAAAAATGACCATTATTCGGGATTGTAATCGAATACTTTTACGGTGTAATAGTAAGTTTTGTTTCCTTTCAATTTTACGGTCACTTCTATTCTGTCGCCTTCCTTTGCCGTTTTCCAATCCATCTCAGGAGTCCAAACCAATGTGGATAGGCCATAACCCTCCGATAGTGGTTCAACCTTTATTTTTAATGGCTTTTTATTATAAAGCATGGTGATTTGAGCTTCCGCCAAATCGTCCATCATACTGAAGGACCATTTTTTGAATAAAAACATTTTGTTGACATAGCCATGGTAGGGCCAGGCAATGAAATTGGCCTTATAGTAGAGTGTATCTTTAGTTCTAGAGTCGTCTAATGCCCAAAGCACACATTTTGTTTTTGTACTTCCATGCCCCCACACCAGACTAAAAGGATAAAGCATCCATCTTCTGTTGCCAAGGGTAGGATTGGTTTGATCGGCCATGAAGGATGTAATGGCCAAGGTATTGGTCGCGTTTTGCGTGAGCAAACTGTATTTGGCGGCCTCTGCGGCCTCTTCACTGTAGCAGTTCCAAATTTTGGTAGGACGATGGTGAAGCTTATTATTGCTTTCCATAACCAGAGCAGCCTTCTGACACCAATTATTTAATTGTGTATCGAGGTAGATTGCAGGAACCCCGGCGCTTACACGAAAATAATTAATTCGGTTTTCTATTTTTTCTTGTATGTAATCAGGTATTTCTCCTTTTATACACCCCTTTACGTTGCCATTCCATTCATATTCCGCAATGCTTTTATTGCCTTCTTTCAAAACTGCGATTCTTGATCCGAAATAATTGATTCTGAAATTTTCTTTGCTAATTTTTAATTCGAGCTGCTCCAGCTTGACGTCTTTGCTGTCATTTAATTTTTCAGTTTTGAGTATTTGGAGCGCCCTCATTAAGTTTTTTTCCTCAATGTAAGCGTTGAGCAATGCGTATAAATTTTCTTTGTATACAGCCACCATATCGGGGGCCGGCAGTTTGGTGCCTGAAAAGTTTTGGAGAATGAGGTAGCGGTCTCTGGAACCTAAGCTTAATTTACTTACTTGGAGGATAATTTTTTTTTTAATTCCTCAATTTCTTTGGATTTCGGGAAGTCGGTAACTGCTTGATTGAGCAGTAAGGCCGTAAATCCTGGCGCCTCATTTTCTTTGCAAAATTGAATTATTTTTATCCATCGGCCGATTAATTCTTTCTCTGTTGGCGCAACGCCGGCTGTGGCTGCTGAAGTGATGCCAATATAAAGTTTAGCCAGATAGGCCGCTGCAGCATCGTGGGTATTGGTGTAATAATAATCGCTCATTTTCCAAAGCACATCCTCAGGATAAACCTGCAAGAAAATATCAACAGGCCTCAGTACCTCATATTCAGGGTTTGCCGCTTTTACAGTCTTGGATTTTGCGAACCTAAAAACCATAGAGTCCAGTTCAATGGTTGAAGCTCCCCCAATCATGTTTCGGATGAGGTAAAGACTAATTGCATTTTCTTTCTTAACTAAAAAGGTATCGGTAGGACTGTAAACCAAGGCTTTTCGAACTACCTCCAGCATCAGTGATGAGGGCTGTTGCTTTAAAATTTGTTCTTTGGCAATAAGGTATTGCGTGTAATTGAGTCTTGCATTCGAATTTCCAAAAAAGATTCTTCCCCACTCAAGATAAAAATTGGCCGAATCGTATGCCTTTTTTAAGGTGTAAACATCTGCTAAAAAGATAAAAGGATCGATGGAAAACTTATCTGCCGACTCGCCCTTTTTATGCGCTTCATCGTATCTGTTGATGAGGGCTTTGTAATAAGACTTTGCCTGCGCTGTATCCGTCGACAACTGATAGCACTTGCCAATCATGTAATAGGCTGTGATATCCTCGTTCATATTGCATGAAAGCGTGTAGTATTTAATGGCTTTGGGAAATCTGTTGACCTGATATTCACTGTATCCCAATTGGTTATTGACCTCAACCATTTCAGCAATTTTATCGTCAAATCTGCCCTCAAACTTGTTTTCTTTGTCCTTCATTTTGGCTTTGAGTATCAGTTTGCAGGCATCTTTAAACGCATCTGGATTTTTTTTAGCAAAGTACTCATCCTTTGTCAGCTCGAATAAGCTCATGGCATACAAATAATATCCCAGCGGATTCTTTTTGGTTTTTTCGTGCTCTGTAGCCGCCCTTGACAAATTAAGAGCGCGCTCAAAGTAACCATCAGCCAATGCCTTTTCAGCTCGGTCGAGATTAGCCTGTTGGGCCATGATTTGCCCAACCCAAAAAATAAAGAGGTTGATTAAAATTAATTTCCGCATTTTGATTTTTCAAACATAGCTTGAAAAATCAAAATTTTCAAACTATTCCCTTCAATTTCAATTTTCTGCTAAAGCCAAACTCCAGGCCTCCGCTTTTGCCCTGAACAAGGCCTTGGCTTTCGACCAGGTCTCCTTAAACAAATCCGAATCTCTGTATTTATTCAAGGCTTTTTCATCCGACCAAATACTGTAGGTGAACAGAACTGAAGGATCTTTGATATCAGCGAGTAATTGCAATCCCTGGCATCCTTCGCATTGTTCTATCTTTTCCTTAACCTGCCTAAATAAAATTAGAAAGTTGGCGAGCTCGTCGGCTCTAAACTCCATTTTTACTATTCTCTGTATCATGTTAGGGTATTATTCCTTTGCCTTGTCTGAGGATTAGAGGAACCTCCTCGGTGCAATCAATGATGGTAGAGGCCACATTATCCCCTGTTCCGCCATCCACTACCAAATCCACGGTCGATTTATAGATTTGTTCTATTTCCTCAGGATTGGTGAGGTACTCCAAAATTTCATCTTCCGAATGTATACTTGTTGCCACTAAGGGCATTCCCACTTGTTTTATCAAAGCATTTAATATTTCATTCTTAGGGACCCTAATGCCAATGGTCTTTTTATTTTCTCTGAATAATCTCGGCACCTGATGGCTGGCTTTGAGAATAAAAGTAAATGGCCCCGGAAGAACCTGCTTCATCAGCTTAAAAGTAGGATTCGACAAAGGCAGAGTGTATTCGGCCAGTTGGGTAAAATCAGAACAGAGTATAGATAAGTTTGCCTTCGTTACTTTTTTACCAATTTTTTTTGCGAGCGACTCTATGCCTTTGTGATTGGATATCAAACATGCCATGGCATAAATGGTATCGGTTGGTACAATAACCAAACCCCCATTGAGAAGAACGTATGCCACCTCCTTAATTTGCCTCTCATCAGGATTGTTAGGTCTTATTTGCAGAAGCATTTTTCATACCATTTAATTAATTTTTTTTGACGCAGCACATTCATAATATCCAGATATCCAGCCCCAAAAAACCCTCTTCTTAAATTCATCAGCTTAAAACCTGTTTTACCAGGTCGGCTGCCTCTTTCAGGGCGATGGCTGATTTAACCTCCAAACCGCTTTCATCAATCAGTTTTTTAGCTTCTTGTGCATTGGTGCCTTGCAAGCGCACGATGATCGGAACGGGTATGCTGCCTATATTTCTGTAAGCATCCACTACACCCTGGGCTACTCTGTCACAGCGCACGATTCCACCAAATATGTTGATCAAGATGGCCTTTACTTTTTCATCTTTTAATATAATTCTCATGGCCTTTTCTACCCTTTCGGCATTGGCTGTACCGCCAACATCGAGGAAATTGGCTGGTTCGCCGCCGGAGAGTTTGATAATGTCCATAGTGGCCATGGCCAAACCCGCCCCATTTACCATGCAACCTACATTACCATCCAGTTGAACGTAGTTGAGATCATGGTTGCTGGCCTCTACTTCGGCCGGATCTTCCTCATCCAAATCTCTCAAAGCTAAAAGGTCGGGATGTCGGTAGAGGGCATTATCATCTAAGCCAACCTTTCCATCTACGGCCATAATTCTGTCGTCGCTAGTTTTGAGTACCGGATTTATTTCAAACATTGAAGCATCGATTTCCACGTAAGCCTTGTATAAATTCATCACAAAACTCACCATTTCCTTATTTGCTTTACCGGTTAATTGTAAATTATAAGCTATTTTTCGAGCCTGAAAGGCTTGCAAACCTACGAGGGGATCAATTAACTCCTTATGAATTTTTTCGGGTGTGCTGTGGGCTACTTCTTCTATATCAACGCCTCCTTCTGTGGTGTAAATAATGACATTACAGCCTGAAGCACGGTCCAATAAGACACTCATATAGAACTCTTTCGGCTCGGATGCCCCGGGATAATAAACATCCTGAGAGACGAGGACTTTGTTAACCCTTTTCCCCTTTGGCCCTGTCTGGAGGGTAACCAGGACATTTCCAAGTAAATTTTTTGCAATTTCGGCCACCTGATCGTGATTTTTTGCCAAGGCCACTCCCCTTTGTTCAGTCCCTACTATTTTCCCCTTTCCTCTACCTCCGGCTTGTATCTGAGATTTCAGAACCACCCAATCGGAGTTGAAATTCAATTTCATGTTTCTAGCAGCATTAAGGGCTTCTTCAACTGTGGAAGCCACTTCTCCTTCCTGCACGGCCACTCCATATTTTTTTAAAATTTCCTTTGCCTGGTATTCGTGTATGTTCATTTAATTATTGTGATTGCTTACTGATTTATATGTCTATTTTTTATTTGCCGCTTTTAAAATTGCTATCAATTTTCAGCATGAATGGTTTCCTCTCTGTCGGGGCCCACGGATATGATGCTGATGGCACAACCGGTCCTATCGGAAATTTCACGACAATAGTTTTGAAATGAAGCAGGCAGTTGTGAGAATTTTCTCATGGAGGTGAGATCGTCCTGCCAACCTTCAAAACTTTCATAAACCGGCTCGATGTGTGCATCACATATATCGAAAGGGATTTCATTGCTTGTCACTCCGTTTACTTTATAGGCCGTGCATACTTTGACGTTATCAAGTCCGCTTAAGACATCGCTCTTCATCATAATTAATTCGTTCACACCATTAATCATAACCGAGTAATGCAATGCAGGGAGGTCCAACCATCCTGTTCTGCGTGGCCTTCCGGTGGTTGCTCCAAATTCATTTCCCTGTTGTCTTAATTTCTCACCCATTTCGTTTTCCAACTCCGATGGGAAAGGACCGCTGCCCACCCTTGTGCAATAGGCTTTAAAAATGCCCATCACCTTGCGTATAGAGCCGGGTGGTATTCCAAGTCCTATGCAAACACCTCCGGCTGTGGTACTGCTGCTCGTTACAAAAGGATAGGAACCAAAATCTATATCCAACAAGCTTCCCTGTGCCCCTTCGGCTAATATTTTCTTGCCCTCTTTCAGAGCTTTGTTCAAATAATATTCGCTGTCGATTAATCGGTAACCTTTAAGAAATTCAAGCGATTTAAAAAAGGGTTTTTCCAGCTCACTCAGGTCAAAATCTGTGTAGCCGAGATTTTGTATCAGCTTCAGGTGTTTGTTTACCAGTTCGGAATAATGGTTGGCAAAATTCGGGGAAATAATATCTCCGATTCTCAGTCCGTTGCGACCGGTTTTATCCATATAGGTGGGCCCTATCCCTCTTAAGGTGCTCCCTATTTTTTTATCTCCCTTTGCGGATTCATTGGCGGCATCAAGAATACGGTGTGTCGGCAATATGATATGCGCCTTTTTGGAAATGAGAAGCTTTGACTTCACGTCGACACCTGCCTCTATTAACTTTTCAATTTCGCCCTGTAGCCTTACCGGATCAGCCACTACCCCATTCCCAATTACATTCATGCATTGATCCCTGAAAATACCGGATGGTATGGTATTGAGAACAAATTTATTGCCATTGAAATGAAGCGAATGGCCTGCATTTGGTCCCCCTTGAAATCGCGCCACTATATCATATTGGGGGGTTAAATAATCGGCAATCTTACCCTTTCCTTCATCGCCCCATTGAAGGCCAAGCAATACATCTACCATTTTATGTTAAATCAATTTTGAATTTGTTAATTATTAATACCAACGACTTGAGTCCTCTCCTATATTTTTTAAAAGATTGAATGATTTGTTTTTTTTTAGGTTGATGGGTCAAGTGGTTACAACATTATCGCAGTTCAAACAAATCCCCTTGTCATCCACTTTAGGGTTACCGAATAAATTCAGCGAATGATGAATGATTTCAAAATTGAGAAGCTCACCCATCATAATTTCTGTTTGAGCGATTCGGGGGTCACAAAATTCACTCACCTTACCACATATGTTACAAATCATGTGGTCGTGCTGCTTATAACCAAAGGCCTGTTCGAATTGAGCGAGGTTTTGCCCGAACTGATGTTTCACAACCAAGCCGCATTCCATTAACAAATCCAAGGTATTGTAAACCGTAGCCCGACTTACCTGATAGTTTCTGTTCTTCATTTGGATAAATAAAGTATCCACGTCGAAGTGGGCTTTTTTGCTGTAAATTTCATCCAAAATGGCATAGCGCTCCGGAGTTTTTCTCTGCTTTTTTTTCTCTAAAAAATCCGTAAAGATTTTTTTTACCTCATCCTTAACTGAAGTTAAACTGCTATCCATGTAAAGGTTTCAAAAATAGACGCTTTATACTAAATCTCATCATTAATTAATCAACACTTTGGCGTGAAACCTGAATGTAAGGATTGATGGCCTTTATCTTTTCAATCAAAACCTGGAGGTGGGAGGTATCGGTTAAAAAAACCGAAAGTCTTCCTTCAAATGTTCCATCATGGGATTCGAATGAAATGCTGTTCATGTTCACTTGTAAATCTTTGGAAATGATATCGGTGATGCGACTGACAATGCCTACGTCATCGATGCCTGTAATTTTTATCAAGGTTTCAAAAACGTCCCGGTTAAGGAGGTTTTCGCTGGCCCAATGGGCCTTAATAACCCGGTAACCGTATTGACTCATAAGCGAAATGGCATTCTTACAATTGGTTCGGTGAATTTTTATCCCTTCGCCAATGGTAATAAACCCCAGGATTTCGTCGCCGGGTATGGGGGTACAACATTTGGCAATGCTGTAATCCATTTGAACATTGTCTTCGCCAATAATAATGGATTCGGTAAAATTGATCTCTGATTTCAGCTTGGCATCGGCAGAATGCTTGATACTTTGCACCAACTGTTCCCTTTGATGAATCTCGTTATCGTTGATGATTTGCCTGATTTTTAATTTATCCTTACCAAGCAATTCCTTACCTATCAAATAATACAAGTCGTAATCGCTTGGCGCTTTAAAATGATGGGTTAAGATGGAGATATTTTCCTTTGAAAACTCCACTTTTTCATTTTTGAATTTTTTCTGGAGAATTTCTTTTCCTACTTCTGAAATTTGTCTCTTTTCCTCTTTGAGAATGTGCTTTATGCTCTGTTTAGCTTTACCGGTAACCACATAGTTAAGCCAATCCTTCGATGGCCTTTGTTTGGCAGAGGTTATAATTTCAACCTGGTCGCCATTTTTTAGCTCGTGGCTAAGGGGCACTATCTTATTGTTAACCTTAGCGCCAATGCAACTCGCCCCAATGTCGGAATGTATTTCAAATGCAAAGTCTAAGGCGGTGGCATGAATCGGCAACTTCTTCAATTCACCTTTAGGGGTAAACACAAATACTTCCTCCGAAAGGAAATTGGTATGGAACTCTTCCACAAAATCGAGCGCATTGCTTTCAGGGTTTTCCAGCATTTGCCTGATATTATTCAACCAATTGTCGTAGCTGCTCACTTCCTTGGCATTTTCCTTGTACTTCCAATGGGCAGCATAACCCTTTTCGGCCAATTCATCCATTCGGGTAGTGCGGATTTGAACCTCCACAAACCTGCCAAGAGGCCCCATCACTGTAATATGCAGCGATTCATACCCATTCGACTTAGGCGACGATATCCAATCGCGCAGCCTTTCGGTGTTTGGCTTGTAAATGCTGGTTACCACGCTGTAAGCATTCCAGCAATCGCGTTTTTCATGAATGTAATCGCTTTTGATAATGATTCTCACTGCAAACAGGTCATACACTTGATCAAAGCCAACCTGCTGCTTTTTCATTTTGTTGTAAATGGAGTAAATAGATTTCGGGCGGCCTTTGATCTCATACTTAAATCCCAATTCATCCAAAGAGCCTTTGATGGGCTTAATAAAGGCTTTGATAAACTTGGCTCTTTCCTCCTTTGTTTGACTGAGCTTTTTTGATATTTCCCTGTATTTTTCCGGCTCAGTATATTTGAGAGACAAATCTTCCAATTCGGTTTTAATGGCATAGATGCCAAGCCTGTGGGCCAGAGGGGCATAGAGGTAGAGCGTTTCCGATGCGATTTTCAGCTGCGAGTTTCTCCCCATAAACTCCAAGGTTCGCATATTGTGTAAACGATCGCATATTTTTATCAATATCACCCTTACATCGTCGCTCAGGGTGAGGAGCATTTTTCTGAAATTTTCGGCCTGGGGCGATTTCTTTTCATCGAAGACGCCTGAAATCTTTGTCAAACCATCGATGATGGAGGCGACGGATGGCCCAAACTTTGTTCTTAAATAATCCAGGTCTACTTCGGTATCTTCCACAACGTCATGCATCAAGGCACAGGCAATGGAAGTGGCGCCCAATCCAATTTCTTCGGCAGCGATTTGCGCAACGGCCAAGGGGTGAAAAATATAAGGGTCTCCTGATTTTCTGCGCATGTCCTTATGCGCATCCAGCGCCAATTCAAAGGCATCTCTTATCAGTTGTTTATCGGCCTTAGTCTTTATTCGCTTTGCCGCGCGAAGAAGATGTCTGTAACGCTTAATAATTTCTTTATTTTCAAGCTCCTCAGGGGTTAATATCAGCTCTTGCGCCATAGGCTGCAAATTTATGAAATTTGATTGTGCATTGGGTTCTCCTTTAGCCATTTTGTATGCACAAGAAAACCCCAAAGCGTTAGAATGGTCAATTATTATTCAATTAAAGTCACTTTAAGCGCCGCGAATTCAAAAATTAATTAATTTTGTCTTCCTTAACTGAAACTGAATGTATGAAAAACTCAGGTCTCGCCTTTTTTATTTTTTTTAATTTAATCACTTTTTGCAAAGCCTCTCACCCCCTTTTAAGTGCAAAAGAGAAAGCACTGTTTTTGTCCGACAGCCTGTTTCCTGCATTAAAGGGGCAATTTATTTTTAAATCTTCCCAATTCAGTTTGAGTGGGCTGCATCTCCGATTACAACAACAATTCCATACCATTCCTATTTTCGGGACTTACCTGGTTTTACATCTGAACACATCCGACAAGCTGATATGTTTCGAATCCAATTTGCTTTTCAGCCCTAAACCATTTGGTAAAATGAATAATACCGCTCATTCATCCTGGTGTTTGTCCCACGACAGTATGATTATGGTAAGCGAGAAGATCAGTCTTGATGCGACAAATAGGCCTTTTCTCTCTTTGATTCGCGGTGCAGACACCCTCTTCAGCTATCCTCTTTTTCATTCTTTTAAAGATTCTACGGTTAAAGTAAAGGCTTACTACCCAAACCCCATTACGAGCTCACATGGGTTTTATGGAGATAAAATAAGCGATAACAATGATGCCAACAGTGAAGCTCTGAAGGCAGAATTAAAAATATTTGAAATGAAAGTCTGTTTCGATAGCGGTCGCTTTATTTTAAAAAACGAATTTCTTGAATTTGCAGAATTAAGTCTGCCAACGACTGTGCCTACTCAAGCAGGCTCCCCGATGTTGTTTTACACCCGTGACGAGCCTCAATTTGAAGAGGTTAACGCATTTTTTCATGTGGTACAGCAAATGGAATACTTAAGACGGCTGGGCTTTGGCCTACTTATCCCAAAGTTAAAAATAGATGCGCAGGCGCTTGATGGAGCAGATCAAAGTCTCTTTAAATTCAACAGCACACCCTATACCATTGAATTTGGCACGGGTGGCGTTGATGATGCCGAAGATGCTGAAGTTATTGTGCATGAATATGCCCATGCCCTATCACAAACGGCATCGCCCTTTACCACCGTTGGTGCCAACGATGAAAGGCTGGCGATGGAAGAGGGTTGGGCCGATTATTTTGCGGTTTCGCACTTTAAAAAATACGACCCCTTTAACTGGGAAAAAATATTTGATTGGGATGGACATAATCCGTTTTGGTCAGGGATTAAAACCAATACCCATTCGATGTACCCAAATGATTGGAAACACCAAAAAGACGAGGACAGAGCGTTGTGGAGCAGCCCGCTCTTATGCATATGTGACGAATTAGGAAAAAATTTGAGTGACAGCCTTATACTTGAATTGCTCTTTTATCAATCGGCAGAGGCTCGTTTGCCGCAAATGGCCGAAAAACTCATTAAAATAGACACCCTTTTATTTTACGGCACTCACTACCAAGCAATTAAGAGTTGCTTTATAAAAAATGGCATTTTAAAAAAGGATCACCGCGATTTGTTTAAGGGTGATTTTACGGAAAAGGTCAATTATAAAATTTTGAACAGCTCGGGCTTTGCGGTGCATGAAGGCCCTTTAGGAATTAAATTTAATCGCAAGGTTGACAGCAAGTTATGCGTTTATAACCTCAATGGTCAACGTATCTTTTCGGAGGTAAATTTGCGTCAGGATTTGATATTTCTTAGTCCGGGAATTCTAAAGGCCGGATTGTATTTCATAACGCTCGAACCTGTTGAAAATTCCCTTGGATTTGTGAATTTTTACGGCTCTGAGAAAATTATCGTAAAGTAAAAGAGAGAGGCCGAAGCCTCTCCCTAACTGCATTTATCTCAGAATATTCTTTAAAGGCTCAAATATCGGCAAGCCTATTTGTTTCAATTCATGAGAAGCTCCTTGCTACACTTGCTCTTATTTTGCTTAACGATTAAGGTGTATTTCCCCGATGATAATGAAGTCAGCTCCAGGTATTTGATGTTAGTTCCCTTGTATACCCAATTATCCTCGTCCTGCATAATGAGCCGACCCCTGGCATCCCATATTTCATACTGAATCGGAGTTGTTTCTAAAGTATATATCACGAGAGTCACCTTTTCCCCTGCCGGGTTGGGATACAGATTGGATACTGCAAATTTTTCTTCCCTTGCGGTCCATTTATGAATTAACTCTCCCTCGCTTTGGTTTATCAAATCTACGCCCTCAGGAAGCATTGCACAGAGTGCATTCAGTTTGTTTTGAAGGTTTCCGCTGAGAGTTACTTCGTTTCTGCTTCCTGTAAAATCAGTAACTGAAATTTGATAAAACTCTGATCCTGCCTGGCTCAAATTACCACTTTCAGGAAATGGAAACCAAAAATTATCCTCCGCTTCTATTTCAAATCCATTTAGACAGGATGAAGAATTTTTAATTCCTCCTTCCAAAAATCTATGCTTTTCCGGATTTTGATTGATAAAGTTATTGTGTCCCTGTTTGAGGTAAATTTCTGCTTCATTCAGTTCAATGGAAACCCCGTTGTTATAAAAGGTATTGTACCCACCGTAACTTCCCTCTACCTGCCTGCTCGCGCTTAAGTTTAATTCACCCTCGGTGTGAATTGCCCTGCCGTTTTTTAAAAAATTATTGCATCTCATGTTTATAATCGCTTTATCGGAGCTTATCAGTCCGGTATGGTTGTTCTCAAACAAATTATTTTCAATCTGAATAGGTATTCCGACTTTTGTTTGTAGAGAAATGGCTGATCGGTTTTCGGAGAAATGCGAATTTAGGAGAGAGGCGTTTTTATACAAGTTCACCGCCTCAACTCCGGTTTTGCATCCATGAAATCCACAATGGTTGAGTTGGAGTCCATTTAAATTTGATTTGAGTCCGAGTTCACAATTCCTAAAATTAACAAACTGAAGTGGGATATCGGGGGTATTCACATCGGTAGGGTTATTTTCAAGAATCAATCCTACCTTTAGATTTTCGAAGCTCATATTTGACAATGATATCTTTAAATGGTTTATGTCGTTAATCACTTTTAAGCCTGATGTGTTTCGAGCATTGTTTTTTGCTGCTATGACCAAATGGTGTAGATTGGCATTTGCTCCCCGACACACGATTGAGCCTTCCGATTCACAAATTATTTTGCAGTTTGAAATTTCCAATGAGCCCAGCGGAAGAAGGTATACCGGCCCTCCCCTAACCAGTAAAAATTCATCATTTATCATGCTGTTCCCGCTATACCTGAAAGAGGTATTGCTCGCGTTGCTGTAAATCGGATACCCTTTATTGGCTTCGCTCCGCGCCAATATCAATCGCCCGCCCTTGCTTGCTGACAAACGCTCAAATGAGAGAACTGCACCTGCTTCGACCTCTATGCTTCCTATCACCTCAAGGTCGGCGTACTCGCCATCAAGTAGTATCCGAGCTCCCTTATGGTATATCAATTTTGCCCCGGCTTCGAGTATGAGTTTGCTATGGTTGTTGATATGCAAAACGCCACCATTGTTGATTTCCATCACAAATCCTTTGCGACACGTTAAAGTGGCCTTGTTGTTGCCAAGATCCTCGACATTGTTGTTGCCCATGACAAACTGTCCTCCCTCGTTTATAATTACCCTATTTAGGCATTCTGTGGTTTGATAAAACATAGAGTCCCCCTCTCTTATAGACCAATCGTCGGAGCTGCCAAAATTCCGTTTCATTTTTCCATTTAGGTAAAAAACCCCCTCTTTATTAATCGTTAGCAAAGGAATTCTCTGCACAATTTTAGGGTTACTCGCAGTAGCCAAATTGTATTGACTGCCATTGACAGAAGGCAATTGGAGCGCAGCAGGACTTTCTAATAAATCGACTTGCTCTAAAATAAACCCAACGTTATTTTGCTCCCCTAGAAGGGGATTTACAACGGACCTGGTGTCGACAAAAACATGTGCTTGATTCTCATTAAAGGCATTGAGGTGTATGGCATCAAAGGGGTGAAAGCTTTGAGGTTCCTTTCTGCTTAAAATGCTTGGAAATTGTGATGATACATTAAAATTTAATAGGTCCCCTTCCAAATCAAGAGCTGAGGCGACAGGAACAAAACAAAAATCGGAGCCATTCGGTATTTGAGGTTTTTTGCTGTCTTTAAAACTGTTCCAAACACTGAGACTTGTCAATGCCTGAAGCCAATCTCCTGCCCCACCGGGAGCGTTATCCCAATGTTTGTTACTCTCATATCCATGCATGATCTTCTCCTCAAATGTATAATGCAAGCCCCACATGGCATTGGCCCATTTGCCAACAGGACTGGCGCCTCGTGGCAAGAAGCCCCGGAAAACAACCTTATCACAATTTGGCGGGCAGTTTGAATTTGCGAATATTTCGGCAAAAGCCACCGTTGTCAAAGCCCGGTTATAAGCCCAATTAAAGAGTAGGTCTCCTCCTGAAAATTGAAAATTTTGACCATTGGGATTTCCGTTAGCAAGCGCAACATTCCGGCAATTTTTAGGATGTCCCAGCTCTTTTAGTATAGAAACCCATTGCGCTCTTATCGCATCAGCACCCGGGTAAATATTTTTTTGGAGCATTTGTTGTGCCCCCATACTCCCTAAACCTAAATGATAGAATCCAAGTACTTCGGTTGGAGAACCGTTGTCGTCGGTGCCCTTGTGCTTTGCAAAGAACTCGAGTAGGCCCTGCATTCCCAGAGGCACATTGGCTCCTTTATGCGGCGAATCAAAGGTAACGCATAGCTTTGCACAATGTCGACAGCCATTTTTCTCCATTTTGGCAAGGGCATATCTGGCCAGGAGTCCACCCATGCTGGCCCCCATGACGATGAGTTCTTCCTCGGATTTTTTATTTTCATTCACCCACTGAATAATCTTTATCAACGCATTTCCATTTTTGATTAAATCACCTGAACCCTGCTGGAAATCGACAAACACAATGTCGAAACCACGGCTTCTTAATGCATTCATCAGAACCGGCAAATCTTTTAGGTTTTGCTTTACCGACTCTCCTTTCTCATTGAGGGAAATTCCCGAAAGGAGTGTCCCAAAATTCACATCCCCAAATCGATTGTCAAATGGATTGTTGTCGATATCATACCCTTCGACAAAAATGACAGGTTTAACCAATCCCAGAAATGCATTTTTATATAAGATGGAGATTTTAGCTTCATTGATTTCTTTATTGTAATTGGTATAGCAAGCATTGCTCACTTGCATGCTTTTTGCCATGAGAACCACATCAGCAAACTCGCCTTTCTTTTGAAACAAGGGGCTTCGAAAATTCCGAATGGGGATTTCCTTTCCATTTTCCAAACCCGAATTTGGGTTTGAAAAACTGATTTTGATACGCATCTCAAAGCCCGGGATGCTGTTGATGGCATAAAAAGGTTGGTCTAAAGTAGCCGAAAACCAACCCCTGCTGTCATTTGCATGGATCCAAAATGATTGACTTAAAGGAAGGTTTGTGAAACAGAGGGAAGAAGGCAAGATGTACCAGACTGTATCCTGCTCTGTTACCGGATAAAACGTGGTAATATAGCTGAGCCTTTGCGATGCATACCAGCTATGCTCATGCCCTGCCTTGATTTGCAATTCCTTCTCAAAGGGGTTGAGATAAATGATATTGGACTCCACAGCTTCTTCTTTTATTCGGTAGAAATCAAAATTTATCATCGCCAGAGGAATCAAATTTCGGTTGTGATATGTGGCAGTGAGCTCCAGAAATTGGTGATAATCGGGATAATTCGCCGGCTCTTCCCTTTGGTTATTCAGATAGGTTAAGGCATCCTGAAATTGAAAATGATCCATGAACCGATCTGTAGCTCCGTTCATGTAGGGGGATAATTGGCTGTTTGCAGGCAAAATTCCTTCCAGAATGCTGTTTGGGGGCAGGCATTTAAACAAGGGTTTAGCAAGACTTCTCAAGAAATCGGGATACGTTTGAGAATAGGCAACGAAAACGTTTAAAATGGCCATTAAAGCCAGGAGTGCTTTGTTTGTTTTTTTCATAAGGCTGGGATTAAAATTGTTAATATAAATTCATTGTTTAGTTTTTAAGTTATGTGTTTCATTTCTCACGAAGTGTGGTGAAAATTTTAAAAATAAGGGTTGACCGGGGCTCATTTCAAAACCCTGTTTTTCTAATCCTTAAAATGTATGTTTTAGAAGTGCCGCTTCAGTTGCCTTCTATCATTGACTAATATTCAATGGTGACGGAATCGGTATGCCAGGCCTTGACCAGGAATCCATATTTTGCCTTTCGAATGAGCTTATCATTGCTGTAGGCGCTCATTATCATGGTATCCGGTTGATTGCCCCAGACCAGCCCGGTAAAAACGGTATCTTCATTGTTTGGATAAAGTATGCCTCCATTCAATTGCCCTCCAAGATAGATATGCGTATAATCCCTATGGTGCTTTTTGTTCAACATCTTCATTTTAACATAACCATATGTCCACTGCTCTAGATCCTTTCTCACGGTTTTTCCAAACTCTGTCAATCGCCAAACCGCTTGCCCTTTGCTGTTACCTGCATGATGTTTGCTCTCGGGGTATATATAGTAGAGTTCGTCTTTTTCTGCATAAAACTGGATACTGTAATGGCCTGAGGCATCGGAATAGGTTTGGGCTATCACCGGCAAATCGCCTGAGCTGAAATTCATGCTCGTTTTCTTACCGTGTATATAAACTACGCAATTTGGAATACCTACATCACTGCCTCTTTCATACACTTTGCCTTCATAGGTGGTTTTTCCGTAATTTTCAGACTCGCGGCGGCATGAGAAGCCAATGACGCAGGTCGATAACATCATAAAGAGAAATTTAAGTTCAACATTCATAGAGTGATTCATTTAGTTACACAAATATATTTTCTATTTTTTTAAAAAAAAATATTCGAAAAAAGTAAACGATTATAAGCGACTACAATTGAAAAATGGCTTTTAGTTTCTGGGATTCATTCTGCCAATTGAATACTTTTGAAGCTTCTATACACTTGTTTTTCAACCTGTTGTACATCTCTGAATTCTCTCTTAAATTTTTTATTTTTTCAATGATCTGAACTTCTTCAAGCCCGCACAATAAACCTATTTCATACTTTTCCATCAATTGAATGTACTCCGGAAAATCAGGCAGCAATTGAGGAATGCCGGCGTGCATATAATCAAAGGTTTTGTTGCTCAGAGAATAGTAATAGCTCAGACTGCTGTTGTCGAGTAAATTATAGCCCAACCATGCACTTTCCGTAACTTCCCTCAAAGCCTCAGGTTCCAATTTTCCCAAAAAGGTGACGCCCGGTCCGGCCATCGACCTTAAATCCTCTGACAGGTCACCGGCACCGGCTATTTTTACTTCGATGCCAATGTGAGCGGCCGCCTGAATTAAGGTTTCCAAACCCCTTCCTTTGTTTAAAGCCCCCTGGTATAAGACGTAAGGTTTGGCAGAATTAGTTGGGGTTCCATTTCGCTGTATGGGCACATTCTTGATCACTGTAAACGGCTTTTGATAAAGGGTTTGCCAATAATTGGCCAAACTATCCGATACGGTAATCAGGTGGTCGGCATTGAGAATGGTTTTTTTCTCTACAAATTTCCAAATTCTTTTTTTTATAAAATGCCCTTGCAACTCCGGTACCTCTGAGAATAACTCATGGGCATCAAATACCCAATTTATCTTCCTCAGCCTCTGAACAAAGAAGGCTGCAAAACTAGTATCCGCATCAACAGAATAAATGATATCACTTTTATGAAACCACAGATACCACGCCAGCCGACAGTTCAATTCCAGGTAAAACAGTGGTCCTTTTTTTAAAAACAAGGTTAACCTCCTTTGTCTGTAAGCGCTCTGCTTGAGGGGAAGTGAAGTTGGGAGCAACCTTCCGATCAATTCTACATCAAAACCCAGGAGGCTTAACTCAGAGCAAATGCGCTGCATGCGTTGGTCTCCATTCAAATCGTTTGAAACCGTGACAATGATTTTTTTTCTTATTTCCACTTATATAAGCCTTCCTTATTTTTTATGAGATTGCCCGTGTCCATCAAATACCTTAAGGCTTCAATCCTCTGAGGTTGCGCTCCGATTTTTTCGCAAATAACATCCATTTCCTCAAAGTGGTCGCAAAAATGCTTTTTTAAAATGGGTACAACCACATTGACCGCATCGCTGAGCTTATGTCTGACTGAACGACAAAAATCACATTTTCCGCACACAGTGGTGACGGTTTCGCCAAAATATTCGGCCAGTAAGACCTGCCTGCATCGCTTATCGGAAATGTATTTCTTAACCCACTCAGCCCTCTCCATGGCCATTTCTTTCAAAAATTTCCACCGCGCTTTGTCGAAGGGAATAATTTGCGGACGGTTAATCAACAAGGTTATCGCCGGTTTCTCATTCTGAGGTATATAGTCTATGATCTTTAAATCATTTAATTTATTCAGGTATTCCTTTGCTTTGTTTACCGAAAGGTTCAAATTTCTGGTCATTTCAACCTCGCTTACCGGCATATAATTATCGAACAAGCCGCCATACATTCTCAAAATCGTTTTTAGAAAAAGCTCATAGGTGGGATTTTCAAGATAAAATTTATACAAATGGTGGTTATCGACCTGAATTTTTAAACGGGTAGGATTGGCAAAGGCTTCGGATAATTTTAGAACTCCTTCGCGCTGCAGGATGTTTAGGGCAATCTGAATATCGTAAACGCTTAGGTTATACTTTTTAGAAATCGCGTGAACATCGATTTCAAACACCTCGTCCTGACCTGAGTTATAGGGTATTTGCAAGTGGCTGCATAGGGCATTAAACACATGCTGCACAGCTTTCTTTTCCTGATAACGGCTTTCAATCCATTTTTTCCCTTCCAATCGGTCAGGCTTATTGGTCATCAAAATACACCAACTCTCCGATCCGTTTCGTCCGGTACGTCCGGCCTCCTGGTAATAAGCTTCCAAGCTGTCGGGCGTATCGTAATGGACCACCAGGTTCACATCCCCTTTGTCGATACCCATGCCAAATGCATTGGTGCAAACCATGATGCGGGTCTTTCCTTTTTGCCAGGCTTCCTGTTTGGCCGACCGCTCTTCCAAGCCCAAACCCGCGTGATAAAAATCGGCTGAAACTTTGTTTTTACTTAAAAACTCCGCTACCAAAGCGCTTGTTTTTCGGTTTCTCACATACACAATCCCACTTCCTTTCACCCCTTCCATTATTTTTAAAAGCCGAACCTTCTTGTTCTCCTCTTCCAAAACCACATAGCTCAAATTGGGCCTTGTAATGGTTTCCTGAAAAATATGGGAATGCTCATTCAAGCCCAAATGGTTTTTAATATCCTCTATTACTTTGGGTGTAGCAGATGCCGTGAGCGCTATGCATGCGGTATCCGGTATTATTTTTCTTAGCTCGGCAATTAACAAATACTCCGGCCTGAAATCATGCCCCCACTGGGAAATGCAGTGTGCTTCGTCAATAGCCAATAAACCAATGCGCGAGTCGATGACGATTTCCTTAAAACGTTCGGAATGGATTCGCTCAGGGGAAACATAAACGAACTTATATTTCCCGTTTCGAATATTGCTGTATTCTATTTCCGTTTCTCTTCGTGTGAGCCCTGAATGAAAAGCTATGGCAGAAATTCCTCGTTTTTTCAAATTATCCACCTGATCGTTCATGAGAGCGATAAGCGGCGAAACAACTAAGGTTGTGGTATTGAGATAAAGTCCCGGGATTTGAAAGCATACCGACTTTCCTCCACCGGTTGGCAAAATGGCCAGAGTATCCTTCCCCTCTATTACAGATTGAATAATCTTCTCCTGTAATGGCCGAAAGGATGAATGACCCCAATATTGCTTAAGAAGATTTAAGGGCATAGCCTAAGTTACTCAGGCTGTAAATTTAAGTATAAAATGGCGATGTGAATTTGGCAAAATTTTGAACGAAGGAGAGTCCCCTATTTTACGAGCATGATGTTTCCTTTTAACAAAGTCCATCTTTTGTTCTCGCTGGCCATAAAATTGATGATGTAAATGTAATAACCGTCGGTCATCATTTTACCTTTATAGGTACCATCCCATTTTTTAGACGGACTATCGCTTTCGAATAGTTTCTCACCCCAGGTGGAATAAATCGCCAAACTGTATTTTTCGCAATTGAGCAGTTCAGGACCAAATTCGTCGTTGAGCTGGTCGCCGTTGGGCGTAAAGGCATTGGGGATATACCACCTGCTCTTGCACTGATCATTTACCTCCATGCTTCCGCTTCCCATACAACCATCGAGACTTGTGACGGTGACTTTATAAACTGCTTGCTTCCTGGCTATAATCGTCTGACTGGTTTCACCGTATGGCTCCCATAGATAACTTAAGCCCGGGTTTCCTGCATCCAACATATAAGCAAACTCCCCGCAAAGGGCTGTGTCCTTTCCAAGATCGACCTTTGGACTTGGAATGGTCGAAATTTTAATGGTATCGGCGACCGTTCCACAAATATTTTCAATTCTCACCCAATGCTTTCCGGTGGTATTGAATGTATTTGTATTGGCTGTACTTAAATCACTCCAAACATATTTTTCCTGATTTTTTGTATCCCCTACACTTAGACTTACAGGGCTTACTACATCGCAAAAAACCTTATCCACCCCTAATTCAACCTTCGGATTGAATAGAGTACTCAGAACGATGGTATCAGAACTTGCTCCGCAATGGTTTTTTACTGAAGCCCAAATTTTTTCTGCTTTGTTAGAGGTAAAGGTAGGACTGTAGGAAGCGTCGCTCCACAAATAGGTGGTTTGCGGATCACTTTGTGTAATGTTAAAATTTTTCAGAACGGAATTGCAGAAGACGGTATCCGGCCCAAGATTTATTTTTAAAGTTTTCTTTAATAAGAAACTAATGGTATCAGCTGCTAGGCCACAGGGGTTTTTAATGGTACACCAATAAATTCCCTCTTTTGTAAAGGTCTGGCTATTACCTGAGTTATTGTTATTCCAAATGTAGATTTCACTATTATTTGGCGTCCCAATACTTATGGTTTTCAATACCGTATCACAAAAAATCGAATCTCTTCCTAAATCAATTTTGGGAAGAAACCTCTGGGTGACCTCAAAAGAATCTTTTGAAATGCCACAACGGTTGTCAATTTTTACTGCGACATAGCCGGGCTGCTTTAAATCAAGTGAATCCTTGCCCCCATAAATGGTAACTGTTTTTACATCGTACCAGAAATAATTTTCTTCATTGTTTTTTAAACCTACTTTTAATTTGTATGAAAAGTTATCACACAAAATGGTATCGTTTGGAAGAACTGCTTTGGGAGTCTTTAACAAGGAGACTTTCGTTTGCCCGGAGTCCATACCACAATAATTGGAGACCTTTAACTTATAGGTGCCTACCTGATTTACTTTTATTGAATATCCGCTGTCATTTGTACTCCATTGATAAGTTGTTCCCGGTCCCAGAGAATCGGTCTTCAGCGACCAATCGATCTTGTCGCAAAACACCGAATCTTTCAAATTGGTTATTTTTGGTTTTTTCAAAAAAGTAACTTCTGCGGTATCACTGAGCTCTCCGCAATTCGGAGTTTTTACCGTCACGGAGTAGACTCCGGTTTCGACAGCATTTATCGTCTGTGTGGTATCGCCTGTGCTCCAAAAGTACTTGCGAAGAATGGTATCGTTCTCGGCGTCAAGAGTAATTCCCTTGCTGTTGCATAAAATGGTATCGGGATTAAAATTCAGTTTGGGCGTATATTCCAGTGTGATGTTAATGGTATCACTCACCGTATCGCATCCATAGGTTGCCCTGGCCCAATATTTTCCCGGTTTGGTTACAATGAGCAGTTGCCCTCTTGAACCATCATTCCATAAATAGTCAGCCCCTCTGTTTTTGGCATCCAGCACTTCATAAACTTCATCGCATTCAACAAAATTGGCTTTGAAACCAATGGGCTCTGTGTAAAGGGTATCTCTGAAGCGTGACAAAAACCCTGTATAATACCAACTCGAGCCCGATTTACCGGTTTCCCTGTATACCCCTTTTGTGGTTGGATAATCTTTAGAGAGGCTGATGCCTCCATAAAGAATACTGCTCATGCAGCTTATTTTTTTAACCTTCAGTACCGTTGGATACTCGTAGTAGGAGCCTCCAAAAAAAGTGCCATAGAGTTGTTCACTACCGTCGTAGCTTAATTTGGTTATAGCCAGGTTGGTAGCCCAGGTATTTCCGGCGGCTTTGTTTTTGTCTTGCAATGCATCCTTGGTTATCGGATAATTTTTAGACTTGGTGACCCCGCCAATGATAGGCTCATCCTTAACATTGGCTGCGATGCGAATGTTTGAATTCCAGTAATATCCAAAATAAAAATAATCGTCGGCGCTTCCTCCCAAATAAGTGGAATAGTAAACATTGGTTCCCGACTTATTCATTTTTACTACCACGTGATCGTAGCCCCCGTTGTTGTATTTTTGAAAAGCCTTCGAGGTGGTGTAAAAATCACCTGAATTGGAATATCCTCCAATATAGAGCTCGTCGTTACTGTTAACATACAAGCCTTCGAAATAATCGTTTCCTGTACCGCCCATCATTTTGCTCCATAACAATTTTTTGCCGTCTTTTTGGATTCTTGCCACAAAGCCGTCTGAGGCGTCAGAGTTAGAATATTTAAATACTCCCTGGGCTCCGGCCGTCAAAGGGAAATTAGAGTTGGAAGTCGATCCTACCACATACACATCTTCAACTGAGTTCAGACTTAAATCCGTGGCCTTATCATCTCCGGTTCCGCCAAAGTAGGTTGAATAAATCAACTTTGAACCATCGGCGCTGAGTCGCGTTACAAAGGCATCGGCGGCCCCTCCGCCGTAGGTACTCTGGTAACAACCGGCTGTGGTGGGAAAATCATTGGCATTGGTATGGCCGGTTAAAATCAAATCGCCATTGGCGGCCAAAGTCATACTTTGTATTACTGTGCCCCATGAACTGGATTTACCAAAATAGGTAGAGTAAATAAGGGTTTTAAAATCTTTTGAAAATTTCGTGATAAATCCCCGGTAGCCGGTACCGCTGCCCGATGATTTATCATAAGCATTTGAGGTTACCGGAAAGTCGTTGGAATAGGTGAAACCTGAAATGGCAGGTTCGAGTGAACTGTTCACCGCTATGGACAGAATATACTCATAGGAGGCTCCACCGATATAAGTAAAGAGTAACAAAGAATCAGCATTGATAGACATTTTAGCCACGAAACCTTCGTAATTGAAGGTAGTAGCCATAGAGGTGTCGTAGGTTCCTACTTTGGTTGGAAAGGCTTCGGTGGTCATACCTGTGACATAAACATTGTTGTTTTTATCAATATCCATATCGAGCACATAGGTCCAACCCCAGGTACTCACTCCTACATTTTTGCCATAAAAATATGTGCTCCAATCGAGCATCATGGGGTCTATAATTAGGCTGCTGTTTTTATCGACCTTGTTGCTACAACCGTATTTTACCGTTTTGCCCTTGACCTCGTAATGCATCTCAACAGGGACTTTTTTGCCATTGATGATTTGCCAGCTTAGAGGCTTATCCTCTTTGATTCTATTGCCCCAAGGGGTGGTTAAACTCAGTTTGCCGTCTCTTAAAACTTTTATTTTTTTTAAGCCCTCATAGGCGAGTTCAATGTCTTTAAAATCGCCTCCCGGGTTCACAATAAAATCGTACTTCAAAGCCTCATTCTCCCCAAAATAAAAAACCAAATCAATGTGAGGATAAATATTTTTATACGTTAATCTGCCGTAATCCATTAAGGTTTGGGATTGATCAGAACCCGCCTTAAACTGATTGAATCGTGAAGCTTGCTGTTCAGAGGCAACGATTTGACACAGAGGATTGGAATTTTTAAAAACCAAATCCCATACTACAAAAGCCATGCTCCCACGATCGGTTCTTGTTTTTATCTTTTCCTTTCCCTGCTTTCGCAGGCCAAACTGAATTTTATTTTTATAAAATGAAATGGACGAACTTCCACTCACAAGCCTGAAATTGATGTCGGGATGGCATTGGCCTGTGTTTTTTCTGAATACAGGTTTATGAATTTCTGAGATAACTTTTGTTGTCGGTCCTCCGTATTCAATAGGTTTCTTGGCGATTATAGCCAAGGATTGAAAACAAACCAATACCAATAGTATATTTTTTACCTTGTACAAGTTGGGAACAAATTTAACCTAATAGACTCTTTTCAAGAATAAAAGTTTCAAAATTGCCTTCTTTTGCATCAAAAAAATGTAAAAAATGGACATTGAATTTTACCGAAATTATTGTCTTGCCAAAAGAGCCGTGAGCGAAGCGTTTCCATTCGATGAAAAAACCCTGGTTTTTAAAGTTTCGGGTAAGATGTTTGCCCTGTTCGACATTGAGACTTTCGATTCGGTCAATCTCAAATGTCAACCCGAAAAAGCCATTCTGCTCAGGGAGCAGTTTGAGGATGTGATTCCAGGCTATCACATGAATAAAAAACATTGGAATACCGTGGCCCTGAACGGAAAAATTGATGACAAGCTTATTTTAAAATGGACCGACGAATCCTATGAATTGGTTTTAAATTCGCTCCCTAAAAAAATAAAAGACCTCTTACTTTGATTAACATACAATTTCACAAATTAAATCAGGGCTATCAGCAAAGAATAAGCAGAGTGCCGCGAATGTTGTTGCCTATTATTCTGTTTTTAGTATGCCTGTTTTTTTTCGGTAAACTCATGGACGGTTATGTTGGTGATTTCAGGCCACAAGGGGTTCATTCCTGGGCTCAATCCGACCGATTTAGCATTGCCCGCAATTATTTTGATAACGGTTTTAATTTTTTACAGCCTCAGACCAATTATTTGGAATTTAGCCAAGGTAAAACCGGCGTCGAATTTCCCGCTGTGCAATACCTGGCTGCGCTCATAGCCAAAGCGCTAAACAGTCGCGACCAACTCTTTTTAATTTACCGTATCCTTACTTTTTTTATTTTTTGTATCGGCTTGCAATTTTTGAGTCTTACGATAGGGATGCATGGCGGCAATGGGCCGCAAAAGCTGCTCATACCGTTGCTTTTTTTACTTTCCCCGGTTTTAATTTTTTACAGTTTTAACTTCTTGCCCGACATATCCGCCCTTTCTTTTATTCTCATCAGTTATTACTATTTTGAAAAATTCAGGCTGAATCAAACTTATAAATCCCTTTACACAGCATTTGCCTGGGGATTTGCGGCGGCCCTACTCAAGCTTACCTCGGCCATCTTTCCCGTGGCCTACTTGCTCTGGTTTTTATTAAAAACAATATTCATTGACCGTCGATTGGATCGTAGCCAGGGAATAAAATGTTTTCTGATATTTGGCCTTAGTGCTGTTATCTGTTTTGCCATTAACTATTACTTTTCCATTCGGGGCAATGCCATATACAAATCGGAAGTGTTTTTAAGTCATGCCCGCCTTATAAGCGAATGGGGTAATTTTAGAGAAATTGGCCAAAGCCTCACCTGTTGGAGTGGAGAATATTTTTTAAAATCCCAGTATATTTTTTTGCTGGCCGGTTTTCTTTTTTCGATTCATCCTCTTTATCGACAAAAAGAGGTCTTGCTCTTCAAAGCCATCTTGTTAATGGGGTTCATAGCCTTTTTACTCTTAATGGGAAAACAGTTGATAGACCATGATTATTATGCCATTTGCACACTTATTCCGATTTGTTTTTTTATGTGCCTTGACGGTATCATGATGTTAACCAGAGGTTGTTTAGGCATTATCATTTTGTTTTTCGTAATCCAAAGCGGGGCCGGTAAGAGCCTTGCGCAGTCACAACAAAGACAAAATGAAGTCTATGCTTTGCCTTGCCAGGATATATTAGCCCATCGGGCTTACATGCTTGAAGGGGCCGATTGGCTTAAAAAAAATAACATATCGGAACAAGCCAAAATATTTGTTTTGTACGATTACCCTTTAAATACACCCCTGGTATATTTCGACCGAAAAGGAATGGTCATTAATAACAAAAAAATGGAGAGTAAGCCATTTGTTCATTTTTGGGTCAACCGGCATCATCCTGATTATCTCTTTATACCTACAGCGCACAGCTCTAAATTAGCCACGGATCAACCGGAAATCGCTGCAAATGTTCAGCTGGTTTATAAAGGGAAGGATCTTCATATTTTCACCCTGAGCCATTAACAAAATATGATCTTTGTTCCCATCAATCTTACTCAGGACCTGGAACTTTCTAAATAAGATTTTAATTATTCTGAGGTTTTTATTAAGCCTCCGGCTTCACTAAACAAGCTACAAACAAGTTATCGGCCTTGTGCTCAAAACCCAATATCATTTTTTGATCCTTGATCTCTACAAATCCCTCCCTTTGCAATCGTGTAACGACGGCATGGTTCTCCTGTTCGAACAAGGAGCAGGTGATGTAATAGAATCTCCCTCCTTTTTTTAAAAAGGGGAGGGCATTTTTTGCGATTTCAAATTGTTTATCTGCGCGTTGTTCCAATGAATTAGGCTCAAAAAATGCATAATTCTCAGGCTCTCTGGCCCAGGTTCCGGACCCACTGCAAGGCACGTCGGCAACGATCACATCAAAATATTCTTTGCCAATCAAGCCGGATTCAAAACTAAGAGTGTCCTTTTTATCCAAGAGATCTATGCCTCCCATTTGAGGCGTTTGCAGGCGTTTATGTTTAAATCTCTTTTTTAAATTTATAAGAATATCTGATCGGCTATCAGAGGCATATAGGCTTAGTTTAGGTAATGACTCTGCCATAAACAGCGATTTACCACCTGAGCCTGCACAACAATCCCACACTTTGCTCCGTGGTTCTAACTCTATTTGGGCCGCAGCCCATTGTGAAGATAAATCCTGTACTTCATATTCGGCCGAAGCAGGATCAAGTGCTACATTATTTTTAAAAGCATAGGCCATAAAGCGGTCAGTTACCCGGCGATTTTCTACAATTTGTTCACCGTATTTGGCGCTGAATCGCTCAGCATTATTTAAAGTTACCCTCACCCAAACCAGGGGTTGGGCCATAAGTGCTTCTTTATCGCTAAGATTTTTTAACTCCGGAACCAAATGGTCTCCAAATGGATATTTTAGTTTTTCAAATGGCTTTGGTGCTTGCAATCCCTCATAAAACCTGAGCATAAAATCGGCTGAATCCTGACGATTGGCAGCTAAAAATAAATCTTCGGGCATTTCATTTTTCCAACCTGAAACGTTCCTGAAAACATGGTAAAATATCTCTTTTAGAATTTTTCGATCTGTAGAACCCAAAGCAGAATTCGACTTGCAATAATTTTTAAAAAACTGGTGAAAGGGCTGGAAGCCTTTATATTGTTCAAACAACTTTTTAAAATGAATGAAAATAAAGGATTGTCGCGCGTTCATTGGTTGAGACTCAAGCATTTGAAAACGTTAGCAAACTAAACAATAGCCTTAGTACGATGCCTCCTCCAGGATTCCTGATTCTGATATTTTCAAAATAAACAGTCCTTTGTTTTGATTGCAGTGCCGGTCCTTTTTAAATAGAAATTGGGTGGAATAGTATGCGTGTCGCTCTCCTGTAAAATCGGCCGCTTTAAATTGGTTATATTTTAAAAGCATTTCACAAATAAAAGCCGCCTGATCGTGACCAATCATGGCATATCGGCTCGGGTTTAGGTTGCTGATGAGTCGGTAATCCGTTTTAAAATCGCGGAGCAAGGTAGCGCTGTCTGCAGGATTAATAAAATCTGAAGATATTATTTTGATGTTGAACTTCTTTTGTTTCGACTCAGGCACTGTTTTTAATACAAAGGGTTTATAGTCGCCTACAATTTCAGATTCAGCACTTTGCTTATCGAGAAAAGTTGTGAGTGTTTTTATGGCCTTGTTCTCTTCGCTGCTGTGAAATACCACATATTTTTTATCCTTTGAGAGGGTATTCGAATCAGCTTTTTGGAGCTCGGATGAGGACAAAATTTTATAATCGATATAAGGTTTGGACTGTAACAACTGAATCAACTCATTGCCAAAGCTTTTGTTCCAATCCTCTTCATTTTTCACAATGAGTACGGTTCTGTTGGGGTCGGTTTTCCTAAAATAATCGTAGAAAAATTCAGCCTTGGTTTTCCTGGCCGGGGCCGCATTAAAAAAAAGTGGGTTGTTCGGAAACAAGCTATCCACAGCGGTAAAAGGTGAGAGCACCGCAATTTGGTGTTTTGACGAAAAGTGATTGATGATATGAAGGTGTTCATCTAAAATGGGCGCTACAATCAGACCCATCTTTTTAAGCTCAGGCTTTTTCAGAATCTCCTTCGTCTTTAAAGTATCGTGCTCATTATCGTAAACATAAAGCTTTATTTTAATGCCTTTTTTTTCATATTCCTTCAGGGCTAAATAAAACCCGTGATAGTAATCGAGCATGATGTTAGCCCTGTTGACATTGGCTCCATTGTAATCGTGCAAATGCAGAGGCAGAATTACGGCAATTTTATAGGTGGTATCGTGGGGCGGTTTTATGGCGTGCAAGGACAAAGCGCTCGCTGCAAACGCAAAGAAGCCTAAAAGTATTTTCATCAAAAATACTCTACTCCCACTCAATGGTGGCCGGTGGTTTTGAACTGATATCATATACTACCCGGTTAATTCCTTTTACCTTGTTGATTATATCGCTGGAGGTTTTTACTAAAAAGTCCCTGGGCAAATCGGCCCAATCGGCTGTCATTCCGTCGATGGAAGTAACTGCCCTTAGGCAAATCACATTTTGATAGGTTCTTTCGTCGCCCATCACTCCTACCGAACGCACCGGAAGAAAAATGGCGCCGGCCTGCCACACCTTGTCATAGAGATTAAATTCTTTTAAATTTTGTATAAAAATATAATCTGCCTCCTGCAATATGGCCACTTTTTCAGCAGTGACGTCGTCAATGATTCTGATGGCTAATCCCGGTCCCGGAAATGGATGCCTCTGCAGGCTTGCATCGGGTATATTCATTGCCTTGCCAACGCGTCTCACTTCATCTTTAAATAAGGTGTTGATAGGTTCCAGAATTTTTAAATGCATTTTTTCGGGCAAGCCACCCACGTTGTGATGTGATTTGATGGTAGCCGACGGGCCATTAATGCTCACCGATTCAATAACATCAGGATATATGGTACCCTGGCCCAGCCAATTTGCCCCTATCACTTTTTTAGATTCCTCTTCAAATACCTCTACAAAAACCCGACCAATGGCCTTTCTTTTGGTTTCAGGATCGGCAATACCGGCGAGTTGCGATAAAAACTTATCGGCTGCCCTTATGGGAATAATATTTAAGCCCAAGTGTTTATAGTCCTCAAGCACCTGTTCGTACTCATTCTTACGCAAAAGTCCATTGTCGATAAAAATACAGATGAGGTTTTTACCGATGGCCTGTTGTATGAGGGTTGCCGCTACGGTACTGTCTACCCCACCCGACAATCCCATGATAACAACATCGTCGCCCACTTGCTGTTTAATGGCATCAACGGTGGTATGTATAAAATTATCAGGGGTCCAACTTTGTGAGCAATTACAAATGTCGACCACAAAATTTTGTATCAGGGTTTTGCCCTCTTCGGTATGTGTTACTTCAGGGTGAAACTGCAAGCCATAAATGTTCTTGTCATCTACCTTAAAAGCAGCCAGTGCTCCATTCGAACTTTTGGCATGCGCTTCGAAATGTGAGGGTAATTTGGTAATGGTGTCACCATGGCTCATCCAAACCACAGAATTCTGAGAAACCCCTTTAAACAGTGGGTTGTGGCTATGGCTTTCCAATGGCGAACGCCCATACTCTCTATGACCTGAAGCCGAAACTTCGCCGCCGTATGTTTTGGCCAGCCACTGAGCTCCATAGCATAATCCAAGCACAGGAATCTTTAAGCTCATCAGATCCAAATCCGGAAAAGGAGCCTCGGGATCATTCACAGAGCAAGGACTGCCCGACAAAATTATTCCCTTAAAGGAATCATCCAATACCGGTATTTTATTGAAGGGATGAATTTCAGAATAAACATTTAATTCCCTGATTCTGCGTGCGATGAGCTGTGTAAATTGCGATCCAAAGTCAAGAATTAATATTTTTTCTTCCATCTGTTTTACAGAGCGGCAAAAGTAGTGAATATAAAAATGTGAGATGAACTTATTTTTAATTCATCACCATATTTAGGGCCTGCTGAAAAAGTTCAGTGTGCGTTCATTACAAGGAGGCAAGGC
>CAZTXB010000002.1:0-196790 GCA_964617955.1 uncultured Chitinophaga sp.
GGATATTAGTAGGTACTATGCTGATAATGAATATTTCTAGAGTGACAAAGTAGAAATAGATAATTTTAGTGTTTAATATAAATTAACAGGCATGACTATTAAGATTTAAATCTCCTCCCGCAGGCGAGTTATTTTCATGCCACTTTTTTATGTTATGCCTTTATTAAAGTATGCCGGGAAAAATACTCAGAAAAACCATCCCGCACACCGATAAAACAAGTACAATCATGGCCAGCGGATTGCTACCCATTTCTTGGCTCTCAGCTGCTTCGGGCGTGAAATACATGGCAGTTATGGCCCTAAAATAATAGTAAATGCTCATGGCCGAACTCAAAATGGCAACCACAACCAACCACAAATGCCCGCCAATGGCTTCCCTAAAAAGAGAATATTTGGCAAAAAAGCCGGGTAGCGGCGGTATGCCGGAAAGGGAAAGCAAACTGATGGCCAGTAATGCGGCTACAACAGGTGATTTTTTACCCATTCCATTGAAAATACTGAAGGGGTATTCCCCATTGGGATCAGGATTAACGATGAGTAAGGCCGAAAAGATGCCAATAGTGGCCAAGGCATAGGTTATGAGGTAAAACCCAACAATGTTTTGGGTATCTCCATTCACGGAGAGCAAAGCCATGAGCACATACCCAACATGCGAAATGCTGCTGTAGGCCATCATGCGTTTAAAATCGGATTGCTGACCTGCCACCAGATTGGCATAAAGCATGGTGGCAGCCGAGAGTATGGCTATCACAATATACCATTGCGATCCTAACAAGGGGCCGAGATATAAAATGAATTTTAAAAATGCACCCAATCCGGCGATTTTTACCACGGTAGCCATAAAGGCTGTGATCAAAGTCGGACTTCCCTGATACACATCAGGACTCCAATAATGAAAAGGAACCGCAGCCAATTTAAAGGCAAAGGCAATGGTGATAAACAACATCCCGATATTGACCAAAGCAGGCGAAGCTTGCATGGCCGTAACCGATACACTTCGCATCACATCCAAATCGAAACTTCTGGTTGCGCCATACAACAGGGCAATGCCAAAAAGCAGAAAGCCTGTTGCGAAAGCTCCCATGATATAGTACTTAAGCGCTGCTTCATTCGAGCCCAAATGATTGCGGTTACTTCCAACCAAAACATATAAGGGGATTGATAAGATCTCGATTCCCAAAAACAGCATGACCATGTTGTTAAAACTCAGCATGCAAACGGCACCGCACAGTACAAAAAACATGAGGCCAATAATATCTCCTAAACTGGAGGGATTGTAACTGTAACCTCTGGCCGACATCAGAACCAACAAGAGGGTACTCACAATGGCCATGGTGGTGAAGAGGGTGGAATACTTGTCGAAAATCAGCATGTTCTGAAGATTTTCAGGGAGATAGTTTAAATCAAAAGCAAGGTAGGCTAAGGCTGTAATGAGCGCAACTACGGCAAAATAAGGCAATATTTTGCGCAGGCCGAAAATGCCGCCAAACAATGAAAAGATTCCTGAAACAAATAAGAGTATGAGTGTTTTCAATGTATTGATTCTATGAGTGATAAAAGTCCGCTAACAGATGCTTCGGATATAGTTAAGATAAGACCCGGGAATACACCAACCGCCAGTACCATCATAACGATAATGCCTAAGGTGGTATACTCCGACCAGCTCAATTTTTCAATTTTGGGTCGGTCTTCAACCACTGGTCCCAGCATGGTGAGTTGGTATACCCTGAGCATGTATACTGCGCAAAAAATGATGGTGAGCCCCGATACTACGCCTATGGCGATGTTATAATTGAAGGTGGCGTTTAAAAGCAGAAACTCTCCGGTAAAACCGTTGGTGAAAGGAACGGCCACACTGCCCAGCAAAATAACCATGAATAAAAATGCAAAACCTCTGGCGTGCCTGGCCAATCCTCCCATGGCCTCCATATCAAGCGTTTTGAGTCTTCGCTCTATAATTTCAGCAACAAAAAACAAGCCTATCACATTCACCCCATGATTAAACATCTGTAGAATGGATCCTTGAATTCCTTCTTCACTCCAAGTCATCAATCCGGCTGCAATTAAACCAACATGACTCATAGACGACCAGGCAATAACCCGCTTGAAATCGTTTTGCCGTATGGCGATAATGGCTGCGTAAACAATTCCTATAACCGACAGGGCGATAAAGATTTGATAGTTACAAGAACAGGTGTTTTTGGCCAGTGGCCACATCCATCGGATCATTCCAAAAAGTCCCATTTTAAGCATAATTCCCGACAGAAGCATGCTTCCCTGAGCCGGCGCAACGGCATACGTATCGGGTTGCCAGGTGTGAAAGGGAAAAATTGGCAGTTTGATGGCAAATGCTATAAAAAAGGCCCAAAGTACCAAAGTAGACTCAAAGGAGGTCAGTTCAGCCTTTATCATTTCATGCCACTCGAAACTGTGATTCCCGGGGGTATGAAGGTATACAAAAATCAAGGCAAGCAGCATTAACAAACTGCCTAAAAAAGTATAAATGAAGAATTTAAATGTGATGCGAATTCGGTTTTCGCCTCCCCATATGCCCACAATAAAATAAATAGGGATAAGGGCCAGTTCCCAGAAAATATAGAACATAAGCCCGTTCATGGCCAAAAATACGCCACACAGAGCCCCTTGCATTAACAGAATGAGCGACAAAAATTTGGGTGTATTCCGGTAGCTGTTGTCCCATGAACTCAATAAAATAAGAAAGGTAGCAATATTGGTAAGCAGGAGGAGTACCATAGACACGCCATCGATTCCTGAACTCATATTGAGCCCCAATTGCGCAAACCAGGTATAGGATTCGAAGTATTGAAAAGCAGCTGCTTGCCTATCGAAACCGTTCAAAATGACTGCGGTTACTATCAGCTGAATGATGGAAGCTCCCAAAGCAATTATTTTAGACGGCAGGTTTTTAAATGCCAGAACCAGCAGGGAAGCGATGAAAGGTATTGTTATTAAAATCAAAATACTAAACCAATTGATATAAAACCAAAAATGAAATTATTCCCACAACCATGGCCAATAAATAAAATTCGATATTGCCTGTTTGTAATTTTCTAAATTGTTTGCCAAATGCCGAGGTCAGTGTTCCTGCAAAATTAACCGGCCCATCAATCACCTTGCGGTCAATAAAGGAGAAGGAAACCTTCGACAACCACTCTATAGGCTTTTGAATTAAAAAAGCGTAAACCTCGTCGAGGTAGTATTTATGGCTCAGCAGTTTACCCAGCCCTTTTTCATGCTCAGGGAGTATAGGAAGGCTTTGCTTCACAATATATAGGTGACGGCTTATAAAAATAATGATCCCCAATACAACGACTGAAACCATCGGAACAATAATTTCAAAAAAGTGGGAGGGGTGCATGATTTCCTTGTCAGACAAAACGCTTCCAAGAAACTCATTCACAAAATGATGATGCGAGACAAGCGACGACAAACCGATAAATCCTCCGACGCATGAAAGTATAGCCAGCACCATAAGCGGAAAAGTCATGGACAGCGGGCTTTCATGAAGGTGTTCTTTTTGATGTTTGGTTCCCCTGAAATTCCCCAGGAAGGTTAAAAAATACAGGCGGAACATATAGATGGCTGTTAAAATCGAGGTTAAAGCCAGCAGTGTAAACACAAGTGGACCACTGCCATAGAACGACTTGGCCAGAATTTCATCTTTGCTAAAGAAACCGGCCAGCGGAGGAACGCCTGTTATCGCCAAGGTGCCTAAAAGAAATGTGAAATGGGTTATTTTTAATTTCTTGCTCAAGCCTCCCATTTTGCTAATATCCTGTTCTCCATTCATGGCATGAATAACCGAACCTGAGCCTAAAAAGAGCAAAGCTTTAAAAAAGGCATGGGTGGTAACATGAAACAAGGCCGTTGAATAGGCGCCAACCCCAAGCGCCACAAACATGTATCCCAGCTGACTAACGGTAGAATAGGCCAGCACTTTTTTTATGTCATTTTGTTTCAGGGCAATGGTGGCTGCAACCATGGCGGTGAGCAGGCCTATGATAAGCACAAGCGACGAGGCCAATTCGGAACCAACAAATAAAACACCGGAACGGGCCACGAGATAAATACCTGCCGTAACCATGGTGGCGGCATGAATCAAAGCCGAAACAGGTGTTGGTCCGGCCATGGCATCCGGCAGCCAGGTAAACAGAGGTATTTGTGCGCTTTTGCCTATGGCACCGACAAAAAGTAAAATGCATATTAATTCAATCATGCCCGGGCTGGCATTTCCGGCTGAGGCAAAAACCGTTTTAAAATCGGTGGTTCCAAATAGCTGAAACATAAAAAAGATGCTCAAAAGCAATCCCAAATCACCTATTCGATTCATGATGAAGGCTTTACGCGCAGCGTAACCATACTCTTTGTTGGCGTACCAAAATCCGATGAGTAAATAGGAGCAAAGGCCTACACCTTCCCAACCGAAGAACATAATAACATAGTTGGCCCCCATGACGAGGGTGAGCATCGAAAAAATAAAGAGGTTGAGGTAGGCGAAAAATTTCGAAAAATTTTGGTCATGTTGCATATAACCAATGGAGTAGATATGAATCAAAAAGCCCACTCCGGTGATAATGAGCATCATCCAAACGGAGAGTTTGTCGACCATAAAACTCATGTCGATGCTGATGTTTCCTGCTGCTATCCATGAAAAATAGGTATTGCTGATTGCTGCGCCACCTCCAAGCAAATGGTTAAAGAGCATGACTGAGCACACAAAGCTAACCAGAACACTTGCCGACGAAATGCCACCTACCATATTTTTATGTTTAATGCGGCTGCTCAGGCCTGAAAGTACAGACCCGATAAGCGGTGATATTAATGCGATGCTGAGTAATAAATTCATTCCCGTTTTAGTTCTTAAAGGAGTCCAACAAACTGATGTCTACCGATTTTGTGTTTCGGTAAATCATAATCAAAATAGCCAGGCCAACGGCCACCTCTGCAGCAGCCACTACCATAATAAAAAATACAAAAACCTGACCTGCACCATCATTAAAACTTGTAGAGAAAGCCGCAAAAAGAAGGTTAACCGAACTCAACATCAATTCAATGCACATGAGAAGCACGATTCCATTGCGACGTATAAGCACGCCGGTTACCCCTATGCAGAATAAGATGGAACTCAGCCAAAGGTAATGCTCAACCGGTGGCATATAATTAGTCATGGGTTACCTCCATTTCTGTATTTGAGCGTTTAGCGACGAGAATAGCCCCGACCATGGCGGCCAGAAAGAGTATAGAACTGATTTCAAATGGCACCACAAATTCTGTAAATAGGGTGATGCCCAGATTTTTTACCAAACCCACATCAGTGAGATGCAAGGGGTTAGAGTTAAAGCTCTTAACGAAGGCTCCAAGCAGGGTAAAACATAATATTCCGCCGGCAATGAAGCCCGCCAGTTTTGTTTTAAGCAATTTTTGTGGCTCCGTGTCCTTGTTCAAATTCAAGAGCATGAGTACAAAAAGGAACAAAACCATAATAGCCCCTGCGTATACAATTAAATTGACCACAAATAAAAATTGTGCGTTCAAGAGCAAATACTGTCCTGATATCAAAAAAAAGGTGAGTATGAGGTACAAGATGCTGTGAACCGGATTCTTGGCCAGTATCATCATCAATCCACTCAGGATCGAAAGTCCACCTAAAGTATAAAACAAATATCCTAACATGTTGTCAGATGAATGAAATTCTCAAATATTAATTTTCCTGTTTCCAATTGTATTAAAGTCAAAGTTTATATGATCCCTTATTTGTCGTTAAATTTATGGTCTACTACTTCATTTTCCTGTCGGCCCGACACATCAATCCTATTGGCCATGGTCTCTACCAACTTGTCTTTGCCATAAATAAAATTTTCGCGTTCATAATTGGCCGGCATCAACTCCTGGGTTAAGAAAATTGCCTCCTTTGGACAAGCTTCTTCGCATAAACCGCAAAAGATGCAGCGCAACATGTTGATTTCATATACAGAAGCGTATTTTTCTTCTCTGTAAAGATGTTCTTCTCCTTTTTGCCGTTCGGCCGATACCATGGTAATCGCCTCTGCAGGGCAGGCAACGGCACACAGGCCGCAGGCAGTGCAACGCTCCGCACCCTTATCGTCTCGCTTTAAAACGTGCTTGCCTCGGTAGGTTTCGCTTCTTGGCCTCACTTCGTCAGGCCATCTGGTGGTAGCCTTCCTTTTAAAAATATGCTTGAATGTTATAAACATCCCCCCAATGATGGCCGGAAGATAAATCCGTTCCAGGAAGCTCATTTTTTTATTGGAAACGGCTTTACTTCTATTGGTGAGTTTCATAATTTTTTTTCAATTTTTATTAAATTAAATCTTTGATCAACATCCATCCACCGGTGAGCATTAAATTAAGAATGGCAAGGGGTATAAGGGTTTTCCATCCTAAATGCATCAATTGATCATATCTGAATCGTGGGAGGGTCCATCGCACCCACATAAACACGAAAATGAAGAAGATGATTTTAGCGAAGAAAACCAACATGCCCACAAGGGCTAATGCATTGGCCGACAAGCCAAGATCGTGCATAAATGGAAAATTATATCCTCCGAAAAATAATGCCGAAATGATGGCCGATGAAATGAACATGTTGATGTATTCTGAAAACAGATAAAACCCCAATTTCATACTGCTGTATTCGGTGTGATAACCTCCAATTAATTCGGTTTCGCATTCAGCTAAATCGAAAGGGGCTCGGTTGCACTCGGCGAATGCACACACTATAAAAATAAGAAATGCAAGGGGCTGATAGATAAAATTCCAATGCCCTCCACTCTGTCCTTCAACGATGTCTCTCAGGCTCAATGAACCACTGGTCATAACAATGGCCAGAATTGCCAAACCCATGGCCAACTCATAACTCACCATTTGCGCACTGGCTCTAACGGCACCGTAAAGTGAATACTTGTTGTTGGATGCCCAGCCACCAATCATAATGCCGTAAACTCCCAAAGAAACAACAGCCAGGATATAGAGAATTCCTATGTCAATATCGGCAATTTGCAAGTCAAAGGTCTCTCCAAAAAGGGTGACACTGCTTCCCCAGGGAATGACCGCTCCGGTCATACAAGCGGTGAACATAGCTATGCCCGGTCCAAGAATAAATAACCACTTTTGAGAATTTTCCGGGATAAAGTCTTCTTTGAAAAACATTTTACCCCCATCTGCCAATGGTTGCAAAATACCCCATGGCCCTGCCCGGTTAGGACCTACACGGTCCTGCATTACAGCGGCCACTTTTCTCTCCATATAAGTTGAGTACATGGCAATTACTAGCGTAATTGAAAAGATTAGGACAATAAAAACAATCTTTATAATAAATAGTGTACTCATTTATTTTTCTTTCTTTTCAGTTTTTTGCCTCAAGTGATAATGGGTTAGAATCGTTTGGTGCTTTTAATTCATAATGCCCCTGTCCTATGACAGAATCCCTTTCGATAGTTCTGGGTCCTTCAATCGTCCATAAAGCCAGGTCTTTTTTGTCGAAACGGCAACTGTTACAAATAAACTCATCCACTTCACCATAACTATTTTTTCGGCCGGTAACTCTGAATATTTCGTCTCCAAACATCCAAACTACAGCTTTTCCGCTGCATTTGTCGCATGAGCAATGGGCGTCCATTGGGTTTAAAAACCAAACTCTGCTTTTAAAGCGAAACGTTTTATCCGTTAGCGCTCCTACTGGACAAACGTCAATCACATTGCCGCTGAATTCATTGGTAATTGAATTTTGAATATAGGTCCCTATCTCTGAGGCGTCTCCGCGCTTTAATACGCCATGAACCCTCTTTTCGGTGAGTTGATCGGCCACATAAACACACCGATAGCAAAGAATGCATCGGGTCATGTGCAATTGAATGTTCGGACCGATATCAATTTTCTCAAAAGTTCTTCTGTCTTCTTCGTACCTCGTACTTCCCACCCCATGCTCGTAAGCAAGGTTTTGCAGATCGCATTCCCCGGCCTGGTCGCAAATTGGGCAATCGAGTGGATGGTTGATGAGGAGAAACTCAACTACGCCTTTTCGGGCCTCTAAGGTTTTGGCACTGGTTTTGTTCGCTACTTCCATACCGTCCATTACGGGTGTGGAGCAGCTCGCAACCAGCTTTGGCATGGGTCGGGGATCTTTTTCGGATCCTTTAGTTACCTCTACCAGGCAGGTTCGGCATTTTCCACCACTGCCTTTTAATTTGCTGTAATAGCACATGGCAGGAGGTACCAAATCGCCTCCAATCATTCTGGCCGCATTCAGAATGCTTGTTCCTTCTTCTACTTCAATACTTTGTCCGTCGATGGTTACTTTTGGCATACTTATACTAATACCGGTTCCTGAATTAATCCGTAATTTTTTTCCATGCACAGCTTTGGCTCGTTAACGTGCCACTCAAATTCGTCTCTAAAATGCCGAATGGCAGAGGCCACCGGCCAAGCCGCTGCGTCGCCGAGCGGGCAGATGGTATTGCCCTCTATTTTGCGTTGAATATCCCAAAGCAAATCAATATCGTGTTGTTGGCCATGGCCATGCTCCAACCTGTGAAGCACTTTTTCCATCCAGCCGGTTCCTTCACGGCAAGGGCTGCATTGTCCGCAACTCTCGTGATGGTAAAACCTTGTAAAATTCCATGTATTTCTTACGATGCAGGCGTCCTCGTCATAAACAATAAATCCGCCTGACCCTAACATGCTGCCCGATTCAAATCCGCCATCGGCAAGAGATTCATAGGTCATTAGCCTCTGTTCCCCTTTCAATGTTTTTGTAATCAGGTAATGGGGTAAAATTGGCACAGAGGAACCTCCTGGGACACAGGCTTTCAGCCTTTTCCCATTTTTTATGCCGCCACAATATTCATCTGAGTATAAAAATTCCTCAACTGAAATGCCAAGTTCAATTTCGTAAACCCCTGGTTTATTGATGTTGCCGCAAGCTGAAATGAGTTTTGTGCCCGTTGAACGCCCTACGCCAATGGAGGCATAGGCTTCTCCACCGTTATTGATAATAGGCACAACAGCCGCCAGGGTCTCCACATTGTTAACCACCGTTGGAGATTGCCACAAGCCTTTAACGGCAGGAAATGGAGGTTTTATTCTTGGGTTTCCACGCTCTCCTTCTAAAGACTCGATGAGGGCGGTTTCTTCACCACAAATGTATGCCCCTGCTCCGGGAGTGACGTATAAATCTAAATTGAAACCCGAACCCTTGATATTTTTACCAAGCCAGCCTTTGTCATAGGCCTCTGCTATGGCTTTTTCCAGTATATGGACAATCCACATGAACTCTCCACGTATGTAAATGTAAGCTGTATTGCATCCGAGAGCAAAGGCCGAAATAATCATGCCCTCAATCAAAAGATGCGGATTGTGCTCCATTAAAAAACGGTCTTTAAAGGTACCCGGTTCCGATTCATCGGCATTGCACAACAGATAACGGGGTACGCCTTCGGGTTTGGCTATAAAACTCCATTTCATACCCGTCGGGAACCCTGCCCCTCCGCGACCTCTTAACCCCGATTTCTTTACCTCTTCAAGAACGTCTTCAGGGCTCATTTTCTTTAAAGCTTTTTGCACACCATTGTATCCCCCGTTTCGGGTATAAACCTCAATGGTTTTTAAACCTTCAATATTTACTTTATCGATGAGTAACTTTTGCCCCATTATGTGTGTTTTTGTCTAAACTCAGCCAATAATTTATCTACCTTTTCTTCGTCAAGGTTTTCATAGAATTGCTCCCCAACCTGAAACATAGGGCCATAACCACAGGCACCCAAACATTCAACTGTTTTTAAGGTGAACATTCCATCCTCGGTGGTTTCTCCACTTTTAATGCTTAGCGATTCTTCAATGTGACGGATGATTTTTTCGGCACCTACCAAACAGCAGGGGCCGGTTTGGCAAACTTCAATTAACACTTTACCAACCGGTTTTAGGTTGTACATGCTGTAAAACGAAGCCACTTCATATACTTCTATCGGATTGATGTGCAGCAGTCGCGCAACATAATCCATGCTATCTGCACTCAGCCAACCTCCAAATTCATGTTGGGCCAAATGCAAAATTCTAAGCACAGCCGATTTCTGTTTGCCTTCCGGAAACTGTTGGATGATTCTGTCTATCTCTTTGAGAGTTTCCGGCTTAAATTCTTTATTTATCTGAACTTCTTCCATACTACGCGTCCAATTCGCCTGCTATAACATTCATACTGCTCATGGTTAAAATGGCATCACTCAGCAATGAGCCTTTAATCATTTCAGGGTAGGCCTGGTAATAAATAAAGCATGGCCTTCTAAAATGCAGGCGATAGGGTGTTCGTCCTCCATCGCTTATTAAATAATATCCCAGCTCACCGTTGCCGCCTTCCAGCGAAAAGTAAACTTCACCTTCAGGGATTTTCATTTCGCCCATTACAATTTTAAAATGGTAAATCAGGGCTTCCATGCTTCGGTATACTTCCTGCTTAGGGGGGAGGTAAAATTCGGGTACATCGGCATGATAGGGTCCTTCAGGCATTTTATCCAAAGCCTGCTGTATGATTGACAAGCTTTGTTTAATTTCTTCTTGCCTTACCATGAAGCGATCAAAAGTATCTCCACTTTCACCAACAGGTACCACAAAATCAAAATCATTGTATGAGGAGTAAGGATTCATAACCCTTACGTCATAATCCACACCGGCTGCTCTTAAATTAGGCCCCGTAAAACCGTAATTAATGGCTCTTTCAGCGCTTATCGGGCCAACATTTATGACTCTGTCCATAAAAATGCGGTTCCTTTCAAGCAGGTTTTCAAAATCGGCAAAACGCTTTGGAAACTCTTTTAAAAAGTCCTTTAGTTTTTTATGAAGCGCACTGTTAAAATCGCGCTCAAAACCCCCGATTCGGCCAATATTTGTAGTGAGGCGGGCGCCACACAGCTCTTCAAAAATGTCATAGATGCGTTCTCTTTCCTGAAAAACATAGGTAAATCCGGTAAGGGCTCCGGTATCTACCCCAATCACACTGTTACACACCAGGTGGTCTGATATACGGGCCAATTCCATAATGATCACACGCATGTAATCCACGCGTTTGGGAACTTCAAGGCCAATCAGTTTTTCAACGGTCATGTCCCACCCTATATTATTAATAGGGGATGAACAGTAATTTAAACGGTCGGTTAAAGGCGTGATTTGATTGTAGGGGCGTCGCTCGGCAATTTTTTCGAAAGCCCTGTGAATATAGCCAATGGTTTGTTCAGCGGAATGGATTCTTTCACCGTCCATTTTAAGCACGTTTTGAAAAATCCCATGGGTTGCCGGGTGCGTGGGTCCTAGGTTAAGGGTTCCCAGTTCTCCATCCATACTATCTGAAATTCTTTTTTCTATTACCCTGCTCATGAACGATTTTTAGCAATTTCTTTTTTACTTTCAAATTCAACTCCAACGTGTCCCTGTCGGCCAAAGAAGCGATCATCTTTGTCGGTCCTTGTCGCATCTTCCATGGGATATTCTTTTCTCATTGGAAAATAGTCCATGTCTTCCATATTCAAAATGCGAATTAATTTTGGGTGCCCCTCAAATTCGATCCCATAAAAATCAAATGTTTCGCGTTCCATCCAATTGGCTGCCGAATAGATATCGCAAATGGTAGGCAATTTAAGATTATCGCGCCCAACAAAGGTTTTGAGGCGCAGCCTGAAATTGGTTTTCCAATTGTGCAAATGGTATATTACCGCAAATTCTTTTTCTTCCTGACCCGGATAATGCACGCCACACAAATCGGTGAGGAACATAAAGTCGGTTGCGCTGTCCTTTTTTAAAAATTTGATAAGGGGTTTAATAGATTCACGTGCAATTTCTAAGGTTAAAAGTCCGTATGGCTCTTTCACATTTAACACAATACCGGGGAACTTCGCCTCAATTGCTTTTAAAATAGATTCTTGGTCCACGGTTATTTAAGAAATATTATAGGATTCTAATAGATTTTTATATTCTTTGGTATACCTTCTTCGAAGACTTTCTTGCTTTACCAGGTCTTGCACCCGCATAATCCCATCGATAATCTGCTCGGGTCGGGGAGGGCATCCTGGTACATAAACATCCACAGGAATCACTTTGTCGATTCCCTGTAAAACGCTGTACGAATCGAATATGCCTCCACTGCTGGCACAAGCACCCACAGCTATGACCCATTTAGGTTCTGCCATTTGTTCGTAAACTTGTCTTAAAATTGGCCCCATTTTTTTGGCAATGGTTCCCATTACCATCAATAAATCAGCTTGTCGGGGAGAAAAACTCATGCGCTCCATCCCAAAACGCGCCAAATCGTAATTGGCACCCATAGTGGCCATAAACTCAATGCCGCAACAAGAAGTAGCGAAAGGCAAAGGCCAAATGGAATTGGCTCTGGCCAAGCCTATAACATCACTCAATTTTGTGGCAAAGAACCCTTCGCCTTCAACACCCTGTGGTTTTTCTACAACGCCAATTTCAGCCATATTTTTATTATTTATCCCACTCTAATGCTCCCTTTTTCAGAACATAATAAAATCCAATCATGAAGAACCCTACAAACATCAGTACAGCCAAAAAACCATTTAAACCCATTTCCTTAAAATTAACAGCATAGGGGTAAAAAAAGATAATCTCTACATCGAACAACACAAAAAGAATGGCGGTCATAAAATATTTGATCGAAAATGGAATTCTCGCATTTCCCTGGGACTCGATGCCGCATTCGAAATTTTCTGATTTGTTTTTTGATTTTTTGGATGGCCCGATTAATGGAACCAATACCAATACGAGCAAAACAAAGCTTATGGCTACAATGGATTGGAGAAAAATCGGTAAATAATCTGCCGGCGAATTCATGGATTTCTAATGGTGGGGCAAACTTAATAGAATTTCCATAATCTTAAAAGGTTTTTACAAACAGCATTTTTAAAAATATACGACACCACATGAAATACTATTTTAAGGCCTTTTAAGGGTGTTATTTGCCCTTGTCTTCACTTTGGTCGTAGGAGAGATGCCCACCCCAAAAGCGCATCTGGCGCATGGCGAATTTTTGTCTTTTTAGAGTGTAATTGCTAGGTCGGGTGGCCGAAAATTTCCTGGGGTTTGGGATGATCGCTGCAATGGCAGCTGCCTGCTGGATGGAGAGCAAGGAAGCCGACTTATGAAAGTAAGCCCTCGATGCCGCCTCGGCGCCGTAAATGCCATCGCCCATTTCGATGATATTTAAATACACTTCCATAATGCGCTCTTTGCTCCAAAATATTTCAATAAGAAATGTAAAATAAACTTCAAGTCCCTTCCTTAGCCAGGTACGGCTAGTGGTAAGGAATAAGTTTTTAGCCGTTTGCTGACTAATGGTGCTCGCGCCCCTTTTCCGCTTTTTCCATTTGTTTTCCTCCATGGCCTTTTTGATGGCAGAGAAATCGAAGCCCTGGTGTTTTAAAAAATTTTGATCCTCCGTGCATACCACGGCTAATTGGAGCCGATTTGAAATATGTTCCAGAGATACCCAGTCTTTATTCAGTTTAAGATCTTCACCATTTTGCTTTTGTTCTATACACCTGATGACCATAAGCGGGGTAATTGGCACAGGAACCCACTTAAAAACCAGAACCAACAACAGACTGATGACCAGAAAATACAGTGCTATTTTTTTTAATATTTTCCAAATAAAAAGACCTGCTAAAAACTGAAACATGTGGCAAAAATAGATTATTTATATCCTATTCACGTTCTCCGGAAATCACTAATGGAAGCTTTCCATTTCTTTAAAAATTGAAAAGCCTTTTAAATTTTTATGACAGATTAATTTGGTTTTTCCTTCTCCATAAATTTTTCACCACCATAAATGGTAAAAGCAAAACTCAAAAGAAAGTAGTTCAACGGAATAATGGATTGTGCGTTATATCCGGGGCGTTTTCCAACTTCAAAGCGGGTAATGGTTCCGTTTTCGTCCCATTCCCATCCCAATCTGTATCCGGTGTTATCGCGCTTGGTGTCTTTAATGTCATATTTCGTCCCATTATACACCACATCTGAAAGCACGGTGCCCCCCATAATGAGATCGGCAAAAAATATCCTCGACAAATAACTTTTGCGCTTTCCATATCCATCGGCATCTACGCCTACTTTTCTCACCTTTTTACCTGAATATCCAACAAAAAAGGCGGTGCCTGTTTGGTTAGAATACAAGGGCTTATCTTTATCCCAAACGTATTGTCCATTCGAAATGAATTGGCTGTCTCTGCCTATAATGGGCGTTCTATACACCATTAAACCTCCTCTTGCTGAATAACCTCTGTAAACTTTAGCTTTTACCGAAAGGGTGGTTTTTGAAGTCATGTTTCCCGATAAAATGACGCCTGTCCTTTTTTCTTTTTTGCGCGTATATCCCGCAAATTGTATTTGGGCTGAAGCCTCGCCATGGAAACTGCTCTTCACAGAATTTGTTGAGGCTTTGTCCGCCGATTTTGTTATAAAGTCAAGATATTGGTAGCGGAAAAGCCCATTCAAAGTAATGAGTTTGATAGGAGAGTAGAAGCCATGAACCCCTGCTCCAATGGTGATTCCTTCCATTGCCAAAATGTCAAGGTAAATTTTTTGTTTACTCACTTTCGTCGGTTCATTAAAGTAATAGGTGTAATTGACCTTGAATTTTTGAGCAGTGGCTGAGATACTTAAAAGAATAGCGAGAATAAAAATGGATTTTTTCATAGTATGAGTGAATTATTGGCTAGAGCCAAAAATAGGAAGAACTTTAAGTTCCCCTTGTTTTAAGAAAAATATTTTTAGATTGACAATCTGCTATTTAAGTTTATGTTCGCTTAAGTACCACTTGAATTTTGACGATTAAGGCTCCCTTTGTGTTAAAAAAGTGAATGATGAATTGAAATTTACCAATGAACAAATAAACCTATTTTTGCCGCAATGGAATTGCTTCAAAATTTTATGAATTACTTTTTGCATCTCGACGACAATTTAAAGATTATCCTGAATAATTATGGAAATTGGACGTATGCCATCCTCTTTTTAATCATTTTTATAGAAACAGGAGTTGTGATCATGCCTTTTCTCCCGGGCGACTCCTTGTTATTTGTGGCGGGGAGCTTTGCTGCCCTGGGCGATTTTAATGTGGCGATGCTCATCATGCTGCTGATAGTAGCAGCTGTTTTAGGTGACAATACAAATTATTGGATAGGGAATTTCTTTGGCCACAGGGCGCTGAAGTGGAAATTTCGCGGAAAAGCCCTCGTCAATAAGAAATACCTCGAGAAAACGGAAAAGTTTTATGAAAAATATGGGGTTAAAACCATCATTTTGGCTCGTTTTGTCCCTATTGTGAGGACATTTGCCCCCTTTGTAGCAGGGGTTGGGGATATGAAATACAGCCGCTTTCTTCCTTACGATATTCTTGGAGGTATACTCTGGGTTAGCATAGCCACTCTGGCGGGATATTGGTTTGGAGGAATGGAAGTCGTTAAAAATAATTTCGAATTGGTGGTAGTGGGCATTATATTCATTTCCATTTTGCCAATTCTTTTTGAAGTAATTAAAGCTAAAATGAAATTAAAATCAGGCGAATAACTAATTTATTACCCAATATTTTATAACATTGCATTTTAAATCAAGATAAAATATGTCAGAAGAAGAGAACCAGTTTGAACAGGAGGATAACGGCAAAAGATGGCCCCTTTGGTGGATCGTTTTCCCGATTTTATTGATTGTTTCGCTTGGGGTGTCGGGTTATCTATACTACAAAGTGATAAATGGCAAAGCCATTGAGGCGCAGTATAATGAAGCTGTGACTAAACATGACGAAGAAAAAAAGAGACTGAGTGTGGAGTTGGATGAAATCAAGGCAAAACTTGAGGAAGCCATGCGCAACAATACCAGTCTGCTGGCTACCAATGGCGACCTGCAAGGTCAACTCGACGAAAAAACCTTAGCCCTGGCCCGTAAAATTAAATCGGCCGGTGTAGGTAACCCAAAAGCGCTCCGTGAAGCAAAGGAAGAAATAGAGAGATTAAAGAGCTTGAAGCAAATTTTTGAGCAAAAAGTTGACTCCCTATCTCAAAGCAACAGGGAGTTAATTGCAAAAGTTTTACAAACCGAATCTGAGGTTGAAGTGGCTCAGAATAAGGCCAATGAAATAGAAGCAGAGAAAAAAGTGCTGGATGAAAAGGTGAAGAATTCGATTCTGGCTGTTTCAGATTTGAGGGTGGTGGGAATGCGCAAAAAAGGATCGTCGGAGGAAGAGACTTTCCGCGCCTTTAAAACAGATCGATTGAAAATTTCATTTACCATACTTGGAAATGAATTGATAGAAGCCGGCGAAAAACCCATAACCATTCGTTTAATCGGGACAAACAAGGAAGTGCTCACCAACGAGAATGAAAAATTAACGGACACAGACAAGTTAGTTACCATGGTTCAAAACATTGATTATCAGAATGAGCCGATAAAAACCACCATTTATTATAACCAAAAAGCAGCCTATAAGAAAGGCAATTACACCATTGAGTTGATACACAATGATAAACTCATGGGCAGAGCAGCTTTTATTTTAAGATAGTCAACTTCGGAAGCATTCCTTAGGAACAGCACTTTTTCTGAGTGATAAGAACCCATTTTTAGCACCTGCCTTTATAAATTTTTAAGGACTTTCCCTATCCATGAAAGGAATGATTGACCTTTTAGGTAAAGGGGCCTATGTTCGGGCGAGCCATGAGTTCACGGCTTATTGGCTGACCCATTCGTCCAACATTAAATTGCAATGGAGTTACAGTCCGAGATCAATCTGATGTTTCAGTTGATCTTCTATGGTTTCGCGTTTGCGAATGAGTTTGGCTTCTTTTCCCATGATCAATACCTCTGCAGGTCGAGGGCGGCTGTTGTAATTGGAACTCATGCTAAAACCATAAGCCCCTGCGTTTTTGATGGCTAAAATATCACCTTCTTTAACGTCATGCAATTTCCTGTCATAACCCAGGGTATCGGTTTCACAAATGTATCCTACCACGGAATAAATTCTTTTATGCCCTCTGGTATTGCTTAAATTGACAATTTGATGGTAGGCATCGTACATTTTTGGTCGGATTAAATGGTTTTGACCGCTGTTCACACCCACAAAGGTCGTGGAGAGCGTTTGTTTTATGACATTGGCTTTGACCAATAAAACACCGGCTTCACTCACCAGGAACTTACCAGGCTCAAACCATAATTCCAGTTGACGGCCATATTTTTTACATAAATTTTTGAAGCTGTGTGAAATTTTGCGACCTATACTTCCTATGTCGATACTCTCTTCTCCTTCATGGTAAGCTACTTTAAAACCTGAACCGAAGTCCATGTACTCCAGCTCCTCGAAATTGGAGGCCGCTTCAAAAAGCAAATCGGCACCTCTTAAAAAGACTTCAGCGTCCAGAATATCGCTTCCGGTGTGCATGTGCAGGCCGGTGACTCTGATTTTGTGGCTGTTAACGATTCTCTTGATTAAAGGTACCTGAAAAATTGAAATACCGAACTTAGAATCGATGTGACCTACTGAAATATGGCTGTTGCCCCCTGCCATAATATGGGGATTAAGTCGGATGCAACAGGCTACCTTATTACCATAGTCATGCCCAAACTGTTCCAAGGCGGAGATATTATCGATATTGATAACCACCCCAAGCTCTACCGCTTGCTTTATTTCACTAAAATCGACGCAGTTGGGCGTATAAAGAATATCTTCAGGTTTAAATCCTGCTTTTAACCCCAGTTCAACCTCTTCGATCGACACGGTGTCTAAGCCTGAACCAAGACTCTTCAGGTATTTAATAATGTTGATATTATTCAGCGCTTTACAGGCATATTTAATCTTCAATTTAACTTCTGGAAAGGCGTTGACCAATCGCTCATACTGAATTTTAATGGTATTGGCATCGTACACGTACAAAGGCGTGCCATGTTGTTGAGCGAGGTCAAGAAGATCGACCCCCCCAAGTGAATATTTGTTTTTTATAATTTGCATTTCAATATACGACGGGGCATTAAGCCATACTTATATCACCTATGGGAGCGATTGCTTAAATTGAAGGTATCTGTCATTATAGGTTAAGCCTACTCTACTTCCCAGTAATACCCACTTGTCGTTGATGGCCTGTACCCTGTTTTCAGGGTTTGGGTGGGTGCTAAGGAACTGTGGTCCTGAGGTTTGGCCCTGGGCAATTAATTTTTCGAAAAACCGGCCAACGCCTCTGGCGTCCAAATCTGTTTTATCAAGATATTCAACGGATCTTAAGTCGGCTTCCGTCTCATTCCCGCGGCTGTATTTCAAACCAATCAAACCTTCAGTAACCTGTCCAATGATAGATGAATCACCGAGCAACATTTTAAGGATAATGTCTCTTCCAAGCGCAGAGGTCATGGCTTCCGTGCTATGGCGCTCATCGGCGTGTGCGATTTCATGCCCCATTACTCCGGCAAATTGATCTTCGCTCTCTAAATACTTGATCAGACCCGTATATACATAGATATAGCCACCGGGGGTACAGAAAGCATTTAAAATGGTGTCGTTATGAATGATTTTGGTTTCCCAAAGAAAATCGTTGCGATGTTTCATGGTCGCCTTATTCAATACATCGTTGATGATTCTTCTCAAATGGGTATAGGCGGCGCTGTATTTAGTTTCATCGAGGAGTGGAAACTGTATAGGGTCAGCGGCAATCTGGGCGCTAAAATCTGCTCCCATTTTTTTATCGTCTTCAATTGAAAATACATTCAATTGAACCACATTGGTGCCGTCCTTCTTTTTGCAATTGCTAAAGGTAAATCCTAAACCCAATGCCAACATCAGCACAAATAATATTTTCGATTTCATAAAAATTTTTAAAAGAGCGCGAAGGTAGTCAATTTTTTTAAAAAGGCACGCCTACCGCTGGCGTGAGATTGGAGTTGTCTATAATCCAGCGAAGTCCATCCATGTCTTTTATCACCCATCGATTTCCTTCCGACTTGCTTGGGTCGTATAATTTTATGCCTAAATCAAATCGCATGATGAAGAATCCTAAATTAAATCGGAGCCCTATTCCGGTATTCAGAGCAAGTTGACTATAAAAGGTGCTGAATTCGAATTTTGAATCAGCGTTGGCCGATTTCGCGTCACTCCATATATTGCCCGCATCCAGGAAAAAAGCCCCATCCAACTTTTGAGGAGCGATGGCAAATCGGTATTCGACGGTAGTGGCCAACATAATATCACCGGTTTTGTCGAGCTGAATGCTGCTCGTATTTGAATAACTTCCTGGACCAATAATTCGCGGTCGCCAAGCCCTCAAACTGTTGCTGCCTCCAACATAGAACTGCCGCTCGAAGGGCAAAACCACCGAGTTTCCAAAAGGAACGCCATACCCAATATTTGCTCTTAAAACCAAGGTTTTGTTTTTAGCAAAAATCTTGTAGTGTACAATGTCGATATCGCTCCTGAAATATTGAAAGTAGGGGGTCCCTAAAATTTCCTTGTCTATTCCTGTGCTTTTACCAATCTGTCGGTAGAGCAATTCTATCATATTTCCCGACAGTTCAAAGAGGTTGGTTCTTATATTCCAATAGTTGTTTGGCGACTTTGGCTGGTTATTAAATTCAAACCCGGCTTTTTGTGAGGCAATAATATAATTTCGAAACATTCGCCGTAAGCGGATACTGTCAGCAGGATTATTTAACCGATTGATAAAACCGCTGTCCACATCCGATTCGTTAAAACTCACCTGTATTGGGGAATAGTAAAACTTAAACAAGCGCTTGTCCTTGGTTTGATAGCTGGTTTGCCACATAAAATTAATAGGCAGAGAACGTCTGTAATAACTGGTGTTGATTTCGGTTTGTACCGTTAAATTCAGGGAAGTTCGGTTTTGCTGAAGTTGTGGTTTTAAGTCCAATTTGCGCAAGCCCAACAATTTGGGAAACAAAAGTTCAAAGGTTAAATTTGATTCAAAATTTGCCGCCTTGAATCTTGCTAGCTCCAATTTGTTCAGCTTCAAAACAACCGGAGTGGCGCTGGTGTTGCCAAACTGTTTTTCGGCAGCCGTCCTGAACTTTATATTAAAGTCTTCGGCGTTTCTAAAAACATTTTTATTGTTAATATTAAACGAAGCCGCCAAACCATAGGTTCTCGGATTGTTGTCGTTCGAGTTCAGGTTGGTTTGTTTATCAGAGGTAATTACCTGCGGCTCGAACGTATAATCAATTTTAGAGTTAGGCGTTAAAGTAATGTATACGGCCAATTTCCCAATTGAATCTGATTTATAAGGACTTATACTGATGTTAACCTGCTTGAATAATCCAAGTCCCAAGAGTTTGTTGTAGGTGGCTTCCAAATCCTTTTGTGAGAATAAGTTTTTTGGACGCAATAAAATGGAGCGATTGATGATATTGGGTTTGATATTATAACCTTTAAAGAGGTATTGAATTTGGGCATAGGTAATGGTATCTCTTCTTCCGAATTTTTGGTTAAAATTCATTTCTACGATTACCTTTTGTATGGTTTGTTGCCGCGCATTCCTGAGCAAGCCCACATTTCCTATATTGAAATACACGTTGGCATTTCCATTGGATAAGCTGGTATCCACTACAATATCTATGAGCGATTTATTAAAATAGTAAAACCCGCTGTCGCGGAAACTCGCAGCCAGACGGTCGCGCTCTTCACTGAGTTTTTCGAAATCCACCCTGTCGCCGGCTTTTAAAAAACTTTTTTTAGCGAATAGGTTTGCATTTTTATCGAGTACCCTGTCCGATCCGTTGTAATACACATTTTCGATGACACTGTATTTGCCCGGAGTGACGGTGTAAGATATGATTGACCTTTTTAAAACAGTTTTTACCTTCGAACTTACAGTGGCGTTGTAATATCCCTTTTGCTTCATGTAAACCAGAAGGTTTTGCTCCGATTTTTTAATTAAACTGTTGTCGAGATAAACCGGCTTCTCCCCAATTATTTCTGTAAAAACATTCTTGAACTTATTGGGCTTCATTCCTTTGCTGACGATCTTTTTATTGTTCTTATCCCGCTTCACAATGCGTCCATAAACACTGTCGCGTTTAAAAACTTTTTGTCCAAAATAATACGCCCATAAATTAAATTTAATGAGTCCCAACATTTTTCTGTTCGGAACCAGCAGGATTTCATCTTTTAAATTTTCTATTTTTTCCTTCCCTTCCACCTTCACGGTGTTAATGTCGACCAGGGATTTGTCTTTTGGAACAAATCGCAAGGTATTGCAAGCGCTAAATAGGCTTAATGCAAAACACATGAATAAGATTACTTTTGCCCTTAGCATGCTATCGATTGCGAGAAATAAAGAGATAAGAAGTCTCAACCAAAAAAAATACAGGCAAAGATATGGCCAATTTTTGGTGGAAGGAGAAAAATCAGTCCTGGAATTGTGCCAGAGTCAATACACGGTGTCTGAAATACTAGTTACCGAGGAGATATTTAGTAAGGTTGGACATAGGTTAGTTAGTGGTAAGGTACACATTATGAGAGACAAAGACATTCAAAGGCTCGGTACGCTCAGCAATTCACCCGGCATACTGGCAGTGTCTAATTTCCAAGAACGCCAGCTAAAGAGCATGGATACCGATAAAGGCTTTAGTTTGGTTCTGGATGGCATTACCGATCCCGGAAATTTTGGAACCTTGTTGCGAATTGCCGACTGGTTTGGGATTCAGAGCGTCATTTGCTCAAAAGATACGGTGGATTTGTACAATCCGAAAAGCATATCGGCAAGCATGGGCTCCTTTACCAGGGTAAATGTTTTTTATGAAGATTTAAAGGAGGTTCTTAACAATTCTGACCTTCCCTCTTTCGCCTGTACAATGAATGGAAAGAGGCTGAACGAGGTGGCTAAGGTTCCCAATGGTTTTGTCATCATTGGAAACGAGGCCAATGGCATCAGTAAAGAGGTAGAGGGCTTAGCAAACACGAAGATTACCATTCAAAGAATTGGTGGGGCCGAGAGTTTAAATGCCGCAATCGCCGCAGGCATCGTTTGCCACCATTTTCTTACCTGATTTCAAATCAGGGCACTGAATCAAGATTTTGGATTAATTTAGCCGCTTAAATTTTTATGGAGCAAAAACAGAAAATATTAAATGTGGCGGTAATCGTTGCAGCTTTAGGTTATCTCGTCGATATTTATGATCTGGTATTGTTTACCATCGTGAGGGTAAAAAGTTTGCAGTCGTTAGGGCTTTCAGGTGACGATATAGAAGACAAGGGCTTGATGCTTCTCAATATTCAAATGCTGGGAATGTTAATTGGCGGATTGTTTTGGGGCATTCTGGGTGATAAAAAGGGCCGTTTGTCAGTGCTTTTTGGTTCTATCGTCATGTACTCCGTGGCTAATATTCTCAACGGCATGGTTCAAACCATTGATCAATACTATGTGCTTAGGTTTATTGCTGGATTTGGTCTTGCCGGTGAATTGGGAGCCGGTATAACCCTGGTGGCCGAAATAATGAACAAAGAAAATAGGGGCTGGGGCACTACCATAGTTGCAACGGTTGGGGTTTTTGGAGCCGTGATTGCGGGAATCGTTTTCAAAGTCTCCGGTGGAGATTGGAGGCTCTGTTATTATATAGGAGGAGGGTTGGGAATACTTCTGCTATTCCTAAGGATTCTGGTGTTTGAATCGGGGCTTTACGAAAAAATTAAGAAGAGCGAAATTAGACGAGGGGAGTTTAGCCTCATATTTTCGAGTCGCTATCGTTTGAAAAAATATTTAAAATGTATTTTAATCGGCCTTCCAACGTGGTTCACTATAGGCATCATCGTGAGTTTTTCTCCAGAATTTGCCAAACTACAGGGGATTAAGGGCATTACTGACGCCTCGATACCCATAACCTGTTGTTATATAGGAATTACCATTGGCGATTTTTTGAGTGGCTTGCTGAGCCAACTTTTTAGAACGCGTCGAAAAATCATGATTCTCTTCTTGTTGTTGAGCCTTGTATCTTTTGTGTGGTTTTACTTTATCAAAGATTATTCGCCGATGGCCTATTATGCCTTTTTCGTATGGTTAGGTATTTCCGTAGGCTTCTGGGCGGTGATGGTAACCATTGCCACAGAAAGTTTTGGCACCAACCTTCGCGCAACCGTCACCACTACAGTTCCTAACTTTGTGAGAGGGGCTTTGGTTCTCATTACGATTTTGTATAAATCGCTGCAAGCTTCAGGAGTTGGTAAGATGGATGCCGTGCTCATTACCGGTTTATTTTGCGTGATTACATCCCTCGTTATGGCATGGCGTACCGAAGAAACATTTGGAAAAAATCTTGATTATTTGGAGACTTAGGCTTATTGTTGTTGAAGAAAAAAATATGAAACAGATAAAATTCTTTGCACTTTTTTTAGTAGCAGCTTCCTTAACCGCTTTGGCTCAAACCAGCGGTGATGACCTTTTAGGGGTTTGGTTTAACGAGGCAAAAGACGCCAAAATAAGGATTTATAAGTGCGGCGATGGGGCCAAAAAATATTGCGGCAAATTGATTTGGCTCAAAAAGGACAAGGAGGATGATGGAGGAGAGCGCATTGACAAAAATAACCCGGATGCCTCAAAAAGAAAGACTCCCATGATGAATCTGGTTATACTTAAACTTTTAAAATATGATGCTTCCGATAAGGAATGGAATGGCGGAACCATCTATGATCCTAAATCAGGGAAAACCTACAGTTGCTTTATAAAGAGAGAAGGTAAAATACTAAAGCTCAGAGGTTATGTTGGGGTGAGTCTGCTTGGAAAAACCTCCACCTGGTCATTGGCCGAATAGTTAGAACTATTCTTTCTCCACTATTTTAAGCTTCCAAACTTCAACGCGTTTATTTTTGTCTGCCTCTTTTTCATTTTGAGGCTCAGGAAAAATCATGTTTGAGTTGCCCATTCCTTTAAAGGTGAGTTGATTGCCCGGAATTCCTTTCTTTAGTAAATGGCGATAGACGGTTCTTGCTCTTTTATGCGACAATTCATGGTTATAATGCTTTTGATAAAAGTTCATAGGTCTTGAAATAGGACAGCTCATGTGGCCCTGTATTTCAACACACAAGGTTTTATCGGCATTGAGCAAATCGAAGAGTTTCAACAAACCTGCCTGACTCTCAGGTTTTAAAGAATCTGAGTCCGAAAAGAAGAAAATGTTTTCAAAAACGATCTTCTCAACCACTACAATGGGCTTTAATTTAACTTCAAGATAGAGGGTATCGTTTTTTAAGTTTTTGAACAAGCCCTTATCAACCAATAGGGTTTGACTTAAAAAATTTTCTTTAGAAAAAGTAATGGCGATATTTCGATTAGGGGTAACGGAAAGCATAAAAAGGCCATCGGCTTTTGTGGATTGAAATATATTGAGTTTTTGGTCCTCAATTACAAAATTTGTGGCCAGAGTTCTTCCGCTGTTAAAATTTACAACACGCCCCTTTACAACATACTTTTTATCGGCTTGATTTTGGGTATGGAAGAGATAATCATAGACTAAGGTGATTTCTGCCCTTCGGTTTAAGGATTTGATTTCTGAAATGGGTTCTGTTTCTCCCAGCGCCTCAATGGTAATAATAGAAAGTGGAACCCCTTGCAAGGTGAGGTAGTTTTTTGTACTCGCAGCGCGCTTTTTCGAAAGATGTATGTTAAAAGTATCTGCCGCATCCGAATCGGCATGCCCCCGGATCTTAATTTCACGAATATTGCTTGTGCCGATTTCAAGTATCTCACTCCGAATTTTTTGCATGGCCTCAGCCGATACTAAGTCAGAATTAACCTTGAAGTAAATGCTAAAAACATGTTGCTGCTGTTCCTGACCAAAAACATTAACTGAAAAAAGGATAAGGGAATAGATAATTATTGCTCTAAAAACGGCCATTTATTAAGTTGAACAAACATAGCCAAAACGGATTTAAAAACAAATTGAGTATAAAAAAGAAGGTCCTAATTTGCATTAGGACCCAAGCTCTGAGATAAATACTAAACTACTACTTACGATGATAGCCTTTTCACAAAGGGTAATACAAAGATAATATTAACATTTGATTTTCAAAATGTTTATTTCTTTTTTTTGTGCTTTTATTTTACCTCAATTTAAAAATTAAAATTGCGCTTTGATTTTCAATGATTTACTAAGTAATATTTCTCATGATTAAAAATTTTTCATCAATCTTGATATTTTCAATTTTGTTATTGTCTTGTATTGAAGACGATTCCAGGCTTCAGTCTCATGAAAAATTAAAAATAAAACAAGTACTAATGAGCCAGCAGACGGCATGGAATGAGGGTAATATTTCAAAATTTATGCAGGGGTATCTAAAATCCGATTCGCTTCAGTTTATTTCCGGTAGAGGCCGTACTTTTGGATGGAAGCATGTTTTGGAAGCCTATCAACGCCATTATCCCACTGTGAAGGAGATGGGTAAATTGGAATTTACAAATCTCGACATCAAACTTCTTACCAAAGACCTTGTGCAGGTATTCGGGCATTGGAAATTGATTAAAGAAACAAACGCCGAAGGAAGCTTTTCTTTGATTATGAAAAAAGTAGGATCAAGTTGGAAAATTATGATTGATCACACCTGGTGATTAGGACATTACCGCTCTTTGCAATGCTGTTTTTTCATTCCATTCGAAAATATCATCAACCCTTGAATATTTGATATCATCTAATTGCTTTCTTAAAGCATTTGCCATGGAAAAAGCAGAAATGGCATTCGGTTTTATGCTCTTGTCCTTATATCCCAATTCTGAAATTTGAATAATATTGACAGCGGTGCCTGTTGCGAACATTTCTTCTATGCGGTTGTACTTATCGGCTTCAAGCAATTCGTCTATCGATATTTTTCTTTCTTCAACCTTGTACCCAGCTTTTTTGGCCAATTGTATAACCGAATCTCTGGTGATGCCTTTCAGCACAGTGCCAGCAGTTTCGGGGGTGATTAAGGTGTCGCCTAACCTCACAAAAAAGTTGGATGAGCCCAATTCTTCTAGGTACTTGTGCTCAATAGCATCCGTCCAAAGTACCTGTTGAAATCCTTCGCCATTTGCAATTTGGGTAGCATAAAGGGCTGCAGCATAATTGCCCGCTGTTTTAGCCTCACCTACACCACCTCGGCATGCCCTCACAAATTCAGTCTCCACTTTCACTTTTATGGCGCTGGTATAATAGGTTCCTACGGCACAGCCGTAAATCATGAACAGGTAATTGGTGGATGGCCTGATGCCGAGGTACTCATCACTTGCAATCAAGAAGGGCCTTAAATAGAGGGAGGCATTTGATGATTCCGGAATCCATTGTTCATCCAATCGACACAAAGTCTTTAGGCCGCCTACAAAAATATCTTTAGGTATTTCAGGCATGCACATGCGTTTTGCTCCCTCATTCATGCGTGCCCAATTGTCGTAAGGCCTGAAAATTTGAACTTCTCCATAAATGTTTCGGTGAGCTTTCAAGCCTTCAAAAATGGCTTGACCATAGTGCATGCAGGAAAGTGAAGGACTGAGTGGAATGGCGCCGTAGGGTTGAATGCGGCCATTTTCCCAATGAGATCCGTTGAATTCAGCGAGGAAGATATGGTCACTAAACTCTTTTCCAAAAATTAAATTTGAAAAATCAACCTCATCAATACGGCTCTTCAGAACCTTATTTATTTTTACATCAGGCATTTTATGGACTTACTTTTAAGTGTTGCAATTTCTGTTTAATTTGCGTGCAATACAAAAAATTGTGAAAATTGAAGCAGAATATTTGCTGAGCCTCTACGATACCATGATTCTGCCTGGGGCTGAACCTCTGCCGAAAACTCAGCCTGAGGAGGTAGCGCCTAAAAAGCAAATCTCGCTGCTGGTTTGCAGGGAATTAAATGTAGAAGAAAAAGCCTTTGTCGCTAAAATAATGGGTTCCATTCAAAAAACACCTGAAGATTACTTTATCTATGAAGTGTCGGATGACGAGTCGCTTGAAAACTGGCCGAACGGCGAACCGGAACTCTTCTTGTTAATGGACCATTTTGGTTTTTACAAAGAAAAGTACAAGGAAATTAAAAAAGGGTCGAGCACCCTCATAAGCACAGATGCACTCTCCGAAATTATGAATTCCAAGGATAAGAAACTTGAACTTTGGAATTGCCTCAAGAAATTTTACAACATCTGATGATGTGATTCTGATCTGATGATGTGATTCTGATATCATCTATTATCAACGCAAAGCTGCCCAAAAAAATGATAAAAAAATAACGGGGTTATCTCACGACTACCCCGTTATAAATTAACTAAACCTTATGAATAAACTTAGAGCAAATATATTTTTAAGTTTCGTTAATTCCTAATTTTTTTTCATTTTTTTTTGAGAGAAAATGAGACTCCGAAATGGCATGCAATTAGACCCGAAAAATAAATATTGAATTTTCAATTTGCCTCGATAGGACAAGCACTGAAGAGATTAGCTGAATCGGTGGTTGTATGTTTTATATTTTAAAATGTGTCTTATGAGGCCATATTTTTTTCTAGTTTATCAGGAATGTCAGTAAAAATTGACCCTATAAAAACACCTGACTTCGCAATTAAATTGGAATATTTTTAAGCAGGTTTAGAATAATTTCCTGTCTGATTTTATACAAATCTGCTCGCTCATTGGGACTCCATCCTCATGAGACAAACCTCGCATTATCCTGACTTACTCGTGCGAAATCAAAACCTTTTTGAAAATGATACCCTTCTCGATTTTTGGAGGTCTACGTATGACGATGTTTCCGTTTTTATCGAGAGAGTCGTTGTTGATAAGGAGCAGATCAGTTGACTCGCTATAAACGGGACCGATGTCTTTGCCGAAAATCAAATGGTTTATTTTTCTTTCCCTCAGGTTATCAATGCTATCGATTTTAACTTTAAGCGACCGTGGAAATGTCAGATCGTTGAGTTTGAATTCAAAATCGGCAATGGAATATTCATACTCTTTCGGACCCATATTGTTTAGTTCATTGCCATTCCAGTAATAATAACGCGCCACCGGAAACACCAAGGGCGTGGTAATCAGGTTGTTCTCCTTATGATGGATTCTCCAGTTTTCGACTTCGTAAAAATGATTTTTTACAAAACTCCAGTTCAAGGTGTCCTTCGACTGATATCTTGACACGGTATAGGTGGTTTTTAGAGAATCTTTGATTTTAAAGGTCACCAACTCTTTTATATAAAACGAACTGGTGTCACCGCCTTCTTTAACGCCCGTAAATCCATAAATTACAGAATCTGCCTTATAAATCCAGGTCACACCGATATCAATCGGGAAATAAGATTTTCCAATATCCTTTGGCGTAGCTTCATATCTGTTTTTTCTGCAATGGCTAAAAAACAAGCATAAGCCCAGCATTATAAATAGTTTAATTGAAACGCGTAACACCTCCACAAAAATAAAGCCAAAGGATGCAATTAAATCAACTGCTAATTCATATTATGTTCAAAAAAAGGGGCATTATGTTGTAATTTCGCCGAAAATTTTAAAAATGCAATTATTAAGCGGGTTACAGGTAGCTAAAACCATAAAGGAGCAAATATTACAACAGGTAGAACAACTGAAAAAAGATGGCCATAGACCGCCTCATTTATCAGCAATTCTTGTAGGAAACGATGGAGCGAGCCAAACTTATGTCAACAGCAAGGAAGCCGATTGTAAGCAGGTGGGATTTGAATCGAGTATTTTTCGTTTTCCTGCTGAAACCAGTGAAGAGGAAATTTTACAAAAAATAGAAGCCATTAATGAGGATCCCGGCATCGACGGCCTTATTGTGCAACTGCCCCTGCCCAAACACATTTCAGAAAACCGCGTGACGGAAAAGATCAGTGCTGACAAGGATGTGGATGGCTTTCATACTTTAAATCAAGGCAAATTGTTAAAAGGAGAAGATACATACATTCCCGCTACCCCTTATGGCATTATGATGATGCTGGAGCATTATCAGATTGAAACATCGGGTAAGCACTGTGTAGTGATTGGAAGAAGCAATATAGTGGGCCGACCCATGAGTGTTCTCATGTCGCTAAATACGGCCTACGGCAATTGCACAGTTACCCTTTGCCACAGCAGGACGAGCGATTTAACTTATTTTTTAAAGCAGGCTGATATCGTGGTTGCCGCTTTGGGAAAGGCTGAATTTGTAAAAGGAGATATGTTAAAACCCGGAGCCATCGTTATCGATGTTGGCATTACAAGGGTGGATGATGCCACCAACCCGAAAGGCTATGTTTTAAAAGGGGATGTGGATTTTGACCAGGTGAAGGAAATCGCGTCGGCCATCACGCCTGTGCCTGGAGGCGTCGGACCCTTGACCAGAATTGGTTTGCTTAAGAATACTCTGAAAGCTTATTCAAACCGCATGCAAGCCAAATCAGCTCAATAACCTGGACGGAATGATGCACTATCCTGTCATGGAAATATTTTACACCATCCAAGGTGAGGGAGCCTGGAGTGGCCATGCCGCTCACTTTGTGCGTTTGGCCGGATGCGATGTAGGGTGCCATTGGTGCGATGTCAAGGAGAGCTGGGACGCTTCAAAGTACCCGGCCTTAAGCGCCGAATCCATCGTCGCTCAATTTGAAAATTCGGCATGTAAAACCGTAGTAATTACAGGAGGCGAGCCGGCTATGTATGATTTGACGGAATTGTGCTCCATTTTGAAAAGCAGGGGATATCAAATACATATCGAAACATCAGGGGTTTACCCACTCATCGGACACTTTGATTGGGTTTGCTTTTCACCGAAAAAATTTAAAAAACCTATGAGCCAATTCGGGCTTTGCGCCGATGAACTCAAAGTGATTGTTTACAATGCCTCGGATTTTGAATGGGCCGAAACATATAAATCGGAAGTCAAGCAAGGATGCAGGTTGTTCCTTCAACCCGAATGGGAGAAGAGGGAAAAGGTCAGAGAAAGTTTGGTTGAATATATTAAGAAAAATCCGGAATGGCGCGTGTCGTTGCAATCGCATAAGTACTTGCAAATTCCATAGGATTTTAAAAATTTGCGATGGGTGAGTTCTTCGTAAAACGTATTGACTCACCTTATCCATGAAAAAATAAATAAAAGAAAAAATAGATGTCATTACAATGTGGAATTGTGGGTTTGCCCAATGTGGGGAAGTCAACCCTTTTTAACTGCCTTTCTACGGCAAAAGCGACTGCTGCGAATTTCCCTTTTTGCACCATTGAACCTAATGTAGGGGTGATTACGGTCCCCGATGAAAGGCTTTTTGTTTTGGAGGAGATTGTAAAGCCTGAAAAGGTTCTTCCTACTACCATAGAAATTGTGGATATTGCCGGCCTTGTCAAAGGCGCCAGTAAAGGCGAGGGTCTTGGAAATCAGTTTCTGGGAAACATACGAAACACCGACGCCATTCTTCATGTTTTACGTTGCTTCGACGACGACAATGTCATCCATGTCGACGGTAAAATAAACCCGGTAAGAGACAAAGAAATCATCGATACCGAATTGCAGATAAAAGATCTGGAGTCAATCGAAGCGAAATTGGCCAAACTGTCGAGGGCTACTGATACGGCGTCGAAAAAAGTGTGTGATACACTTAAAGTTTATCAAAAACACCTCGAATCGGGCAAAAATGCGAGAACCGCACCGGTCGAAGAAAGTGAATTGGAATTCATCAAGGACTTGCAACTTTTAACCCTAAAGCCGGTGATGTACGTTTGCAATGTAGACGAAAAAAGTGTGTTAAGCGGGAATCCATACACAAAACAGGTTGAGGAGTTAGTGAAGACAGAAAATGCCGAAATTCTCATTATCTGCGCTAAAATTGAATCTGAAATTGCTGAATTGGATGACAGGGACGATCAACTTCTTTTTTTAGAAGAACTGGGGTTGAAGGAAAGTGGGGTTGGACGTTTGATCAAATCGGCGTATAAACTTCTGGATTACGCCACCTATTTTACGGCCGGAAAAAAAGAAGTACGGGCATGGACCATTACCAAAGGGATGAAGGCGCCACAAGCAGCCGGAGTGATTCACACCGACTTTGAAAAAGGCTTTATCCGTGCTGAGGTCATCCACTATGAAGACTTTGTTTTTTATAAATCGGAAGCGGCATGTCGCGATAATGGCAAGCTCAATGTAGAGGGTAAGGAATACGTTGTTCAGGATGGCGATGTCATGCATTTCAGGTTCAACGTCTGATGCATTCAAACTGAAGCATGCATTTTCAATTTTAGAATCTGAATTAGAAGGATAAAAAAATTAAGCGTCTTGCGAATCACTTCTTTGCATCACAGGATAGTAAAATCATAAAATAAGATTTTGATAATTAAGAGCGTTTTTCCATATTGCCCAGCCTTAAGTGTTGCCTAAGAACTTGAATCGTACTAAAACTCTTCATGTCATTGCCTTTGATGTCCCTTTTCCTGCCAACTATGGAGGAGTTATTGATATTTTTTATAAAATTAAATCGCTCAATGATTTAGGCATCTCTATAGTACTACACTGTTTTGAGTATGGGAGAGGCCCAAATGAGTACTTGGCCTCCCTGTGCAGGAAAATTTATTATTACCCGCGTAAAACCTTTAAAAACTTTATGTATGGCGACGTCCCCTATATCGTGGCTTCACGCGAATCGGAGGAACTTTTGTTAAACCTGGGTAAAGATAACTTCCCTATTTTATTCGAAGGCCTGCATTCAACCTTCCATCTTAAAAACCCGCGTTTAAAGCATAGGTTTAAAATGGTGAGAACACATAATGTGGAGCATGATTACTATCACCATTTGGAAATGGTTGAAAAAAACTTTTTTAAGCGTTATTTTTTTAAACTTGAATCTGAAAAGTTAAAAAAATACCAATCAATTCTAAAGCATGCCCAGAGAATATTTGCTATTTCACCTAATGATACGGCTTATTTTCAAAAAAAATTCGGCCAGGCCTTTCTCATTCCGGCCTTTCATGGCAATAGCAAAGTGACCATAATTGAAGGTCGGGGAGATTTCGTGCTCTACCACGGGAATCTAGCGGTAGGTGAAAACCATGAAGCAGCTATGTTTCTGATAAGGAATGTATTCTCAAAAATGAAGCTTCCTCTGGTGATAGCCGGCTCCAATCCTAAGAAAGAATTGAAACAACTCGCCGGTTTGTATAAGAATGTTACGCTTAAAGACGATTTGGATTCGGAGCAAATTCTACAACTCATAGAAAAAGCACAGATTAACATACTTTACACAGCACAGGATACCGGTATAAAATTGAAACTGCTAAATGCCCTATACCGTGGGCGACATTGTGTAGTGAACCATAAAATGGTCGACAATACAGGTCTGGAAACCTTGTGTCACATAGCAGATGATGCGTCGGAATTTATTAAGTTAACGGAAACGTTGTATAAGTTACCCTTTACGGTTCAACAAATTAAGGAGAGGGAGCTTTACCTCAGCCAGACTTTCGAAAACACAAGCAATGCAGCCAAAATAATAGAGTTAATTTCCTTTGAAGAACCTGAAATAAAAGAGGTTCACCCTGAGGTGATAAAAAGGCCTAAAGTACGATCGCGCAGCCTACAGGCCTTGTTTGGTTTGCTTCCGCTTTGATAGAAATATTTAGCGGGTTTCATCAATATAAAAACTGAAACGAGTCAACGCATTTTTAATGTTTATTCGGTCGGTTTTTTCAGGTTCTTTCGCTGAATTAGGAATCTAACCAGTCCTTAATTATTGCTTCGAGCCTTTTAAATCCTAAGGTTTTTTAACCGTGAACAAGCCTTTCAGAATCTGAGGCTCTTCATAATCATAAAAGGTAATAAAAACGGTCGCGGTAACGGTCTTGCCTTTGTTGTTCGTAAAAGTTATTTCGTATTTATCGAGCATACCGCTCCCAAACAAACCATTTTCGGTTTCATAAGGGCAACAACTTCCTTTTCTTTCATATTTAACCGGCTTTCCGTTTGCATCGCGCAATAAGTCGAGATAGGCCCTGTTGTTAGCTGGTCCGCCATCGGGTCCTGTTCCTACTTTTACCGGTTTCTCGGAAGTGAACCCATACTTCTTGTCATCCGACGTGTTTGCCAAACTCAGAATGCTTTTGGTTTTAAAATAGCTTGTAGAGGTATCCTTGCACTTATCGAGCTTGTTGTTTTTTAAACTCAGACCAAGGGCCATTGCTTTCGTAAAATCTGAACAGGCAGAGCTATAGTTTCTCACCATTTCATAAACCAATCCTCGGTTATAGTAGGCCTCTGCATAGTTCGAATCCATACCGATTGCCGTACTGTAATCGTTGATGGCGCCTTCATAATCCGTAAGGCGTTTACGGGCAGTACCTCTGCTGAGGTATCCTTTTTTATAAGTAGGATTCAATTCGATGGTTTTCTCAAAATCGGCAAAAGCCGATTCATACAAGTTTAGCATACTTTTTACGATGCCTCGGTTATACCAAGTAATGTATAAGTCCGATTTGAGCTCTATGGATTTGTCGAAAAGCCCAACAGCTTCCTCTAAATTTCCTTCCTGGGCTTTTTCAAGCGCCTTTTCATAGTATTCTTTCGCGTCCTGGGCCTCAGCCCTCTTTAATGGCAAAAGTCCCAAAAGAACCAAGGTCAATAACAGGATTTTATGTTTCATGAGTGTTTAATCATTTCGTTCCAGGTGAAAATTTGAGAGTAGCCTTTACGCTTAAAATAATGTTCAGCGCCCTTTCCTGTCGCTAAAATAAAATCGCCCCCCCAAGCCCCTAATGACTTAATGCCTCCCGGATAATCGGAAAAATACAAGCTCTTAACAGTCTCCTTTTTAAGTATTTCTGAAATCAAGGCCTCATGCTCGGCGATGAGTGCTTCAAATTCAATAAGAGCGCTGCAAGTGGTTATTTTTTTAGTGAGACTCGAAACCAACTCCATCTGTTTTGGAGATGGTTTCGCAATGCTCTTGTATGCACCAACTTCTTTTTCACTGTTCTGCTTTTTTCCAAGGTGGACAAAAAACAAGTCTTCATGGAATGGAGGATGAAATGGGCTTAATTCCCATTTGGGCTTCCCTTCTTTTAATTGGTAAAGTATGGCCTCACCAACCATGGCTACGGCAATATCGTAACCGCTTCCCGGCCATGACATCCCGAAGAGCGCAAGCGCGTCGACTTCGGCCCACTTCGCAACATTAGCGATGAGGGTACTGCTGCTTCCCAATCCCCAATCGTTTGGAAATTGCAATTGCGTACTAATCTCATAGTCGGTTTGGTTGTTTATAAACTTTGGATTGAGATGAAGCGCATTTTCTATGAGGGCTCCCAAACGTGAAACCTCCGGTATGGATAAATCAGTGCCCATGGATACCGGAATCAAATGCGAGTCCTGCAGTATAAAAGAGGTGTTGAGCCAAATTGCACCCTCGTTATTTTTTGCTGTCCAATGAATGTTGCCCGACCCCGTTAATTTTTCTATCTCCATGCTCTGTCCTTTATGGGTGGGAAGAGCCAAGGCTAAGGCTCCGTCCAAAACCAGATATTCTCCGGTTAATAATAGTTTCCCATGGCTAAAAAAGCTTGTCATTTTGCTTGGATTGTAAAAGGCTACCGCGCTGATTTATCAATCCCTTCAGGGGTAGGTATACCTCTCAAATTACAGAATATTTCTACCGCTGCATGATGGCTCGGTATCTTATCCTTAAAATAGGCGATGATCTGTCGTTTCTCTTCTTCAGTGGCCTCCAATTGATTGAGAATATTGAGCAAATGCATTTTCATATGGCCTTTCTGAATTCCCGTGGTTACAAGGCTTCTCAAAGCTGAAAAATTTTGAGCCAAACCGGCCGCTGCCGTGATTTGCATTAATTCGGGCGCACCCGGCATACCCAAGAGTTGATGGGAAAATTTAACCATGGGGTGAAGGGTGGTTATGCCACCTACAGTGCCCAAAGACAGGGGAATATCTATCCAAAACCTGAATATTCCATTTTTTACTTCGGCATGGGTTAAACTGGTGTACTTGCCGGACCTGCTCGCAAAAGCATGGGCACAGGCCTCTACTGCCCTGAAGTCGTTACCCGTGGCTATGATGACCGAATCAATCCCATTCATGATTCCCTTATTATGGGTTACCGCACGGTAGGGCTCAATTTCGGCAATGCGCACGGCCCGTAAAAACTTTTCGGCAAATTCTGACGGAGCGATGTCCTTATCGTCGTTCAATTTTGCCACTTCACAACTCACCTCGCATCTCACCAAACATTCGGGGGTGTAATTGCTTAAAATACTCATCACAATTTGAAGTTCCTTGTCTTCAAGGGAACTTTCCGCCAGTTTAACTTTTAAAATATGCGCAAATTCTTCAAGCACTGAATTGATAAAATTTGCACCCATGCTATCGCAGGTTTCAAATCTGGCCTCTATCTGATAGTAGCCTGGTTCTAATTCAGTTTTATTATTGAGTTTCACCTCGAGAATACCTCCTCCTCTCATTCTCATATTTTTTGTGATGGCAGAGGTGCCTGCAATCAAATCATCTTTTATTCCATCAAAAAAAATTTGAAAGGCAATTGGCGAACCCTTGTAAATAAAATGAACATAGCCATTCTTAACTGTCGAAAGAACCGTGGTTTTGAATCCTCCCCTTGTTACCCAAAAGTTAGCAGCCTTCGCGGCAGCGGCTACAACTGAGCTCTCCTCGATAGCCAAGGGCATGCAATAAAGTTTGCCATTAATTAAAAAATTCGGTGCCACCCCATAGGGCAAATAGAAATTTGTAAGCGTGTTTTCGATGAATTCATCGTGCATTTTTTGGACATCTACATCTCCATGCCAGTAACTCTTTAATAAGCTAAGTGCCTTCTCGGGGCTCTCGAAATAATTTTCGATCAACCATTCTATTTTAGCTTCTTTACTGAGTTTGCTGTATCCCTTAATTGGTTTCGTCTCTTTCATATATAATTTCTAAACCGCATTCCAACTTATTTTAATGTCAAAAAAGCCTCCGCCATCTGCAATCCTTTAATTTGGGTCTCCACATAGTCGAATAAGAGTTCTGCACTGTCTTTAGCATATTTTAAAAACACTGAAGCCTGCCCATAAATTGAATTGGCATCCAGCTTATGGGTGAGATAATATCCGTCCAGGAAGTTTTGAACCCCGCCCGAAATAATAAATTCACTGCAAGCGAAGTTTTGATTTTTGGACAAAAAACCATTCACAAAATCTACCATCTCTTCGGCCTTATGACCCAATCGGGGCACAGGTTCAAAGGCTTCCTTACTTAAAGCATCTCCTCTCGACATTTCAAGCATGGAGAAATTGGTCCCACCATGGGCGCCAAAATCTATTGCCGCAAGTGGTAACTGCATAAGGGCATGCAAACTTTTTGGCCCCATGCCTTGTCCAACTTCCTTGGCTATAATTTTTAAATCTGCTTTGTCAATCAATTCCGAGAGGGTCTCTAATGGCGATCGACCTATGAAGTCGCCTTCAGGTTGCAGCCATTCTTGTAAAGGATTAATATGCACAATCAAACCATCGGCTTCAGTCCTGTCAATTAACGCTTTTATTTTTCCAATGCCCCCCTTAAAAACCAAATCTTCGATTTGCGCAATGCCTAAATTGGCATACAAGGGCCTATCATCTCCTATCCATTTGCGAACCTTAAAATCAGAGAGGTAGTCGTCGTTGTCCAAAATAATTCGACATGATCCCAATCCCATGCCCATCCCATATTTGCCGCAGGCTTTTGCCAGGTTTTCATTGATGGTTTTGGCATGGCTGGCCCCACCGGTCATGCTGCTTACCCAAATTGGGGTATTTAGGGTTTTACCCAAGAAGTTTTTTTGGGTTAATTCATGAAGAGGGTGAGCTCTTAAAACTGGCTCATAGTAAAATCGGTTATCGGTATCCGAAACTTGTGAGAGAAAAGCCAAATCAAGATGATCGAGTTTTCTGTTGGAGGTGGTTTCGGTGCTCATAAGTTATGGGCACCAAAGATAAATTAAATTTTTGAAACTAGGGGCAGATTCAAATGCCTTTGATAGAAACCTCCCTACCAATAAAACGGTTGCGCTTCATTTACATTCGTCTTTTAATAAATTATTTTAAAAAATGATGGCCATCCATTGCCGTCGGTTTTAACCGACGGAAAAGAAACAAAAGACAAAACCCTTCATAATCCGAAATCACAGCTTGTCCACTTTGTTAATTTCATCTCACACTGCGCACCTGATTTTGTAATACATTATGAATCCCTCAGATTTTATTAATGCCTTCCAAAAAACTATCTTTGCCAAAACGAAGATTCATTGAAAATGATCAGATTCACTACCCTATTATTTTTTTTCTTGTTTCCTTTTTTTTCCAATTCTCAAAATTGGAGTAAGACGGCAAAATCGGGCAATGCAGGTTTAACTGATATTATTTTTATCAGCAAGTCGAAAGGTTTTGCGCTTAGCAATGGCAAAGTTTTAAAAACTCAGGATACAGGCAAATCCTGGAGCCAGATATTGAGCAGCTACAATGGTTTTTCAAGAATAGCCTTTCCCGATTCAAAAAACGGTTACATCATAGGGGCAAATGATTTGGTGCTAAAAACTACCGATGAGGGCGATACCTGGAATACAAAGCAAACGGGCAATAGCGATGACGATTTTATTAGCATTTTTGCAAAAAACAAAGATTCTGTTTTTGTGATTGGTTACGACAACCTGGATAATGGCGATTCGGCTAACTTTCTAAACTACAGTTACAATGGCGGCAATTCATGGTCAAGGATTAATTTAAACAGCAAGAAATACCTTCCGGCCTTGCACTTAAAAACAAAAAATCAAGGATACCTGATTAATTTTAGCGGAAGTTTTATAGAATCGATTAATGGCTTCTCAACCTATAACAGCAAGACTTTAAGCTCTTTTCAGCCATTAGATTTTAAGATTGTCAAAGATTCAATAGTGGTCATCGTTGGATTGGACGGCAAAATCATGCGTAGCACCAACTTCGGTAAAAGTTTTAGCAGCGTCAGTTCACCTGTTGGCGAAAATTTAAAAAGTTTGCACTTTGCCAACGATACTTTTGGCATGGCCTGCGGCAACAAAGGAAGCATCATTTATACCTCCAATTCCGGGGCTAGTTGGACGAAAATGAGCTCAGGCACACAGCTGGATTTAAACCGCATTTATGTGATTAACCCGTTTCTGGCTTGGGCAGTAGGGTTTTCGACCAGTGGCGATAGTTTAGATATTTTGAAATTTGAAGACAAATCCTGTATAAGCAGGTTTGTTAGATTACCTCGTGACACGGTCATTTGCGACAAATACGACTATGAAACGCCCTTTATGACCAAAGGAAAAAACAAACCCAAATGGGAGGTGAATGACGCCTTAACCAATTTATACCAGAAGAATGACAGTGTTGGCTATATCGATGGAAACCACGAAGGGAAATTTATTATATCCTATGAATTGCAAAGCTGTGAAGAAATAATAAGAGATACCACCACGCTTTACATTTGGAGGAACCCAAGCATCTCAGTTCATGATTCAACCTATTGCGGTCAGGTGAGCGACAACATTTCATTTTCTTGTTTTGCCTGCTCATTTTTATGGAGCAACAACAGCAATGCCTATAATTTTGAGCCAACCAAACCCGGTAAATACTGGGTAAGGGTTACCAACCATTGCAAGACGCTTTCCGATACCTTTACCTTAAATTTACTCCCTATTGTAAAGCTGAATTTAGGAGGCGACACCATTTTATGTAACCAATCTGCTTATACCCTAAATACAGGATTGGCATTGGGAAAGCATCAATGGCATGACGGAGACACCAACGCCTACAAAATGGTCAAAACAGCCGGCACTTTTTCGGTTAATTTTAAAAATAAATGCAACAATATTTCTGATACCATTGCCGTAGCATATAAGAAAACACCTTCTCTTTCTCTCGGCAAGGACAGTGTGTATTGTGAAAAACTCCTCCATGCTATTAATTTAGATACGGTTGTTAAAAATGCCGATATTTTATGGAATGATGGCAGCCAACTTTCCAATCGAAACCTTTCGGATACGGGCCAATATAGTGTAAGGTTGAGTAATGTATGTGGAACAGTTTACGACACGATTTATCTTGGCTTACTTAACACCCCACTGCTCAAGCTCGGATTGGATTCTACCTATTGTAAGGATTTCGTTCATAAAGTCAATATTACAAAGGGCAAACAAGATCATTTGCTGTGGTGGGATGGAAAAGATTCCTTGACGCGTCAATTTGAGCAGACCGGCCAATACCATGCTACTTTAAAAAACAAATGCGGTCTGTCGCGGGATACTTTGGTCTTAAAAAAATTGAGCATCCCAGTGGTTAATTTAGGTAAGGATACCATTATTGGAATACCTTTTTCATTGGTTCTTGACGCGAAGAACGAGGGATGTACCTATTTGTGGAGTACAGGGTCGACTCAACAAACCATCACTGTGACCGAAAGAAAAAAATATTGGGTAAGGGCTAGCAACTATTGTGGTTCGGGTACTGATACCATAGAATTGCTGAGGTCCTCCTTAATCCATAACCTAACGGGAATTCAAAGGGTTGTGATTTTTCCCAATCCCCTGATAGGCGACGAACTCATGGTTCAAGCCGATGGTGAAGCGATTTCGGTGAGTATACTTGACTTCATAGGGAAGCCGATTTTAAGTGCCGAGATGAAGGAAAAGGAATTGAAAATAGATTTAAGCAAGCTTTCAGCTGGCCAATATAGCGTAATCGTTTACTTTAAAGATAAAGGAAATGTGGCAAGGCGATTCATTAAAAATTGAGGATGGAGTGGGCCAAGTTGATTTGAAAGATTCAGAAAATAAGGCATTGAAAAGATGATCATCTCCACGAATCGTCTTCTCTTATTGCATCATAAATAGCACAGAAAATATTTGGTCACCGCCTTGGTAAGGGATTCGATGTTATCGTTATCTGAAGCCGCAGCCAGGTCCTTTAACTCATTTTGTTTCGTTAATATTTTGATGGTTCCCTTTGTTTTATAGGCCTCATTCTGAATGCTTCCCGTGTTAACAAAGTAATCGACAGTGTCTTCATCCAAATGGGAATAATTTGCCAGCGCCTTTTTTTTCAGGGCTTCAATCATACTTTTTTCGAATGGCTTTTTTTGTATAATTATTTTTGGTAATTTTCTATTTATCAAAGATTTGCACAAGGTACTTAACACAAAATCTTCACAATTTTGCCATTGCTTAATATTGAACAACACATCAAAGTCGTCAATTTTATTAAAATTGTCAAGAAGCGTCTTGTCGGTCTTGACAGGTGTTTTTAAATTTAAAAAATACGACAAGTCGGTTGAAACTTCCAAATTCCCTTTATGTTCTAAAATATACTTGGCCCTGTTCATAATGCCGGTGATGAGTTGATCGGCGGCCAGCGTGGTTTTGTGCAAATAAACCTGCCAGTACATGAGGCGGCGGGCTATGATAAATTTTTCGATACTGTAAATACCCTTTTCTTCTACAACCAATTCGTTGTCCTTAATCGCTAGCATGTTAATGATGCGGTCAATACCCACTACACCTTCACTCACTCCGGTGTAGAACGAATCCCTGGTGAGGTAATCCAGTCGGTCCATGTCTAATTGGCTGCTGATGAGTTGATGCAGGAACTTCTTTGGATAAGCATCCTTGAAAATTTCAATGGCCAGATCGAGTTCGCCTTTAAACTCTTTATTGAGCAACTGCATAATTTCAAGTGAAATGCTTTCGTGTTTTATGCCGGGCAGGATGCTGTTTTCTAAAACATGGGAAAAGGGGCCATGCCCAATGTCGTGGAGCAAAATCGCAATGCATGCCGCCTGTTTTTCTTCTGGACTTATTTTGTTTCCCTTTTGTTCAAGGGTATCCAAGGCTTTGGTCATAAGGTGCAAAGCACCAAGGGCGTGATGAAACCTTGTATGAATGGCGCCTGGGTAAACATAGTGCGTTAAACCGAGTTGATTGACTCTTCTCAATCGTTGAAACCATGGATGCTCCATCAAATCAAATATGATTTCATAGGGTATGGTTATGAACCCATAAATAGGGTCGTTTATTATTTTTAACTTATTCAATTTTTGCAAAAGCAAATTAAGCGCTTCTCTGCTACACTTTTTTAAAATGTTAGGCCATAAATCGGTTTTTTAGCACGATTCGGAGAAATGTGAGACGTCATTGGTTCAGGAATGTTGTTTCTTTGCACTGCAATATCTCAAAAGGTATCGCGTTAAATCAAACAATGGCAAACGAACATATACTTTGGGCTGACGACGAAATTGAACTCCTCAAACCACATATCCTTTTTTTGGAAAACAAAGGCTATAAAATAACCACGGTTAACAATGGCCGTGATGCGATTGATGAAGTCAAAAAAACATATTTCGATTTAATTTTACTCGACGAAAATATGCCGGGTATTCCCGGTCTTGAAGTATTAAAGGCAGTGAAGGAGTACAGAAACGACCTTCCAGTGGTTCTCATCACCAAAAATGAAGAAGAGGGCATGATGGACGATGCCATTGGAACTAAAATCGACGACTACCTCATAAAACCCGCAAACCCAAATCAAATCCTGCTCAGTATAAAAAAGATTTTAGAAAAAAAGGAATTGGTCAAAGAAAAAACCACGCATGCCTATCAACAGGAATTCAGGAATATTGGGATGACCATGAGCGAAAGACTGAATTTTGAGGAATGGAAAAATCTGTATAAAAAATTGGTTTATTGGGAGATGAATTTCGATAAGAGTCAACAAACCGGTATGGAAGAAGTTTTTAAAATGCAAAAACAGGAGGCCAATAAAGGATTTTGCAGGTTTGTTGAAGAAAATTACATCAAGTTTTTACCCTACGACAATGCACAAGCTCCTGTAATGAGCCATACGCTCATGCGAAGGGGCATACTCACCGAACATAAGGAAGCTAAACCCTTCTTTTTTATTTTAATAGATAATTTGCGTTTCGACCAGTGGAGAACCATTTCTCCCTTGATTTCGGAATATTTTAGAGTTGAAAAAGAAGATTTATACCTTTCGATATTGCCAACGAGCACGCAATACTGCCGCAATGCGATTTTTGCAGGCCTGATGCCGTCTGATATCGAAAAGAGGTTTCCGGGTAAATGGAGCAATGATGAAGATGAAGGAGGCAAAAATAATTATGAAGGTGATTTTCTATCCGATCTTCTGGTGAGATTGCGTAAACAATTCAAAACCAAATACACCAAAGTTGTTAATTTGGATCAGGCCAAAGACATGCTCGACGACATCCCAAACATGTTTGTGAACGACATGAATGTGATTGTATACAATTTTGTGGATTCGCTTAGCCATGCCAGAACCGATTATAAGATCATGCGGGAGTTGGCGGAGGAGGAACCAGCCTATCGAAGCATAACTTTAAGTTGGTTTGAGCATTCCCCACTCTGGGAGGCCATGAAAAAAATAGCCCAAAAAGGAGGTCGCATCGTCATTTCAACCGATCATGGATCCGTAAGGGTAAACGAAGCGATTAGGGTGGTAGGCGACAAGAAAACCACCTCAAATTTGAGGTATAAAACAGGTAAAAACCTGAATTACAATAAGAAGGAGGTTTTTGAAATTTTAAAACCCGAAGAGGGATTTTTGCCCAAACAGCATCTCAGCAGCAACTTTATTTTTGCCAAAGAAAATGGCTATTTTGTTTACCCAAACAACCAAAATCATTACTCTAATTATTACGACAATACCTTCCAGCACGGAGGCATTTCAATTGAGGAAATGCTCATTCCGCTCATTACCCTTGAAGCAAAATAGGATAAAGGACTAGACGATGGCAAACCTGAATAGGGTAGCGTGAATGTGAGAAAATTTACCGTGAGCGAGTTCTTATTCCATGCGCTAACCTCTAAAAAAATAGTATTCCCCAAACTTCCCACACCCCGTATTTTCCAAAATTAATAGCTCAAATTTGCCAATGTTATGGTAACGAAGCACAGTATTGAGGAATTAAAAGATATTGCAACTCAGATACGTCGCGATATAGTTCGTATGGTGCATGCCGTTCAATCAGGCCATCCGGGAGGATCTTTGGGTTGTGCCGACTTTTTCACTGCCTTGTATTTTGAGATTATGGAATATCAGGCTAAACCTTTTAAAATGGATGGCAAGGGCGAAGATGTTTTTATTCTTTCCAATGGTCATATATCTCCCGTTTTCTATAGCACCATGGCCCATGCCGGAATTTTTGATACCGCCGAACTGGCCACATTCCGAAAATTAAATTCGCGCCTTCAAGGCCATCCTGCCACACACGAACATTTAGAAGGTGTGCGCATCGCCAGCGGCTCTCTTGGCCAGGGCCTCTCTGTAGCCAATGGCATAGCCCTGAGTAAAAAGCTCAATAAGGACCCGAAATTGGTTTTTTGCCTCATGGGGGATGGGGAGTTGGAGGAAGGTCAAAACTGGGAAGCCATCATGTTTGCAGCGCACAACAAGGTCGACAATCTGATAGCAGTCGTAGATTTTAACGGACAGCAAATCGACGGAAGTACCAAGGAAATAATGGGTCTGACAGAAATTAAAAACAAATTTGAAGCCTTTGGGTGGGCCTGTATCGATATGGATGGCAACGATATGCAGAATGTGGTCGATACCCTTTTGAAGGCCAAATCCCTTAGCGGGAAGGGAAAACCTGTTTTAATAAAAATGAAAACTGAAATGGGGTATGGGGTTGATTTTATGATGGGAAGCCATGAATGGCATGGCATTGCACCTAACGATGCGCAGTTGGAAAGAGCGTTAGGGCAACTTAAACAAACTCTTGGTGACTACTAATGCCATTGAAAATAAAAGTCTCTAAGTAAGAAAGAGACTTTAAATAAAATACAGGACATAACAGGCATAACTTTTTAGCCGTTCTATTTACATTGGTTTGATATTTGTAAATAGATTTTTAAAAAAGAGAATTTGATAGATAAAACACTCACCCGGGTAAAGTATTTAAAATATTTACTGATACCTCTTCTCATGGCATCAGTAGGGAACCAAACCTTGGCACAGGCCCCCAACAAAACCAGAATTTTATTTTTACTCGACGCCAGCGGAAGCATGTATGCCGAAATGGGAAAAGACATTCGAATGAATGTGGCGAAGCGTCTATTGTCAAAAATGGTCGACAGCTTGAGAGGAGCTCAAAATGTTGAACTTGCACTAAGGGTTTATGGTCATACCACCACCAAGGATAAGCGCAATTGCCAGGATACCAAATTGGAAGTGCCATTTGCCAAAGAAAATCACGATTTGATTAAAACCAAATTGTGGGCAATCAAACCTTTAGGGACTACCTTAATTGCCTACTCATTGCAGGAATCGGCTTTTGATTTTCCGGCCGATAACCGTTGCAGAAACGTGGTCATTCTCATTACCGATGGGCTTGAAGAATGCGATGGAGACCCTTGCTCAGTATCCGAAGCCCTTCAGCGCCGAGGCGTGATTCTTAAACCATTTATTATAGGACTGGGTTTGGATGCCAATTTTGCCAAACAGTTTGAATGCGTAGGCCGATTTTTTGACGCTACGACCGAAGAAGGTTTTGAAGACGTTTTGAGAGTGGTCATTTCTCAGGCAATCAACAATACCACCGTTCAGGTTAACCTACTCGATTTGAATGGAAGAGCCGTTGAAACGGACGTGAACATGACTTTTTACGACAACAGGAGCGGAAGAATCATGGAGAATTATATTCATACCATTAACGACAAGGGAGTGCCTGACACCATCACGCTCGATCCTGTAAATAAATACGATATTGTAGTACATACCCTGCCACCAGTTAAAAAGGAGGGAGTTCAAATTGTTCCGGGACGCCATAACATTGTCGCCATCGATGCACCTCAAGGAGGATTAAGGCTCAAGGTGAATGGGGTAACCAATTATAACCGCCTGCAATGCATTGTGAAGAAGGCAGGCACCTGCGAGGTAGTGAATGTTCAGGATTTCAACACCATGGATAAATATATTGTAGGGCTTTACGATATTGAAATTCTGAGTACTCCACGTATTAATGAGAAAAATGTAAGGGTAAATCAAACCGATATCACGGTGGTAGAAATTGACCAACCCGGTAAACTAAACTTTTACAGTCGGCTTGGGGTAACCGGAGCTATATTCAGGGTAAAAGACAATAAGTTGGAATGGGTGATGAATCTCAACAACGGCTCGGGCTCTCAAATCATTGTTCTCCAACCCGGAAAATATAAAGTGATGGCGAGGGCCAATATCGATAAACGGATTGTGGCCACTAAGCGTTATGAATTTGAGATTCGATCGGGGCAAGTGACACCGCTTAACGTAATGTGATTTTTTTTAAAAATGGTTAAAATAGAAATACTCGATCAAAAGGATACCCGCTCGGGGTTTGGTGCAGGATTGTTAGAATTGGGGAGAACCAATCCCAATGTGGTGGGTTTATGCGCTGACTTAACAGGGTCCTTAAAAATGGATGCCTTTAAAAAAGAATTTCCCGAACGCTTTTTTCAGGTCGGTATCGCCGAGGCCAATATGATTGGACTTGCAGCAGGATTGGCGACAGGTGGGAAAATCCCTTTTACGGGGACTTTTGCAAACTTCAGCACCGGAAGGGTTTATGATCAAATTCGCCAATCCGTGGCTTATTCAGGCAAAAATGTAAAAATTTGTGCCTCTCACGCTGGGGTAACCTTAGGTGAGGATGGGGCCACGCACCAGATTCTTGAAGACATTGGTTTAATGAAAATGTTACCGGGGATGGTCGTCATCAACCCCTGTGATTACAATCAAACCAAGGCGGCAACCATCGCCATTGCCGATTACGAAGGTCCGGTCTACCTGCGATTCGGGCGCCCAAAGTGGCCTGTATTCACAAGTCCGGATCAGAAATTTGAAATTGGGAAAGCTTGGCATATCAACTCTGGTAACCATGTTTCCATTTTTTGTACCGGTCATTTGGTTTGGAAAGCCATCAAAGCAGGTGAAGCGCTTGCGGAGATGGGCATTGAAGCCGATATTATTAATATTCACACCATCAAACCGCTCGACAAGGAAGCCGTGTTGGCTTCGGTGGCCAAAACAGGATGCGCCGTTACTGCTGAAGAACACCAAATGAACGGAGGGCTTGGCGACAGCATTTGCCAGCTTTTGGCGCTTCATAACCCAAAACCCGTTGAAATGGTGGCCGTGAACGATAGTTTTGGAGAAAGTGGAACACCTGACGAATTATTGGTCAAGTACGGACTGGATACAAAGAATATAATTGAGGCTGTGCAAAAAGTGCTGCAACGGAAATCTTAGTCATTTTACTTTAGCCCATCAACACATAGCTCTCGCCTAATTATATAGTGGGGGCATTTATATCATATCCGCAATCTTTGTGGCAGTAATTCCAGAAAGGGCGATGCCCATTCCACCCATCCTTATTCCGGCGATGACATGACCCGATACCCTTTCAATAATTGGGTTTTTTTCTTTTCCAAAAGCCATGATTCCTGCCCATTGGCTTTCAATTTCATAATCAACTCCGGGTAGGATTAATTCGGTAAGGTAGTGTTTAAGGCTATCCTGTATGGTGTCATTGATCGCGATTTCTTCTGTGGTTTCTCCTTCAATATCCAAATTTCTTCCCCCTCCAAAAATAATTCTGCTCTCAAAATCTCTGAAGTAATAATATCCTTTTGCAAAATGATAAATGCCTTTCATTTTTAAATGGGGAATAGGCTTAGTGACTAATATTTGGCCACGCCCTGGAATGCAATCCAAGTCTTTAATAAACCTTTGACTAAAGGCATTGGTGCAAAAAATAAGGGTTTCGCATTTAAACTCAACAGGCGCTTTTATTTGGTTGTGGAGGGCAAAAAGGTTACATCCGCTTCCATGGTCCTCGTAATCCAATACCTCCATGCCATTCATTATCAAAACCCCCAACTGTGACGCATAAAGCCATAAATTGAGCATGAATTTGCCGGTATCTACCTGTCCTTCGCATCGGTTCCCAATAAAATGTTGGATGGGTTCGGGATTGAAACCTAGCCGACTCACCGCATCCGGATCTTTAAAAAAAACCTCCTTTTTTAAAATGGGTTTCAATTGCGCATTCATGGCCTGCAATTCGCCTTCTTCTAGTGTTTCATCCTTAAAAAGAAATTCTCCACCGCCGCTGGGTACGTAGCCCATTTTCTCTTCGCCAAGTCTGCTCTTATGGAGCTCTAAACCTTTTACCCTGTTTTCTATGAGTTGAACTGCTGCATCCATCCCCATGTTTTCAATGTCCTCCCTGATTTCACCAAAACTCCCGAAACAGGCAAAACCGGCGTTTCGGGTGCTGGCTCCCATAGGCCAGCTGCCTCTTTCTAAAATAAGAATGCTTTTTTTTGGAAATTTTTCTTTGAGGGCGCACGCGGTGCTAAGTCCGTTAATTCCTCCCCCTATGATAATAACTGCATGGTGCAGAAAGCTGTTTTTCTCCCAAAAGCTAAGCATAGGGGATTAAAAAACAACACCGAAACAGATGCCGGTGAGGGGTTTAATACCAATATCAAAGCCATTTGAGCGGGTGTCATTGGCAATCTCAAGTACAAAGGTTGAACTTGGCGTTTGCTGCTGAATACTTTCCGTTTTATTCACTGTACGACTCATTTGATACACCATTACAAACTTCGATTCAAGGGAGGCATAAAACCGTTTATCCCAATGGTAAGTTATACCCAGTGGTACCCCTAATCCCAGGGTCTTGGTTCTGTTGCTTGTTTCGGTTTTTAGTTCTACAGTTTGAGTTTGCACAACGCTTGAGCCTGAAGTGACAATGGAACTTCCCTTTCCTTTGCGCTTATAATCTTTAAGCATATAAATAAAATCGATTCCAAAAAAATAACTGAAACCTGAGTTCTGAATAGACTTGTTTTTTTGCACCCCGACAAGGAATCCTATGGTGTTGTTTTTCGCCGGTTCGTATACAAAGTCAGTATCTCTGGAAGAAATAAAATTAGCTTGAGACTGCTTGAAGAGACCGGTTCTGTCATCCTTGGTTATTCTGCTATCCAAAGCCAGCTGAAGCCTGATTTGGTAATTGTTAATTTTATAGCGGTATAAGAACGACGGGGCGATGGTGGCCTGATTTTTTACAAAAAGCCCGGCCATATTAATTCCAAACTCTTGTTTGAATGCCTTTTTTTGTGCCTGAACGCTGCCTATAAAACACAAACACAAAGTGGTGATGAATCCTGGTTTTAGCATATTATTTTTTAAAATTGAAGCCCTATGCAAAGTCCTGTAACCGGTCTCAAACCAAAATTAAACCCTTTTTTATCGAGATTGGTCTCGGTTCGGGTATTAAATTCCTGGGTCTGAAAAAACTGCTGTGTATCCACTAACTTACTGCCCTTCTCTTTTTGCCATACTATGATAAACCTGGTCTCGAAAGAGGTGTAAAACCGTTTCGCAAAAAAATAGGTCAGCCCAACCGGCAAACCCAGACCGAAAGTGGTGAGTTTGTTGCTTTCACTGATGTTGATGTTTATCCTCTGCTTGGTGGTATCAAATCCTCCATTGCTTTGCTCTATAATACCTGAAGCAGATTGTTTAAACTCGCTGATCATGTAGATGTAGTCCAAACCGTAATAATACTGAAATGCAGTATTTTCAATGGAATGGTTTTTTTGAAAACCCAACTGCACCCCGTATTTAGCACTTCTTCCCGGGTTGTATTTAAGTATGGTATCCTGCGTGAATTGGCCAAAGGAGCCCCCATTTGAAAAGTTACCTTTACGGTCTTTGCTGCTTAAATCTCCATCCATAGAAGCCTGAATTCGCAATTGATAATTTTTAATTTTATACCTATACAACAGCGACGGCGCTATGGTTGGCTGATTTTTTATAAGTACCCCGGCTAAATTTACACCCAGTTCCTGGCTTTTGTTTTTTTGTGCATGCCCCGAATGTCCGAGGTAGATTAAGGCACAGAGCACCACTATTTTTTTCATACTCGACTTTATGACGAGACTGTAATTTCTAATATTTGGTTGCATTCTCAATAAAGTTTAAGATTTCCTTTCTGCCATTACCATTCTCGGCCGAAGACAGAAAATAAGTTGGTAAATTATCCCAGGTGATTCTAAGTTCATCTAAAAAACCATTTACTTTATCTTCAACATGCTTACCCTTGTCCTTGTCGGTTTTGGTAAAAATTAAACAAATGGGAATACCCGCCCCTCCACATTTATTAATAAAATCAATATCTATTTTTTGAGGGCTCAATCGACTGTCCACAAGCACGAATAAACAATAAAGATTCTCACGTTTCATCACATAATTTGTAATAAGGATGTCAAACTGCTTTTTATCGTCTTTCGAAGCCCTTGCATAACCATAGCCAGGAAGGTCAACCAAAAGCCATTTTTCATTGATTAGAAATTGGTTTATCAATTTGGTCTTTCCGGGGGTAGAGGAGGTCTTAGCCAGGTTTTTGTTTTTGCAGAGCATGTTAATCAGCGATGATTTGCCTACATTACTTCTGCCTATAAAACCAAACTCGGGGCGAATTTCCGAATGCATCTGCCCATATTCCCCATACGATTTTATAAATTTGGCATTCTGCACTTCCATTTCGTTGCCAAAGCTAGGGCAATAGGCGTATATTTGCAAACCTCATGCAAGTGAAGCCCGATATACTTTCTCAGGAGTCGAAAAAATCGCAAGTTGAACAGATGTTCGATTCCATAAGTCCCAAATATGATTTCCTAAACCACTCCTTGTCTTTCGGAATCGATAAAATTTGGAGAAAAAGAGCGGTAGATTCCCTGGCCTCAATAAATCCAAAATACATTCTCGATGTAGCTACAGGAACAGGTGATTTGGCTATTGAAGCCCTGAAATTGAATCCGGATAAAATTATTGGCATTGATATTTCAGAAGGCATGATGGCCATCGGTCGTGAAAAGGTGAAGAAAGCCGGTATCGACAACATCATTTTTGAAAAGGGGGATTCAGAAAACATTCCCTATCAGGATCACAGCTTCGATGCAGTGATGGTGGCCTTCGGTGTTAGAAACTTCGAAAATCTTGCCCAAGGGCTAAGCGAAATGAGCAGAGTACTGAGAAAGGGAGGAAGGGTAGCCATTTTGGAATTTTCAAATCCGAAATATTTTCCGGTAAAACAACTCTATGGTTTTTATTTCAATCACGTTTTGCCAAAAATTGGAAAATTGTTCTCAAAAAATAAAAATGCATACACCTATTTGCCTCAATCGGTCAAGGCTTTTCCAGACGGACACGATTTTTTAAAAATAATGTCGTCTTGCGGATATTTGGATTGTAAAGAAAAACGTTTTATGTTTGGCATCTGTACTTTGTACTCTGCTACAAAATAAGCTTATGCAGCGAATACTCATTATTTTACTTTCCATAGGTGTTGGCCGAACTGCCCTGGCGCAGATGAATGACCCTTTATATGATCTTAACCAAAAAATACATTTTGGGTTTTCAGTGATTGGCACGTATGGAAAAATGAAGTTTACCAGAAGTGAGAATTTTTTTAATGTGGGCAATGATACCATTGATAAAATTACTACCGCCAACTTCCCGGGCCTAGGGGTAGGGGGCATCATGAACATCCACCTGAATGAGTTTTGGGACCTTCGATCCATGATTGTTGTTCAGGTTATGTCGCAAAGAAACTTAACCTATCACTATAAGAGCGGGGCTACCAAAACAGCGTTGCTCCAATCTACTTATTTGGAAATTCCACTTCTCATAAAGTATAAATCGGAGAGGCATAAGAATTTTAGATGTTATGTGATCGGAGGTCTCGGCTATCGCTATAACTTTACAAGCGATGCTTCGACCGAGCGCAGCTTATCAAAACCTATCGTTGGTCAAAACCCAAGCACCATTCATTATGACGTAGGATTTGGATTGGATTTATATTACCCCTATTTTAAATTTTCACCCGAGATAAAATTGAGCAACAATATTGGCAGTTCTTTGGTAAAAGACAACTACCCGTTTACTCAAACCCTTGGAGGGCTGTATCCGAGACTTATTGAGTTCTCCTTACATTTCGAGTAATATTTATTGTTGAACCTGCCTGTCATTTATAATTTCATCAGCGCGAGAAATGGCGCATTCGCAACGTGTCTCGGGAACCTTTCTAAAGTAATTCATGAAGTTTAAGTTAAAGCTGACCGACAAACAGAGCCATGCGCGCGTGGGTGTGATTGAAACCGACCATGGGAGCATTCATACGCCGATTTTTATGCCGGTAGGAACTCAGGGAACCGTTAAGGCAGTTGATCAGCATTTTCTGAAAACAGACATCGATGCCCCTATAATTTTGGGCAATACCTATCATCTTTTTCTGCGTCCCGGCACCTCTGTACTAAAAAAAGCCGGAGGCCTACACCGGTTTATGAATTGGGACCGACCCATACTTACCGACAGCGGAGGATACCAGGTCTACTCTTTAGCAGCCAATCGAAAATTAAAGGAAGAAGGGGTTGAATTCAGAAGCCATATCGACGGCAGCAAATTGATGTTTACCCCGGAAATTGTGATGGACATCCAGCGCGAGATAGGAGCTGATTTTGTGATGGCATTCGACGAGTGCACGCCTTGGCCTTGTGAGAAATCCTATGCCGAAAAAAGTATGCACTTAACCCATCGCTGGCTCCAGCGTTGTATTGCGCATTTTAACAATACGGAGAGTTTATATGGGCACTACCAATCGCTTTTCCCAATTATTCAAGGCAGTACTTTTCCTGATTTGCGCAAACAATCGGCTGAGTTTATAGCCTCTGTGCAGGCTGAGGGAAATGCCATCGGCGGACTTTCGGTCGGCGAACCCCATGAAGATATGTATGCCATGACCGATTTGGTGTGCTCTATTTTGCCCAAAGATAAACCACGCTACTTAATGGGTGTGGGAACACCGGGCAATATTTTGGAATGCATAGCCCTGGGTATCGACATGTTTGATTGCGTGATGCCTACGCGCAATGCGAGAAACGGAATGCTCTTTACCAAAAATGGAACCATCAACATTAGAAATAAAAAATGGGATTCCGATTTCAGCCCGATTGACGATGAGCTTACGCCTCAATATTCAAAGGCTTATTTGAGACATCTCCTGGTGGCCAAGGAGTATTTGGCCGCCCAAATTGCCAGCATTCACAATCTGAAATTTTATAGTTGGCTGGTAAATACCGCCAGGCAAAAAATTGAGAGCGGGGAATTTGTGGAATGGAAAAATGGATTGGTAAAAAAGCTGGATATCAGACTTTAAACTAACCGGTTCTATTTCGAAATTTGATGAGCCATTTCGAAATCTTAGTCACTTCTCATATTTTTAAGTGGGATTTTTTTCAAGTAGTATGGATTCTTATTCAAAATCCAGTATGGAAATACAGGAAATCCTAAATTATGCTTTCTAGAAGCCTATCTAAACTCAAAACTCTTAATCATCACCCCAATATCTTTTTTAATAAAGGCTACCACCGGACCTACCGAATCAATGGTCGTATAACTGTTGAAATAAAGGGCTGCTCTGAAAAATCTCGATCGGTTATCTGTCAGGTAAAAGTTACATGCGCTGGCCGTTTCACCTTCAATTTCGTAAAGCACCCCACTGCGACCATTGCTGTCGGCAATTTCTGTTTCAGGGATGTCACTGGCTTTAATGGTGTGCTTAAATACCATATTTCTAGTATCGCGTATAAGGGTGTCGAGTTCGTAAGCATCCTTAAAGGTGCGGTAACTTAAATGAAGGGTGGCGTTAAAAGGCAAATAGGTGAGATTAAACCAATAGGGTTCTGTGGTGTCTACTTCCATCATGGCGTAAACCGGTTTTTGAAATGAAAACGGAACGCCATCCACTTTCCAATCTCTGTAGGCATGTTCCGGAAAATCAATTTCAGGATATGCATGTTGTTTAGGAAGTTTAGGTTCAACGCAAGCAGCGCCCAGGAGAAGTATGGGAATCATGTATTTTCTCAATTCTCGTCGTTGGTTTTTTCAGGCTGAATATTAATTTTTATTTGATTAATCCGGCGTTTATCGGCGCTTTCTATCGTAAAGGTAAATGCCCCGTACTTCACCACATCTCCAATGGAGGGAATGTCTTGGGTAATTTCCATAATCAGTCCGGCCAGGGAGTCGGCATCGCCTTTTACTTCGTCGAAATAGCCCGGTTCTGCTTCGGTAATTTTAATAAAATCGTTTATAGAAACTTTTCCTTCAAACACATAATTGAGGTCGTCAAGTTTTGAATAAGTTAACTCGTCTTCATCAAATTCATCCTTAATCTCTCCGAATATTTCCTCAAGTATGTCTTCCAAAGTTACAATTCCCAAGGTTCCACCATACTCGTCGATCACGACTGCCATATGGATTTGCTTTTCCTTGAATTCATTTAAAAGATCATCGATTTTTTTGAATTCAGGAACAAAAAAGGCAGGTCTTAGGAGGGTTTTCCAATCCAAACCTTCTGCATTGCCTACGTAGGGTAACAAGTCTTTGATATACAACACACCGATGATGCTGTCGAAGGAATCTTCGTAAATTGGGATTCGAGAATAGCCCCATTCATTCACTTTGGTCATAAGCACTTCAAAGGAAGTATTCTGCTCAAGGGCCATGACGTCTTGTCGCGACTTCATGATTTGTTTCACGCTTATGTTTCCAAAATTTACCAAACTTTTTAAGATGTTCTTTTCATCGGTGAGGTCTTCGTCGGAAGTAATTTCGATGGCATGGTTCAATTCCTCAAGCGACACCGTTTGCTGTTGTGTTTCAAAGCTGCGGTCCAGAAAATCAGAACTTTTGGTCAGGGTCCAAATAAAGGGCCTAAGCAAATATTGAGAATAATACAAGGGGATGGACATTTGAAGAACCACCTTTACCGCATTTTGTGTAGCGTATATTTTCGGGGTAACTTCACTGATCAACACCACGATAAAGGTAATGAGCACCACCTCAAACAAAAATCCAGCGACAGGAAAAGCTTCCAATTGAAACAGCATATGCAAAAGGATCGAGGAGCTGATGACCACAAAAATATTGGTAAAGTTATTGATCAGGAGTATGCTTGCGAGCAAGGTTTTTCCGGCCGATTCTTCATCCGGTTCTTTCAGAAGTTTAATCGCCATCGTAGCCGATTTCTTTTCATCATTCTCAAGCTCTGAAATATCAGAAGGAGTTAAGGAGAAAAATGCATTTTCGGCTGCCGACGTAATGGTTGAGATACCCAACATGATTAATATGACGACCAAAAAAAGAATAAGCAATCCAGGATTGTCGGCCCAGTGAGGGTTCAAGAAGGATTGTGCTACTAGACTTTGCGGTTCAGGGTCCAATGATTTCTTAAATTGTTTGGTTATTCAACAGGCGTGGTATCGTTGTAATTATCTTCCCCAAAGGTTTCGGTAAATCCATCTGAAATATCGTCTGATTTTCCTTCTTCCTGCTGCGTGTCGGTTTCACTTTTGTTTCTATCTTTGTTTACGATGGTAATGTTCATCCCCCTTATTTTCTTTTGACTTCTTGCGATGCCATCTTTATCGGTCCACTGATCTGTTCTTATTTTTCCCTCCAGATAAATGGTATATCCTTTTTTTAAATATTTTTCGGCCAATTTGGCCAGGCTGTCCCATAATTCAATGTTATGCCATTCGGTTTGCCGAACTTTGTTCCCTTTCCTGTCTGTATAAACCTCGTTGGTTGCCAGTGGAAAAGAAGTCACAACTCTGTTGTTCTCCAAATACCTTACATCCGGGTCGCGCCCCAAATTGCCGAGCAAAATAACCTTATTAACCGACATTATTCCTTTAATAATACGCTTCCAACCTCACTTTCCAAAAACTTAGTCATGATACGCGGGAGCGGATAATGATTTCTGAAAGTTTCAATTTCCACTTCAAAGATATTCTTTTTTTTAATTTGTTCGACTTCTTTTAATCTTACCACTGAGAATTGGGCCTCTATGTGTTTATGAGTCAGTATGTGCGTCATGTGTATACTACCCAGCCATTCAGTTATTGGGCCGATGGCTTCGATATGCAACAAGCGCTCTTCCAGGCTTGCCTCACCTTCGGTAATCACCAAGGGAAAGGTGTACATATTTTTCCAAATTCCGACTTCTGTGCGTTGGGTCAAGTAGGTTTTATTTTCATGAAGTACGGGCACGATAAAATGAAAATACATTTTCTGAGATTTCTTCTTTTTTATCTTTATCGGATACCGCAGGGTACTGCCATTTTTGGCTGAAAGGCAGTGGTCAAAAATTGGGCATGCATCACATTTTGGATTGACAGGTCGGCATATGAGCGACCCTAACTCCATCATGGCCTGATTGTGCATGGCCGGATTATTTTTGTTAAGCACAAGCTTTGCATAACCATCGATGATCTTTTTTCCCTTTCCTGTGTTAATAGGATTTTCAACCTCAAATAGCCTTGCCAATACCCTGGCCACATTGCCATCTACTACCGCTACCTGCTCGCCAAAGGCTATGGATGCTATGGCTGCCGCGGTATAATCGCCTACGCCTTTTAATTGCTTGAGTTTTTCATAGGTATCCGGAAAGTGACCTCCGAGATCGTTCTGAATATACTTTGCTGCAGAAAGCAAATTTCTGGCGCGGGAATAGTAGCCCAGTCCTTGCCAAAGTTTGAGTACTTCAGTTTCAGTGGCGTCAGCCAAGATTCTAAGTTCAGGAAATCTGCTTAAAAATTTTTCGAAGTAAGGCGTTCCTTGAGCAACCTGGGTTTGCTGAAGAATGATTTCTGAAAGCCAGATGGAATAAGGGTCTCTATTGGTTCGCCAAGGCATGGTTCGGGCATTGAGTTTATACCAAAGCGTTAAACTTTCTATTAACTTGCTAATGTCTGACACGCTCATTAGATATATGTAATTCTTGCCTTCTGCATCTCCTGCAAAAAAATTTTAAAAAAAAATGATATAGCGGCTTACTGCGCTTGTTTCTTATTATTTTTTTCAGTTTGTTTGCAGACCTATTAAAAAATAAAACGATATGACCAAAGCAGATGTAATCAATGAAATAGCAGAGAAGACCGGAATTGAGAAAATTGCCGTTCAAGAAACTGTTGAGAGTTTTTTTAAAGTTGTCAAAAACGCGATGAACGATGGCGACAATGTTTATTTTAGAGGTTTTGGAAGCTTCATTCTTAAAAAACGTGCGAAAAAAGTAGCAAGGAATATTTCCAAAAATACCCAGCTTACCATTCCTGAGCATTTTATTCCAAAATTCAAACCTGCTAAGGTGTTTATCGAAAAAATCAAGAAAAGCGAAAAAGTAAAGTCAAAGGCTGTTTCTGCTTAATTAATAAGTAAAACTTGTCTTTTCTTAAAAATAATAAAAAGCAATTGTTCCTCACCGGAATAATTGCTTTTTTGTTTTTGATAATTTTTATAGCCGGTTACAAATCAAACAAGGCATCGTACGACAAGCCTATCGTGGAAAGTAAGGAAGGCACAACAAAAGTCGACATCCATTCACTCCTTCACGAATTTTCCGGTTCTAACTCCGAGATTAATTCCACTCTTGAAAGTCTTGAAAAGGATTCCTTAAACCCGGAGGCAATTGATTTGCTTGAAAAAGCAGGGGAAATTAACAACATCGACTTGTTTAAGGCTTACGCCTTTTATCTCAAAGGGATTATGAATAAAGATACTTCCCTGCTGTTAAAAGCAGGCCATCTGTTTTTCGAAACCGGAACCCATGATATGGACTCAAACAGGGATAAGTCGGTTTATGGAGTGTATGCCATCAGAGCTTGTGACAGGGTGTTAAGCATCGACGATAAGAACATAAATGCCCTTGTAATTAAAGGGACTTCGATTGTTTATTTTGGAGGAGCCCCTATGCAGGGAGTTGGCTTGCTCAAACAAGCCGAAAGTATTGATTCGAACCATCTAAACACCCAACATCATTTAATGCTTCTCGATTTACAAAGTGGCCAATATAATTTTGCTATTAAACGATTAAAAAAATTAGTACATTTGCAGCCCCAAAATCAGCAGTATGCCGATTTGCTTTTAAGGTTAGAAACACAACAAATTAAGTAAAAATATTTATGCCAAGCGGAAAGAAAAGAAAACGCCACAAGATCGCAACTCACAAGCGCAAAAAAAGACTAAGAAAAAATCGTCATAAGAAAAAGTAATAAATAATTCATAAAGTGGCTAACGAACTCTATATAGAAGTAACGCCGCAGGATGAAAAAATTGCTTTTTTACAAGACAAAAGACTCACCGAATTTTATCAGGAAAAGAAAGGTAAACACGTTGTAGTCGGAGATATTTTTGTTGGGACGGTAAGAAAAATTTTGCCGGGCAATAATGCTGCTTTTCTCGACATAGGTTTAGACAAGGATGCCTTCGTGCATTACTCTGATTTAGGCCCTAATATCAAGTCTTTTGCAAAGTTTTCCAGAACGGGATTTCAAGGTGGACTAAGGGGGAATGGACTCGAAAAATTTCAATTCGAGCCTGAGACTTTAAAAACCGGAAATATTTCTGAGGTTTTAAAAAGAAACCAACAAATTCTCGTTCAGATTTTAAAGGAACCCATTTCATCCAAGGGCCCAAGAGTGACTGCCGAAATTACGGTAGCAGGCTCGTATTGTATACTCATCCCGCTCTCTAATCATGTCAACATTTCTAAAAAAATTGTTGAAAGACAAGAGCGCAATAGGCTCAAAGCCTTAACTCACGAACTCAAACCAGACAATTTTGGAATAGTGGTGCGAACCGCTGCTCAAAATGTAAGTGAGGAAATACTCAAAAAAGACATTGAGGACCTTCTCGCACGCTGGAATGGGATGGTGGCACAACTTAAAACAGCCAAGCCTGGTGATAAGGTTTTAGGAGAACCTTCCTTTTCTATTTCTGTGGTTCGGGATTTTCTTGGTATGGGCCTTACAGGCATCTATACCAATGACCAGGAAAACTTCAAGCAAATTGAAAATTATTTACAAAACTCTCGCTCACCGGCCATTGGCAATCTTCGACTGCACAAAAGCAATGTGTCCCTGTTTGAGCACTTTGGTATAAACAAACAGCTTAAAACCAGTTTTGGCAAATCTGTTTCTTTTTCAAATGGAGCCTATTTGGTGATAGAGCATACCGAAGCCCTTCACGTTATAGACGTGAACAGCGGATCGCACAGCAACAAGGAAAATTCACAAGAAACCAATGCCCTGCAAATAAACCTCGATGCCGCAAATGAAATTGCACGTCAGGTTAAACTTAGGGACATGGGTGGAATTATTGTTATTGATTTTATTGACACCAAAGACAATGCCAACAAAAAGAAAATAGTTTCGGCTCTGGTGGCTGCTATGAAAAATGACAAGGCCAGCCATACGGTATTGCCCATGAGTCGATTTTGCCTTGTGCAACTGACCCGTGAAAGGGTAAGACCTGAAACCAATATCGCAACGGAGGAAAAATGCCCCATGTGCAAGGGTTCGGGTTATGTAAGTTCGTCACAAAATATTGAAGACGACATCGAATCGTCGGTTAAATACCTTGCCCATAGTCTGAATATCAAAAAAGTGAAATTGGTTACCCATCCTTTTCTTGCCGCCTACTTTACAAGGGGATTGATTTCCCGCAGAATAAAATGGCTCTTTGAGTATAAAATAAAGGTAAAACTTGTTGCCGATCCTGCTTTACATTATGGAGAATTTCATATTTTTGATAGTCACGATGAAGAAATTATACTCTAATTGTTAAAATATGTTTAAAAATATCCTGATCATAGCGGCCTTTCTTAGTTTAGTTGCCTGTGTTCCTCAGCGCAAGTTTGCCGATCTGGAATCTAAATATGAAACTTTAAATTCTGAAAAAATAAATCTGGACTCCCTCTACCTCAAGGTAAGTACCCAATACGAGAATTTATTAAAGTCGAATGGTGAACTGGCCGAAGATTATAGAAAACTTGGGGAGGACTTCAAGGAAATAGAAAGTCTGCACGCACGCGTTAAAAAAGCCTATGATGAATTAACCATCACCTACGAAAAGCGTTTGGCCTCTGAACTCATGACCAAGGATGAATTAAAGAAGAGCTTGAGAGAACTTGAAGCTAAACTTGCCAAAAGAGAACTCGAACTCAATGAAAAGGAAGCCAGTCTGATTCGAAAAGAGGAAGAAACCAGAAAGTTAGGTGCCGAGGTTTCCACCATCGAAAAAAGCCTAAAGGACAGAGAAGCGAGGGTGAAAGAACTTGAACTGTTGGTTAAACAAAAAGACGAAAGTGTAAATAAGCTAAAGGAAACTTTGACCAATGCGCTTTTGGGCTATAAGGAAAGTGGCTTAACCGTTACCTCCAAGGACGGAAAAGTTTACGTGTCGGTCGACGAGAAACTTTTGTTTCAGTCAGGGAAAGTGGATGTAGATCCCAACGGAAGAAAAGCCTTACTAAAACTCTGTGAGACCCTTAAAGGAAGCACCGATTTCGATATTCTCATAGAAGGTCATACCGATAATGTACCTATAAAAACGGCGCGATTTGAAGACAATTGGGATTTGAGTGTGCTTCGGGCAACTGCCATCACAAGAATCATGATCAACGAAGGTAAAATTGATCCGAAAAAAATCATACCTGCCGGACGTGGACAATACTTCCCCGTCGATTCCCACGATTCAAAAGAGGCCAGGGCTAAAAACAGAAGAATTGAAATAATTCTTTCGCCAAGCCTGCAGGCCATTATGGATATTTTAAAAAAATAAAATTTGAAAGTAAAGCTTTTGGTGATAGGGCCTACTCAAAGCGATTGGTTGATAAATGGAATTGAGGAATACAAAAAACGATTGGCCCACTATATCCCTTTCGAAATCATAGAACTCCCAAACATTAAAAACAAAGCTGGTTGGACTGAAGAGAAATTAAAGCTGGCCGAATGTATAGAATTTGAAAAACGCCTTGAAAAGGAAGACAGCCCGGTTGCACTCGATGAAAAGGGTAAACAGTTGGGTTCTGTAGATTTTTCGGAGTACCTGCAAAAAAAAATGAACCTGGGTGTAAAGTCAATCGTATTTATTGTGGGTGGCGCTTTTGGCATACATGACCGCCTCTTAAACAGATGCCATGACAGAATTTCACTGTCAAGCATGACTTTTTCGCATCAGATGGTAAGGCTTATATTCTCCGAGCAGTTATACAGAGGCTTAAGCATTTTGAAAAATGAGAAATACCATCATAAATAAGTCAGAATTTGTATGTGTATAAGTTATGAATAAAAATTTGGTAAGATTTTTGCAAACAAAACGTTATAATTATACGTTTGACGAATATTAAAGATTAGGAATACTAACAATTTTAAGAGAAGAATATAATACAAGAAGTTATGGCAAAAGTTATAGATGAAAAAGGTAAAGTGGGGAGGCCTTCAACTAAGCCGGTTGAAAAAAGAAAAGCATACTACGTAAACGTGGTTGTAAAAAACCCTCATTTAGGCACAGTTAGCAATGTTTTAGTAAGCAGGGATTCAAAAAGTGAAGCCATGTTTTTATTGAGAAGAAGTTCCCAGGGAAGCGATTATCTCGGTTATTGGGACGGTAAATCCTACGTAAAGGAAAATCTGAATTAAAAAAATCGAATCATAAAGCACCTTCAGGTGCTTTTTTTATATATTGAAGAATTCTCTTTATACGCCTCTTTTTTTCAAAATGACTTTCGGGTCGCTTTTGTTTTTTGGAGGGATGAATATGATTCTTCCCGAATTACCATCTTATCTCGATGCGATGGGAGGCTCCGATTACAAAGGAGCTATCATTGGACTCTTTACACTATCAGCCTGCATCGCCCGCCCGTTTAGCGGCCGTCTTGCCGATACCATTGGCAGAATTCCTGTCATCATGGTAGGAACCCTCATCGCCATCTTGACCAATACACTCTACGTGGTGGTCCCTACAGTGTTTGGATTTTTGCTACTGCGCTTTATTCACGGTCTTACCATTGGATTTAATTCTACCGGAACCACGGCCTACATCAGCGACATCGTGCCCGATGAAAAGAGAGGTGAGGCCATGGGTTTTTTAGGTGTGATGAATAATGTTGGCGCAGGTTTAGGGCCTTTACTTGGTAGTTACCTCACCAAACAGTACAGTGTCAATGCCATGTTTCTTACAGCCTCTTTTTTGGCAGCCATTTCAGCGCTTATTTTTTGGAGAATAAAGGAAACATTGACACACAACGTATCGTTTAAGTTAAAAATGCTGAACCTTAGAAAAGAGGATTTGGCTGAGAAACGGGTTTGGCTGCCTGCCATTGTCATGTTTTTGATGGTTTTCTCATTCGGTACCATACTCACAATTGGATTTGATTTGGCAGAACACCTCAAAGCCCCTAACAAAGGTTCTATTCTCATGATTATGACGCTTTCATCGGTACTCATTAGGGTGGTGGCAGGCAAATTTTCTGACCGATACGGACGCAAAACGGCCATGATATTTGGATTGGTGAGCTTGGTCTTCGGTCTCGTCTTGATGGCTCGAGCCGATAGTTTAAATAGCCTCTATCTTGCCTCCTGCGTTATTGGACTGGCCAATGGGATGAACAACCCAACCATATTTGCCTGGGTTACGGACTGGGGAAATCCAACTAACAAAGGAAGAGCGATATCGACTCTCTTTATTGCACTTGAAGTGGGCGTGGGTGTAGGGTCTTTTTTATCGGCTGAAATGTATCAGAATAAAATTGAGAATATAAGTTTTACTTTCTTTATAGCTGCCGGACTTGCTGCTGCCGCTACTGTGCTATTGCTCGTCACCTGGAGGTATAAACCCCCACTCATCATGACCAGAGTAGGGTATTAATATTCAAGACTTACCCTATATCCACTGTGCGATCTGATATTGAGGACCTGATTGTCAAATATCCAATACTGTCCCTTAATTCCCATTAAAATTCCATCCACTTCAGGATTTGTATCGAGTTTAAGGCTCTTTATCTTTTCAGGATATTTCAGTACCGGAAATTTTATTTCCTGTGTTTCTGATTCCTTTGCAACCCACTGTTGCAAATCATCCGGCAAAAGGGAAGTGAAATGAAGCTTTTCTTTTTTCAAATCCAAAGGCATACCATCAGATTTGAGCATTTGTTGCCAATTGGTTTTGTCTGCCAAATGTTGTTTTAAAGCCACCTCTACCAAGCCAGAGGCCTGACGATAGGGTGTTTCTGCTATAACGATGGCCTGGCATGCCCCTTGATCAATCCATCGCGTTGGAATTTGTGTGCTTCGGGTAACGCCTATTTTTAATCCGCTGGTATTGCTTAAATAGGCCACATGGGGCTGCATATGATGGGCCATTTCCCAATCGTAGTCTCTCAGGGCGATGCCTTCATGTATGCGGCTTAACTCAGGGCGAATAATGCTGGGCGAGGCTTCCGGTGCATTCATAAAGGCCTCATAACTCATTCCATCCCCAAAGGTCTTTTTTATTTTTTTTCCGCTTATCACACAATGGATAGCGTTTTCAAAAGTCAATCGTATAGGTTGGCCTATCAAAGCATTCATATCAATCCGATGCTGAGGTTCCAGGTTATCGAACAAAGGCAAATGGTAATGCGCCAAATGGCCTGAGTTTTGATCGAGCGAAGTGCTCATTTTGCGGATGTTGCCTGTAAATTTCATGGAATGAAGGATTTATTTTAACCAGAAATCAAGCAACTTCTGTTGCTGCTCACTTGGCTTTGATGTTTTTGATAATTTATAATTCACCTGAAGATCTTTTTGCGCCTGCACCGGAATAGTTACGATGTGTCCCATCCGACTTATAAGGAGATCGACCTTAACACCGTCTTTTAACCTGAGCCCCAGTTCATCCATATCGCCATTAAACCTATAACCACCCACTCCAATTATTTCATCGTTCACACTTAGCCCGGCCACGGAGGCAGGGCCACCAATTTCCACATATTTAATAATCTGTTTGCCGTTTTCATTTTTTACTTGTATTCCCAGGCTCCATTTACCGCTTTTAGGATTTTTTAACTCCAAGCCTACATAGTGAAAATATTTTTCGTAATCGATAGGCTTGGTGGTATATACTACGCTGTCGAGCATGTCCTTGAACGAGGTGCCACTTACTGTTTCCAAACTTTCTGCAAATTCATTTTCAGTAAATCCTCTTTTCTTCTTCACATAATATTCATTGTAGAGGTATTGCATCACGTCATCCAACTTCTTGGTACCATTGGTTCGGTTTATGATTTCCAAATCGATAAGCATGGCAGCGAGCATCCCTTTTTGATAATAACTTATGCTGCTGTTGTCGCTATTTTCATCCGTTATATAAAATTTTATCCAGGCGTCGAAACTGCTCATGGCCAAAGATTGGACTTTGTTCCCAGGCAGGTTTTCAATCCTTGAAATGGCGGAGGCGACGATGGCCAAATACTCGTCATCCTTGTATAAAGCACAGCGTTTCAAAAATAAGTCGTCGTAATATGCCGTAAATCCTTCGGCAATCCAGAGCATTGTCGTGTAAGTTTCCTGTGTATAGTCAAAAGGGCCCAATTCAATGGGTCTGATTCGTTTAACATTCCATAAGTGAAAATACTCATGTGCAAACAATCCTAAGAACGACTTATACTTGGTTTCATTGGTATAAGCCCATCGCTGAATGACCGAAGTTTGGCTGTTTAAATGTTCTAACCCCCCGCCTCCGGACTCTACGTTTTGTATAAATATAACATATTCAGGACTGGGGTGCACTTTAAACATCTGAAATTCTTTTTCGATGATTTTTGTAAAATCGGCTTTTAACTTTTCGGCGTCATAATTTCCCTCTCCCAACATGGCAATCCTATGTTGAACGCCGGCTGCTATAAATTCAATCACAGCATGGTTACCCAGAGCAAAGGGGCTGTCAGCCAGCAAATCATAGTTTTCGGCCAGGAAACCGGATTTTCCATCTTTTGGGAGCGCAACGGTAATTTGTTTCCATGCCGGAGGTACATCAAACGCTATCTTGCATGGCAATTTTTGCATGCCTTCGACATACATGAACGTACTGACTCCATGAACAAAGGCCTGAAATTGATCTAAATAACTTGTTCTTACCGTATATTCAAAGGCATAAACTTCATAAAAAATGCGAAGCTTTTTACTGCCTTTTATGGCCTGAACCGACCAGGTATTTTTATTTTTTTTGACAAAGGACTGCCCTCCACTCATCAACCCGAACTCAACAACGTTTCGAGAGAATTCCCGAACCTTATAAGAACCTGGAGTCCATACCGGCATCACAAATTCATGTGTGCTACTTCCGGGATTGTCAATTTCAATTTCTACATGGATATAGTGGGTTTCAGGTTTGGGAAATGAAACAAAATACTGTACGGCTCCTTGCATGGCGCTGGCGTGAATAAAAAAATATAAAAAGATTGAAAGCCTTATCATGGCTGGGCGAAAATACATTTTTTATTTTTCAGTATTTTAGGGCCTTCTGAAAAAGTTCAGTGTGCGTGCAGGACAAGGCGGCAAAGCGCAGATGTACATTGACGTACTTCAAGCTGCAGCCGCCGAAGTAATGCATGTGCAATGAACTAACGTCCTCGTGAAGGCATTCAAGGCACGACATTTCAATACAGCACTAATTTTATCTTGCTTTAAAAGAAATAAAAGTTTTTATGAATCCACTCCTATCAAGCTTTAAAGTGTTTTTCAGCAGGCCCTATTTTAGGATTCGTCAAAACGATGATGAGTTCATCCTAGGTCTTAACTCGACTCCTGCTTAATTTTTAATCATTTTTAAAACGGTAGATTGACCGTTTAAATCCAGTCTTATAAAATATAATCCGGAATTAAGATCTGATAAGTCAAATGATAAACCTCTAGTCGGAAACAGTTCCCTAACAAGTTGTCCTTTGGAACTTAAGAGTTGAATGGTGAAGTTGTCGGATGCATTATATTCAGGCAACGACAGATTTAGAAAATTTTGAACCGGGTTATTAAAGTGCACCTTGAGTTTGGCCTTAGGGATTGATGGCGTGGCTCCGCTTGAGACAAAGTTTTTAAATTGGGATTTGAAAATCCCACGACCATGGGTGAAAATGTAAACCCGGCCGTTTGAAGGATGAGATACCAACTTAAAAATGGCCACATTAGGAACCGACTCTTCTTTGCTCCAGGAATCTCCTCCATTCGAACTGCTGTACAATCCAAAATCTGTTCCGGCCAGCATCATGTTGCTGTCCTGGGGATTTATCTCAACGCAGTTTACGGGTAATGAGGCCGGCAAGTTGCCACTGATGTTTTTCCATGTAGGTGTATTCCCTAAAGCGCCATTTAATTTCCAAACACGTGGTTTCGTATTAACATCCGACATCGAAAGATAAACGGTCGACGGGTTTTGATAATTTACTTTGATGCAATTGATTACAGATGCTTTAGCCAGGGTAGGAGATGTAGAAGTAAGATCAAATTCCTGCAAGGTGGTAGTAGAGGCTTTAGTCGCTCTGTAAAGGGTTGTTCCTCCTCCTCCGAAATAAACCGTGGGGTTTTTTTCGTAGCTTACTCCTAAACTTAGCACTGTTTTATTCAGGTTGTTGCTTAAATTGGACCAGGTACCTCCGGCATTGGTTGAAACAAGTATCCGTGTTTTTGACAAGACATATACCTGGTTGCCATCCTTTCGGTTTACTTCAAAAGGATTAATAAACCAGAAAGAATAGGTTCCGCTGGGCTTAATGTTCACTTCCCCTCCTAAATTCTGATTCAATCGCCTGATTTCCCCGTTTTGTGAGGATACGTAAAGGTAATAAGGTGAGGTGGATGAAAAGGCACAATGAGCGCCATCTCCGCCGTAGGCCTTCACAAACGCAGATCCATTAAAAAGATGCGTACCATTATCCTGAGTTCCTCCGATAAATTTGGTACTGTTATTCTCATCGTAATTGCCGGTATAAAATTGGGTGATGTTAAGCCCGTTATTTAGAGAAACCTCAGCAGAGGTAAAGTTTTTAACGCTGTAATTGTATACGCCGCCATCGTTTCCAATGAGCATATTTTTACCGGCGGGATAGAAAGCGCTGCTGTGATAATCGGCATGACTATAATTCATTTCGGTCCAGCTGCTGCCTCCATTGGCGCTTGCAAGTGCTTTAACGGATAACAAGCAAACAAAGTTAGAATCCACAGGGCTTACCCCTGTTCCAAGACAATACCAGGCCCAGGAATAAACACCGGTAGTCGTTGGGGTGCTTAACTTTTTCCAGGTTTTTCCGTGATCGGAAGTTTTATATAAGCCTACCAGTGCCGTGCTGCCGCTATTCATAAATTGACAATAGGCAACACTTGGAAATTTTTTACAATAAGCCATGCTAATACGCCCGATGCCACTAGTAGGTAAGGTGCTGGTAAACTTGCTAAACACAATTCCTGCAGTGTCTTCCTTTCCATCTAAAATTCCTGCGCCATCGAGGGCTGCCCAAACCCTGCCATCCGGATAGGTCAATATCTCATGAAATCCTTTCGTGGCAGAATAAATATTTTTGAACGAAGCACCGTTATTGGTTGTGCGATAGAGCCCTGAGGCAGTTCCAATGTAAAAGGTATTGACGTCGCTTTTTGAATACTCGATGTCCCAAATGACTTTAAATGCCGCAACAGACTGTGAAGCAACCAGCGGCAAAAAGGTTTTACCCCCATCACTCGACTTAAAAATGCCGCCTCCTTCCAAATCGGCTGAATTACCGGTTCCTTCACCTGTGCCATAATAAATTTCACTGGGATTAAAGGGATTTTGAGTGATACAACTTACGGCCAAAGACTGGTTTTGATCTGCAATGGGTTTCCAGGTTTTTCCTGCATTTTCACTCACCCACAAACCTCCGGAAATTCCTCCTGCAAAAATCCTGCTGCTGTCAGCAGCATCAATGAGCAAGGCTCTTACTCTTCCTGCTACATCAAAAGGTCCAACTTCGCTTATGGACTCCAAAGCACCTGAAGCCTTTTTATACAAAAGGTCATGCTTTTTCCAACTGGCCCTCAGTTTCATGTAATTGAGGGATTCATCCAACGGTTTCATGGCGCTGTATTGCTCTTGCCAGCCAGGGTTCTCCGTCACTTTTTTAGGGCTTTGCGACTTAAGGTTGACCAAGGCAAGCTGTAAAACACCATAGCCAATGCTGAATATAAGGAGTCGAAATGCTTTCATATTTTGCGCGAAGTTAATTTTTTCGGTCAAATAATTTGATGAACACTGAAGCTCACTCGATTTTTTGACACTCATTTGTTTTTAAATGTTACGCTAAGTAGGCTTTAAAGCTTAATTACCTTTATCATTTGGTCCCCAACGCCTAAATTTTGTATAACTTCCATGCCTTCAACTACATAACCTATAATGGTATAGCGACCATCGAGATGCGGAGTAGGGCAGTGGGTAACAAACCATTGGCAACTTTCTGTGTCAGGGCCCGAAGAGGCTAAACCTACGGCGCCTTCGCTGTATTTTAAATTAGAAAACTCACTCCTGATGCTGTATTCAGCTCCTCCAAAACCATCTCCCCGAGGGCATCCCCCTTGAATTACAAAGTTTGGCACCAGCCGGTGGAAATATTTGCCGTCGTAAAATCCCGATTCTACCAATTTTAGAATGGAACTCACCGAGCCGGGTGCTCTGTTGACATTCAGTTGTATAACGAAGTCTCCCTTAGACGTGATAACTTTTATTTTTTGTTTTGCGTCAATTCCGCTCACGTAATCCCATTCTATGGGATGGTTCCACTCAGGTAATGGTTTCTTATAGGGGATGTTTTGTATTTTGGCGAGCACTTTTGCAATGTCAATAAATGCCTCCATTTCAATTGGTAATTTTAATTTTTTTTGAGCTTCGGCGAATAGGGCAGTGTAACTCTCTTCGGCCTTTATCTTTTTGTCAAGTATGGCGTTGGCAATTATGCTCAAAACCCCTTCGTCGCCATCCTTAATCAATAATTCCATAGTTTCTACAAAGTCTGATTCAAGGTATTCAGGAAATCCCTTCAAGTTACGGCAATTGATCAGAGCTTCGGTGGCCGCTGATTTAATAGCCGGAACCTCGGTTTGCATGAGCATTTGATTGAGTTGAGGATAATTGGCATAGGAAGTTTCCAATAAACTAATTTTCCAGATCTCACCATATAAATTTTTAGTTTCCTGAAGATGAACACGGTTCTTAGGGCAGCTAGTGTTTTTTAAAATATTTACAATGGCCGGATTGTACGTAAATAGAGTATTGGAGTTTAAAATACTGCAATCCTTGTTTAGCAATTCACTATACGCCATCTGAAAGGAAGGATAACGAAGAAGAGGGGAGGGATTCAAATCAGATGCAAATGCTGGTTTCTGTTGCAGTCCGAGAGCTCTGAAAACCGAAACCATATTGAGGCAATCTTCCGCAGGTTTTTTTTTGTTTGGAACATTTAAAAAATAACGGTAAAGCTCGCGAAGTGCAGAATCTTTGCCGGCCCAATTTGATTTTCCAACAGCGAGTATAAGCGGTATACTCAGCTCTGAACTTATCTTATTTGACTTGAGGCCTTGCATTAAATTTTCATAAATGACGACGGTGTTTTCATCCGACATTTTAAAGCCGGTTCTGCCTAAATACCAGGAGGCATAAAACTTATTTCCAGCATATGCACCCATTAAAGATTGGCAAACCCTAGTGGTGAGTATGGAATCGGCAACCCCCTTCAGTAAAGCCCTATACATACCTTCAGCATATCCCGGCTGGTCGGTATTTTTAATAGAGTGCAAGAGTTTAATTTTTGACTTAGTGATACACTTACCAAAGGCAACGAGGGCAGCTTCCTTAACATTTTGCGAAGCCCCTCTTCGAATCACCTTATACAAAAACCGAATGTAAAAAGAATCTCTGCTTTGCCCGATGGCCTCCAAAGCACCAATTTTTAGCTCCTCTTTTCCCTTTTTTGCCATCCGGCTCAGGGGTTTTCTAAACATGCTGTCATGCCAGCTGTACAAGCCTTTTAAGGCGAGGATTTTTTGCTGTTGAGTCCCGCTCTTTAAAATTTTCAAAGTATAGTATGTGTCACTTCGGTCCTTGGCTTCCCAGATTTTTTGATGCGTTGGGTCTACAAAAATATTTTGAGCATATAATGCCGTCGCTATAAGCGATAATAAACCAAGGAATGTAAACCTTAATATCATTTTTGAGCACTTAAATAAAAATAGAACGCTACCGGCATGAACAGAAAATTGGGTAACCATACTGCCAATATAGGAGCCATATCGCCGGTGGAGCCATAGGATATAAACCATTGAATAATAAAGAGGTAGGCAAAACTCACAAACAGTCCAACGGCCAAATTCACACCTATTCCTCCTCTCTTTTTTGAACTCGAGACACACACGCCAATAAAGGTAAGTAACAAAATGGAAAAGGGAGCCGCATAACGCCGGTACTTTTCTGTAATGTAGAAAAAGGCCCTGCCGGTTCCACGCATTTGTTCAAGTTCAATATAGGTATTGAGCTCTCTCATATCAAAGGACTGCACGTCTTCGTCGCGCCTGAAAAAATCATTTGGGGTAAAGGGTATCATGGTGTCCTGAAATTCACCCAGAAAGATTTTTTCATTGCCCGAAGTCTCTATGATGCGATAGCGGTAATTTAAAATGCGCCATTTCTTTTTTGGTCTGAACCAATTGATCCGTTCGGCACTTAACTTCTTTACAATTCTGCCCTTCTCAATCCACTCGATGTTTAAATTAAAACCGGAACTGTCCATTCGGTTAAAACTACCTAAGGACATCACTACCCCGGGCTTGATTTGTCTAATGATGTTTTCCTCATACTCGTCGCTAGTGTTTCGTATGTATCGGCTTTCAAATTCAACCCGTTTTTTATCGCTGCGTGGAATCACCCATGCATTCAACCAAAATGAAAGAAGCCCGAAAAATAAGGCGACAAGAATATAGGGTCTCAAAAAACGATTGTAAGATAATCCTGAGGCGAGCATGGCCACTATTTCTGACCTGCCGGCGAGTTTTGAAGTGAAGAAAATAACCGTTAGGAATACAAAAAACGGACTGAATAAATTTAAAATGAATGGGATAAAATTTAAATAGTACCCCTTGACTATGGCTGATAAGGGTGCCTTTTTTTCTACAAAATCATCGAGCTTTTCAGAAATGTCAAAAATGATGATGATTAAAGTAAATAATCCCAAAGCCACCACAAAGGTGACCATGAAACTCTTTATTATATACCAATCAAGTTTTTTAAGCATTGAACATGCATTCAGACCGCTTATTCAATTTTATCCTTAACCGTTTTAAAGGCACTGTAAAACAATTGAATTAAATCGTTGCATTCCTCAATGAGTGGATTTATCAACTTGTCTTCCATCATTTTTTCATCGCTGATAAATTCCAAAATATAGCCGCATCGGTCGGCTTGCTCTGAACATTCACTCAGTTTTTTTACAAAGTTGGCAGTGGATTGTCCGATCAACAAACCACGGGTTTTTGATGGCAGGTCAATAGCAACCGACAACAATTCACTTCGGAGATGAACCGCAATGATATTGTCACTTGGCAACAACAGGGCCAATTTAGTGCAAGTTTGACCTAATATTTTGGTTCTTTCTCTGAGTTCCAGGGGATTCATAATGGGGCAAATTTATGAATTAGCCTTGGCTAATGCGCATAGTTTCAAATAATAATTCGGCAAATGCTGTTTTTTTTAAATCCGGCAGCGATTTAAGCACCTAAGACTTTTCTTCCCAAATCATGCTCAAATGAACAATGGTTTGAACGGCTTTTTGCATATCCTGAATAGAAACCCACTCAAGTTTTGAATGAAAGGCGTGTTCGCCTGCAAAAATATTTGGACAGGGTAAACCCATGAAGGAAAGTCTCGAACCATCTGTTCCTCCTCTTATACTCTCGGTAATGGGTTGAAGCCCTGTGCGTTGAATGGCTTCTTTTGCATACTCCACTACATGAGGATATTGAAGCAATACTTCCTTCATGTTTCGGTACTGCTCATAGGTTGTAAATTCAAAGGAAGAATGAGGGTAATTTTTAATCACACGCTCAGCTATGGCTCTTATTTCGTTTGCATTGTCGACTAAGGTTTGATTATCAAATCCTCTGATAATAAATTTAATTTGAGCTTCTTCTATCTGCCCGCTTATAGAGGTAGGATGCACAAACCCCTGTCTTTTCTCAGTGGTTTCAGGAGAAAGCCTGTCCTTGGGAAGACGGTCTATAATTTCGGAGGCGATTTTAATGGCGCTTTCCATTTTATTTTTGGCAAAGCCGGGATGTGTAGAAACCCCTTTCACAATCAAGGTGGCTCCGTCGGCGCTGAAAGTTTCGTCTTCTATATGGCCGGCCGATTCTCCATCCATGGTGTAGCCAAAGTCGGCTCCAAGTTTTTTCATATCGACCTTATCAACTCCACGACCAATTTCTTCATCGGGTGTAAATAAAATTCTGATTTTGCCATGCTTTATGTCAGGGTGTGCAATGAGATAGTGAACGGCATCCATGATTTCAGCCAGACCGGCCTTGTTGTCAGCACCTAGGAGCGTGCGTCCATCAGCGGTGATGATGTCGTTGCCCACTTGGTTCATCAAATCGGGATGGGCAGTAGGGCTCAGTTCAAGATTAGAATCCTCAGAAAAATACAGACTTCCACCCATGTAGTTTTTATGTACGATCGGTCTTACATCCCGTCCACTGCAATCGGGGGAAGTATCCATGTGAGAGCAGAAACAAATTACAGGGACAGATTTTGTGGTATTCGATTCGAGGGTGGCGTAAACATACCCAAACTCGTCTAAATGGGCATCGGAAATTCCCATGGCGATAAGCTCCCTGACCAATAATTCCCCTAAATTTTTCTGTTTCTCTGTCGACGGATAAGCAGGCGATTCCGGATCGGATTGGGTGTCTATTTTTACATAGTTTAGAAACCTTTCGGCAACCGTATAAACGTAATTGGCAAACACAGCTTATTTTAATTTGTCTTTAAATGCCTTTCTGAATTTATCAAGCTTCGGGCGGATAACATAAACGCAATAAGTTTGATTGCTGTTATTGGTGTAGTAATCCTGATGGTAGTCTTCGGCCTTATAGAACTCACCTACTTTTACTATTTCTGTTACGATGGGTTTTGCATATGCTTTTTCATCAATCAGCCTTTGTTTGTAAAATTCAGCCTCTTCTTTTTGTTTCTCATTGTGATAGAACACAGCGCTTCGGTACTGTGTGCCCACATCGCTTCCTTGCTTATTTAAGCTGGTGGGATCGTGTATTTCCCAGAAAACTTCCAATAATTCTTTAAACGTCGTCACTTTTGGGTCGTACACGATTCGGGTAACTTCGGCATGTCCGGTATTACCGGTGGTGATTTGTTCGTACGTTGGGTCTTTTACCGTTCCCCCCGAATATCCTGATCTCACACTTTTTACACCTTTAACTTCTAAAAAAATAGCTTCAACACACCAAAAACAGCCGGCACCAAAGGTGGCAGTATCCCATTGGGTTGAATCTTCTGTCTCGTTGGCATGAATGGAGTCTGACTTTTGCATATTAGTTGAGTTTTGTTTGGCCATTTTTCCTGTACATCCAACAGCAACCCATAGGATGATTGAAGGCAATAAAAAAAGTTTTCTCATACATTTATTTTTAAGTTTTCAAAGTACGCCATTAATTCCATGACTTCAAACAGGTATAATTTCTGAAATTTTTTCTTCAACTTCCATAACCGTTGCCAATTCAATACAGGGATTCTCAGGTCTTATGCAATGCACCTGATCGCATGGATTGCAGGGAAGTATATGGTGAACCACTCTTGAACGTTTGCCCAAGGGGTAAAAAACCTCAGGAACCCCGGGACCAAAAATTCCTACGGCAGGGGTGTTCATTACAGCGGCAATGTGCAAAGGGCCGCTTTCATTGCCAATAAATAAACCGGCCTTTTGCATGAAATAGGCCAACTCGTTTAAATTAAATTCCCGTGTACAGATGAGCGCTTTGCCAGAGATGAGCGACATGACCTCCTCTATATCCTTCTCGTCTTCAGAGGTTCCTGTAAAAACCACTGAAAAATTATACTTCGTATGGAGGATTTTGATAAGTGCTGCGTAATTTTTTGCCGGCCATTGCCTCAGTTTTTTTCTTGCTCCGCAATGTATTACCGCAAAAGCGGTTAAATGGTTTGACTCCAAATAGTGTTCTACCTTGGTTTGGGTTTCGGCACTAAAATAAACTTTAGGCGTTATGGGTATACTTTTTTGGATTAAAAGAGTTTGAATAATTTTAGAATTGGTCTCGGTCTCATGTTTCTGCCCCCCGTTAAACTTGTTCAGCATTCGCACTTTTCCTCTTTCCAATCTCAGCAATGGCGATTTTACCATCGCATACCAAAGCGTTCGCCAATTTCCTCTTAATTCTACAATTGCATCGTATTTTCTTTTAAACGGGATTTCAAAAATAATGCTTGAAATGGCCGGATTGTGGAGTAGCAATGGGGCAACAAACGCCTTACAAAGCACTGTGATTTCAGCATCAGGATATTCTGCTTTTATTTTCTCAAAAACATGCAGGGCATAAACCATATCCCCGATTTCATCCAGTTTAATAATGAGTATACTCCTTAGGGGCTTTTTAGATGGAATAGCATTCAGAATAAAACTGTAGCTTGCTGAAACTAAATAATAAAATTGCTCTGGAAAGGTCTTTATATTCAATGAATGAGGGCGCTTAGTTTGAATTTGAATCTTCTTTATTCAGTTTGTAGAGCAACGGACGACTGGGAACTGCATCCGATTCAAAGGAAAATATTTGCAGGTCCATGAGATAGAGTCCATCTTCAATCTCTGAAGGAGCGTAAATCATTTCGGTAATGGTGGCCATGGGTCTGGGATGGTCCGGTAATCCGAAAAAGGCCTTGTGGGCCAAAAGACGTCCTCCGTCTTCTTCTCTGTCGACCGATGGAACATCACACAGGAAATGGAGAATACCCATTTTATGCATAAATGCCATCAGTTCGGGTTCAAAATAGGCAGGATTTTGGCCCGAATAATCCATGCTTCTTTTTGCGTCGGAATTCGGCAAAGTTCTGATTATCAACGCTTCGATGCCGGATATTTTTAAGAGAGGCTCCATCTGGCTCAATCCTATGATTTGGTCGCCACCAACGGTTTTGGGTTCAATGCTTATGAGTTGAGCAAGCATTAAGCCCTGTTGTAAAACGTTGCTGACATATTCTTGCTTCGCCGTGATGTGACCGATGCATTCGGTATGGGTGCCGTTGCCGTGAGGCGTGAGAGTGACCACGTCAACATTGCATGCTCCGCCAAGGGCTACATTGCCGGTAAAACTGCCTATAGAAAAGGGAGAGAAGCTTGGGCGATTGGTATGAAAACAATTTACGCCCTTAGAATCCCGTTTTACTCCCAGAGAAAGGTCGAGCGCTTTGGAGGTTTCGAAGGAATAGACTTCTCGATTTATATGAAATGAAAGTTTCAAAGTTTGAGCAATTGAGCCCGGCAAAAGTCGTGAAAAAAGTCTGAATTGGTAACCTTAACATCCTATATCCATATTACCTATTTTTGAATGGTCAAATGAATTCATACCGATTTAACCGAATCATAAAACCGGTTTTGCTCTTGCTGGCCATCATAATTGGGGTGGTGTCGCTATGGTATACCAATACACTGGCGACGAAAATGGAGAAGGAAGAAAAATTGAAAATTGAAATCTGGGCCAAGGCCACCGCTCAATTGGCCTCAAGCGATTTTTCGGTTGATTTGACCTTTCTTCTTGAAATTGTGAGTCAAAATACCACAATTCCTGTGATGTTGACCGATGAAAAAGAAAATGTAACCAGTTGGAGAAACCTCGATTCTATGGCCGCGGCACGAGATCCGCAATACCTGATTCGGATTAAGGAAAAAATGAAATCGGCCCATGACCCCATTATTTTGAACTATTATGAAGGACAAAATGTAAAGGTATTTTACCTCGACTCGGAAATATTAACCCGTTTGAAGTATTTTCCTTTTATTCAACTGCTCATCATTTCCTTCTTTTTAGTGATTAGTTATCTGGCCTTTAGTTACTCCAGACGCTCGGAGCAAAATTTGGTCTGGGTGGGTATGAGTAAAGAAACCGCCCATCAGTTGGGAACTCCGCTCTCTTCCCTTATGGCCTGGATTCAACTAAGCAAGGAAGATGAAGCCTCAAATAAAGAATTGCTTAAGGAAATGGAGAAGGATGTGGAACGTTTGGAGATCATTACCGAAAGATTTTCAAAAATTGGTTCCGACCCAAAACTTGAACCACTTGATTTCGTGGAAGAATTGAAATCTTCCATAGATTACCTGCAGAGCAGAACCTCCAAACTGGTGGCATTCAAATTGAACAATCATTTAAATAAACCTGTTTCTGTCAGCTTAAATTCACATCTCTTTGCATGGGCAATTGAAAATCTGACCAAAAATGCCATTGACGCCATGGATGGGGTAGGTACCATTAGTTATGATATTTTTTTAAAGGGTTTGACGGTTGTTCTTGATATTTCAGATACCGGAAAAGGCATTCCAAACAATAGGTTCAAGTCGATTTTTAAACCCGGATTCACCACCAAAAAAAGAGGGTGGGGGCTTGGGCTCTCCTTTGTAAAGCGGATTATAGAAAATTACCATAAAGGCCATATCCATGTAAAGGAATCCATCTATAATAAAGGCACAACCTTTAGAATAATTTTAAAAGTTGCCGGGTAGCTGATTCCCAATGATGGAGTTCCGACTATTCTTTTTTCTGTTTAAAAAGTTCTCGCCAATTCAGTTTTAGTTGGCACTCATACCCAAAGAAATTATCCCATCATTTCGGCATAATATTTATAGAAGTAAGGGATGGTTTCAATTCCTTTATAAAAATTAAATAAGCCAAAATGCTCGTTTGGCGAATGAATGGCATCGCTATCGAGTCCAAAACCCATAAGAACAGTCTTAACCCCCAGTTCTTTTTCAAACATGGCCACGATGGGAATGCTACCTCCGCCAAAAGTTGGAATGGGCTTTTTGCCATAGGTAGTTTCTATGGCTCTGGAAGCCGCCTTAAAAGCCACTGAATCGGTAGGAGTGATGGCAGCTTCTCCGCCATGGTGAGGAGTTACCTTTACTTTCACACCTTTTGGAGCAATAGATTTGAAATGTTCTGCAAACAAATTGGTGATCTCATCCGACTTTTGGTTGGGAATCAACCGCATCGAAATTTTGGCATAGGCCTTTGAAGGAAGCACGGTTTTGGCTCCTTCTCCAATATAGCCGCCCCAAATACCGTTCACTTCAAAAGTCGGACGAATGCCGGTGCGCTCAAGGGTAGTGAATCCCGCTTCACCCATCACATCTTCTATTTCCAAATCCTGTTTATAATTTTCCAGATTAAACGGGGCCGAATTGAGAGCTTCCCTGTCGGAGGCACTCAAATTATTAACTTTATCATAAAATCCGGGTATGGTAATGTGTCGGTTTTCATCATGCATACTCGCAATCATGCTGCATAAAACATTAATTGGATTGGCCACGGCTCCGCCATATACACCCGAATGCAGGTCTCTGTTTGGACCTGTAACTTCTACTTCTAGATAACTCAAGCCCCTCAGCCCTACATCGATGGAAGGGATATCATTTGCAATCATTCCTGTATCCGAGATTAACACAACGTCGGCCTTGAGCTTTTCTTTGTGAGCATTTACGTAAATGCCCAAATTGGTGCTTCCTACCTCTTCTTCACCTTCAATCATAAACTTCACATTGCAAGCTAGGGTATTGGTTTTTATCATGGTTTCAAAGGCTTTTACATGCATGTACATCTGTCCCTTATCGTCACATGCTCCTCTTGCATAAATTTTACCCTCTCTTACTTCAGGCTCAAAGGCGGGAGTAGTCCAGAGTTCATCCGGTACTGAAGGTTGAACATCGTAGTGTCCATATACTAAAATTGTGGGAAGCGTAGGATCGAATATTTTGTCTCCATAAACTATGGGATTTCCGGCGGTTTCTTCCAATGTCACGTTTTCAGCACCCGCTGCAATGAGTTTGTCTCGCACAAACTCGGCTGTTTTTCGTACTTCTGAACTAAAACTCTTGTCGGCACTGATACTGGGCAAGCGAAGCATGTCGAAAAGCTCATTTAAAAATCGGTCTTTGTTTTCAGTAATGTATTGGTTTTGCATCATTTTGTAATCCGTAGCGAAATTAGTATAAATCGATGAATAGATTTTAGGGTGTTTTATGAAGGGATGGCTGGTCTCCCACATGAATGATTATTGCACCCGGTAAGCGTATTTTTAGAGCTATCAACGCGTTTATTAAAGCCTGTGATTAAGCCTTTGGCATGGAGTGGATATAAAAAAAGGCGGATGATCATTGTCATCCGCCCCATTTAAAAATATGTAAGTTAGTAGTGATCTATTTACAATTGGCCGCAATGTATGAATCGGCCATAGTGAGTCCGTATTTGCTCGCGGTTTTCATGGCATCGCAGGCCTTGTCATATTTGTGAAGATAGTAATAAGCTACTCCCAAATTGAGCCATGCCTGAGCATAATTTTCCTGAACTTTTATGGATTTGAGGTACCAGTCCACGGCATCCTTGTAATCGCTGCCTATGGCATAAATCACCCCGATGTTGTTGTAATAAACAGGTTTTGGGGTTATTTCTATGCACATTTTATAATCTTTAATCGCTCCTTTGATATCGGCAGTTTTTTCCTTTATTAAAGCGCGTTTAAAAATATATTCTTCCTTGTTGGGAGAGGCCTTAACCGCTTTGTTAATAAAATACAGCGCCGAATCCCACTGCTGGTTCTGGTAAAGGTATTCGGCTCTTTCAAACATCATCTTGCCCAAGTCCTCGGCCTGTGAAAAACTGATGTTTCCTATAATAAGTAAAAGGGAAATAAATGCGATTCGTTTCATTTTGGATATATATAATGCTGTTGAAATTTTGATTTAAATAAAAACCCCGGGATATGTTATAAGCCGGGGTTTTAAAACTTTTTTAACCCCTACTAGTATAAATACCAGTTGTAGTAACTGCTGTATAATTCAAGCTCGTAGGTTTGATTGCTGCAGTATTTTGAAAGCGGGCCCCAAGTGGTTTTGCTTCCATCACTAAATTCAGCTACAGCATACAAAGAGGTTGTGCCATTGGCAACACTTACCGATCCATAACCCCAAGGGGCTACATAACCTTCAAGATTTCCATCGATGTAACAGTAAACATAGTAACTGGTATGGTTATCGAAATAAGCGAGACAGCCACCGTTTCCTCTGGCTCCTTTTTCGCCGGGTTGAACGGCCTTAGAGGTTTGTCCGTCGTCATTTTTTCGGTTTCCTACCTTAATGTTTGGATCCGCGCCGCGGGAGCCCTTTTCTACTTTGGTTACGTCTCCATTTCCTCCATCTTTTCCTGTGTTTTGCGCAGATGCAGCAAAGCTAAGCCCGCAGATGAGTAGGGTTGTTGCTAAGATTTGATTTAATTTTTTCATGATTGTTTTGATGTTTAATAACAGCAGTATATATCTTTCAAAATTATAAGGTAAATCTGAAAATTCTAATAATTTGTCATTTTATTGTTTCTATTTACTCAATTGCCTGAATATCAAAATAAAAAAAACCATATTGCTGTCAAACACTATGGTCTTTTTTAAAGAATGGTGCGTGTAAGCGCTTAAAATCCGCCGAAAGCAAGTCCTAATGAAACGGTGTTTACATCAGGCCCCTGCTCACTTTTAAAAGCTGAATTGGGGTAATATCTGGCATATAAGTTCACATTGTCATAGCCAATATACAAACCATAACCCATTCTAAATTCCTCTAAATTAAAATCACCTCGTGTTTTTTGCTTATGGTCTCCATCTTTCTCCCATTTTTGTTTGGTATGGCTGTTTATCAAATAGCCGAATTGTGGACCAAAAGCCATGCTAAAAGCATTTCCTTTTTTGTCCTCATTAAATTTAATTTTTAAGAGTACAGGAATGGTGACATAGGTTGAAACCAATTTATTTTTCTTATAGTCTATATTCGGATTAATTACATAAGTGAGGGCCGATGAATCTTTAAAAAGGTCCACGCTGTTTCTAAACCTGTAATTGTTCCAATCGAGTCCTACTCCGTACATGAGATAGAGATGGTTGGGAACCAAGCCTATCGATTGTTCATAAATTCTCAAATTGAAATTACAGCCTTTCCCATTTTCCAGTTCCAGGTCCTTGTATTTTTCAGGCATGTCGAGAGATCCATTGTTTGCGAGGAAATTAAATCCAAGATCGAAATTAAACCACTCCGCAGGGTTCCTATCGTTTTTTTTATCATCGCAATCATCGATGCGCACAACCTTGGTATGTTTTTTAATAACTTTTTTACGCCCATCTTCATCCTCTATAATTTTCTCCTCTTCTACAATCATGTCTTCTTTTTCCATGGCATCTTGATCCGCTTCGTCGATGTGATCGATTCTTTCCTCGGCATCGATAATAATGGTATCATCGCCCTCAATAATCTTGGTTTCTTTGGTTTGATTGTCTTTGGTTTTAGTGTCGATGGTGATTCTAATCTTTTTGCCATCAATCACCAGCGGTTTTTTTGCTTCGCTGCTGTCGGTGTTTTGGGCTTTTACCCCTTGGGCCAATAATAGCATGGCCGCAGTCATGTAGATAATAATAGTTTTCATTTTTTTTTATTTTTTTAATTCAAGTAATGCGTTCGCGTAAATAAGGTCACCTTTGAGTTCGAAATCGATATTTCGGTCTTTTAATTTTGGGGTAACTTTCAATTGGAGGTTAGGGATATCCCTTAAAATTCCCATCACATTGGATCTGTATTGTAAGGCCTTTTCGAGGTACCTGTTGCTGTAAAGAGCAGGTTGGCACACGAGAGGATTCAATTCGGGCTGCAAAGCGTAACTCACTTCAGGCGCAGTCATTTTTAATGGCATGGCATCTGGATGGGCATACTCCATTTCTACTGGCAGGTAGTTAAACACAGCAGGAGTATCTATTTTAGCCTGAGGAATTATCATTGTAAGCGGTGGATTCAATGTGTTTTTACTAGCGTTCACAAAGGTGCTACGGGTGACCCTATCGGAAAGTTTCAAATTACTTTCCATGTGTTCGGGTTGCACCGGATTGGCAGGATTTGAAATGAGATCAGAAGATTGCGTTAAGGCCAATTCACCGACCGTATTTTTGAGGGTGAGGTAATACCAAGTTGGTAAACCAATCAACAAGAGCGAAGCGGCTACTTTAAGCAAGGTGTTGAATTGGGTAAATGCATACAGTTTAGCTGCGGGTTTTAACAAGCTCGATTTTTGGGGAAAAACTACAGCTGTATCGGCAGACAGCAGGGTGTTTTGCATTAAATCCCACTCTTTTTTATAGAAGGCATTGGCCTCGATTTCCGCCAAGACTTCCTGTTTTTCCTCTTCATTCAAATTGTTTTCCAACAATTCGAACAGGATAAATTCATAATTTTCTGCTGTCAATTTCATTTTATCTCATCTATTATATCAGAACTTCCATTTTTCCTATACACTCTTTTAAATATTGCCGGGCCCTGAAAATATTGATTTTAACTTGGGCCTCGGTCATACCCGTTATTTCACCAATGGCACGGTAGTCATACCCCTCATAATCTCGAAGGGTTATGGCCACCCTTTGGTTTTCAGGAAGCTTGTTTAGCAGGTTATTGAGCAAGGCTTTGATACCGGTGTAGGTTTCGGACTTGGTTGTTAATTGTTCCTGGTTCACTTCTTCCATATTGGTAAATCTTTTTCGGGCTCTGATGCCATCTATCATTTCGCGGTAGGCGATGGTGAAGATGTAACTCTTAGCTTTTTCATAGATCACGTCTTCGCACCGCACCCAAACCTTTTCAAATGTATTTTGTACAATATTCTGCGCCTCATCCCTGTCTCTGATGTTTTTCAGAATAAATCTGAAAACGCCATCGGCATAATCTTTTACACATTGGTTATATTGTGCTGGGCTCATCGGGCTTTTCTAGTACTGTTCTACAGCAAATTTGTTACAATTATTTTAACGATTTCAGCCCATCGTGTCTTATGTGGCTTAAAAACAATGATTTAGGGATAAATAATTTTCTCGCCATTACGTAAAATTAGGTCAAATATATTTTTTAAAACTTCATTGACAATCGCAGAATAAAATATTATTTTTGCCCCACTTTTAAGATTCCGTAGCTCAGCTGGTAGAGCATTACACTTTTAATGTAGTGGTCCTGGGTTCGAATCCCAGCGGGATCACCTCTTTTAAACTTAAACCCTTGTATATCAAATACAAGGGTTTTTTATTTTATGTCCGCGAAGAATTTAGCTTTCATCGTTTTTTTTTAAAAAAATACAGAGTTGCACAAAGCGTAGGCACTGAGGTAAAGAGAGTTTTTGCAAGCTTTAAATTGCAGGATTCGATCAGGTCTGTGGCTTTATGCGTTTACTCATTTTATAGAGCCAAGGAAGGTGGGTCTGCAATAACTTTTTGTAAAACCCTTACTTGAACGGAGAACTAAATTTTTGATCTTTAATAATTTCCGTATCGCTTAAGGTTGCTAAAAAAGCGAGCAAGGCTTTTATTTCAGATGCACTCAAATTCATTCGGGCAGGGTTCCCGTTTAAGTCTTTAAGATGGTTGTCTAAATTAGGGTTAGGCTGAATACTTAAATTGTAGTGGTTCACGACCTCCTCCAAACTTGTAAGACTTCCATCGTGCATAAAGCGTTTTCGCATGGCCACATTTTTGAGTGTAGGCGCTTTCATTTTTCCAAGATCTGATTGGTTTTGGGTGTGGGTGTAAATTCCGGGATCACCATTGGACAATTTCAAGCCATTGTTTCGGGGATTGTCCATGATAAACACATCGGTATTGTGGCAGCCAAAGCAGTTGACGCTGAGATTATTCATAAAAATATTTTTTCCTGCATTCTCTTCAGCGGTAAAGTTTAAAAAATCCTTATTTCTGTTACCCGTTATTTTCAAACCCAGGTCATAGGGGGCCTGGTAGGAAACCATAGACCTCACAAATTGGGCAAGTGCCTTGGAAATCCTTGCAGGGTTGATTTCAGCATTTCCAAACGCATTTTTAAACAATATGGGATAAAACCCGGTTTTTTGAAGTCTGAGTAACAGTGAGTCGAGCGGCATACCCATTTCCACTTCATCTTGTATGGGTTGCAGAACCTGTTCTTCAAGCGAAGCAGCCCTTTCATCCCAAAAAAACCTTCCGTTCAAGTAGTAGGTCGCATTGATAAGCGACATAGAATGCCTTTTGGTTTTGCCGCCCAAAAAACCAAGGCTGAATTGTGCGGTATCGGTAAATCCAAATTGTTGTTGATGACATGAACTGCAGGAAATGCCCCTGTTTTTAGATAATCGGGTGTCATAAAACAATACCCGGCCCAAAGTGGCGCCCCAGTCGGTGGGCGTATTGTTCGCCGGGGTATTGTTTTGCAAGCTTATGAACGAACTGTTAAAAAAGTCGGGCAAAGCGGGGGAAATATAATTATAAGGCTTGGGGGGGAGGTTTAAATATTTGGCTAAAATCTCTGATTCTGATGTGTTTAATACCTTTTCTTTTTTGCAGGATGAATACATCAACCCAATAGCGAAAACACTGGTTAACATAAGACCAAGGCTTACATTGCGAAACTTTATAATTCCGTTAAACATTTTTGTCGTTCTTAACCAAAAAGAGAAAGCAAATATGGGTGATTTTGGTTGAAAAAAGTGTGGGGAGAAATGGAACCTAATAATAAGAAGGAGTCGATTTCTTATTTAGAAACTGAACTATTCCTTGATATGGTGCTATTTGACATCAAGTATAGTTAAGATTATAGAATACTTAGATTAATTCTGCGTAATACTCATGAAGGGTGGTTTTTAGATTTAAATTTGCCGGTCTTTAAATCGATGTCAAAACTAAAGGTTGCTATTATACTCATCTCTCCGGGAAAGGCTGGTGTGGAAAGTGTTGTTCGCAATATTTTGAGGTACATGGATAAGGATAAAATAGAGTTTTTTTTGATCAACAATTCTGAAATTGCCTCATATTACAACGATTTAATTCCAGTAGAACGGCGTTTGGTTTTAGGGAGATACTTTGGCAATATTAAGAATGGATATTTAAGTTTATTCGTTTCTGTTTTAAAACGAAAGTTAAAGTGGAATGAGAGAAAATTGAGCAAATGGTCCAAAAAAGTTACTAAGTTTTTAGACAAACATTCAATCAAATTATTACATGCCCATTTGGTATGGGATTATTGGATTGCGAGTAAAATCAAGGAGAACATGCCGGAGATAGTATATATAAATACTATGCATGGAACCTTATCCTTAGATCCGGCAGATAATTATTTTCCCTACTTTAAGCGAAAAACGGTTTTGAAATTTTTGTCAAATGCGGATGCCTTTACATCGGCATGCCATTATTTTATTCGATTGTTGGAATTGTGGAAGGTACCTGTCAATAGGTTTTCGATTATCAGCAATGGCATTGACAGATCCCTTTCAAATACCTCGATGCAAAGGCAAGGAAATGAATTAATTACAATTTGCTTTATGGGTGGGGGAAGGCCGGATCAAAAAGGCGGGGATATATTATTATACGCTTTGTATATTCTGGTTAACGATCTTAAAATTACCAACTTTAGATTATTGATCTATGGAGAAGCTCACCTTAAAGAGAAGGAATTGGCCGAAATTTTTGAACTCAATAATTTTATTGAATGGAGAGGTTTTGTTGAGCCTCCGTACCATTTAAAAGGAATGCAGGAATCCGACATTTTTGTTTTGCCTTCCAGGCATGAAGGAGTAGCAAACACTTTAATGGAAGCTATTGGAATGGAGTTGGCCATTGTGGCGACAAAAATAGGAGGAACACCTGAGGTGATATTTGACGGAAAAAATGGGATGTTATGTTATCCTGAATCAAACGACCTTGCGGCTAAATTGGCAATGATAATAAGGGATTCAGGGCTTGCTAATTCTTTTAGAAAAGAAAATAAAATGATTAAAGAACAGTACTATTGGGAAACTATCTGTAATAAATATGCCGACTTTTACTCCCACTTGAATTAAAATAGCTTATAAGCAACTTTGGGACGAGGTTTAAATCAAAATCCAAGGTTTTAAATTGCCAAAGAATGGCTTTAGACAGTGCGTTAATATGTATTTCTCCATCCTTCCTAACCATTTCTAATGCAAATATTGCATAAAAGTTTTTTAAAGTTTTTTCGTAATGATTTATAAACTTGCCCTCCTTCAATAACTTTTTGTAAAGCTTTTCGAAATTAAGAAATTGTTCTTTTAATGGGATTTTAACAGAATTTCCATCCTCATGTCTTCTCCACACAGACATTGATTTATTAATGCAAATTACCTTGCCTTGCTCCAGAATCTTTAGTTCCATCAAAATGTCCCAGCAAATTAAGTTTTCATAGTATAAGGAAAAATCAGGCAAAGCTTCCCGCTTTATGAACCAACTGTTGGTATGGAAAATTCTGCCTTTTAACGTATCACTCAAAGTGAAAATCTTCTTTGGATTTTGTAAAAGATATTTTCTGGTATTTGCGTAAACAATTTCTGAGTTATGGGTAACTGCAAGGCAATCAGGGTTATTGAGAATGACATCATATTGAGACTGAAGTTTCAAATTATCTGTCCAAGAATCGTCACCTTCTAAAAATGCAAAGAAATTTCCCCTGGCAAATTTCATAGTTTCTATAAGATTGCCGGCCAGCCCAAGATTTTTTTGGCGTGGTAGCAGGTTTAATAAAAGCGGATGTAATGTGCTATATTTTTCACAAATTAAACGGGTCCCGTCAGTTGAAAGATCATCTCCTATTACTACATCAAATGGAAAATTTGTTATTTGATTAACAACAGATTCTAAACATTTTTCAATATAGTTTTTATGGTTATAGGTTAATAGTATTACTGTGACTTGTGGCGTCAAACTATTTATAAAATTCAAAAGTAATAACAATATGGACAGATTGCACGATTTTTGAAACTCTGTATTGGAAACAGCGGCAATTCACAAAATCTTATCTATTATTCCCACATATAATGGAAAGGGATGTATCTATAAATGTATAGAGTCATTAGTAAAAAGCTCAATTAAGAATAATATACTGATAATTGATAATGCTTCAACTGATAATACAGTTCAGATCATTAACGAATCATTCAAAGGATTAATTATTAAAGAAAATTCAGAAAACCTTGGGTTCGGAAGAGCAATAAATTTGGGTTTTAAGTATGGTCTGGAGAGTGGGTATGATTATTTTTTAATCCTAAATCAGGATGGTGAACTAGAATCGGATACCATATTGCAATTGACTAACTTTGCCAAAGGACTTAAACCGGACGACTGGGGTTTTATTAGTCCATGGAATAAGGATTCTGAAGGAAATACGGAACATTATTTTGAGGATAATTTAAATAAAAGGAGCGGAAGGCATGCACAAACAATAATTGGCCACTATAAAGTTATTCCAGTTGATTTTATCAATGCAGCTTGCTGGTTAGTTAATCCTAAAGTTATTGAAAAATTAAAAGGATTTGATAAGCGGTTTTTTATGTACGGTGAAGATTTGGATTTTTGTAATCGGGCAAGGTATTTTGGATATAAAATGTACGTACTTCCTGAAATTGTATGTTTTCATCATAAATTAAAAGGTGATTATGATGATAAAAATAAAAAATTAGAAGTAAGCTTAGGTGCTTTTATGGCCTTTTTTTTAAATCCAAACGAACGAGTCTTCTCAAAGATAGAAAAGTATTGCAGATTACATATTTCTTATGTTAAATTAATATTAACAGGACGTTTTATAGAAGGAATTGGACTTATCTTCGGAGTTAATAAAATTATTTTGAAGCTCATTTTTTATAATGGGGAAATAGATAATTTTGATAAAAGGGAAATCTGATCAAATAAGAATTTATTTTACGCTTAAGTTGAATCAAAAGACCGGAAGGTTGAATTTGCAATCTTAAGTTCTAGCTGCAAAATGAAATTGATAAGAAAAACAAGGAATTACATAGGTAATAAATTAGGAATAGGTCCCTTAATTGCTAACAATCGAAATTCATTAATTGTTAAAACAATTTATGGCTGGATAAAATTGTTTCTTAAACATTATAATAACGCGAATTATAATTTAAAGAGCAATGGAGAAGAATTTGTGATTAAGTCAATGCCGCAGAATTCGGACGCTGTGTTTTTCGATGTTGGATTTAATAAAGGAGAATGGACCAAAGCTGTACTTCATAATTACCCTGACGCGCGAATTTTTGGCTTTGAGCCTCAAAAAGATTTAATTCATAGAGTTAAAGAAGATTTTAATAAATATGAGAATGTAAAACTTTATGATTTTGGTCTTGCGGAGGCGACCAAAAAGCAAGAAATTTACATTTATGAGGATCACGATTTTCTTTCTGGAATTTATAATCATCCTCATGAGATTTCTGTTTCAAAAAATGAGGCTTCTTTTCGTAAAGGTTCTGAGTGCTTTTTAGAACTTGGTTTGGAGAAAATTGATTTTTTAAAAATTGACGTAGAGGGGGCAGAGTTTTTAGTGCTTAAGGGTTTTGATGATATTTTAAGACTCGGGAAGATTTCGATTATTCAGTTTGAGTATGGCAAGGGAAGTATCAATTCCAGGTTTCTGTTAAAGGACTACTATGAATATTTGGAACCAATGGGATACAAATTGGGAAAAATCTTCCCAAATTATGTGGATTTTAAGCCTTACAACTGGGATGACGAAAATTTTATTGGACCTAATTATTTGGCAGTTTTAGAAATATGAAAAAAGCGATTCGTTTAGCATTATTTCTAACGCTAATCTCTGCTCTACTTTTATTTATTTTTATAGGAATTACAAATAAAAGCCTGACTTTCGATGAGGCTGGTCAATTTTGGGTTTCAAAAGGACTTAATCATTTTTCGCCTATGAATGTATCATATGGTAATGTAAAAGATGTTTGGATTCAAAATAGAACTTGGAATTTAGATCCGGGCGGGTTTTCTGTTATTGCCTATTATTGGTTGCAGCTATCAAATTCTATTGTTTGGATAAGGTTGCTTCCGCTATTATTTAGCATTCTTACGCTTATCTTTTTAAGGAAATTATTACTTCTGTTATCTATGAAGAAGGAAACAGCGACGATATTAGTTCTCTTATTTTTTCTCTCCAATTCTTTAACCATTTACAGTTTTGTTTTCAGGGCTTATAGTTTTGAGATTTTCGGAGTAATCCTTACCTTATTTTATGTATTAAAATTTCAGAGAGATATTTTCCAATATCGTCATTTGCTTTTTTTAGGTATTATTTCGGGCATATTTTTATTCTCCCGCTATGGTTTCGCCCTTCATATAATTGCATTTTCCATTATCCTCATTTTTTTAATGAAACTTCAAAAAAAATTGAATTTCAAAACTCTTTTTAAGTTCACATTTTTTTACAGCTTCCCAATAATAATTGCAGTACTCTTTATTTATTTCCAACAATATTTATTTCACATAAAAAGTGACCCTGTTCCTATGTATCAGCGACAGTTCACGTTAATGCACAACTCATTTATAAAATTATTTGTTTTGAATTTTTTATCATTTAGAGGAATACCATTTTTTGTAGTATTGGTTCTGGTAATCTTCAATTTTCTTTGGTTAAAAATTGAACTCTCCAAAACTTTTTATTTGTTGTTTTTGTGGATGATTCTAATCCATCTTGTTTCTATATTATTTTCCATTTATGGTTTGTATCCCTGGTATATCAAGGGAAGGTGGGGATTAACCCTTGAATTAATTTCCCTTATTTCTTTTCTATTTTTACTTCATTTTATCGATTCTAAAATTTCCGGTTCAAATCTCTTATTTAATCACTATAAAATTGAACTACTAAGTATAATCTTAGTCGGTATTTTGTTGTTCAGGGTTTATTCTCCCGATGAACCTTGCAGAATTTTGCTTGATAAACTAAAAAACAGCACAGCCCAAAATGCCATTATTAATTGGTTTTTAACTCCTGCTGCCAAGTATCATCTAAAACACAATAAAGAATATGATGGATTATATCAAAGTAAAAATATGAAATTTGAAGGAATTGATTCTATTGCTCCCTTTCCGAAAAAGAATACCTGGATATTGGTTAATAATCCTGATGCTTTGGTAAAGCAAGCAAGGTTTTCTGCTATAAAATATCCATATGATTTTATAATAAACGAACCCCTATATCAAATATTAATAGTAAAATAAAATGGATAGCTAATGCTTTTTTCTGGCGAGATAATTATAAAAAATAGAATTTTTCTTCTTGGACAGATAATGAAACTTAATTCCGGGCTTATGATAGCTGTCTAAATCATAAATTGTCTTTTTGTTTTCGAGATAATAGTGGTAATTTTTAAATGAATACTTATAACTATCCACTTTTAAATTAAGGCATAATAAGGTTATTTGGGTTATTATACCAATGGAAAAGATCAGTATAAAAGTATAAAAATAAAGGGTCTTTAACTTATCGAGATTGGCAAGCATTATTAAATTTACAAAGAATAAAAAAGTGGCGCATCCCCGGAGCATAAAATCAAAATTATAGTAAAACAAGAAAAAAGGGGTAAGCATACAACTTATTAATAAAAGACAAGTTTTTGGGTCTCTATTTAATACATTCGATTTTATATTTTGAATAATAGGTGTCTTTTTACTGAAAAAGGCAAAAAGAAAAAAGCATACGTATGGTATTGCTATACAAGCCAGAAATCTTATTATTTCTTTTATTTCAATAAGATTCATTTGCCAGAATCGTCTGCAACCCGTTAGCCCATGTCCGCTAAAGTAGGAAACAAAAACAAAAAAAACGAGAAGCGAAATGAAAATAAACTTTCTGTGCTTTAGGGCATCCTTATAAAAGATGAGTATTTGAAAAAACAGCAATAATAAAAAAGCAGCGGATGTAAATACAGACCAAAGCGGCACGAAGATGCAAATAAAAACTCCCAATTTGATATTTTTTGTAATCCATGAATAATGCATTAAACAGCCGCCGATTAATAAGGCACAAAAATGTTGGGGCACATAGACAACTTGCGTAATAAAGGTGCTAATTTCAAGATATAAAGGCAGTGGGTTGCCAAACAGCACATCGGGGCTAAATACATATATTTCCTTTATGTACACCAATGAATATAAAAGTAACCTTACCAGAAATATGGAATTGGGAAGTATTACAATTAAAAATGAATGGAACACATTTTTTGTAACATAAATTTGGACATACCTTAGTGCTATGAAAACAACAAGTATTAATTCGCCGAATAGAAAATATTCAGCTGCGCTGTTTGAAAATAGTTTGGCAATTCCGGCCGGAATAAGGTAGTAGGCTATATTATAGCACAGGTAATGGAATTTATCATACACAACTGGCCATTGATAGTTTACCAGATCGCAGGTTATCAAATTATGTTTTATAAAATCAAAATTTTGGGGTAAAAAATTACAAGTTCCCGAGAGAACTGCAATACTAAAAGACACAGCAAGGGTTAAAAAGAGCAATAACGGTGAGTTTTGTTTTTTCCTTTCAGGAAATTTAATTTCTAATTTAGAAATTAAATAGAAAATTACTGCCAGAGTAGGTAAAGAAACATACCATTTAAACCAGAAAATGAGGAATACAGCATTAGGTAAAATAAGAAGGATAAGAAGCGAATTTATGATTGTAAGTTTAAATTTCATTTCGTATTTTTTTATTTCAATTCACGCATCAAAAATAGTGTAAGCGATCCACTTTGGTTTTAATCAGATTTCAAAGTTGTTTTTTAAAAAGCCTTTTTTAGTTCTTTATCCGATTTAATTTTATCACTTTTTCTTCCTAAAAATAAAATCCGGAAGCCCCTTCGCAGGTAGCCTTTTAAACGTCTGATTAGAAAATCAAAATATTTAAGCCAAAAAGAACAAAAGAGATACAACTACCCTAAAACAAAACGGATTCCCTTGTTATCAAAGAATGAAAGCACAAATGCCAGAATTGCCCATCAAAATGCAACCCCGTACCGGCAAATACACTCGAATCAATCTCACTAAAATTCCTGAATAATCTTCTGTGCCCTAATTTCGTAAACCTTGTATAATCAAATTGGCCGCTTTTCTGTTGCATAAAAGGCGTCATGTCAAATATTAGCCCATCCTTTTTCAAAACGCGATGAGCCACTTGTATATACCTGATAGGGTCGGCCACAAGTTACAGTACATCTTATAAATTATAAGATCAAACGTTTCATTTTTAAAGAGAATATCATGGGCATCAAAAATTAGTTGCGTTCGGGGGCCAAAATACACATCGCTTTCAATAACTATATAATCGGGTTTTAAAATCATTTCAATATCGGTCGTAATAGCATTTGCTGCCGGGTACAAGGAAAACTACGATTTGCTTCAAGTATTTCGAAAATTTTCATTTAGGCCAACAATTTATTTAGTAACCCCGGTAGTAGATACCTCCAGTCAATTTTGGGGGGAAATGGTTACAGACAAACAACAATTGGAGTATTTAAATCAAATCAACAATTCTGACCATTTAGAATATTTAAAAAAAAATAATAATCAGAATGCCCATACACGATCTGCTTATCATTGAAGAAGATTGAAGAAATGAAAGAATATGTTAAATTTGAATCTCATACACATCCAATATTAACAAAGTTAACCGATAAGGAATTGGGAATTGAGTTTAATGTATCAAAGGCTTTTATAAAAAATAATATAGACCCCGATTGTTTATCTATCGCCTATCAGGCTGGGGATTACGATGAAAAACATTTTAAAATCATGAAACAAGACGGTTATCAATCGGGTAGAACAACGGAAACAGGATGGAATGATTTTGATACAGATATTTATAAACTAAAATCTATAGGAATTTCGGATAATGCCGATATTTACAAGTTTGAATTTCAGTTATCCGGTATTTTTGGTTTTATATGTAAAATTTGATGAATGCTGATATTCGGAAATGGCGAATAAGAATAATTTTACTTTACATCAGATGAAAATTTCAGTTATTACCCCGGTAAAAAATTCAGAAAAGTATCTTGCTGAAACGATTGAAAGTGCTATCAATCAGCATGGGAATTTTGAAATTGAATACCTAATATTTGATGGATTGTCAACTGATGATACTTTAAAGATTTGTAAAGAGTATGAAGATCAATTATGTAATTTGGGAAGAAAAGTATTTTGCAATTCAATAGAGTTTAAGGTTATTTCAGAACCTGACAATGGAATGTACCATGCCATATCAAGAGGTTTAGGATGTATAAGCGGAGATATTACATGTTATCTTAACGGAGACGATTTTTATTTACCGAATGCATTTAGTTGCGTCACCGAAATATTTACAAAATTTCCAGAAGTAAAATGGATCAGCGGATTGCCATCCAGATTTAATGAATCGGGTCAACATATTGAGTTTTACGTGCCATGGGGATATAATTCGAAACTTATCTCAAAAGGTTTTAATGGAACTAAATTGCCAATTATTCAGCAGGAGTCTGTATTCTGGCGAAGCGAACTCAATCACCTCATCGCTATTCAACAATTACAACATTTTAAGCTTGCCGGAGATTTTTTTTTATGGAGCAGCTTTGCTAAGAATAAGGTTCAATTATATGTCGTGGATTCATTTTTAGGAGGAAACCGAAAGAGAAAAGGCCAAATGTCGGAGGACAAAGCTCAGTACTTTAATGAAATGAATTCCATTAAGGATAAAGCAAATCCATTGGACTATTTTTTAGTTTTTTTATTTTGGGTTATCGACAAATTTGCAGGGAAACCGGTAAAACAAAAATTATCGAAACACAGGTTGTATTACAAAAAGGGTAAATGGAGGAAAAGCTAATTATCTCATAATATAGAGCTTTCCATATCCTTTTTTGAAGAAGGCATCACCCGCTGTTTCACTTAACTCAATGTCTTTGCCGTTCACCTTTGCACTTACCTTATAAAGATAAACGCCATTGGCCAGCTTATCACCATAACTGTCGGTGCCATCCCATTCGTATTTGGTAATATTGCTTCCTATATTCATTGGACCAAGCTCGTCCTGGGTGAGTTCTTTTACGATTGAGCCTGATGCGGTAATTATACTAATTTTAAAATACTCAGGAATCTGATCTCCCGTGAGTGTAAATACAAACCTTGTCTTGGTCGTAAATGGATTCGGATATGGGTAAATATTAGTCAGACTTGATTTGCTAATGACTTGGAAGGCAATTTTATAATCTTCTTCCGAGGCGCTATTACCATTTGCATCGGTCACAGCAACTTTGAGTTCATAGACACCATCTTTCAAATTTCTAGGATTAAATATAAGTTTGCATTTGTCGTTTGGGCCTTTGGAAGGAATAAAATTGAAAGTATCACTGGCAATATTCAAATTCTTGAAAATGGTATTTCCTGGCTCTTTCATGGATAGTTTGAAATAGTCGGCCTTATCCAAATAGAAATATTTATTATCGTCAAGAGCTGTTATGGTAATTGTTGGGTTGGGCGAAACAATTTCAAAGTTGCTGATATGTCTTCCATCAAAAACGACGTCTAGGTAAGGATTCTTAAGATCTGTTTTAATAAAATACGGGAATTGCCAGGTATTATTGAACAAATATTCTTCAGGTTGAGCCATATTTGGGTTAACAGTAACCCTCAACATGTTGCTCCCGAAAAGTCCTTTGGTGTTTAAAAGATGCTTTACTGTTAAACTATTATTGACTGACAGTTTTCCATACTTTTTAAATTCTAAGGTATCAATTGTGTTTGCCTGATTGGTATTGGTTATTAATACCAATACGCTATCCATATTTAATGAAGAAATATTGGAATACGCCAAATACACTTGCAAAGTATCTCCCTCATCCAAAGAGTCCTTGTTTTGATAAATGCTTATCGGTGGATTTACCATACCTTCCGGATAACCATCATATAAGACTGTCCATCTTGAAATTCCTCTAGGCGTTTTTGATACACTGTCCTCAATATCAGCCTCAACCCTTAGGAAAGGGTAAATTTTAGCGTCTAATTGATCTAAATCGAATTCATTAGTCGTTATATTTCTATACAAAAGGGATTCAATCCCATTTGTCGTAAGACCATAGATGTTAAATTTTACATTGTCACTTGAATTGTCTGGATTGTGCAAAGTTCGATTAAAAGATTTCCATTTACTTGAAGGACCAATAGGAATTGATTTAATGAGTCCGGAATCCCCTAAAATATTTAGAGACGTGGTCAACGTTATGCATTGGTTTTCCGGTGGATTGCTAGAAGAGTAATCGGCCAATTTTTCTTCAGCCTCACCTGGTATTTTTCCTTTCTGGCCGACCAAGATGTATGGATGGTCATTTTTCAGACTCCTGATTTTTATTGCACCGAACTTTTCCAACTCCGAAAAGATTTCCTCCTCCCAGAAATCAACATTTGTATTTTTTCCGGAAAAAATCATGATGTGATAACCAAAAGGAATTCTCTGCAAATAGGAAATAAAAGAATCCCTGGTATCCTTATTTGCCATACTGTAAGTGTGGGCGCCTGACAAAGCAATTCCTGCCGGGAGATAATAATCCTTATTTTTTGGTGTTAGCGATGGTTCAAACCAACTCCATGTTCCGGTTGATTTTACATTGTACTTACTCCCGGTTTGAAATCTTCGTTCTGTGAAAGGATTAATGGCAACTGCACAAATTCCCTCTTGAGTATAAAAGCCAGCCCACAAAGGTGGTAATTCATGCCAAATAGTGTAAAAAAAGGCAGAATTGCAATTTTTACCCCCTGTCCATATTTGATAATTATTTGAAGGTACAGTATTAAAATGCAATTCTTTTAGATTGTCATATTGTAGCTGTACCTTCTGCGAATTAATAAATTTATCTATATACCCCTGACTCCAGCCATTTGGACTATTATAAATCATAGCAAAAGTTGACTCATCCCAAACAGTTTTACCGGAGCCGTCTTCAATTTTAACTCTCCAAAAATAATCAAGACTGTCAATGGGCAATAAGGAGAAGTTAGCCTCTGCAAGGTATTGGGATGTGATTAATCCGGAACTTTTTTTATAAGGACTGCTAAAGAAAGGAGTAGTATCCAACTCGAAAATAAAATTGTAATTGGATTTTGTATAGTTTAATGACTGAGCAAGCAGTCTTACATTGGTACTGCTGACAATGCCATCTCTTTTGGGAAACAAAATTTGAGCATTGCCTGAGCTGAAGTAATAACTTATACTTGCTGTATTGTTAGATTCCCCAAACGGCAATTGTTCCTGAATTAGATTTGCCGAGTCCAAGTATATAGTAAACGTATTTGACCCCTTGATACTAATATTTTTAGGCCGTTTGATCCAAAAGATTAAGGTATCGGAATTTCCAAAACCATGATGCCACATGCTTTTATAATGTAAGATTTTGTTATCTGGGGTATTTTGCTGAACGTGAACAGTGAAGGTATCGTTGGTAAACAAAGCACTGTTTTTTAATGATAATACAAGACCAAATGAATCGAGGTCGGCAGTGGCCTTTTTAGGGTAGACATAAGATTTAGTGACATCTATGGTGTAATCCGGTGAATTGGCATCAAATACCTTGATGGATGGATCACCCATGAATAGCATTTGTTTGCAATTGGATCGGTTATAATCAGAAGATGGATTTTGATACTCTTTAATGGTTAATATTAAATTTTGGGCAAAGGAATAATCTGTTCCTGTGCTTAGTTTTTGATGGAAGGTATTTGCGTAATGATTCAATTCGCTTATGTACCCAAACGTAGTACCGGCTAACCATCCGATTGCTCCTTTCTTTTTGGTAAATAGATACCCCTCTGCTATAGAAGTCCCATCGAACGTGTTACCCAATCCGCAACCATTAAAATAGTAAAAGGGATATTTGTTTGCATTGCTTAATTGATAAGCCTCTCCTAAATCAATATCGGAAGCTTGTGCCGAACCATGTCCAAAGTAATCAACCAAGGCATAACCGGTATTAATTTCCAATTGAATTTTTGATTTTAGGGTTGAATCGATCGGACTCGGGTCTTGTTTCGTAATGAGTTTTCGAGTTGCCCCCCATTTCTCGCCTTTTACAGCACTATAATAAGAAGTAAGATAACCCACAAACTGAGTCACTGAAGACGTATTTTCGCCTCCAGCCAATTGTAAAATCTTCTTTTTCCAAGGCTGGTACCCTTGAGACAAATGATCATTTAGGTTAGAGAGATAAATTCCCACTTGACGGTTTGTGGTGGCAGGCAATCTCCCTGTCGCTAACAAGGGGTCTAATTTTGAACCATTATAGCCTGTTGTGAAATAATAATCCGAAGGAGGATTGCCAAAAGTAGGTACAAGATCTAAACTTTCGTTAGCACTGCTATTGAACCTGGTGTTTATATATTTATTTCCCTTACCAAGTAACAGCAGGAACTTTAAGCTTGAAGCATTATTGATAGACATTCTGCAAAAATTCTTCAAGGCCTCAGGATGCTTTAATCCATAATAAAATTGGTCGTAAATGTCGTTAGTAAAAGCTAAATACACACTGTGACTGCCTCCGGTGGATGTACTTAAAAAATCTTTGTAGGCATTTGCACCTGAATCGAGTTTTTGATTTGTAATAATTAAATAATCGGCACCGCTTGGTGGCGTCAGTTGATTAAATTTATAGGCTTTCACAGTGGAGACTTGCAAGATGGACGTTTCGTCCAATACCCATAAGACTCTATTTGAACCTGAGGACGGTAGTATACAATAAAGGTCTGAACCATTAACTTCGCCTATAGACTTTGTAAAGTTAGTGAGATCGTATAGTATTGGCCGGGTTTTTTCGGCCGGATATTTCTGAAATTTAAGAAAAGGGTTTGTCGATGTATAATCGAACTTAAAATTTGAGGAATCGTTTAAATTGAACAAGCGCGGATAACTGAACTTGAAGTAAGCTGCCGAGTGATTTGATTTGGCCAATAAAAAAGAGGTTAACTTAAAGCCTGTGTACTGCGAGCCCACTAACATTCTGTCGATGGAGTCATTAAAAAAATAACGCCCCAGGCCTCTTAACTTTTTCTCTGAAATGAGGGTGTTAGGAGATAGAACAGTAAGCTGCAGCCCATTGTTATTTCCATCCCCATCAAAGGCACTAACATTATTGGCTCTTGAATGGGCTAAAACCTCAATATGAGGTTTTGGGCCTAGATTACTTAAATAGGGCGTAAGGAAATTTACAGCAGTACCTCCTCCGCCAAATGAAATGGCCCAACCTTCCCCTTCACTGTATTCAGAATAAAAACCTTCAGAGGCAAATCCCAGGCCGTCATATGCTTGATTTTTGAACCAAATGGCTTGCTCATATACAAAATAGGGATCTGCCATCTTACCGGCATAATTTTTATCTTCGTTTACAATAATCCTTTTTCCCACACTCCCTGATACCGTCAGGAAATAAACCGCCGTATCGGAATACAAGCTCATGTATTGATGCGGCTGTTCTCCCGGATTATAGAGTGGCGCGTCGAGTTTACCATCGTTGTAAGTTCCGTAAAATTCAATAAAATCGCTGTTGTCGAATTTGGAATCGCTTTCACCTGCTACGATAATGGGTTGTTCTTTGCCGTTAATCCACATTTGAATGTTTTGAGGATTGATGCTGTTCACCGGAAACCCGATGTTTTGAAGCGTGTTGTAATCTATGCGATAGATGCCTTCCTTGCCTATCTTAATTTTGTAGTAATCCTGGCTGAAGTTTATCCATTCATTGCCATAAAGTTGCGCATGAATGAGTTTGGTGAACAAAATTAAAAAACCCAGTATGAGTGATTTTTTCATTTAAGTAATTAATTAGTACGAATTTGTAGCGATTTATCTATGCAATAATAAGCATCTTTTTGCAATATACGGCAGAGGGCCGTGGTTAGTTTACAATAAGATGTAAATTATATACATTATATTGGACATCGAGCTTTTTCTCATTTTACTATCAAGTTTGTTTATCTGGATTATTTACTGCCCCTCTATGTTGAGTGTTCAACTTCTAAGCTACCTTCGCCGAAGACTTGAGTTAATTTCATTCTGTCTAAAAGAAATAATTCATTCTATTTAAAGGATTGACATATATCGTAGAGCTTTTGATGTTAGATTTGCATATCAATTATTGCAATAATAACGATGGAAACCTTATCAAATTTCGAAAAGGGTATTCGATTCTTAGGATTAAGCGTCCCTTTCATATTAATATTCATGAATTTTAAGCATAAGATTACGACAGTTAAAATTTTGAAAGATAGAATAGAACTAAGTCCTAATCAAATTTATATCCTTCCAGTATGTGAAGTTTTTTTGCTAAACTAGGAGAACTTTAGAAGTTGGTTAGTGAAAACAGAATAAAAGGTTTATTAGAATCAAACCCAATGATAAAGACAATTTTAAAAAAACTACTGCCTTTAAAAATAAAAAAGTATTTAGGTTTTTATTTACATATTTACAATTTGTCGCGGCAATTTAATAAGCCTTTCATTTGGTTATTAGGGAATCAAGGCTTAAAATTTAAATATTTCAATATCAAGAAGATAAAAATGCCAATGCCATACTATATGCACTTTGAACCAACCACCAGGTGCAATATGTCATGCATTTATTGTACAAGAGGCACTTTAGGCGAGGATAATTTAAAAACAGATATTTCCATAGAAAGAATTAAAAGCATCGTAAATTCTAATAAAAATTTACTTGAAGTAAATATACAGGGATTGGGCGAGCCAATGATGGCAAAAAACTTTGAAGAAGTAGTAAATTTTTTGTTTTCGAAAAATCTGTATTTAACAACATATTCTAATGGTACGACATTAAGAAGAAATAAGAATCATAGAAACTTATTGCTGAATTATTTTAATAATGTGACTATATCAATTGATACTTTAAACCAAAAGCTTGCAGATATTGTTAGACCAGGGGGAAACATTGAAGATATATTAGCCGGCATAAAATTATTAAGTGAGGAAAGGAAAGCAACTGGCAGCAAATTGAAAATTTCTGCAATGATTGTTCTTACTGAAACAAACTACAAAGATATTGAAGAGACTGTAAAAGTATTGGATGAATCAGGAGTTGACCATTTTGCTTTTAACGAATTGGATAATTTAAAAGCGTTTGGAGAAGAAGGATGGTTTGAGTTACACAATAATGCGATTAATTTTAGAAAAAATAGAATGAATGTTCTTGATTCTTTAGCAAAGATTAAAGTTGCAGAGGGAAAAACTATTTTTAACCCTGATTTAAAATTCTCAGGACCTCTAAAAGGAAATTGTGACTGGGGCTTTTATAGGATTTTTATTACTGCAAATGGTTATTTAACGCCTTGCTGCAAAAGAATGGAAGATAATCATAAACTTACATCAAATAAGTTGGATTCTAACTTTAACTCCATTTGGAATAATGAAGATTTACAACACTTCAGAAAAACTCATTTGATGAACTTAACCAATAAGTTTTGCGACTATTGCCCAAATTAATGGATCTCCAGGTTAAAAAAATATTAAAAAAAAAGAGCCCTAAGGCTCTTTTAACAATAAACATGAAATAAGAATTAGTAAACCACAAGTTTTACGTTTTTGGCTGATAATCCGTCGCTTACACGGATTATATATAAGCCTTTGTTCAAATTTTCAAGGGCTACAATGGTCTTTCCTGAAGTATAGGTGTTTTGAAGGCTTTGTAATATTTTTCCTTCTAAAGTAAGTACCGTAATATTCAAATGGGCAAAGTTTGCTAAATTGAGTTCGACATTGGCATCTCCATGACTGGGATTCGGATACACCGTAATGGATCCATTGATAAATTGATTATTTATGGAACCAACCGACAAATTGGCCAATCGGCAGTTGCTAAAATTAGCACCGTTTAATGCAGGTGAACCCGATACAGGTAAAAAGTTAGGATTGGTGTAGTGGTTGGGGTCGGTAAGCAGGGTGCCATTCGACCAGGCTACCGGGTTTATGCGGTTGTTTCCGGCCTTAATCCACTTGTGAATCAAGCTGGTATCCCTTCCGGTTGCCACTTCGATGCTGCCATTGGCTGCAAGACTCGTTGGAGCTGTCATACCCAACATGATATTGTTAGAAAATTCAATGGTGTCGCAATCTGATGTAAGGTTTGAGGCGTTGGCTAAAGCCTCACAAGCTGCCCCATCAATCATTAAACCATTGCGGTAGCCCATAAATATGCTGTTAAAAATTGACTGTCCACTGTTTCTGCGAATTCTGGCTCCTCTTCTAAAGGCGGCCTTCACGGTTGACGAATGCTTCGAATAGGCTTCGCCAACAGCATAGGGGCCTATCATGGTATAGTTGCTGAAAATGGCGCTGGTTTTTGGTTTCATCCCTGACCCTGTTGCGTCATTATCGCTCTCAAAGCCCTCTGAGGTGCTGCTTCCGCTCTGTGCCCCAAAGGTTGGATCAAATAAAGTGGAGTCTTTAAAACCAATGCCAAACTGATTCATTCCACTGTATCCGAAATCGGTATCAAAATCGTCGTCGGTGCCTTTAAAGGCAATTAGATATTTAGAATTTACTGTTCCGCCAAACCATTCATAAGAATCATCGTTTGAATACGAAACTTGAAGATGACTAAGCATGGTGTTGTATCCAACGCTTCCAAAGGTTAATCCGTTTATTTCATTGTTAGGTGAAAATACCAAACCGGGAAATTCAATACGTGTGAACACGATACTTCCTGAATTGTCGGCATCGTCGTTTCCGCCGTGAATGCCTTCATTTCCAAATGGACCTTCAACGATGGATTCACCTTTTAAGCAGGTTTGGCAATTCGATTGAGCCCCAGGGGAGTTGTTACGGGCTTTGCCCAAAAGTATGATACCACCCCAATCGCCCGGTTTCCTGGATCCTTTGGCCTTGTTGGAAGTGAATACGACCGGTTTGGCTTTGGTGCCGCGGGCAATGATTTTTCCGCCTCTTTGAACGATAATACTCGCCCAATTGGCCGGGGTGGCACTCGAATTGCCTTCAGCACGTATAATGGTTCCGGCCGGTATAATGAGCGATGCTCCGTTTTTAACATAAATAAGGCCTGTTAACAGATAAACCTTGGTAGAATCAAGGGTTAAATTCTGGTTTATGTTTATAGCTCCTGAATTGGCAGCTCCGTTTAATGTTGTTAACTCGTTTGCCGATGGATAATCGGTTTGTTGAGGATCGAAATTAGACCAGGTACTCGTCCAGTCATTGGTTCCCATGGCCCCGACATAATCGACTTTTAAAAACTTGAATGGATTTTGAGCATTGACAAGTCCAAGACTCAATAAACCCATCATTAGGGCTAATTTTAATGTAGTAATTTTTTTCATTTTGTGATTTTATTATATTTTACTGCAAAAAAACAAAGGCCGTTTTAAGGCCTCGTTATGCGCGTGTTAACGAATTATGATGATTTGTAAACCTATGTTAACTTTTACTTAAGATACACAGAAACGAACCTGCTGTCAATCATAACATAAGATCATAAATGGTTTGCAGGATAGATGGGATGATGGGCCAGCTTCTTGCAAAAATTTACAGGATTTCACCTCACGATCTTCAAGCAAGTCATGAATAAGACCCGATGACTCTATTTAAACTTGTAAGCTATAGCAGCGGTTACGGTTTGGCCCATGTTATAATTGTAAATGGTATTGTCCTCAAGCGAATCGTATTTTTTATTCTGATTGTTGTCCTGATAAAATACAAGACTCTGAGCCATCAAGTCGCCAACCGTTAATTTATAATCCCATTTCGAAGTGGATTTACTCAGTTGAACATCGATGACTGTTCTTGGATTCTCATAAATATCGAGACCAAATTTTGCAAGCATGGGCGCACCCACAAAGGCAATTCTTCTTCCTATTTTATTGTAATTCAAAGTGGCTCCCCATCCCGATTTAAGATCTTGATACTGAAGGCCCATATTTAAAACATAAGGCGATTGCCCCTGCAAGGGCCGCTTTGAATCGGCTGCGGATAAATCCTTGAACTGAATTTTCGATTGGGTTAGGGACAAATTGGCGAAAAATAAAAGCTTTTCAAGGCCCTTAATATGAAGGGCTTTTCCTAGAAAATCGAAGGATTTGCGGTAATCCAATTCCAAACCAAGGTTATGAGCACTTTTTTGATTGGTATAACCATAGGTGCGTATAGCAACCTGCGTTACATCAATGTTCATTTCTATGGGGTTCATAATCTTTTTGTAATAGGCCCCGACGGATATCACCTCATTACCTGAGGGGAAAAGTTCCCACCGTACGTCGTAATTGTAAATGCTTGCCGGTTGCAGCTTAGTGTAACCAGCTATATTGGAGTTTAAATTAAAATTAAAAAACGGGAAGGCTGCTAACTCCCTGAATTCCGGTCTGTTAACAGTCTTGCCTGAGGAGAATCTCACATTGGATTTAGGGTTAATGCTCCAGGTGAAATTTAAGGATGGCAGATAATTCTGGTAAGTTGAATCAATTTTCAAGGGGAGGTTGGTGCCGTCAGCGGTGTGAATGGTTTGATGATAATTTTCGTATCGCACGCCATACACAATTCTAAATTTCGTAAATAACCTGCTGTCCATCATCAGGTAGGCAGCGTTTAGCTTGGCATTGGCATCGTAATTGTCACGTGCCGGGGAGCTCTGTTCAACCATGTATACCCCTTTCTCACTGATATTGGATATGCCCAGATTTTCTTCAGGGTTACCGGTGATGCCCCAAGGGCCATAATAGGTGAAATACCTGGACGTGAAATCGCGCTTTCGCAATTGGGTAAAAAGTCCTGATTTCAATTCGTTTTTCGTGAACTTGAATCTGAAAGGCATAGAATAACTGATGGCACCGCTGTAAATGGATTCCTGCATGTTGGAATAAAAACGGCCTGAAGATGATGAAAATTGGTTGTTATTCACTGACAGCATGTATTCCTCGCTGTGTTCTCCCTCACCGGAATACGAAACAATGCGGTAGTCGGGCATGGCTCTTTGAATATTTCCTGCGTTAAGCACCCAATTTAACTTGAGGTTAGTTTTGGTTAACAAATGCTCACCACTAATTTGGGAAGTCAATATTCGGTTTTGACTGTAAATGTTGCTGTAGGATTCTGAATAATACTGGTTCTCGCCGCTGCTCAATCCACTGCGCAACGTGGTGATGTCTTCCGAATTGAGGTTGTACAGGTTTTTAAAGGCGAGCGTATGTCTTTTGTCAATCTTATAAGCCAGATTCAACAAGGCCCCAATACTTACGTTATTTGTATATTGATTGTCGGTAAAATTTTGGTCGAGGTTGTTGTCGTCGTATCTGAACTTTTTTTGTTGAACACGGCTAATACGGTTGTTATTAGAATACGTAAACGAGGCCAGGGCTCCAAACTCATTGCTGCGGTGTTTAAAACTCTTACCCACTGAATAGGAAAGGTTACCCGAGGGCAAGGCCTGTCGATCGTAAATGCGCCAGTCGTTGTTAAATTTTTTTGTAAAATCCACATATTCAGTTTTTGAAAGCCCCTCACGGTAGTTCTTCGATTCAGGTAATTTACGTGTGCCGTTATCAAATCCCAGAACGTCTGTTTTAGAGTTTCGAAAATGATAAAAGGGTTGAAAAGTTGTCAATGAATGTGTTCCTATCGATAAATCCAATTGTGACGATTTTGACTCAGGAATACTTTTAGTATTGACCATAATCACCCCGCCGGCAAAATCGCCGAGCATATCCGGTGAAGGCGACTTGTACACCATTAAATTATCGATCAGGTTTGAAGGAATAATATTAAAGGCAAATGCCTTTCGGTCGCTTTCGGTACTTGGGAGGGGAGCACCATTTAAGTAGGCAGCGTTGTAACGGTCGTTCATTCCTCTAATAATGGCAAACTTGTTATCCTGAATACTTGTGCCGGATACGCGCTTTAGTACATCTGAAACATTTCTATCGGGGGTCTTTTTAAACTGCTCGCTCGATAGGCCATCACTTAGGCTCACCCCATTTCTTCTCTCAACATATATTGCCGCAATGGAATTTTTTTTAACTTCTGCTCTTACCACTGCCTCATTCAGCTCTTTGCCGTTGGATGATTCTTCTTCCAGTTCAATATTTTTAACTATCTCCTGGTCTCTTTCTATGCTCATGCCCGGAAAGGACAAATCTTTGTAGAGGATGTATTTTACGGAAACTTCATAGGTTCCGGGTTCGAGCCTCAGCTCGTAAACACCGTTCTCGTCAGTTGAACACCCTAAGGAGGTGCCTTTAATGTATACCGAAACCCCAATTAATGCTTCCCCGGTGGCCTTGTCTACCACCTTCCCTCTAATCTTACTTTGGGCCTGTGCACTTTGCTGATAGATACAGCCAAAGAATAATAGAAATTTAAAAAGTAGTACCTGAAGTGTTTTGCAGTTCTGTTTCATGTTGCTGCAAAGTTGAGCCAGCCATATTATACAGATATGGCTTCAAGGTTAAGTTTATGTTAAGCGATGTGAAAGGGTTCAGACCTGAAATTTATACCCGACCCCTTTAATGGTGGTAATAAATTTTTCTCCAATCTTCTCCCTTATTTTTCGAATATGGACATCAATGGTTCTTTCCACAACAAAAACATCATCGCCCCAGACTTCTGAGAGGATGCGTTCCCGGGTAAAAATCTTTCCGGGTTTGGAGGCCAAAAGAAAAAGCAAATCAAATTCCTTTTTAGGTAAGGATTTGTTTTCCTTTCCGTTTGCAATAGAATAAGAAGATCGGTCGATGGTTAATTCTCCGACAGTAATTTTCGAAGCGTCGTAATCAGGGTTAGCTCCACGTTTTAAGATGGCCTTTATTCGGCTCAATAATATTCTTGGCTTTACTGGTTTATGGATATAATCGTCGGCACCGGCCTCAAAACCCGCTATTTCTGAGTATTCCTCTGCTCTGGCCGTTAGAAAGAGTATAAAAATATTTTTTGATTCAGGATTCAATCTTATTTGCCTACACGCTTCGATGCCATCCATTTTTGGCATCATAACGTCCATGAGGATGATATCGGGTTTAAATTCCTTCGATTTTTTTAAGGCCTCTTGTCCATCCGATGCTGTTGCAACTAAATATTCTTCCTTTTCGAGAAGATATTTGATGAATTCAAGAATATCTCTCTCGTCGTCTACGACCAATATTTTTGGAGACATACATCATAAAATTTCATTGTACAAAACTGAACTTCAAATATTATGAGAAAGTTATGTTGGGGTTAATTCTAGATTATGAATGCGATCGATGACTGGGAAAGGCTTAGGAGTAAAAGCATCAGGTTTCAAGACTTCATATCGAAAACTTAATTAGAAAAGCATCGCTAAAAATATGCCTTAAATATATTAGCCTCTCCTTAGGTCAAGCATTGCACAAAAAAATATTATTCACTTTCATTTTTTATCCATCCCGGAAAAGCATAAATTTGCACCTCTTTAGAAAAAAATTATGGGAAAAGGCGATAAAAAATCAGCAAAGGGCAAACGTATCATGGGATCTTATGGCAATACAAGGCCAAGGGTATCCAACTTGCCTAAAAAAACTGAGCCAAAGTCCAAGGCAAAGTAGTTTTGTGAGCCTGGGCAAAGCGCCTAGCTTGTCTCATGCGAGGGATACTCGTGTTTCCCGGCATCCCAACCTGTTGGTGAAAGATGTTTTTCGGCCGATTGTTTGGCTCCCTCTTCTATTTCAGTGCCCATAGAATCGTTCCAGCGGTTGAGAAATCCAAAAAGAGCCACTACTCCCAGAATCTCCACAATTTCTCCTTCGTTCCAAAATGAACGCATTCTGGAAGCTATTTCGTCGTCTACTGCATTTGGTATGCAAGAGGCCTTCCAGCTAAATTCAAGTGCCGCTTTTTCAGCATCGCTAAAGGCTTCACTGCTTGCAAAATCCCAAATATTTTCCATTTGTAAATCGCTTGCGCCATATCTCTCTGCAGCTCTAATGGTATGCGCCTGGCAATACCTGCAACCTGCCACATTGCTGCTCACATAACCAATAAGGCGCTTTAAAGCCGAAGTGACGCGCCCTTTGTTTCCCATTACTGCCTTATTTAACTCAATAAATGCATAGGAGAGGGCAGGGCGGTGGTACATGGTCTTTACACTATTAGGGCAAAAACCGAGAGTTTCGTTATAAAATTCTACCAGACTTTGCAGTTCCGGGTCATTTTTTGAATCGGCGGGAATTACCAAAGGGGTTTTCAAATTGCTTTTGGGGTTAGATGGATAAGAAGGGGGTTGACTATTAAAATTTTTCTTTTAGGGTTGTAATCTCTGCCTTTGCCAAGTTTCTGCAAGGTGGGTGTATAAAATGCGGTCATGAAGACGGTTAGCGCGGCCCTGCCAAAATTCAACTGCTGTTGGAATGACTTCGTATCCTCCCCAATGGGGTGGCCTTGAAATTTTTTGGTTCATGCTGAAGGCAGCGAGTTTGTCTTCTAAGCTCTTCCTGTTCTCAATGGGCTCACTTTGGGCACTTATCCAGGCCCCAATTTTACTTCCTTCAGGTCGGCTGTTAAAATAATCGTCCGACTCTCGTTCACTTATTTTGGCAACTACGCCTTCAATGCGGATTTGTTTTTCCATCTCAAGCCATAGAAAATTTAAGCAAATGTGTGGGTTTAATTCCATATTTCTGGCCTTCTGACTGAGGTAATTGGTAAAAAAAACCAGGCGATGATCCGAATATTCCTTGAGGAGCACGACTCGGGAATGGGGTTTGTTTTCCTCATCCACTGTCGATAAAACCATGGCATTGGGTTCCATAACCTTTAAATCCAGAGCCAGGCGAAACCAGGCGTCGAAAAGATGCATGGGATGATCTGGAACATCCTTTTCCAGCAATTCACCCTTGCCGTAATTTTCTCTCAAATTTTGTATGGAAAGCATAAACTTATTGACTCAGGCAAATTTAGGTATCCCCATGCTATCTAAAAAATTAAAAGAGCAAAAGGCTGGGTCAGGACCATTAAAGCTGCGTTTGGTATATTATTCTCTAGTTTCTTAAAATGGAAATCTTCCCGAGCCAGGACCTTCCATCAGAAAAGACGATTCGATAAAGGTAAAATCCGGAAGGCAAATGGTCAAATTGCAATGGATGAACCGTGTTACCAATAAGCTCCTTTTCTGTACTTATGCCGCCTGTTAAATCCAGAAGTTGAAATGTATAGGTTTCTGTGGGAGAGAGGTCGTTGGCCTGCACACTGAACGCACCTTGATTAGGATTTGGATAAACCTTCACACTTTGTGAATAGTTAATGCCTTTAATTCCCAAATGATCCACACTCACAATCTGGCTGCTGTCGAGGCAAGTACAACCATCAGGATTTCGCATGATCACCCTCACCCTGAATTTTCCATCGTGGGGGAAGGCATGCACTGGAACTGCTGCGTTGCTGATGCCGCCACCTTCGAAACTCCATTGGTAAAAGGGATAGGTGGGAATATCGGGTCTAAAAATAAATTCATAGCCGCCGGTTTTGGCTGATGTAATGGTAAAACCGCACTTCGGATTTTCATAAATATTCACTGCCTGAGATACACTGTTGCTGCAACCTCCTGCAATGCTTGCGGTAAGTGAGACATTGTAAGTGATGCTGGCAGTGGTTTTATACTTTTTAACCGGAAGGTACAAAGTGCTGCTGTCTCCATCGCCAAACTTCCAGCGGTAAGTAATTTGTCCGCTGCCTTTGGTTTTATTGGCAAAAATGACCTCCTGGCCGGCACAAACATCGGTTACATTAAATCCGGCAACCGGCTGAACCAAGACCCGGATAACCTTAGAAAAAGATGTGCTGCAGCCGTTATCTCCGGTGGCCCATAAATTGACAGTTCGCAATCCAAGGTCAGGACAAGGATGCTTTGGGCTTTTGACTGTTGAGGTAAGACCATCGCCAAAATTCCACAGGTATTTTACGGCCACCCCGGGTGGTTCATAAGTGGAATTATAAAACTCAACCGGGTCAAGATTGCAGACCTGTCCCGTGGTAAAGAGGGCTTCAGGCGAGGGAATAATGGTAATGTTTTTAATGATGGAATCTTTGCAACCAAATTGGCTGGTAGCCAAATATTTGACCGATTTAACGCCGGCAGAGCTGTATGAATGGCTTGGGTTCTTGCTGTTGTTTCCGGTCCCATCCCCAAAATTCCAACTATCGCCAAACTTATCTCCGGCGCCAATGGTTGTGAGGTTGGTAAAAAAGACCATATTTTTACTGCAATTGCCGGTAACTGAAAAATCGGCTTTTGGTTTTAAAAATTGATTGGCATTTTTAATGAGTACTGAAGCACAACCGGTATTGGACTTCACACTCAGTCGCACCTTATACCCTCCAGCGCTGGCATAGCGGTGAGAGGGGTTGGTTAAATTTGAACTTGCAGAGCCATCACCAAAATCCCAGGTATAGCTCAGTGAGCCTTTGCCAATGGTGGTTTGATTGATAAAATTAATATCGCTTCCCTCACAGGCATTCGATACCTTGAAAGCTACTTTTGGTATTTCTGAAATGGTGACACAAAGCGTGGTATCTTTTCTGATATTGTAGGTATGGCTGGTAACCACCAACTTAACACAATAGGTTCCAAAAGTGGCATAAGTGTGTACCGGAACTTCGTAATTGCTGCTGTCGCCATCGCCAAAGTACCAATTATAGAGCATGCTGCCGGAGGAGAGGGTGGATAGGTTTTCAAATACAATGGGGGTTCCATCGCAGGCAGGGTTGGTAAATTTGAAATTAACTTTTGGGGTAGGCACAACGCGAAGATGACGCTGTAAGATGGTGTCACAACCGGTATTCTTATCCATGGCACTCACACTGAATAAGAGGGTACTGTCTAAGTAGTTTTTTACCCCGGTAAATGAAAAGAGCGCATTGCTACCGGTACTTGTGTTGGGAGGGGTTAAAGTGTAAAAGGAGGAGGGGACAAGGGTACCGTTTATGGTGTATGCCGTAAAACCTCCAATTATCCATTTGGTATTGTAGTTGTAATTGGTATAGCCTTTTGGCGGTAGAAGCTCATAGGAATTCACTTTGCCAATTTCCAATAAATCGGCCTGGTAGGCAGTGCCAGCTCTTAGAGTGCCCTGAAAAACGGTTCCTTTGATGACGTCGGAACCACCCGGGGAGCTTATCACGGTGAGGGTATAAAATGCACTGTCGTTTTTAGCGTCCGGATCTTTGCTCATATTGATGGCCTTGAGTTTATTGCTCCCGACTACAGAGCTTTTGAAAAGGCTTTTTAAGAGCAAGGTGGTGTCTTTGCCCGGCATCAGTTTTTTTAAAACCACGAACGTATTAATAGCAGCCTGTCCTGCAAAATCGAGTGACACATTGAACCCGGTGGCGGCCATCGGACCCTTATTTTTGATTTTTAATATGACGTCGGTTCCTCTGTTGGCACAGGTGGGATTGGGACTAATGCTTAAATTGCTGAGTTCCAAATCCGGATTGCAGTCCTTATTTAGACAATACGTCACATCATCTACCCAAAACTCAGTACTTGGATCCATATCAAATATATTGAGATAGGATACAGAATTAATGCTATTCGACCAGGAGCCCATGCTGGCATTATCGATAAATACTTGCCAGTTGTTTTTATCAAGGTCAATTTCAACTTTTATTTCGAACCACTTTCCTTGAGGATAATTGCCACTGAGAGGGCCAACCTTGAACTGACCCGCATTGTCCATAAAAAATTCGAGGGGCCAACTTACCCCAAGCTTATTGCCACCCTGGAAATTAAAATAAGCGGCACTGTCTTTACTCACGTAAAAGTTGGCCGTAAATTTAAAAAAGCCTGAAGTATATTGGCCTCCAAAGGGCAGCACCACATCTTGTGGTCCGGAGCCGTTATAGGAATGGAAGTAAATGGAATGTGTTCCACTGGCCGCTTTGTTGTTCAACACCATGGCATCCTCAGGAGTTCCATCGGCAGCGTTCCAGGTTGTCCATGCTCCGGATTGCGGACCTAAATATTTGTTGACGGTGTAACCCTCAAAATTATCAATAAAAAGTTGAGAATAACTTTCAAAATAAGATGCAAGTATGAAAAGGAGGGTAATACCCTTTGTTAATTTTTTCATGTTATCTTGAAGGTGCAATGGACAAATCTAATTCTTAAATCCTTTAAATTCAAGCAGGATTTCTCATGAAGCCAATTACTGACGGGTATTTTACTTTCGTCCGGGTTTCATGCGATTCATGGTTTTAATCATTTTTCGCATGTCCTCGTATTGCTTCATCAATTTATTTACTTCAACAATGGTGCTGCCACTGCCCATGGCAATTCGCTTTTTTCTGCTTCCATCAATTATTTCAGGGTTTTGCCGCTCCTTTGGCGTCATGGAATGTATCATGGCCTCGATATTTTTGAAGGAATCGTCAGAGATATCGATGTCTTTCACGGCTTTTCCGACCCCCGGAATCATTCCCATCAAGTCCTTTAAATTGCCCATTTTTTTGATTTGATTGATTTGTTTTAAGAAATCCTCAAAATTAAATTCGTTCTTCCTCAGTCTTTTATCGAGTCGTTCAGCTTCCTCAGCATCGAAGGTGAGTTGAGCTTTTTCTACCAGGGAAACGATATCGCCCATACCCAAAATTCGACTGGCCATGCGGTCGGGATAAAAAATATCCAGAGCCTCAGGCTTTTCACCCATACTTACAAATTTGATCGGTTTATTTACGACCGATTTGATAGAAAGTGCGGCTCCACCGCGGGTATCGCCATCCAGCTTGGTAAGCACAACGCCATCAAAATCTAAGCGATCGTTGAAGGCCTTGGCGGTATTTACCGCATCCTGACCTGTCATGCTATCCACCACAAAAAGGGTTTCTGAAGGCTGAACCTGTTTTTTGATGTCAGAAATCTCTTTCATCATTTCTTCATCAATACTCAATCGCCCGGCAGTATCAATGATGACGATGTCATGTGAAAGAATTCTGGCTTGTTTAATTCCGTTGGCTGCAATCAATTTAGGGTCTTTGTTGTTGTCTTCAAAATAAACCGGTACGCCTACCAACTGGCCGAGTACCTTAATTTGTTCAATCGCAGCTGGACGATAAACATCACAAGCAATGATGTAAGGACTTCTTCCTTTGCTTTTAAGGTGATGTGCCAATTTTCCCGTAAAGGTGGTTTTCCCGGAACCTTGCAAGCCTGCAACCAGAATCACAGCCGGACTTCCTTTAATATTGATATCGGTTTTCGAGCCCCCTAAAAGCTCTACCATTTCATCATGGACAATTTTGGTCATCAATTGACCCGGTGAGATACTGGTCAGTACGTTTTGCCCGATGGCCTTGTCCTTTATACCGCTGGTGAAATCTTTGGCTATTTTAAAGCTTACGTCGGCGTCTAAAAGAGCCCGTCGGATTTCTTTTACTGTTTCGGCAACATTTATTTCTGTGATTCTTCCCTGTCCCTTAAGGGTTTTGATAGCCTTTTCAAGCTTGGCACTTAAACTTTCAAACATGGCTGCGAAGTTATGAAGTTATCTGTTTTTTTTTGAAATGAATTTTTCACTGAGCTGGAATGAATAAACAAAGGACCTCACTTTTGGAGAGGCTCTATACCGGTGATTTTTTGTGCTTAAACCGGAAAGTGTGGTGTCATGCCATATCATTTGACCAATTTTTTAGAATTTTAAAAAACCCATTTGAATTTTTGATTTTAATAATTACTTTTGCAACCCTTAAAAAGAATATGTACGCAATAGTAAATATAGCCGGTCAGCAATTCAAAGTTTCAGAAAATCAGAACCTTTATGTTCATCGCTTACAAAATGAAGAAGGTAGCTCTGTCGAATTTAACCAGGTGTTATTTGTTGATAATGATGGTAAACTAAAAATTGGAGCCCCTACGGTTAAGGGCGCTTCCGTAAAAGCAAAAGTTTTATCGCATTTAAAAGGAGATAAAGTTATTGTTTTCAAAAAGAAACGCAGAAAGGGATACCGTCTTAAGCGCGGTCACAGACAATATTTAACCAGAATTCAAATAGAATCTATAAAAGCATAACCCATGGCACATAAAAAAGGAGCAGGCTCGGTAAAAAACGGAAGAGAATCGCATAGCAAACGGTTGGGAGTTAAATTATTCGGCGGCCAGGCGGCCATTGCTGGTAATATTATTGTTCGTCAACGCGGAACCAAACATCACCCAAGTGAAGGGGTTGGCATAGGAAAAGACCATACCTTGTTTGCCTTGGTGGACGGAACCGTTACCTTTAAAAAGGGAAGAGACAACAGATCCTTCGTTTCTGTTTTAGAAAAATCCTAAGCTTTAAAATATTTTAAAATGAGCAACCTACGGGTTGCTTTTTTTTTGTCGTCTATGGAGCCTTGAGTTTTAAGAGACTCACGATCTTATGAAAAATTTCGGTATTCTCATAAATGCCGGTAAATTGATCAGCTCCCGGGCCATAGGCAAAAACAGGAACCAGACTTCCGGTGTGGTGGACAGTTGTAAAAGCTCCTTGTACTTTTTTTTCCTTTACCGAGCCCCCATTTAAAGCATAACCGCCTGTTTCATGATCGGCTGTAACCACAACCAGGGTATTTCCATCCTTTTGTGCCCAATCCAGTACTTTGCCAATGGTGGCATCAAAGTCGAGCATCTCTGAAATGATGTAATCCGAATTGTTGTCATGGCCTCCCCAATCAATTTGTGAGCCCTCAACTATTAAAAAAAAGCCTGAATGGCTTTCGTTTAAAACTTCAACGGCTTTGAGCGACGCTTTTTCACTGTAATTGCCACGACCATCAGTCATACTTAGATTATGGCCGTAATTTGAAAAGGCGTAAAATTTTGAAGATGCGATATTTTCAAGATTTATGGTACTGTCTAAAACTTCATATCCCTTTTTCCGAAGGGTGTCCAATAAATTTTTTCCATCCTTTCGGTTAGTAAAGTATCGTTGACCACCACCCATCATCACCTCTAAATCCACGTTGGTAAAATCTTCGGCAATTTCATATTCGAGTTTTCGGTTTTCTGCATGTGCTGCAAAGCTGGCCGGCGTGGCATGAGTCATTGCGCAAGTCACCACCATGCCGGTCCGAAGGCCTTTGTTTTCTGCTAATTCAATAAGGGTAGGCTTAGGATTTTTTAAACTGTCCAAACCTATAGCACCATTGTAGGTTTTTTCACCTATCGAAAATGCCGTTGCGCCAGCAGCGCTGTCGGTGATAAAATTATCGGAGCTGTTTGTTTTGATGAATCCAATCTTTTTGAATCGCGCCAGGTTTAGGTCACCTTCCTTACACACCAATGCAGCTGAGATTTGAGAGAGGCCCATGCCATCTCCAATCATGAAAATGACATTCTTTGGTTTTTTTTGGGCATGGCGATCCTGAGCTTTTAAACTTGAAAAGTCGACACACATCAAAAAAATAAACAAGATAACAAGCCCTAACTTGATTCCTGAGCCATCTGCCATGCAAAGCTTATTCTTCGTCATCTTTGGGTTTGTTCTTTATGTAACGAATTTTGTCACGAACGATAAAAACATTTTCGAAATTTCTCAGTAAATATTTTTCTACAGGTTTGGCTTCGTCTTCTTTTAGAAAATTACCAACCCTCACCTTGTAATTAGGGGATTGGTACACGACGTATATCTCGTCGTAATACTCGGGGTAATACCTCCTCGCTTTATCGCGCATGGCATAGGCCTTCTTTCGGTCGTTGCTGAAAAATACTTGTACGCGGTAGCCCGGCACATTGAGGGTATCCGGTTTTGCGTCGGCTATTTTTTTGCGCTCATAGCGAACACTCACCACCTCATACAAAGCTGAGTCGACAACAACTTCAATTTTGCCTTGTGCATACAGGGGCTTAGCCCCCATACAAGTCAAAAGAATGAACAGAACACCAGCCTTTACAGGATTAAATAGTTTAAAATGCTTCATGCCCATTCTCATAGTGTTATGTTTATGCTTTTCAAAAATAAGAACTTTGAAATAAAGCTTCTGATTTTATAAAAATTTATCCTCTCTCTGTCCTAAGCAAGTTCCTTGCCATGACATTTTTTAAATTTCAAACCGCTACCGCAAGGGCATGGGTCGTTTCGCCCAACTTTTGGCCCGGCTTTTATGGGGTCCTGGTGAACCCTCTCAGGTGCTGAGCTAGTTATAGCCTGTTGATTGGGAGTAGGGGTGCCCGCATCGTTTCGGGTGGTCTTCATCCTGCTCATATCTGTTCTTTGTCTCAATTGACGGGCTTCTTTCAGGTCATCTTCATCTGTTCCTGCAATAAACCCCTTAAAGGTCATGGACAAAATCTCATTGTTAAGGGTTGATAACATTTCGCCGAAGAGGTTAAAGGATTCCTGTTTGTAAATAAGCAAGGGGTCTTTTTGCTCCAGGTAGGCTGTTGCAACCGCCTGCTTCAGGTCATCTAACTCTCTCAAATGCTCTTTCCAATGATCGTCGATGCTTGCAAGGGTGACATATTTTTCAAAATTGCTAATCAGTTCCCTTCCTTCGCTCTCTATGGTTTTGTTTACATTGGCCACCACATTTAAAGTTTTTACGCCATCGGTAAATGGTACAATGATATTGTCGATTTGTCCATTTTTTTCCATTTGCATGCGCTTGAACACATTAATTGCAGCCTGACGAATGTGCAAGGATTTTTCATGGTAATGGTGATTGAGCAGTTCGAATAATTTTTCAGAGAGTTCCTCGTCTTTTAACTTGCTGTATTCATCCTCAGTAAATTCCGGTTCGTATGCCAGAATTCTCAATATTTCCATTCTGAAATCTTCGTAAGGCAATGATTCTCTTAACTCGGCTACCTTTTCAGAACTCAGCTGGAAAAGCATGTTGTTCAAATCCACCGACAACCTGTCACCGAACAATGCATTTTTTCGCAACGAATAGATAACCGTCCTTTGCTTGTTCATCACATCGTCATACTCCAGCAGTCGTTTTCTTGTCCCGAAATTATTTTGTTCTACTTTTTTCTGTGAGCGTTCAATGGTTTTAGAAATCATGGAATGTTGTATCACTTCACCCTCCTTGTAACCAAAGCGGTCCATAATTTTTGAAACCCTCTCGCTGCCGAATAATCGCATGAGGTCATCTTCCAGACTTACAAAAAATTGCGAACTTCCCGGATCCCCTTGTCGTCCGGCGCGACCTCGTAACTGCCGGTCAACCCTACGACTTTCGTGTCTTTCTGTTCCTATGATCGCCAATCCACCGGCTTCTTTCACTCCGGGACCTAATTTTATGTCGGTTCCCCTTCCTGCCATGTTCGTGGCAATGGTTACAGCAGAAGCCTGACCGGCTTCAGCTACAATATCGGCCTCTCGTTGATGTTGTTTGGCGTTGAGCACATTGTGTTTGATCTTGCGCATGGAAAGCATTTTTCCAAGCAGCTCCGATATCTCCACAGAAGTTGTACCCACCAAAACGGGACGTCCTTTGGAAGTTAAATCTACAATTTCCTCAATAACTGCATTGTATTTTTCCCGCTTTGTTTTGTAAACCAAATCTTGTCTATCGTCTCTGACAATGTGCCTGTTTGAAGGGATGACCACCACATCTAACTTATAAATGGTCCATAATTCTCCCGCTTCTGTTTCGGCTGTACCGGTCATACCAGCAAGCTTATGGTACATTCTGAAGAAATTTTGCAAGGTGATGGTGGCAAAAGTTTGCGTAGCATTTTCAACTTTCACATTTTCTTTGGCCTCTAATGCCTGATGCAAGCCATCGGAATATCGGCGGCCATCCAGCACACGGCCGGTTTGCTCATCCACAATTTTTATTTTCCCCTCCTGAACAATGTATTCCACGTCCCTTTCAAAAAGGGTATAGGCCTTGAGAAGTTGATTAATGGAATGTATGCGCTCCGATTTTATCGAAAATTCTCTCATCAATTCTTCCTTGCGAATTGCCTTTTCTTTTTCGTCGCCAATTTCCTTTTCAATTTCTGCGATTTCTGAACCCACATCGGGAAGAATGAAGAAATGGGAATCTTCACCTGCCGCGGTTATCATTTCGATGCCTTTATCGGTTAATTCAATGCTGTTGTTTTTTTCATCGATTGTGAAATACAACTCAGCGTCGGCTTTGGGCATCTCCCTCTGCTGGTCGGCAAGGTGATAGCTTTCCGATTTTGTAAAAATCGATTTTATGCCAGTTTCACCCAAATATTTGATGAGCGCTTTATTTTTAGGAAATCCCCTTTGACAACGCAATAAGGCTAAACCACCTCCCTTTTCATCACCCGCTTCAATGAGTCGCTTGGCTTCAAGCAAAGCGCCATTCACATATTTTTTTTGTGCCTCTACAATTTTCTCAATGCGCGGCTTAAGATGGGCAAATTCATGCTGATCGCCTTTGGGAACCGGACCTGAAATGATTAAGGGCGTTCGGGCGTCGTCTATGAGCACCGAGTCCACCTCATCTACCATGGCGAAGTGATGTTTGCGCTGCACCAATTCCTCAGGGTCATGACACATGTTGTCTCTTAAATAGTCGAAACCAAATTCATTGTTGGTTCCATAAGTGATATCGGCTTGATAGGCTTTTCTCCTTTCAGGGGAATTGGGTTGATGGTAATCAATACAGTCAACGCTTAACCCGTGAAATTTGAACAATGGTCCATTCCACTCACAATCTCGTCGGGCCAGGTAATCGTTCACCGTCACAATATGCACACCCCGTCCGCCAATTGCATTGAGGTAAGCCGGTAAAGTCGAAACCAGAGTTTTTCCTTCACCTGTGGCCATTTCGGCAATTTTTCCGCTATGCAAAACCATTCCACCTATAAGCTGAACATCGTAGTGCACCATATTCCATTTTACCCTGAGACCGGCGGCATCCCATTCGTTTTTATAAATGGCTTTTTCTCCTTTTATTTCCAGAAAGTCTTCTTTAATCGCAAGTTCCCTGTCATGGGCGGTAGCAGTTACTTCAATTTCCTCATTTTCACTGAATCGACGGCTGGTTTCTTTTACCAAAGCAAAGGCTTCAGGCAATAGGTCCTTAAGAATTTCTTCGAGCCTTTCATCCTTCTCTTTTTCAAGTTTGTCTATTCGATCATAGACATCCTGTCGTCGGGTAATTTCTTCTGAAAGCAGATTTTCTCCCTCTTCCTTTAGAGCCGTAATTTGTTGATTTATGTCAGATAAATAGTCTTCAATCCGCTCCTTAAACTCTGCCGTTTTTTGACGAAGGGCATCGTTGGTGAGAGACCTATAACTTTCATAATGTTGGTTAATTTCCGATACAATTGGCCAAAGATCTTTTACGTCGCGCTGAGATTTATTTCCAAAGAGATTGGTTAAGTTTTTAACGATGCTTCCTATCATGTACTCCTGTTAGTTCAAATTGTGTTCCAAAAAAAAATTTTGGCAAATATCGGAGAAAACTTTCAAGAATAGGCGGTAAAGTTATGGGATAAGCCACCTTTTGAAGTGTGAGAAAGGCTATGAAAAATAACAGAACAAAACGCCTTCACATGCAACTTTAATCTATTTTTGCAGCGGTATGATGAGAATTTTAATTCTGGGGTCGGGCGGCCGCGAATGTACCTTTGCATGGAAACTAGCTCAGGATCTTCCAAAAGATGGCATTTTTATTGCTCCGGGCAATGCCGGAACTTCGAAATACGGCACGAACGTCGATCTTTCAACGACTGATTTCGAAAACCTGGCCAAATTTTGCACTGAAAACAACATCAATACTCTCTTGCCGGGAGGCGAAGATTCTTTGGTAGCGGGGGTAAGAAATTATTTCGAGTCACAGCCCGAGTTGAGTCATATTTATGTATTTGGCCCGGATAAGGACGGTGCCATGCTGGAGGGAAGTAAAGATTTTGCCAAAAAGTTCATGCGCAAATATGGCATTCCCACGGCAGCCTATCAATCGTTTTCAAAAGGGGAGGAGCAGGCAGCCAAAATTTTTTTAAGAACCATGCAGCCGCCTTTTGTGATAAAAGCTGACGGTTTGGCAGCAGGTAAGGGTGTCGTGATTTTAGAAACCCTAGCTGAAGCCGATAACTGCGTAGATGACATGCTTGCCAATCAGCAATTTGGAGAGGCCAGTCACACCATTGTGATTGAGGAATTTTTAGAAGGGATAGAAGTATCATTTTTTAGCCTTACCGATGGTAAAAATTTTATCTTATTGCCCGAAGCCAAAGATTATAAGCGCATTGGCGAACAAGATACAGGGCTCAATACCGGAGGTATGGGGGCTATATCACCGGTAGCATTTGTTGATGATGCTTTCAGAAAAAAAGTTTATGACAAGGTCATACTCCCTACGATGAATGGACTGATAGAGGAGAACATGAACTACAAAGGGTTTGTGTTTTTTGGACTGATTAACGTGAAAGGGGAGCCGTACGTGATTGAATACAATTGCAGAATGGGCGACCCGGAAACCGAAGTGGTAATGCCACGGTTAAAAACGTCATTGGCTGACCTGATTGATGCCGCCAGAGTCATGAAAATCAACACGTTGATGCCTCAGTTTGACTCTGATTATTGCTGCACCATCGTTTTGGTTTCGGGGGGATACCCAGAAGGTTATAAGAAAGGATTGCCCATATCACTGCCAAATCATCCGGATAGTTTGATTTTTCATTCAGGCACCAAGCATGAAAATAATATATTGCTAACCAACGGGGGAAGAGTATTGGCCATTACCAGTTCAGGAAAAACATTAGAAGAGGCCTTATCTGTAAGCTTTAAAACCATTGCAGCTATACAGTTCGAGGGAATGTATTACAGAACCGATATTGGAAAAGACTTGTTGAAGTATGCCTTAAATAATATGACCGCTTAATTTATCATAGCATCAAAAACCATGGAGATTTTAAAAAAAATTTGGAGTTACCTTACCTTAAAAAAAGATTTAAATGCCAAGGACAATGCTTATCTCAAAACGATGCATGGTATAAATAAACTGTCAATTTTAATGTTTATGGTGGCATTAACCGTTCTGATTTATAAATGCTTGAAATGAAGGTTAGAGTTGAATGTAAATCAATGATTCATTTGTAATCTACTGAAATGAAAATCTACACAAAAACAGGAGATAAAGGAGAAACGTCACTCATAGGAGGCGTGAGGGTTTTAAAATCAAATGTGCGCATAGAGGCCTACGGGTGCATTGACGAATTAAATTCCTGGATGGGTGTGATCCGCAATGTAAAGGAAGTGCGGAATTTGCTCTGTATTCAAAACATTCAGAATACACTGTTCGTCATAGGATCGCATTTGGCTTCACACCCTGAAAAAGGCAAAATGAAATTGCCGCACATCACCAACGGCGATATTGAAATTTTAGAAAAGGAAATCGATGAAATGGAAAGCGAATTGAAGCCGCTCATGACCTTTGTGTTACCCGGAAGTTCTCAGGAAAACAGCTTTTGCCATGTTGCGAGAACAGTTTGCCGCCGTGCTGAACGCAGAGCCGTTGAGTTAGCTTCAACGGAAGCTGTAGATGAAATCATTATCCGGTATTTGAACAGATTGTCGGATTATCTCTTTGTCTTGTCGCGCCATATCACCTCGGTGCAAAGCGGCGTCGACATCCCATGGAAACCTTGATTACCTTCCTCCGCCCTGCATATACTGGGCGATGCGTTCAAGATACAATCTTGGGAATGAAAAGTCCGGATAAATCTTCAGCGCTTTTTGAAAGTGGGGTACCGCATTTTTTATATGATCAACATTTCCGGTTCGGTCGGCGAGTTCGGCCAAAATAGCACCTTTCATATTGTAACAGGCTGCCAAAATCGGAACCGATTGGTCTTGCCCACTGGGCAAGGACACCACAATTCTTTTTGAAGTATCGGCTCTTTCTATCATAATATCAGCTAAACTGTCGGCCTCGCTAAAACGCTCAGAATCGAAGCACATCCCGGCGATTTTGTATAAATAGGTATAATCTTTGGAAGCAACAAAAAGAGCGTTGAAATTGGCTATGGCCTTGTCGGTATGATTCATTCTCGCATTGGCTAAACCAATGAGTTCCAAAAGTTTTAGGTTTTTGGGTTGCTTCAGCATGACCTGCTCTCCAAGTCTGAGCCCACCCTCAAAGTTCCCCGATTTAATATAAACCCTCGCCAATGAATCTTTCCATTCCATATTTGAGGTGTCTTTCAAAAGCAATTCATTATATGCAAAAGCCGCTGTGGCATAATCTTTATTTTTTAAGGCCTGTTCAAGCAATTTTTTTGAGTGGTCCTTGGGTTGGCAATTTTGAAAAAAAGCGATTGTTAAAGCACTGAAAGTGATAACTTTAACAAAGTAATTGAATTTGGTTTTCATGTCTTCTGGAGTGAAAAATATCGAAAGGGCGACGAAATTATAAAAAAAATGTTTGTTTTTTGTTAATAAGTTTATAAGTTTGTGATGAATTATACCCATTTAGCTCGTGGGTGTAGTTAAAATTTGACAGTTTTCCGCTACTACCGGATTGTCCGTTAAATTAAAATGAGATAAATATGCGACACCTACTAACTATAAGGCTATGCCTTGCTTTGATGATTTTATGCGGATTTTTTAATCGGCAGTCTCTTGCTCAATGCGGATCTCTTAAACTGCAGAGCAATTCCAAAAGTCTTTGTCAGCCGGCTCTCTTTAAATGGGTGGTTTTGGACGTACCCAAAGGTTCCAATTTATTGTGGGACTACGGGAATGGGGAATCGGTAGGGCTAGATACCTTTTATTCATTTATTCAGAACGCAGGAAAAGTATCACTTAAAGTTCAGGTTGTTTTACCCGATAAGTCTGTTTGTAAGCTTTCTGAACCCAATTTTGTTGAAGTTTACCCAAAGCCTGTTCCTGCCGTAGCATTTTCAAGAAATAAACTTTGTGATGGCCCTGATACGGTTTCTTACTTTGATCTTACCCCAAATTCGAATAAACGCAATTGGGTTATTGATGGTACCAATTATTACAATGCCACTAAAAAGCAAATACACTCTTATGCATCAGCCGGCCTGAAACGACTTTCCATTGTTGTAGAGGATATAAACGGATGCAAGGCGATTAAAGAATATGACAGCATCGCCATTATATATAAAGATGTTAATTTAAATTTTGAGGCCGACCAAACCTCAGGGTGCATTACTAAAAAAGTAAAATTCACACCGAGCATTGAAAGCCATGGCCTCAAGCTCATTTCCTATAAATGGACCTTCCCTGGGGCAACTCAAAACACCCAGTTCGTGGAAAAACCTGACACTGTGTTATTTAATGCCGTTGGGAAATACTCACCATCGCTGGCAGTTCTCACTGAATTTGGCTGCCTCCACACCTTGACCCGTCAAAATTACTTATCATGGGGAGCTATTGACAGTTTGAATATTAAATTTTCGGACACCTCAGTGTGCAAAGGACAAACGCTAATCGTAGAAAATCTCAAGAAAACTTTACCCGGAGATTTTACCTGGAAATTGAATGGGAGCAGTGTGGTTATTAAATCCGATCAATATACTTGTAAAGCGAGATACGATACCCTTGGCAAGTATGACGTTAGCGTTAACTATAATTATAACGGCTGCAGTGTGTCAAAGGTATTCCCAAAGGCAATTCGCGTAAAAGGCGTAAAAGCTGATTTTTCATCCCCGGATTATTACCATTGCTTGTTTCCGCATAAGGTGCATTTTACCAATTTGTCGACAAAATATGAGCAGGGAAAAATGTCCTATCTCTGGGCCTACTATTTCAACAATCAGGTTGTAAGAGTATCGGCCAATGTCAATGATTCCTTTACAGTAACCAAAAATGGCCACTGGGATGTTGTTCTTGTTGCTAAGCACAGCAATGGCTGTACTGATACCATTAGGCAACAAAGTTTCATTAGAAATATCCCCATCGCTCCTTTCTTTGCCTCTGATTATCAGGTGGGTTGTGTGAATCAAAACATATTCTTTTCTCAAAAAACGCCTCCGAGCTCATACAAAGCTCCTGATCAGTTCACCTGGACGTTTTTTGATAAGGATGGCAAGAAAATTCTTGGGAAATCGAAAGCCTATGCTCCCGCTTTTTCTTACAAGGACACAGGGTTATATACGGTTAAAATGATTGCCGACAATGGCATTGGTTGTAAAGACTCAATCATAAGACAAAACTATATCGAAATCATAAAACCCACCATTAAGTTTAACCTTTCACAACCTGTAATTTGTCAATATGAATCGCTTTTGGGTGAAGGCAAATCTGAGCCTAAAAGGGCAAAATTTAATTATACCTGGTCATTTCAAAACTATAACAGTGGTAACAAGTATGAGGTGAAAGACTCCTTTTTGAAATTGAGGATGGATGAGGCCGGCGCTTACAAGTTTAAATTTGTGCATGAAATAAATAATGGTTGCCGCGACAGCATAGTCAATAACAATTTGATAAAAATCAATGGCATTGCAGTGAATCTGGCACTGGATACCTTCAATGGTTGTGTGCCTTTGAAAGTGAACCCAAAGGTTACCGGAATTTATAATTTTCATTTTAATAACCCGGATGATGCGATTCAATACTACTGGTCAGCCAGCCCGGCCAATGGGGTTCTGATTACCAATTCCAATTCTGATAAACCACAATTTTTGTTTCAATCGAAGGGGGAATACACCATTCATCTCAGAGCCATAAACAGCTCAGGTTGTGAATATTCAGTTAATTCACAAACCATATATGTTGGCGTTGAGGCGCGGTTATGGGTCAGCGATCCGGTGGTTTGTGCCGGACAAAGCATCGTGCTTACCAATCAATCCATATTGAGACCTACCAAGAGCAAATGGTTACTGCCTTCTGAAGCTACACTTGTTGGCAGTGCCACGGAGCAAAGAGTAGAAATCGTTTTTAAAGACGATGCCAATCATAAGGTAGGCCTGGCTGTGAATAAATTGGATCAGTGTTTTGATACCGTTTACCAAAACTTAAAATCCATCATTGTGAAAGCTGATTTTGTTTCACTCGACAAAGAATTAAAATGTGCTCCGGTATACGCCCAGTTTATGTCCTATTCGAAATATGCCGACTCCCTGTTTTGGAATTTTGGTGACAGCAATTTGGTAACGACCACCGACCCCTTTGTAGCAAATATTTACCGTAAAAATACAGGATCCAAAAACGGCTTGGACGTTTCATTGATTGCAAAAAGCAACGAAGGTTGCAGCGATACTTTGGTGAAATACAACTATATTCATGTTGAAGGCCCGGTTCCAAATCTTGAAATTTTAAACAATGAAGGTTGTGAACCCCTTAAAGTTTCTTTTAAGGCCAAAAGTACCGATGCATTCAAACATTATATTAATTATGACGATGGCTCTCCCCTAGATTCTTCATTTGCCAGCTATACCTATTCGGTAATTAGCAAGAACCTGATGGTTCAAAATTACACCCCAAGGCTTTATGCGATAGACTCCTTGGGGTGCAAGGCGGTTTTTGAAAGTCCTATTCCGGTTATTGTGAAGCGAAATTCAAAGGCTGATTTCAGTTTAAGCGATAGCGTATTTTGCGCCAATGAGTCATTATTAGTAAATGACCTGTCGAAGGATGTAATTCAAAGTGATTTTTATTTGCAAAGGCCCGGAAATTCTCAGGAGTTACTGAAAAGCAATACGGTTAACTTTTCAATAAAGGGGATACATAAGCTAAGCCAAATCGTGTTTAATCTCAACAACTGCAGCGATACCCTTCAAAAAACGGTGTTGGTTAATGCCATACCCTCAGCCAATGTTTGTGTCATGGATACGGTGTGTATGGGCAAGCCTGTAAGGATGATCGATCGATCTACTTCAGAATGGCAACTGGTATCTAAACTATGGGAAGTGTATAACCCAACCCAGCTCTTCAAAGGAGAGGGCAATATGCTCGTTTATAATTTTAATAATTTTGGTACTGCCAAATTAATTTTAACTGTGACCGATATGAATGGATGCAGCCATGCTAAAATCCTTGATATTAATGTTCCAAACCCTTCCGATATTCCCGGAGCGGAGCTCAAATATGTAAGCTTAAATGAGGACAGTTCCATTACGATACGCACAGAGAGCAATACTTACTATCGATTTGCATCGAAAAATATTTATGACAAGGAAGACCTCAAGCCCATTTCTACCCTTGGTTCCCGCTACGAGGAAACTATTCAATATACGAAACCGCTTAGCTTTGACAAAGCCCAGTGTTTTGATGCGAGCATGAATGATATATGCGGTTTTGAAAGTAAGCATGGAGCGAGTCACTGTTCAGTATTTTTAAAGGTATTTGGATCAACCCCTTTTGTGAATAATTTAAGTTGGTCTGCCTATCAGGGATGGTCTAAAATTGATAGATATCAAATTTATAGAAAGAAGGAGGGACAGAGCGATTATGAGTTACTGGCTGAAGTAGGCAACTCTCAATTGAATTACACCGACAGCGGTCTTTGTAATTTTGTGTATTGCTATTTTGTGTCGGCAATAAACAATGACCTAAACTCGAACAGCAACAGGGTTTCCCGTAAACCAGTCTTTCTTTATCCTCCGGTTAGCAAAGACATACAAAATGTGACCGTAGCCGGCCAAAACCAGATAGGTGTAAAATGGGAAGCTTCTACAAATACCAATTTCGAAGGGTTTATACTTTACAAAACTGAAATTCCCACCTTGAGGTCGGAGCAAATCCGGATAAATCAAAATGAATATTTGGATACTAAAGTTGAATCTGATAAATATTCATACCTTTATAAAATTGTTGAAACGGATCATTGTGGATACAAAAGTTCATCGCGTTTACCAGGTAAAAGCATACTCTTAAATGCCTCAACTGCAAATTATAAAACGGACCTGAAATGGAATAGCTATCAAAGCTGGGCTTCAGGTGTTAAGGGTTATGCCTTGCAAATTGAAGATAAGGGTATATTCCGAACCATCTTTGAAACAGATTACGACAGCAGCTTTATACACAGGCAAAGCGATGAAAACATACATCAGGCTTACTGCTACAGAGTAATGGCTATTTCCGGTGATCATAAGGATACCAGTTATTCTAATATCACATGTGTGACTTCCCCTTCTAAGGTTCTAATGCCTAATGCCTTTACGCCTAATGGAAATGGTTTAAACGAAAAGATTGGAGTCAGGACCCTGTTTGTATACAATCAAAGTCTTTTAACCGGAAGAAACTTTACCCTTGAAATTTTTAACCGATGGGGTGAAAAGGTGTATTTCAGCCAGAATATCGACGAAGAATGGGACGGTACCTATGGCGGAGTGCCAGTGCAGGAAGGATTGTACAGCTATAAGCTCAAGGCAATGGGAGTGGACAACAAAGGTTACTCTCTTAATGGCGTCATTACCCTTCTCAAGTAAATAGCGGGTTGGGAAATAACACAGAAATCAGTTAAGAAAAATGAGTGCCCGGTAGCCGATTCGAACGGCCACAGCCGAAGCCACCACCCCCTCAAGATGGCATGTCTACCAATTTCATCAACCGGGCATTAACAGACTGCAAAATTAAGGATTTTTATCTCCATTTATTGACATAAAACCAAAAATATAAAAGGTCATTTTACATTTTTTTGAAATTTTAAGCACAGCATTTCTGAGGCCTTCATTTTTAAAATTATTTCAAAAAATCTGTTTATAAACGTTTGAGATGACCTAAAGCAGCAACAAAACCTCTCATCACATAAAGGCTGCATAAATTATGCAATACCGTTATTTATAAATTTTACCTATGAGAAGATTATCCGATATGTAAATCGTATTGCTTTGCTCCTAAAGGGCACCTTTTCCATAGGCCATGAGAAAGGCTCTTAAAAATGGACTCAGGTTTCCGTCCAACACGCCATTGGCATCGCTGGTTTCATAGGAAGTTCTCACATCCTTAACTAACTTATAGGGGTGTAAGACGTAATTTCTGATTTGAGACCCCCACTCAATTTTCATTTTGCCGGCTTCAACCTTATCTCTTTCTTCATTTCGTTTCCTAATTTCAAGTTCGTACAATTGAGATTTTAGCATTTTCATGGCTTTTTCCTTGTTTCCCAATTGAGACCTGTCTTGTTGGCATTCTACTATAATTCCTGTAGGCAAGTGTCTCAACCTCACTGCGGTCTCGACCTTGTTCACATTCTGTCCGCCTGCCCCGCTGCTCCTGTAGGTTTGCCATTCGATTTCAGATGGCTTAACTTCAATTTCAATGGTATCGTCAACAACAGGATAGCAATATACCGAAGCGAAAGAAGTATGTCTTTTGGCATTGCTGTCAAAAGGCGAAATTCTCACCAAACGATGAACACCATTTTCTCCTTTCAGATAACCATAGGCGAACTGTCCTTTTATCTCTATGGAACAACTCTTAATCCCCGCGACATCGCCACTTTGCTCATCGACAATTGAGGCAGAGTATCCATTTTTTTCAGCCCACATGATGTACATTCTCACAATCATACTGGCCCAGTCACAACTTTCTGTGCCCCCGGCACCTGCGTTTACCTGAATAATGGCATCGAGTTGGTCCTCTTCACTGCTCATCATGTTTTTGAATTCCAAATCGTCCAACCATTGTAAGACTTTTGCATATTGACCGTCTATTTCCTCTTCACTTACATCTCCCTCTTCATAAAATTCCTTAAGGATTTCTAAATCTTCCACACCGGTATTCACCTGGTTCCAGGCATCGACCCATATTTTTTTGGATCGAATGTTTTTTAAGAAAATTTCAGCTTTTTTAGGATCGTCCCAGAAGTTGGGCGCCTGAGTTTGTTGTTCTTCGTCTTGGATGAGTATTACCTTCTGTTCGACGTCAAAGATACCTCCCCAGGGCCTTAGATCTGCCCTTTAATTCCAAAAATTGTTCGTTGGTCATATTATTTTAAACTGAGTAATAAGGTTTTCATTTCTTTAATCTCTTCCTTGCTTTTCTCGCGTTCTGACCTCTGAACAAGGGTTAGCAGGTATTCCAGGTCACTGATGATTCCCTCTTCTTCAGCGCCTTCCTCATCTTCATCGGCCGAAAAACCAATATTAAAATCGCCATGCTCATCAATGTGCTCGTAAGCCAATCGCAAGATCTTAATTACAGCAGGATCGCCTTCTTCTCTGGCCATTTCACGCAGTGCCTTCAAATTTTTTGATACAAATTCCGCATCGAATTCTTTGGCTGATTTGGCTAAAATTTTGTCGGCGAGTTCTATCGCTTTTGGATTGTGCATTGTTGTATTTTTGAGGCCGCGAAAATAAGAAAATAAATTGAAAAAGTTCAAGGTATGAATCAGGAATACGAGTTTTACTTTAATAAAGGTGAGGGGAGCCATCTAAGCATGAATTAAATGAAAGCAGAGCTCATTTCGATTGGCGATGAAATTCTCATTGGGCAAGTAGTGAATACCAATGCTGTTTGGATGGCAAAAAAGCTAAACGCCATTGGCGTACACATACACCAAATTACAACCGTTGGCGATGATAAAAATCAGATTATTACAGCGCTCAAAGAAGCGTTAACCCATTCTGATATTGTTTTGATTACCGGCGGACTGGGGCCAACCAATGATGACATTACTAAAATGAGTTTGGCAGAATTTTTAAATCAAGGTTTCAGAAAAGATCTAAAAGTACTGGAATTTATTAAATCAAACTTTGAGAAAAGGCATATCGAATTTCTCCCGGTTCATGAATTTCAGGCGGAGGTACTCCAAGATTCCGAAGTGCTTTTCAATCATTATGGAACAGCACCGGGAATGTGGATTGCTTTAGGCTCAAAGGTCGTGATTGTGATGCCGGGGGTGCCTTACGAAATGAAAGGCATCATGAATAATTATGCCCTTGAGAAAATAAAAAATACATTTAAACTGCCCTCCATATATCACAAAACACTGGTTGTGAGTGGTTTGCCAGAATCTACGCTGGCAAATAAAATATCTGAAGTTGAGAACAATTTGCCTCCACATATTAAACTGGCTTATTTACCTCATTTCGGTATTGTGAGGTTGAGGCTGTCCGGAAAGGGAAATGATGCCGATTTGCTCAAAGAGGAAATTGAAACCTTTGGAAAACAGATTTTAGAAAAATTAGATAAAAAGGACATCGTAGCCACCGACGATCTCACGCCACAGGAAATTGTTGGCTCCCTATTGCTCGAAAATGGTCAAACCCTTTCTATTGCTGAAAGTTGCACAGGCGGACATATCTCTCATCTCATCACCACCGTTCCGGGAAGCTCGCAATATTTTATTGGGTCGCTCATTGCCTACAGCTATGAAGTAAAAATGAACGATTTGAATGTGAAGGCGACTACTCTCGAAAAATTTGGTGCTGTAAGTGAGGAATGTGTAGTAGAAATGGCCAATGGTATTAAGAAAAAATTTAAAACAGATTTTGCCATTAGTACAACAGGTATTGCAGGTCCCGGAGGCGCCACCGATGATAAACCGGTAGGTATGGTTTGGATAGCCGTGGCGACTCCCAATGCGGTCATTACGCGCATGATTATGGGTAATGGAGAGCGCTTAAATGTGATTGAGCGCACCTCTGTAACGGCACTCGATATGTTGAGAAGATCCATCATCGGATTAAATCCTTCATAAAAGTTGACGCTAAAAATTCAAAATCAGGGCGAGGTTTAGGCATAAACAACATCTGTTGAATGGGAAACGATTTTCTATTAAGCCTTTCAAATCCTAAATTTCTGAAATCAAATCTAAAAAAATAAGTAAGTTTGCAACTCAATGCTAACAGCACAAATTATAGCAGATGAACTGGACGGAGAACTTTTCGGTAAAGCCGACAGGCTAATTGAAACGGTTTGTAAAATTGATGACGGGAGTCCTAACGCCTTGAGTTTTTTGGCCAACCCCAAATACGAGGCATTTCTTGACAACACCCGGTCGGGGGTAGTGCTTGTTAAACACGATCAAGCTATTTCCCCTCGCGACGAAACAACCTTCATAAAAGTGAAGGACCCTTACACCGGTTTTTGCATCATTTTAGGAAAATATTTTAATCCGATTGTCCATCCTAAAGGCATTTCGGAAAAATGCCATGTCAATGGCAATATTGAAATTGTAGAAGGACTCTACCTTGGAGAGTTTACAGTGATAGGTAAAAATGTAAAGCTGGGTAAAAATGTGAAGATTTATCCTCAGGCGTATATTGGAGACGATTGTATAATTGAAGAAAATGCAATTATTTACTCCGGCGTAAGAATTTACAGGGAGACAAAAATTGGAAAAAACTGCATCATTCACAGCGGTACCGTGATCGGATCGGACGGGTTCGGATTTGCCCCTCAAAAAGACGGATCTTACATTAAAATTCCCCAAATTGGCAATGTGATTATAGAAGATGATGTAGAGATTGGCGCCAATTGCACGATTGACCGCGCCACCATGGGGAGCACAATTATTCGCAAAGGCGTAAAACTCGACAACCTTATTCAGGTGGCCCATAATGTTGAAATTGGCGAAAACACCGTCATAGCTGCACAAACAGGCATCTCAGGGTCGGTAAAATTGGGCGACAATTGTGTAATAGGGGGCCAGGTGGGATTTGTAGGTCATATCAGTGTGGCCAACGGTACTCAAATTGGCGCCCAAAGTGGAATTCCAAAATCCATCACTGAGGAAGGAAAGCCTTGGATTGGGTCACCGATTATGCCACTGAAAGAAGCATTTAAATCCCAAATAATTTTTCGAAAATTACCGGATCTGGAGCAAAGAGTGACAGCACTGGAAAAAAACAAGTGAAAACGATAGAATGCAGAAATTTCAGACAACAATAGAAAAACCGATTACCATTTCAGGGGTCGGGTTGCATACAGGTCAGGCAGTTAACCTTACTTTTCTACCTGCCGATGAAAACCATGGATATGTTTTCCAACGGATAGATTTGGATGGGAAACCGACCATAAAGGCCGATTGCGATTTGGTAGTGGATACATCCAGAGGCACAACGCTTGAGCAAAATGGAGCCCGTATTTCAACCATAGAGCACGTTTTAGCCGCTCTGGTGGGTATGGAAATCGACAATGTTTTGATGCAGGTCGATGGTCCTGAGATGCCGATTATGGATGGAAGTTCCATAGAATTTGTTAAAAGTTTGAACCAGGTTGGTGTCAAAACCCAAAAAGCTGAGCGCGTTTATTTCGACATAGGAGAAAACATAAGCTACAGGGATGAAGAAAATCAGGTAGAAATGGTGGCCATGCCTCTCAACGATTACAGATTGACTGTAATGGTGGATTATAACTCCCCGGTTTTGGGAAGCCAGCACGCTTCCATAAGCTCTTTAAAAGAATTTGAAGAACAAATAGCCAGTTGCCGTACATTTTGTTTTTTACATGAACTTGAGATGCTGCTAAAAAACAACCTGATTAAAGGGGGAGATTTAAATAACGCCATTGTTATTGTGGACAGGGTGGTTAAGGACGATGAGTTGGATAATCTTGCTAAACTTTTTAATAAGCCCAAGGTTGAGGTGAAAAAGGAGGGAATACTCAACAATGTGAGCTTGCGTTTTCATAATGAACCCGCCCGTCACAAATTGTTGGACATGATAGGCGATTTGGCCCTGATTGGAACTCCTATCAAAGCTCAAATTATGGCGGCCCGGCCGGGCCATGCTGCCAATGTAGAATTTGCCAAAAAAATAAAAAGACATATAGAGGCGGTTAGAAAAGAAAATAAATTCAAAGTGGATGTGCCATTTTACGACCCTTCTGAACCGCCAATTTATAACTGTGGTGAAATTGAGAAATTGCTTCCCCACCGCTGGCCATTTCTACTCGTAGATAAGGTTATAAAATTGTCGGAAAATGAAGTGGTGGCCATAAAAAACGTAAGTGCCGATCAGTATTTTTTCCCGGGTCACTTCCCTGGAGAAGCACTTTTTCCGGCGGTTTTACAAATTGAAGCCCTTGCCCAAACCGGAGGGGTACTTATTTTGAGTCGCGAACCTGATCCGGAAAATTTTAGTACCTACTTTGTCAAAATAGATTCTGCAAAGTTTAAAGGAAAAGTGGTTCCAGGTGATACCATCATATTAAAAATGGAGCTCATAGCCCCAATTAGAAGAGGGATGTGTTTGATGCGAGGAACTGCATTTGTCGGAAATAAAATTGTGTGTGAGGCAGAAATGATGGCTCAGGTAGTTAGAAATAAAACTGACGGAGCAGAACTTAACTAATTTAAACCAAGAAAATGATTCAACCTTTAGCATATGTGAGTCCCGAAGCCAAATTGGCTCCGAATGTCATGATAGACCCTTTTGTAACCATTCACCGCAATGTAGAAATAGGGGAAGGCAGCTGGATAGCCTCCAACGTTACGATTATGGAAGGGGCGCGAATAGGAAAAAATGTAAAAATTTTCCCGGGCACCGTCATCAGCGCAATTCCTCAGGATTTGAAATTTGAAGGCGAAGACAGCCTTACCATTATCGGTGACAACACCGTGATAAGGGAATGTGTAACCGTAAACCGGGGTACAAGTGCAAGCGGAAAAACAATTATAGGAAGCAATTGCCTATTGATGGCCTATGTACACGTGGCTCACGATTGTGTCATCGGCGATAACTGCATTCTTGCAAATGCAGTTCAACTGGCGGGTCATGTGACCATTGGAGAATATGCCATTATTGGAGGTCTAAGTGCGGTGCATCAGTTTGCTAAAATTGGCGTTCACGTTATGGTATCCGGCGGTTCGTTGGTGAGAAAAGATGTTCCTCCTTATTCTAAAGCGGCCAGAGAACCTCTGTCGTACGAAGGGGTTAACTCCATTGGCCTGAGAAGAAGGGGATATTCATCCGAAAAAATTGGTGAAATTCAGGAAATTTACAGGATCTTATATATCAGAGGCAACAACAATGCCACGGCCATACAAAAAATTGAAGCCGAAATGCCGGCAACTAAAGAGAGGGATGAGATACTGACCTTTATAAAGGAATCTGACAGAGGCATCATGAAAGGATTTCTATCCAAGTAACCGACTTTCTTTTCCATTTATTCAATACCAAAGCAAGAAGCTTTACGTATGATTCATTCTTTAAGAGTTAAAAACCTCGCTAAGAGATACAATGATCAATGGGTTTTTAAATCGATTGAGCTTACCGTACATGCCTCAGAGAAAGTAGCCATTCTTGGAGCCAATGGATCAGGCAAAACCACACTGATGAAAATATTGGCGGGATTTGTATACCCCACCTGTGGTGAAATACTATGGAATGAGGGTGAAAATAAGATTGAATCACCCGAATTTTCTTATTCTGCACCCTATATCGACTTGTTTGAACATTTGTCGGTCATGGAGCATGTTGCTTTTCATTTTAAACAAAAGCAAGTTTTGAATGACCTTGCCCTGAGTGAAATCCTTGAACTTGGCAATTTGGCCTACTACAGGGATTCCAGAATCAGTCAACTCTCATCCGGATTAAGACAACGCTTAAAAAACATTCTGGCTATTTTTTCCCAAACTGAAGTCCTATTTCTCGACGAACCCTGTTCGAACCTGGATGACGAAAATGTGCTGCTTTATCAAAAGCTGGTGCAGGATTATGCCAAAGGTCGAATGGTGTTTATAGCCTCAAACAATCCAATGGAATACGAATTGCTATGTACCAAAGAGTATAAAATTGAAAATGGCCAACTCCATCTTTTAAAAAACAAGCAACTTTGGGCATAAAAAAAATACATAGTCTCATATTTCGATCCTTCATCGGTCCTTTTATAGCTACTTTTTTTGTGTCTCTCTTTTTATTTCTGCTGCAATTTTTGTGGAAATACATAGGTGATCTTATTGGAAAAGGACTGGAATGGTATGTTATTTTGGAGTTTATTTTTTACTCTGCCATACACCTCATCCCTATGGCTTTGCCTTTGGCAGTTCTTCTTTCTTCCATTATGACTTTTGGAAGTCTTGGTGAAAACTATGAGCTTGTTTCCATAAAATCGGCTGGCATTTCATTGATAAGAATCTTTATCCCAATGTATATAGCTATTCTTGCCATTGCAGGATTTGCTTTCTACGCTTCTAATATTTTAATCCCCAAGGCCAATTTAAGCTGGGGAGCCTTGCTCTATGATGTGAGTAATAAAAGGCCGGCCTTTAACATTAAGGAAGGCGTTTTTTTTAAAGATATTGATGGCTATTCCATAAGGATAGGTAAAAAAATGGAAGATGGGAAAACGATAAAAAATATTCTGATATACATAAAGGGAGCGGGCCGAGGAAACAACAACATTATTTTGGCCAAAAGCGGAACCATGCAAATGACCCCTGATGAAAAATACCTGGTTCTTACTTTGACTGACGGAATTAAATATCAGGAAATGACGGATAATCCAAATTATTACAAGACTTTCCAGCACAATGTCATGAAGTTTAAGACCCAGGAAATAGCGATTGACCTCTCTGATTTACAGTTTAAAAGAACCCAAAAGGAGCTGTTTAAAGATGATTTCAGAATGCTGAATGTAAAAGAACTCGCCGATAAAATTGATTCGCTTAAAAGATTGGTAAGCGAGAGAAAGACTCAAAACTACCAGTTTATATTGCCATACTTTCACTTTAACATTGATACCGCCAAAGACTACGCTTTCGATTCTGCCCTTTCACAGAAAAAATTCTACCAAACGCTCGGAAATTTTATTGAGTTAAAAAACACCATGGATGAGTCTTACCAAACAAACGATGGAAACGTATCCAACCGTAAGTTTAGAATGAATGACTCGGCCCTGTATGCTCAAAGAGGCTCTACCAATGCCAAACCTCCGGAAATCCGACCGGGAGAGAAGTCAATTTATATGCCTGAAATTTTAGAAAACGCAAGACAATTTGCTAGAAACATTTCAAGTATTGTCGAATCTTCTCACAACGATATTTCGAATCAACACGAAGCCCAAATTAAGTATCAGATTGAATGGCATAAAAAATTCACCCTTTCCATTTCATGTATTCTCTTGTTTTTTATAGGAGCACCCATGGGCGCCATCATTCGAAGAGGCGGATTTGGTTGGCCTATGGTGGTTTCCGTTGTGCTTTTTATTTTTTATTTTTCAATTAATTTGATAGGGGAGAAGCTCGCAAGAGGCGAAGTACTTCCTGTTGCCTTTTCCGTATGGCTAAGTACCTTAATCTTGCTTCCCTTCGCGGCCATTCTAACCTACAAAGCCAATGCAGATGCGAAGTTATTTGAGAAGGGCATACATGTTAAATGGCTAAGCAAACTCATTCAAGTCTTTTTTAAAAAAAGTGAGAATCCTACAAGTATCACATAGGGTTCCTTTCCCACTCAACGAAGGAGGAACGATTGGGATCTACAACTATACCCGGGGATTTGCAGAAGCCGGGCATGAGGTGACCTTCGCTTGCCTAAATGGAATTAAGCACCATATTGACTTTGTGAGTGCTGAACAGGAGCTGGGGCAGTTTGCTAAAACGTATATTTTTGACATTGATACCAATGTGAAGTGGTATAAAGCTCTGGCTAATCTATTTACTTCAAGTTCATATCATGTGAGCAGGTTTTATCATAGGCCTTTTAAACGCTTTTTAATCAATCTTCTTAAATCTTCTGAATTCGACCTTATTCAGGTGGAAGGCACCTTTGTGGCCATGTATGCCGATGTTTTAAAAATCCATAGCAAAGCTCCCGTGGTTTTAAGACAACACAATGTCGAGCATCAGATATGGGAAAGGTTGGCTAAAAATGAAAGAAGCAAGGCTAAAAAATGGTACCTCAACCTTTTGGCAAGGAGATTAAAAAAATTTGAGAAAGACTGTTTAAACTGGTTCGACGCCATTGTGCCTGTAACGAAGGATGATGCCCTCATTTTCAAGAAAATAGGTGCAAGCGTTCCAATATTCGTTTCGCCTGCAGGTATTGATACCAATTATTGGAAACCCTCGCACCATGCAAATCCTTATTACGTGTATCACATTGGGTCGTTGGAATGGATGCCAAACAGAGAGGCAGTACTTTGGTTTCTCGATAAAGTTTGGCCTGAGGTGACAGCAATAGATGACAGGTTTAAGCTTTTTATTGCCGGAAAAAATATGCCAGATTCCATGAAGAATCTTAAAATAGACGGAGTGGAAATGATTCAGGAGGTCAAGGATGCTGCTTCGTTCGCTCAGGGCAAGGGCATAACCGTAGTCCCGCTCTTGTCGGGTAGTGGCATTCGATTGAAAATATTAGAAGCCATGGCGGCAGGCAAATTGGTCATCTCCACCAGCATAGGTGCTCAGGGTATTGAATATCAAAAGGGTAAACATTTGCTCATTGCGGATCGCCCTGAAGAATACATTGAGTTATTTAAGGATATTTCTAAGAACTCACAAGTGTTCGATAATGTAAAAGAAGCCGGAAAAGAACTGATTGGCAGTCAATATTCGAACAAGGCTGTTGTAGGGGCTTTGCTAAGGTTTTATGAAAGCTTAATTTCAGAGTCGCTACTTAACAAAAGCTAGTTTGCTAAACTAATCCTAAGCTTTTAATTTCCAAATATTTATTTACGGTAGCTAGGGTCAAATCCTCCGGTCGCGTGAGTATCGACTTAATTCCCTGGGAGTTCAAAACCTTTGCAATCCATGCTTTTTGGAAAATAAACCGCTCTGCAATCACCTGGTTGTAAAGTTCCTCAATACTTTTTGGAACATGTCTGCTAAGCTCAATAATCTCTGAATTTTGGAACAGAACTAAAACCAGAACATGCCGGTGGTTAATTTTTTTTAATATTGGCAGAATGCGTTCCAAATTATGCGTCGTTTCAAAATTTGTATATAAAAATAAAAGACTTCTTTGTTTTACAGAACGGTTGATGAAGTGATACAAAAGTTCATAGTTGGCTTCCAGCAGGCTTTGCTTTTGGTTGTATAAACTCTGCAGGATTTTTCCTATCTGACCGGACTTGTTTTCTGCCTTTATTCCGGTTTCAATTCTTTCAGCGAAACTGATTAATCCGGCCTTGTCTCCTTTTAGTAATGCGGTATTCGCCAATACAAGGCCACTATTGATGGCATAATCCATTAAGCTCAATCCGTTAAATGGCATCTTCATATTGCGGCTCTTATCAATGATGGTGTAAACTGCCTGAGCTTTCTCATCCTCGAATTGATTTATTTTTAAAGCGCCGGCAGCTCGGCTTGTGGCTTTCCAATTGATGTGCCTGAAATCATCTCCTTCTACGTAATTTCTAATCTGATCAAATTCGTAGCTTTGACCGAGTTTTCTGAATTTTTTAGCCCCTTCCAATCGGTTGATTCTGGTAATGACTTTGAGTTGAAAAAGCCTCATTTGCACAAGAGATGGGTAAACCTTTAACAGGCTTTTGGCCTCAATCCTAAATCTTCTTTCGATAAAGCAAAAAGGGAAATGCACAAATACATTGATAAAATTAAAGTCATGTTCTCCTCGCGATGTTGGGGTCAATTGATAGCTTAAATTCCTTGTTTCTTTTGGCTCAAGTACAGCATTGAGTTTAAAGTTGCGGAGCTGAAATTGAAAAGGTAATTCATCTATAATACTGGCCTTTACCCGCAAAAAAAAGTGATTCGTAATGATCATCCTTATGCTATTCGAATCTCCTAAACTCAATATCTCAGGCGTTATTCTTTCTACTTTAAGCCATTGACCGGAATAAAATAGCAGCATAACATTTAATAATGACCAGGAAATAATAAGAATTAAAAAAATAAATCCCAAGGGCATTAGCCAGGAGAATATGTAGGAAGCCACAAATAGCATGATGTTAAGTGTGAACGCGTACCACAGAATGTTTCTGGGAAAAATATTTTTCAGGATGCTCAACAACTCTTTGCTAATAAGCCAAACTTTATTGCTCGTCGCACATTTAAAGATAAAGTGCAGAGAAAAAAGCTAGCGTGGAACTTCTGTTTTATTGACAATATCTTTAATAATATCTTCCGGGGTTAAACCTTCCATTTCTCTTTCCGGTGTTAAAATGATCCTGTGGTTAAGCACCGGATAAACAGCTTCCTGTATATCTTCCGGAATCACAAAGTCTCTCATTTGCATAGCAGCCAGTGCCTTCGAAGTTTTCAAAATGCCTAAGGAGGCCCTGGTCGAAGCTCCTAAATATAGATCCTGGCTGGTTCGGGTTTCGTGAACAATGGCAGCGATATATTGGAGAAGTTGGTTCTTGATTTTTACCGCTTCAACAGTTTGGCGAATGTCTTTTAATTTTTCAGCATTTAAGACAGGCTTCACCTCAAGACTTACTTTTTGGTCAAAATCATTTTGAAACCTTTCCAAAATGAGTATTTCATTTTCGAGGGAGGGATAAACCATTTTAATTCGAAACAGAAACCTGTCAAGTTGAGCTTCGGGCAATTTATAGGTCCCTTCCTGCTCAATTGGATTTTGGGTGGCCACAACCATAAAGGGGTCGGCCAGTGGATAGGTATTGCCGTCGAGGGTAATTTGTTGCTCCTGCATCACTTCAAACAAAGCAGCCTGGGTCTTGGCAGGGGCTCTGTTTATTTCATCAATTAATACAATATTTGAAAATACAGGACCGCGTTTAAAGTGAAACTCAGACGATTTAATGTCAAACACATTGGTTCCAATAATATCACTCGGCATCAGGTCGGGAGTGAACTGTATTCTTGAAAAAGCAGAATGGATTGTTTGTGAAAACAGTTTGGCAATATAAGTTTTGGCAATGCCTGGCACTCCTTCCATCAAGATATGGCCTTTGATAAAAAGCGAAGCAATTAAATAGGTAATGGGAGCGTCCTGTCCGATCATAAATTTCGACATTTCATTTTTAATAAGCTTACTAAAATGTGAAATCTGCTCAATTTCCGCTTGAATGGATTTCTCGTCCTGGGGGATGTCAACAGGGTTTAATTCGTTATTTTCCATGAATACTTCAAACAAACATTATTTTGTTATGGTTTCCAACCTTTGCTCAGATTTTTACCGGAATAGGTTGTCGGTAGTAAACTGTTTTTTAGCAACGGCACGGTAAGTGCCTTTTGGGATAGCGCAATCAGCAACTTTACTGCATCGGCTTATAAGGGAGTAGGGATGGCTTTTTCTTACAGAATGGGTTTATAACATCCTGAGGTCACACTTTGGAGTCAGTAGGCAAGCGATATAGCATGGCTGAAAAGGTTTTAAAAATAAAAAAGCTTTGTCTTGAAGGGTGTCACCTTAATTTTTTCGAATTTCTAAGTTGACGCCTGAGCCTGTTCTCGACTACAACTTATAATGCACATTCAGATTTTGATTGAGTTAAAACTTCGATTGCAAATATTGATGAAGTTCGTAAGCTTTGAACCCCGATAATCATAACTAATTGTTTAGCATCATCGGCATAATGAGCATAAGCATGGATTCCTCCTTGATTTTGTCCTGGGGAACGATGATTCCCGCTCTGCCAGGGGTGCTCATCATTAATTTAATCATATCGATATCAATATTTGACAACAGTTCAAGGAGTAGTTTTGAATTAAAGCCAATCTCCAGATCTTCTCCATTATAGTCACAGGCAATTTTTTCAATCGCTTCGTTGTTGAGGTCGAAGTCTTCGGCAGAAATGCTCAGTTCACTTCCTGCGAGTTTTATTCTAATTTGATGGGTTGATTTACTGGAATAAATAGAAATACGTTTTACCGAATTGTGGAGATCTTCTCTGTTGATAATGAGAATATTGGGGTTCTCATTAGGTATCACGGCGTTATAATCGGGATATTTTTCGTCTATAAACCTACAGATCAACTTGGTGTCGCCAAAGGTGAAAAAAGCATTGGATCGGTTGTAATCGACCTGTACGTGTGTAGATGCTCCTGCCAAACTCGTTTTCAACAGATTCAGAGCCTTCTTGGGCAATATAAAGCTATGTTCTACGCCGGGTTTTACATCGTTGCGCTCAATTTTTACAAGCCGATTGGCATCGGTAGCCACAAAGGTTATGGTATCCTTATGCAATTCGACATACACACCCGTAAGGTTAATCCTTAATTCGTCGGTACCTGTGGCGAAAAGAGTTTTAGCGATACAGTTTTGGAGGGTTTCCGATGAAATTGAAAAGGAGGATTCAGACTCAATATCTGGTAATTTAGGAAAATCCTTGCCGGGTTGTCCGGCCAACTTATAATTCCCAAATTCTGATTGTATTTGTACAGCAAAGGTTTTTTCATCTACCGTAAAAGTAACCGGTTGGTTGGGAAGCGATCGAAGTGTTTCAATGGTTAAACGGGAGGGAATGGCCACAGAGATTTTTCCATCAGACTCGATTTCCATACTCGTGCTCATGCTGGTTTCCAGATCTGTGCTCGTTATATTTAGCTTTGACTTATCAATATTAAATAAAAAATTTTCAATAATAGGTAGCGATGGTTTGCTCACCAGCGTACCGCTAATTTTTTGTAAGTGCTCAACCAAAGACGTGGTATTGGCAATGAATTTCATATATTATTTATTTAAATTTAAATTTTCTAATCCCTCCGTTTGTAAAGGTTTTATTGTAAAATACAAGTTTTACGACCCAAAACAATAGTGGGCAAAAATACATAACTAGAAGAATACATTTCAACAAATAATAAGGAGTTTTATACAATTGATGAATCGGCTAGAGTAATTTAATACTTTTGATGTTTAAAACTTTTTGACAAAATTTAGACCAATGAATTTGAGCCTTTAGCAATATTGAACTAAAATTGTGCTTTGCTTTTAACTATAAAATAGATTGGTAAATAACGATGACGAATTCGGCGGATATTTTGAGCAATCCTGAAGCAACGGTATTATGGATAAAATAAAAATTGGCATCGTTGAGGATGATGAGGTTATATCCAATAATATTCGAATCATTTTGAATAAATTAGGATACGAAACCTCACCCCCTGCAACTAATTTTTATGAAGCGATTGAGATGCTCAACCTGTTCAACCCCGATTTGGTCATGCTTGATATTCAACTCGAAGGAGAAAAGGATGGTATTGAGCTGGCTCACATTATGAATGAAAAATACCATACGCCTTTCATCTTCCTCACTTCCAACTCTGATAAAACGACCATTGAAAGGGCAAAGAAAGTAAGGCCTCCAGCGTATCTTATTAAACCTTTTACCCAGGATGACCTATTTAGCGCAATTGAAATATCACTGTACAATTTTAGCCAACAAAATCTTGATCATCCTGAAAATCAGAGTGATAATAAAGCAGACATCACCTTTATAAAAGACGGATATTTTTTTCATAAGGTAAAAACAAACGATATTCTTTATATGGAAAGCGATCACGTTTATGTGAATGTTTACACGACAACACGTAAAATAACCGTGCGCACCTCTCTGAGCAATTACATTGAAAGCTTCGACCCAAAAATGTTTTTGAGGATACACAGAAGCTACGCGATTAATATTTATCACATCGACATGATTGACACATCCAATGTAACAGTTAATGGCGTTAAATTACCAATCACAAAATCCCACAGAGTAGAACTCACCAACAGACTAAACCTTAAATAATTACGAAAAATAACAAAATACGTAATTTCAGAACAAAGCGCAATGCCTTTCTAGCCTTACTTATTATTATTGTACTAGAATACTAAGGACTCAAGTTATTTAATTTTTAGACGGTGTTTCAAGATTTTAATTTTCATGCCCTAGTTATTTCCTCGTTAACCTTAGCAATGCCCATTAACTTTTGAAGGGTTTTTGCTTTTAATAATACGTCAGTTTTAAGGCCCACAGATTACTGTGGTCTTTAATATTTTATAGTTAGTAGAATTTGCAGGTTTGGATGTGAATCCGAACCTGTTTTTTTTATACTTAATTTTGAGGCCATGTTAACCTTGTTTAAAAGAGGAGAAACTAAAAGGTTTCTGCGTAAAGCGAGCTCAAACGACTTGGCAACTTTCGACGAAGGAAACGTACATCAGGTAGTGTCTACGTTTTCTATTGCCCGAGATGCCGAATGGGTATGTCGTTTATTTGTTATCGATATGAAGGAAGAGGACGAAGAGGGAATCGGAACATTTATTCATGTGGAGCATTTGTCTCCTGCATTTGAAGGAGAGGAACTGGAATATTTGGGTACGTTTGACTTACAAGAAGGAAATTCTGTAATTTGCAGCTTTAGGGTCTTGGTAGGCGAGAGGACTATCGCAACGGGGCAGACCGGACAGAAAATACTGAAAAAAGAGAAAATTAATAATTTATTTAACAACCTTCGTGGCAAAAGAGAATAAACAGAAACCCATTTCAATAAAGAATAAAAAGGCGGCCTTTGAATACCACCTCGAATTTAAATTTATTGCAGGGATTATATTAAAAGGCAGCGAGGTGAAATCATTGAGGGCAGGAAACGCTAACATAAGCGATGCCTATTGTATTTTAGGTGAAAAGGGAGTTGTGATTAAGAATATGCATATCGCAGAATTTAAAAATGCTGGTTTTTTTCAGCATAACCCGCTTAATGACAGGAATTTACTTTTGAATACAAAGGAGATTAAAAAGATTAAAGACAAGCTCAAGGATAAGGGTTATTCGCTCATTCCCCTGGAACTCTATTTTTCAGAATCGGGATTTGCAAAAATTCAAATTGCCCTGGCTAAAGGGAAAAAATCATTTGATAAGCGCGAAGATTTAAAAACAAAAACCATACAACGCGAAATGAAAAACTTTCAATAATTTTTAGCCGACTTTTCCAAAGAGGAAATGTAAATTTGTTTTCCTAAAAAATTTCCAAATGCCTAAAATTGTACCGATTCTCGCAGCCTTTCTTGTCAGTGCTTCATTATTCGCACAAAAGCCTGGAGCACTCAAGGCTGTTGAGTTCGACGGCACCGACGATTATATTATAGTACCTGATAAAAGTGCCATGAACCCTACTTCCAAAATTACGGTAGAAGCATGGATTAAAGCCGATGCCTGGGGAACCAGCAGTTTTACAAACAGTATATTTTGCAAGCACGGCTGGGCTACCGGCAATAAAGGGTATGTGCTAAGATGTGGTGACAACGGCAAAGTATCTTTCAATATTTCGAATGCCTCCGGGGCTTGGACAGAAGCCATTACGGGTTCGGTGATGAAAACAGGCCAATGGTATCATGTGGCCGGAACTTTTAACGGAGACACCATCATTGTGTATATCAATGGAAATGTGGAGGCCACTACTGTTTATAACGGTTCTATGAGCCCCTCAACCGGACTGGATGCCAAAATTGGAGAAATTGCCTATACCAGTGGCCGGTTTTTTAAAGGTCAAATTGATGAGGTCAGGATGTGGAATACTGCTTTGTCAAAACACGATTTAAGAACCTGGATGTGTCGAAAGTTGACTAAAACGCATCCTTATTACAACAATTTGGGAGTGTATTACAAACTGGATGATGGTTCGGGAGTCTCAGCCAGCGACCAATCTCCCATTGGCAACACAGCCACGCTTACCAATGGTCCCAAATGGGTTAACTCAGGGGCCGCATTGGCAGATAGCAGTGTGTTTACCTACAATTCAGCCAACATCCAGCTTAACACAAAATTTGGCGACCAATTGGGTGTAAGAAATATTATAGGTTCGCCGGGAGCATTTCACACCTTAGTGCACTATGGAACTTCTGAGCAAGGCCTTGGTAAAAATGCAATTAGCGCTTTGGATTCAACGCATTTCTTTGAAATCTACCATGTCGATAACACCTCTGTAAGTTTTGATCTCAACTACAATTTTAAGAACCTCACAGGCCTAAGCGGGGTAAAGAAATGTGGCGTTAATTTACTTACAAAACCCATTGGCAATACCTATCTATGGGATAATGCTCCCCACAAGCTATATTCCGGTGCCGACAGTTTGGTAGCCAAAAAGCAGGTAAAAAGCCAATTTTCTTTGGGCTTATACCAAACCGATAGCAATAAAATACTGAATACAAACACTGGAAGAAATTGGTTCTGTTCAGGCGATAGTATGCAGCTCACAGCGAACGGGAACGATTCTTTTGTGTATACGTGGTATAAAAATGGGTCAACAATGGGCGGGAAAAATAAGCGAAATATTTGGGTAGGTAGTGATGGAACGTATAAAGTAACTCTGAACCGAAGAGGGACCTCATGTAGTTTTCAAAGTGCACAATTCCCCATATCGTCTAAGTCAACCAGTGTGTCATGGAGTTTTAATAATTCGCTTTGTGAAAATACAGATAGCCTTATACTCAAAAGCGGTTCACCTACCGGAGGTTACTTTAGCGGCAAATATGTAACGGGAACTAATTTTTACCCCAAGAAAGCAGGAAGCGGAAAGCATACCATTTACTACAATTACATCGACTCCAACGATTGTAATAACTATGCATCTTCAATCATTACACTTCTTGACACTGTTGCACTAAAATTGTCGCCGGTATCCGGGGTATGTAACAATTCACCCGATATGGTTCTTAACAACGTGAGCCCAGGCGGAGGGACCTATTCAGGAAAGGCCGTTTTAGGTAATAGTTTAATTATTAAAAATGCTGGAATTGGTCAACAGGAAATAATCTACAAACTTGCCAATACCAATGCCTGCATCAGTAAATCTGTTTTTAAGGTAGAGGTCTTTAAAACCGACAGCCTTTCGGTTACGTTAAAAGAGAAGGCATGCAAATACGATGAGCCCATAAATGTAGCCGTGTATCCTAAAGGGGGAGTGCTTAAGGGTGCAGCAGTTATAGGCAAAACCTTTTATCCCTTATTTGCCACTATCGGCTACAATTGGGTGTACTATGCTATTACCGACTCCCACCAGTGTGAAGTTAGGGACTCGGCACGAACTTATATAGCCGATATCACAAAGGCAGGATTAAATGCCTTCGCAAGCATTTGTGACAACGCGCAGCCTTTTAAATTGCAAGGTGGAATACCTGCCGACAGCGGTACCTATTGGCTCAAGGGCATGCTAAGTGACAGCCTGAAACCCAAGGATTTAGGAAAAGGCCTTTATGTGATCGAATACAAAATTGTAAATTTTCACGGGTGTCGTGATTCGGCTTCTCAAAGTATTAGAATTAATGCTTCACCGCTAAAACCGGTCATTTCGCTGAATGGTAATACCTTGAGTTCAAATGCCATAAAGGGCAATCAGTGGTATGATAAATCAGGACCAATTTCTGGTGCCATTAATCAAACATTTAAACCACTGCTTGATGGTATCTACTTTGTTAAAGTTGTGAATGACTCCAATTGTTCTCAAACTTCAGATACCTTTAATTTTAAAAAAGTGGGCATTAAAAATGTCATGAATGAAACAATTCGTATCCTTCCTAATCCATCATCGAATGGATGGTTTAAGATAGAATCTGATGATGATCTTACAGAACTTATGGTGACAGATCTTTACGGTCGTATTTGCTTTAAGTCGGAGGTGAAAGGAGGAAAAGCAGAGGTGGACCTTTCAGCATACAAGGATGCCTACTATATTTTGATTTTGAAGTCAAACGAAAGAAGCGTTTTTGTTAAAATAGCAAAAATGTAATACCAAACTATAAACTAGGGGAGTTTTGTCTTCAGGATTTTTGCTTGCTCCAAATGCCTCCGCTCATGGTTTAAAATAATTTCGATGGCCTTCGAAAAAGTATAGACAATCTTACGACTGGCAGGTGAACAGATAACGGTGCCATTTTCAATGTATTTCCTGTTTTCTTTGATAAAGGCCTTTAGTTGTGATTGATGGACAGCAAATTGATGAAGGATGTCACTGTCTATATTGGATTTGGAAGGTTCCCATATCGGAAAGGTCTTAATCTTTCTTCCCTTGTTGGGGCTGACCGAATTGAGTATCATTTTTCCTATCCATTCTACCATGAGGCCTGATTTTGCAATCCATGGCAAACGGTATTCACCGGCTGCAATTTTTTTTGGTATGGGGAAATAAGTTTCATTAATCACAATGAGGTGATGAAGGATTTGGGCAATACTCCAGGTGTCAGGATTGGGTTTCCAATTCAGCTGCTCTGAATTAAGTTTGTCAAATTCATTTACAAATAAACTTGTAATTTGTTCAACCTCATCTTCAAATTGTTCAGTTTTCATAGCAGATTTAATGAGAGAGTTTATAAACCAATGTCATAGTCATTTATTTTTTATGTCTTTTTAAGACCTTTTCAAAAAGTTAAGTATCACAGTGTTTAAAAATCATTTTTTCACGATTAGTAATGACTCCGACTAAGAGATTTCAATCCAAAATGGTTTTATGTTTAGACCAATTCTTCTCTCTCGAAAGACCCTATTTCCCAGCAAATTTAGTAAATAATTAAATGACGTAATCCTATCAATTTTATTAATATCTGAAAAGGCAATTCTTGTATAAAACTTGATTTTGACTTAATTAGAATTTGATTCAGCGCAAATGCTTTCATTTTATCAAAAATGACTTAAAAGTTTTTGTTACCTTCGCGGACTTTATTTTCATCACAAAAAAATGGATTTATTTGAAAAAATCAAAGCCAATAGAGGCCCAATAGGCATGCATGCCAAAGAATCACATGGCTATTTTACTTTTCCAAAACTAGAGGGCGAAGTGAAACCAAAAATGATATTTCGAGGCAAAGAGAGATTGAATTGGAGCCTAAATAACTACCTAGGCCTGGCCAATCATCCGGAGGTACGTGAAACGGATGCCAGGGCTGCCGCTGAATACGGGTATGCACTCCCAATGGGTGCAAGAATGATGAGCGGAAATTCTGATCTTCATGAACAATTGGAAGCCGAACTCTCTAAGTTTGTTGAGAAGGAAGATACCATCTTGTGTAATTTTGGTTATCAGGCCATGGTGTCTGCTATCGATTGTTTGGTGACTCGTCATGATGTGATTGTATATGATGCTGAATCGCACGCATGCATACTTGACGGTGTGCGTTTGCATATGGGCAAGCGTTATGTCTTTAAACACAACGACCTTGCCGATTGTGAAAAACAACTGGAACGCGCAACCAAACTCGCCGAATCACAGAACGGATCTATTTTAGTAATTACCGAAGGAGTATTTGGAATGAGTGGCCGTCAGGGAAAGCTGAAAGAAATTATAGAGTTGAAGAAAAAATTTAATTTCAGACTTTTTGTTGATGATGCACATGGTATTGGTACGATGGGGAATACAGGGGGCGGTACAGGACAGGAACAAGGCTGTCAGGAGGGCATAGACATTTATTTTGGAACCTTTGCGAAATCTTTTGCCCTCATTGGAGGTTTCATTTCTTCTGAAGCTCACATCGTTGAGTATTTGCGCTACAATATGCGCTCGCAGATATTTGCCAAGTCTTTACCTATTACTTTGGTAATTGGCGCTCTGAAAAGGCTTGAGCTAATGCGCAACCATCCGGAATACAGGGAACAACTTTGGACCATCACCAGGGCGTTGCAAAACGGTCTAAAAAAGGCGGGCTTCGACATTGGCTTGACCAATTCACCGGTAACTCCTGTTTTTATGAACGGCTCTATTCCCGAAGCGACGAACCTTATTCTCGATTTGCGTGAAAATTTTAACATATTTTGCTCCATGGTAGTATACCCTGTTGTGCCTAAGGGGATAATAATTTTAAGACTGATTCCTACTGCAGTGCACAGTATGGAAGATGTAAATTACACCATAGATGCTTTTTCGAAGATCGTGGGAAAACTCAAGTCTGGCGAGTATATGTCGGATAGAATTGCAGCGCACTAAAATCGCCCTGCCCAAACCTTAATTAACTTTATCTTATGAAAAACCAGTATGAACAACCCTTCATTAACTTTACGCGTAGCGAAAAATCAGGCATCCTACTTTTGCTGACGATTATTTTTGTCTTGTATGTTCTCCCGGATTATCTAACAAAACCCCAGGATTATTCAGAAGAAATCGAAAAGTTCGAGCAGGGAATTGCGAGGTTGGCAAAAGATTCAAATACTTCAAGCCACAAGCATTTATCCTTTGACCTAACGCATGAAAAAAGTTTTAAGCTCAAACCCTTTAACCCCAATACAGTAAAAATCGATGAATTGAAGGAGTATGGATTGCCTGGTAGGTTTATAAAAACTTTTGAAAAGTTTAGAAATGCAGGGGCTAAGTTTTATAAAAAAGAGGATTTAAAACGCGTCTATGGTTTATCTCATGAAAATTATCTAAAACTGGTTCCTTACCTTGTTTTAGATCAGCCGGACAACATTTCTATAAAAATTGCTAAAGAAAACAATAGCTTAAAATACCCCATTTACCCTCTTGAACTTAACTCCTGCGATTCAAATGACCTAATAGCCATTAAAGGAATCGGCCCTTTTTACTGTTCTAAAATTATAAGGTATAAAAAAGCACTTGGGGGATTTATGAACCTGGAACAACTTTATGAAATACGAGGACTAAGGCGAGAAAACATCGATAGCATCATTCAATATTTGAAAATTGACCCTAAGAAGGTTGTGACCATTTCTATAAACTCAGCAAACGTAGAGTTACTTTCAGCTCACCCTTACCTTAGCAGCAAGGATGCCCATGCAATTATCAATTACAGAAGACAACATGGCCTATTTAAAAATGCTGAGGATCTAAAAAACATAATTTCCCTGAGCGAGGGAACGTTCACAAAAATTATACCTTATTTGAATTTTGATTAATTGTATTCCTCTATGATGGATTGGGAGTAAGGATGAATAGTTTGATTAGAAATCAAGCACAAGGCTCATCTGAAAAAAACCTTTGAAGAAGCAAATGACTTTTTGGGCAAAAAAAAGCTCTTACCTGGCAAGGAAAGAGCTTTTTATATTAAAAAGAAATTTTTACTTATTGATGGTAATTTTTTGGGTAGAGGTTACGCCATTATTGGTAACCTTAACCAAATAAATTCCACCGGCATTGTTCAATTGAACATCGTAAACCGATTTGAGTGCATTGGCTTCCACGGTTTGGATATGCTTGCCCAAAAGGTTGTAAACCTCTATGGCGATATCGGCTTGTGGCTCGGCCACACTCACTGTAAAATTGCCATTGTTTGGATTTGGGTATACGCTCACACCGCTATTTTTCTTTACCGCATTAATACCTCCGCTGATGTTCACTTCTTTGCAAGTTTGAGAGTAGCATCCTGCTGCATTAAATACCGATAAGCAAACCCTGTATTTACCACTTGGGTAATTGAGGAAATGGTATTGTGAATTGGGTGAAGCGGCTTTTCCTCCATCCCCAAAGTCGTATTGGTAGGTGGTGTTACCCGGCTGATTGGCGGTAAAATTCACCAACCTTCCTGTGGTACTAAAATTGAAATCTGAAACAGGTTTTGCATTTACTGTAACCGGCTTGCTAATTGAGTCGGAACATCCGTCGGGAACAATAGCCACCAGGGTCACATTAAAGGTTTGTGAGGTTCCTGCAATATTGTACAGATGACGTGGGGATTGGATATTGCTGGTTTTGCTGTTTCCAAACTTCCAGTTGAACACCAGATTACCTGCCGAAACGCTAGAGTTGTTGGTAAACACAGCTTCTTCATCTTCACACACATCCGAAACATCGAAATTGGCCTTAGACTGCAACTTTACGTTCACTTCTTTTGAAATTTTATCGGTACACCCATTGTTGGATGTTAAAGTGAGGGTAACCGCTCTTTTTCCTATTACAGAGAACAATCTGTTGGGATTCTCAACGGTGGTGGTTGATTCCCCTGCAAAATCCCAAAGGAAAGTGGTTAACGCTCCGGCGGGTTTAGACCCTGTAAAAGTGAAAGCAGTGGGCGTAAGGTTACACACCGCACCGGTGGTGAAGTCGGCAACAGGTGCTTCGGCCAAAGTAAATGACTTGGTAATGGAATCGGCACACCCGAACTCTGAAAGTACCTTCATTTTTACGGTTTTTACACCGGCTGTGCTGAAGGAATGGGTTGGATTTGAAAATCCGGATACCCCTCCATCGCCAAAATTCCAGTTGTATCCCATATTTCCGATGGCAATGGTTGAGTTATTGACAAAGGCAATGTCGGTTTTATCGCACAATACGGCCGGTAATGAGAACTTGGCCACAGGGCGTGAAAACTGCTGGGCATTTTTGGTTAAGCGTTGCTCACAACCGTTGGAGGTTGCAGTAAGGGTTACCTTGTATCCCCCTGCAGCGTTATACTTTTGTCCTGTATTGGTTTTAGTGCTCGAACTTCCGTTTCCGAAATCCCATTTATAAGCGATGGTACCTGAACTGATGGTGGTTTTGTTTACAAAGCGCACGCTATCACCCAGGCAGGCATTAAACACGTTGAACCCGATTTTGGGTATTTCAGTCACCACCACCTGAATGGTCTTGGATACTTTGTATCCGTAAGGAACCGAAACGGAGGTGAGTTTTACATCATAGGTGCCATAGGTAGGGAACTTAAACACCACATCGGCATTGTTTGAAGTGTCGGCAGGGTTGCCTGTATTGAAATCCCAGAAGTGGTTGACATTGCCTGAAGACACCGTGGTTAGGTTGGTAAAAATCACGTTATCGCCATCACAAACCGGCTGGCCGAAACGGAAATTGGTTTCTGGACGGGGAGCGACAAAAATATTGCGGGTGAGTAAAGAATCGCAATAGTGAGGCCCTAAATCGAAAATAGAAACCGTCATGATGATGGTAGAGTCCACAATATCGGCATCGGCAGTAAAAGTGACCTTGGCATTGGTTGACCCGGATGGGGTGGGGTTGGTGGGGGTGTAATAGGAAGCAGGCAATACACGACCGCTTTTGGTGCGGAAGGTAAATCCAGACATGATCCAGGTTGAGCCGTAATCTACGTTATTGTAGGTGGTAGGAGGGGTGATTTCGTATGTTAACACATCGCCCTTGGCCACAATATCAGGATTACCTACGGTACCCAGAGTATTGGGCTGAGTGGTTTGAAAAGGAGTTGATTTGACAAAGGCTGCTCCATTGGGACTTGGTTTAACCGTAACCTGCACCGGCACTCTGGATGAGGGGCAAGATTGGGTTTTATAAAAAGTCTCAAGATCGATGTAATAGTTGGCAATTTGATTGGCAAAGGGGCCTGTACCATAAATGTACTTTCCACCCGAAATCGAGAGGTTGGCATCCGACCAGGTTGATGAACCACTGGTGGCAAAGAGGTCATTTCCGGTAGTTGGGGTAGTGGTAATATAAAAACCATAAGTTACTCCTTTTGTCAAGGAAGTTTGAGGGATTTTTAGGTAACCACGGTTTTTACCTCCTACAGATACAACATTGGCCCTTTGGTTGAGCACCAAATTAGTCCATGCACCGGCATTGGATTCAAAGCCGATATACGTGTTGGTTTTGTAATAAACGCTGTAGGTTGAGTTAGAAATAAACTGATAAAAATCAACGCCAAAACTGTCGATAACTACATCGGCCTTAGGCACAAAATCCATCATGGAACCTACATAGGAAGTGGCATAGGCACTGGTGCAATAGGTAGGACCTGTCATTCCATTGGCCAAACGTATTGGAGGCGACATTTTAAAGGCTTGAGCGTAAAAGGTATTCACGCCTAATACCAATGGAGGCGAAAGGGTGTTTTTTCCCTTAGCTACCTGGTTGCCACCGGTTGCCGCATTATACCAGAGTATGGAGTCGCCCTGATACACAGGCGTTGCGACCAGTGGCGCCCTTCCGGGCCCACACTTTATCACATCCTTAACACCCGGCGTTCCTGCAGGACCTAAATATTTAAAGGCGATAAAGGCTGTATCATTGGAGTTAAAGGTGTCCGCTTTGTTGTTTGGCAAGGAGGTCCATACTTTAACAGAGTAATTATCGCCATCAATGAAATTATACGTTGGGGATAAAGTGATATTTACTGGACTTCCTCCATTCACTACTGGCGTATTGTATCGGTTTTGCTGTTGCAACGAACCATTTACCGACCAGTTAATTTTAACACTGTCAATGGTATTTGTACCGGTATTGCTATAGGTGGCTACAAGGGCAGGGGCACATAAAGGCACCTGTAATGCTGAAATGCTGGCATCATTTGCTGCGGTAGGTCCAAATACCTGAATTTCTAAATGATTGGGATTGCTACTTCCCGCCACACTGTTAAAGCGAAGCTTTGTTGTAGAAATGGTTGTAAAACTTACTGAATCTTTGCAAGTAACCGAATTATTATAAGTATAAAAATTTACATAGGAAGTCCCATTCCAATATTGAAATGTACAAGTATACATGGGGCGATTGGCTTTGTAAAACACAACCTTATTGATTTTTTGAGCCGTTGTCCAGGTGTATTCAATCCATCCATTAGAGGTAACCCAACCCCAAGTATATGTTCCGGTAGCAGCACAGGCCGCAATTTTGCCATCATTATACAATTCCGGACCGTATCCACTGGCACTTGCCCCTCCACCTGAGTGAGTGGCCACCGCTGTTAATCCGATATTCTTTTGAGCAAAAATAGTGCTTGAAAAAAGCATAATGAAGATGCATAACAACGAAGAAGTTGTCATGAAGGTAGTCCGCTTCGGAAAGTTGTACTCTTGTCTCATATTTGAAAATTTAACGAACAAATATACTTTTTTTTATCAATAAAAAAACCCCTGTATCCGCATACAGGGGTTTTTTAAAATTGTGAATATCAGTTATCTATTGATTGTAATCTTTTCAGAACTGGTGTAACCTCCGTTTGTAACTTTTACAATGTAAACCCCATTTGAAACACCGAGATCAATCGGGTAAATGGACCTTAACGGACTGGTATCGATGGTTCGGATTACATCGCCATGAATGGAGTATACCACAAGTGAAATATCCGATTTTACATTATCGATTTTAACCGTAAATAACCCCTTACTGGGATTCGGATAAATGCGAATGCCATTTTCTTTATGCAATCCATCTATGCCGGAAGAAATGGATACTTCCTTGCAAGTTTGTGAACTACAACCTGAGGCGTTGGTTACGGTTAAACATGCCTTAAAGCTTGCAGTTCCAAATGAGTTGAGATAGTGGTATTGGGTGTTTGGTGAAGTGGCGGTTCCTCCATCTCCAAAATTCCATTGGTAAGTCGTGTTACCTGCTTGCAGGGCGTTATAGCTCACCAACCTTCCATTGGTAGAAAAAGTGAAGTCAGAAGTGGGCCTTGCATTTACAGTAACAGGTTTGGTTATGGAATCCGAGCAACCTCCGGCAACGATGGCTACTAGAGTTACATTATAGGTAGCTGAAGTAGGCGTTGAATACAAGTGCCTTGGCGACTGCACACTAGAATTTGTACCATCTCCGAATTTCCAGTTATAGTTAAGGTTTCCAGCGGTTACCAAGGAAGTATTTGTGAATACGGCTTCATCGCCATTGCAAACATCTGTGGCATCAAAGTTGGCTTTTGACTGCAGTTTGACATCAATTTCTTTCGATATGGTGTTTGAACATCCGTTATTGGAAGTAAGCGTAAGGGTAATTAATTTCTTACCAATTATACTAAACAATCGGTTTGGATTTTCAACGGTCGTTGTACCTTCTCCTGCAAAATCCCAAAGGAAATTGGTCAAAGCACCCGAAGGTTTATTTCCTGTAAATGTGAAAGCTGTGGGTGTAAGATTACAAATGGAACCGGTAGTGAAAGAAGCAACGGGTGCTTCGGCCAAGGTAAATGATTTGGTGATGGAATCGGCACAACCGAATTCTGATACCACTTTCATTTTTACAGTCTTAACTCCGGCTGTTGAAAATTTATAGGTTGGATTCGCAAACCCGGAAACGCCACCGTCTCCAAAATTCCAATTGTATCCCATATTACCGATGGCAATGGTTGAGTTGTTGGAAAAAGTGATATCGGTTTTGTCGCAAAGCACGCTTGGGATAGAGTATTTGGCTACAGGGCGTGAAAACTGTTGTGCATTTTTTGTCAGCGACTTACTGCAGCCGTTTGAAGTGGCAGTAAGGGTTACTTTATAACCTCCGGCCACGGTGTATTTTTGTCCGGGATTGGTTTTTGTACTTGAAGTACCGTTTCCAAAATCCCATTTGTAAGCGATACTACCGGTGCTAATACTTGTTTTATTAACAAATTTCACACTATCTCCAAGGCAGGCATTGAAAACATTAAATCCGACTTTTGGAATTTCGGTTACAGTTACTGTAATGGTTTTGGTGTCAGTATAACCATAGGGAACGGTTGTTGAAACCAATTTAACATCGTAAGTTCCGTAGGTTGGAAACACAAAAACAACGTCCGTGTTTATAGCCGTATCAGCCGGATTACCTGTGTTGATATCCCACTTATGGGTCATATATCCCGATGAAACTGTGCTCGTGTTGGTGAAAATAACATTGTCTCCGTCGCAAACCGGTTGGCCAAATCTAAAGTCAACCTTAGGTCTTGGCGCTACGAATATATTTCGGGTCAGAAGAGAATCACAATAATGGGGCCCAAGGTCAAAAACCGAGACGGTCATTATGATGGTCGAATCTATAACCGAAGCATCTGGCGTAAAAGTAAATTTGGCATTGGCCGAACCCGAAGGAGCTGGCATCGTTGGCGTGGCAAGGCTGGTTACGACTTTTCCCCCTTTTGTTTTTAGGGTGAAGTTCGACATGATCCAGGTGGTGCCATAGTCTATGTTATTGTAGCCGGTAGGTGGCGTAATTTCGTAGGTAAGTTTGTGTCCCTCGGCTACGATATCCGGACTGCCAACCGAACCCGTAGAGTTGAGCTGGGTAGTCACAAATGGGGTAGATTTGATAATCGAAGCTCCATTCGGACTGGGTTTAACTGTAACCTTAACCGGATAGCGCGAACTGGGGCAGTTCGAAGGGCGATAATGGGTTTCCCAGGTCATGTTATAATTGGTCAAACCTGTTGCAAACTCTGTAGCACCATATGAAATTTGAGCTTGCATGACTGTGATATCAGAATTGGAAATGGTAATCGCACCTGCCGCATTGCACCAGGGTGAACAAGGTGTTGTCGGAGTGGAGGTAATATAAAATCCATAAGTTTGACCTTGATTCAAGGCGGTCTCAGGTATTCTTATATATGATCTCCAATAAGTACCAACTTGTCTTACTCTGGCCACCGTGTTGTTTGCTATTTTTGTCCAACCTGCAGAGGAAGTATTATAGCCCACATAGGTACCGGTTCTCATCCATACATTCCAGGTTGCGTTTTGAATGTTAGCCGTCATCTGAACATCGAAACTGTCTATGATAATACCCTTGTTGGGGGTGATGTCTGCAAAGCCACCAGAATAGGTTGATCCATATCCCACAGAAGGGGTCATGGCATTAGCAAAGGCTATTGGGCTCCCGATTTTAAATGCCTGTGCATAATAGGTGTTAACCCCTAAAACCAAGGGAGGTGTGAGGGCATTTTTCCCTCTTGCAACCACATTTCCACCGGAAGCTGCATCAAACCAAACAATGGAATCGCCCGGATTCTCAGGAACGGCACCTAATGTGACCCTCCCCGGACCACATTTAATAATGTCGCTGACACTTTTTATTCCGGCAGGGCCCTGATAAACAAAAGTGGTTTTAAATGTGTCGTTTTTATTTAGGGTGTCATTTTTGTTGTTTGGCATGGTAGTCCATGCTTTCACAGTATAAGTATTCCCGTCGGTAAAATTATAATTTGGCGAAAGGTTGATAGTTGCAGTTTTTCCGCTGGCAAGTGGGGAGGTGTAGCGCTGAACATTTTGCAAACTTCCATCTACCGACCATGCCACTTTTGCACTGTCAATTTGATTTACTCCAAAATTAGTGATGGTGGCTATCATAGCAGGTGCGCAAAGAGGAGTAGTAATAGCTGAGATCCCGCCGTCGTTGCTTCCCTTGGCTAAATCGAATCCAAAATCTACTAAACCTGAGCCCATAGAGGTAGGCGCTGTACTTGTATAAGTTCCCCATTTTCTTTGCGTCGTGCTACCGGCTTGTGCTACTGTGCAACCAGTACCGGAAGAAACTGTTAATTCGAAAACCAACGACAAGTTGGCATCGTAAGGGAAAGGGTTTTGAAGGGTGATTACATACCATGAATTGGTGGCTGCCCCTGTCATTTGAAAACTTGATCGGTAAAAGCACTGGGTTAACCCTGTGGTCCAGGCTGTTGTTGACCAGGTTGTGGTGGTTCCCACATTTTGTCCAAGGGATACCGTATAATCGGCATAGGTTGAAGTCGCGTTGGCTGTAGCTCCTAAGCGAAAATAAATCTTCGTAATGGTTCCTCCTCCTGATGCAGTACCAGTGGTTCCACCTGTTTTAAAGAGATTTGGGCCATAAATCCATTGAAGCTTATTGGTGGTGCTGTTAAGTGGAAAGGAATTGCTCGTTGAAGCGGTGTTGTTATTATAATAGGTTGGAGTTTGACTAAAGGCATATTGCCCAACTCCGACCACCATAATAATCAGTGTCATTAGTTTTGTAAAAAATGTATTCATTTTTAAGTTTTATTAAGTTGTAATAATTTTATTAAGTTGTATTTTTTTAAAACAGGCCTCCTTGTATCGGAGGCCTGTTAAATTTTATGGGTTGATGGTAATTTTTTGGGTAGAGGTTACACCATTATTGGTAACCTTCACCAAATAAATTCCACCGGCATTGTTCAATTGAACATTGTAAACCGATTTGAGTGCATTGGCTTCCACGGTTTGGAGATGCTTGCCCAATACATTGTAAATTTCAATGGCTATGTCTGCTTGTGGCTCGGCCACACTCACTGTGAAATTGCCATTGTTTGGGTTTGGGTATACGCTCACACCGCTGTTTTTCTCCACTTTGCTTATTCCACCACTGATGCTCACTTCTTTGCAAGTTTGGGAGTGGCATCCTGCTGCATTAAATACCGATAAGCAAACCCTGTATTTACCACTTGGGTAATTGAGGAAATGGTATTGTGAATTGGGTGAAGCGGCTTTTCCTCCATCCCCAAAGTCGTATTGGTAGGTGGTGTTACCCGGCTGATTGGCGGTAAAATTCACCAACCTTCCTGTGGTACTAAAATTGAAATCTGAAACAGGTTTTGCATTTACTGTAACCGGCTTGCTAATTGAGTCGGAACATCCGTCGGGAACAATAGCCACCAGGGTCACATTAAAGGTTTGTGAGGTTCCTGCAATATTGTACAGATGACGTGGGGATTGGATATTGCTGGTTTTGCTGTTTCCAAACTTCCAGTTGAACACCAGATTACCTGCCGAAACGCTAGAGTTGTTGGTAAACACAGCTTCTTCATCTTCACACACATCCGAAACATCGAAATTGGCCTTAGACTGCAACTTTACGTTCACTTCTTTTGAAATTTTATCGGTACACCCATTGTTGGATGTTAAAGTGAGGGTAACCGCTCTTTTTCCTATTACAGAGAACAATCTGTTGGGATTCTCAACGGTGGTGGTTGATTCCCCTGCAAAATCCCAAAGGAAAGTGGTTAACGCTCCGGCGGGTTTAGACCCTGTAAAAGTGAAAGCAGTGGGCGTAAGGTTACACACCGCACCGGTGGTGAAGTCGGCAACAGGTGCTTCGGCCAAAGTAAATGACTTGGTAATGGAATCGGCACACCCGAACTCTGAAAGTACCTTCATTTTTACGGTTTTTACACCGGCTGTGCTGAAGGAATGGGTTGGATTTGAAAATCCGGATACCCCTCCATCGCCAAAATTCCAGTTGTATCCCATATTTCCGATGGCAATGGTTGAGTTATTGACAAAGGCAATGTCGGTTTTATCGCACAATACGGCCGGTAATGAGAACTTGGCCACAGGGCGTGAAAACTGCTGGGCATTTTTGGTTAAGCGTTGCTCACAACCGTTGGAGGTTGCAGTAAGGGTTACCTTGTATCCCCCTGCAGCGTTATACTTTTGTCCTGTATTGGTTTTAGTGCTCGAACTTCCGTTTCCGAAATCCCATTTATAAGCGATGGTACCTGAACTGATGGTGGTTTTGTTTACAAAGCGCACGCTATCACCCAGGCAGGCATTAAACACGTTGAACCCGATTTTGGGTATTTCAGTCACCACCACCTGAATGGTCTTGGATACTTTGTATCCGTAAGGAACCGAAACGGAGGTGAGTTTTACATCATAGGTGCCATAGGTAGGGAACTTAAACACCACATCGGCATTGTTTGAAGTGTCGGCAGGGTTGCCTGTATTGAAATCCCAGAAGTGGTTGACATTGCCTGAAGACACCGTGGTTAGGTTGGTAAAAATCACGTTATCGCCATCACAAACCGGCTGGCCGAAACGGAAATTGGTTTCTGGACGGGGAGCGACAAAAATATTGCGGGTGAGTAAAGAATCGCAATAGTGAGGCCCTAAATCGAAAATAGAAACCGTCATGATGATGGTAGAGTCCACAATATCGGCATCGGCAGTAAAAGTGACCTTGGCATTGGTTGACCCGGATGGGGTGGGGTTGGTGGGGGTGTAATAGGAAGCAGGCAATACACGACCGCTTTTGGTGCGGAAGGTAAATCCAGACATGATCCAGGTTGAGCCGTAATCTACGTTATTGTAGGTGGTAGGAGGGGTGATTTCGTATGTTAACACATCGCCCTTGGCCACAATATCAGGATTACCTACGGTACCCAGAGTATTGGGCTGAGTGGTTTGAAAAGGAGTTGATTTGACAAAGGCTGCTCCATTGGGACTTGGTTTAACCGTAACCTGCACCGGCACTCTGGATGAGGGGCAAGATTGGGTTTTATAAAAAGTCTCAAGATCGATGTAATAGTTGGCAATTTGATTGGCAAAGGGGCCTGTACCATAAATGTACTTTCCACCCGAAATCGAGAGGTTGGCATCCGACCAGGTTGATGAACCACTGGTGGCAAAGAGGTCATTTCCGGTAGTTGGGGTAGTGGTAATATAAAAACCATAAGTTACTCCTTTTGTCAAGGAAGTTTGAGGGATTTTTAGGTAACCACGGTTTTTACCTCCTACAGATACAACATTGGCCCTTTGGTTGAGCACCAAATTAGTCCATGCACCGGCATTGGATTCAAAGCCGATATACGTGTTGGTTTTGTAATAAACGCTGTAGGTTGAGTTAGAAATAAACTGATAAAAATCAACGCCAAAACTGTCGATAACTACATCGGCCTTAGGCACAAAATCCATCATGGAACCTACATAGGAAGTGGCATAGGCACTGGTGCAATAGGTAGGACCTGTCATTCCATTGGCCAAACGTATTGGAGGCGACATTTTAAAGGCTTGAGCGTAAAAGGTATTCACGCCTAATACCAATGGAGGCGAAAGGGTGTTTTTTCCCTTAGCTACCTGGTTGCCACCGGTTGCCGCATTATACCAGAGTATGGAGTCGCCCTGATACACAGGCGTTGCGACCAGTGGCGCCCTTCCGGGCCCACACTTTATCACATCCTTAACGCCGGGCGTTCCCGCAGGGCCCTGATATTTAAAGGTTATCGAATTGGTATCATTTTTATTAACCGTATCATTCTTATTGTTTGGCAAGGAAGTCCAAACTTTTACAGTATAAACGTCGCCATCTATAAAATTATAATTGGGAGTTAAATTTACATCGATGTTCTGACCGGCAGCCAGCACAGTGTTGTAACGATTTTGCTGTTGCATTGAGCCATTTACCGACCAGTTAATTTTAACACTGTCAATGGCATTGATGCCTCCATTCTGATAATTTACGGTCAACAAAGGGGCGCATAGAGGGGTTTTGATGGCAGATATGCCTGCATCATTGCTACCTTTGGCCAGGTCGATTCCAAAATCAACTAAACCTGTACCAAATCCTGTTCCGGTTGTGCTTCCATAAGTACCCCAAATTCTTCCGTTGGAGGTAGATTGTGCCATGTAATTGGTACCTGCCGTAGAGGATACAGTCAATTCGAAAATAAGTGACTTGGTTGGGTCATAGCTAAAGGGTGTTTGCAGAGTAATACCATACCATGAGTTGGCAGTTGCTCCGGTCATCTGGTAAGACGACTGGAAAAAACAACGGGTTAACCCGGTTAAAAATGTGGTAGAGGTAAAAGCTGTGGCTGTTCCGAAATTCTGAGCGAGTGAAACAGTATAATTTGTATAAGTTGTTGTTGGACTTGCGGTAGTTATTCTGAAATATATTCGGGTAATGGTACCGGCCCCACTGGCTGTACCTGTTGCTCCGGATGTTTTGAATAAATTAGGTCCGTAAACCCACTGCACCTTATTGGTAGCTCCACCTAACGGAAAGGTATTTCCGCCGGTTGAAGTGTTTAGATTATAAAATGATGGCGCCGATTGAGAAAATGCACCTAGGGATAAAAAAAGGCTGAATGCAAGAACCAGATATCCCTGTTTTGAAAAAATTAATTTCTTTTTCATGTTTTATGAGCGAAAGTTAAAATCATATCATCTGATTGGGCAGACTAATGCGCCACCCAATCAGATAATAGAATTAATTTATTTGTTTAGAGATACAGTTCTTGAAATTTGTTTACCTGCAACCATCATCTGCACATGATACAAACCATTGGCTTCATCGCTGAGGTCAATGTTTTGAATGCCGTTCTGACCATGAATTCCATTCTGAGAATATACCAAAGCCCCTGTTGAATTGAATATGCGGATATCCATATTTTCAGGAGTGGCGAAATTGTATGCCACATTGATTATTCCTTTGCTAGGATTTGGATAGACATTGATGCCAGAGTTATGGTTAATGTCAGATACGCTTCCTGTAATGGTAGGGTAGTTTTTGTTAACATTAATAATACGGTTGAAAGGTAGGCTCACGTTACCACTGAAATCAGTTACTTCGTAAGTAACAGCATACATTCCTTCTACATAGGTATTCAGGTTAGTAAACAATACCTTTAAGCGAGGACGTAACAAAGCAGGTGCGTCATAGTTATCCGTAATGGTTAACCCCTCAGTGGCGTCAACAGTAGACCAAAGACCTACATTCATTGGCAATCCATTTAATACAGGAGCAACATCGTCCACAACTCTTACATAACGGCGACGGATGGTTATATTTCCACTTCCGTCAGTAGCCTTATACTCATCAAAGTATAATCCAAGTTTGTAGAACACCACATTGCTTGTTTTGGTAATAGACAACTGTGTATTGGCATAGTAGTTGTCATAAACACTGGCTTGTACTGAGCTGTAGGGTTTGTTTACCGGGTGTATAATGGTGTCTAAGGTGTTCAATACAATGGTTGGACCCACATAATCATCTACAATATACTTGTACGTTTTGGTGTCGGCCATATTACCCGATACATCCGTCGCATTATAAATGAGGGTATAAGTTCCTTTAAATCTGGTATCCACTCCGTCGGGTGTGGCCGGACCATTGGTTTGTACTAAATCGATGGGGTTGTCGTAATTATCGGTAACTTTAGTTCTGTCGATGAAAATTGACAATATCTGCACCTTTACTTCACGGTTTGCATCGGCGTCGTTATTCACAATAACAGGCTTCTGACTGTCTTTTACAATCACAATTCTTGATTTGGAAGCTTTATTTCCTGCCTGGTCATTCACCAGATACTTTAATTCATATACTCCCAATACGTCTGTGTTTACCATTCCGGAAATAACGATGGCGTTGCTAACGTTTCCATCTTTATTGTCTAAAGCAGTGGCTCCGTCTTCAGTGTAGGCACTAAACACTTCGATTCTAACCGTATCGCTTCCATTTAGTGTGATAACCGGTTTGGTTTGATCATTTACCACATAGATTACTCTGGTGATAGGTAAGGCCTCATTTCCTCCGGCATCTTTTACCGAATAGGTCATATAGTAAATTCCTGTAAATAACATATCCAAATCGGTTACCTTGGTGATAGAAGAGCTGATGTCACCTTCGGTGTCATCAATGGCCTTGGCACCATATTCTGTGTAAGTGGTTCCAACCTCAAGGCGAAGTGTATCGGCATTGAGCAAAGTAAGCTTAGGTGGTGTGTTGTCGTTAACCATAATTAAACGATAGTCTTCAAATTCACCTAATCGGTTGGCGTTAGTGACACCAGAAGTGGCTCCACATGGCAAATTTGGATCATTTGAATAACTGGTTCCAATTCGCATTCTGGTTTTTCCTTCAAAGGCAGTCTTAATGCTAGGCACTTTAAATGAGGTTCCATAATACAAGCTGGTAGAAGTGGCTTCTGAAGCTACCAATTCACCCAAGTCATCAAAATCACCATCGATATTCCAGTCAACCCATACCTTACGGGTCATTGGGTTTATGTTCGTTGTTCTGGAAATAGCTAGGTTGTATGTGGCTCCAAATGTCACAGTAGCTTCTACATTTTGCATTACATAGTCGTCATAACCAAACAAATTGTTAAATGAAGTATTGTTGATCAACTGCTTGCCATTTACATCTGTTAAAGTCACGTTATTAATCGCGATATCAGAAGAAGAAGAAACTCCCATAATTGGGGTACAATGCTCGAGCACAATAACATAATCTGATTTGATAACATTGGCTGCTGTGTTCGAAGAATCTAATGAATTCCAACCTCTTAAAGAAACGGTGTATTTACCTTTTGCGTTGAAAGTTACTTTGATATCGCGACTACCCGCATTGGTACCACCTACGAAGCTCACTGTGTTAGGGAAGAAGCTCCACTTTAGCATATCGCACTTGAGGGCCTTGCCTACTTTGGCATCTTTGGCCGACATGTACACAAACTCTCCGGTGTTGGGGCGACGGTTATCGGCTGTGAAGTCTAAATCGGCCTTTGAATGAGGAGTCACAACTACCACTGATTTGGTAGCTTTGTTATAACCCATGCAGGTGGTGGCTTCTAAATTTACATCGTAAGTATTGTCGGTGTAAATGGCGTACTCTAAATCAGGCGTATAGCCTACTTCTCCAAAACCAGGATCAACAGACCAAACCCACTGGGTATTACCTAAAACATTTTTTGAGGTATTGATATATTTGTATGAAACAGGATTATATAAGGTATCCGGAATCACGAAGTCGGCAACTGGAGCAACGGATGGTCCGCGAACAGTAACCCAGCTCGCAACGAACCCTGAATCTACACTGGTGCCATCAGTTTTGAAATAAATATACATCGCACCACTGGTGGCAACAATAGGCCCGGTTGGTTTCACTGTATTGGTGAAGCCTACTCCTGTGTGCAAGGGCGTACCCGCGGCATTCTGTCCGTCGTAAATTTTTAGGACGTCTCCTGCGCCTAGGCGAAACTGGCTGAATGAAAGGGTTATGGTTTTCGCTCCGCACGGAATGATGGTGGCATAATCCACCCTATTGTTCGAATAGTTCCCGTTTCTTCCGCCATCGTCGATGATATTTCCTGACTGCTCATAGATAGGTTGAACCGTTCCTGCGCCTAAGGGGTTATCCTTTGGTGGGGTTACCCTTAGATAATTGGGTTTGCAAACAATAGCGGATGGCCCAACACTATTTGAGGCCTGCAAACAAACCGTAAAGTTCCCCGGATTACTAAAAAATACAGAGGGGTTTTGGTTGGCGTAAGGGTTATTTCCGACTAGGTTTGAGTTAAAAAATTCTACGTTAGTCCTTGAAGCTGCTGAATCAGATTTGTCATACATAAACCAACTCCAATAGGTGGGTCCATTTGTGGAGAGGTCAAGAAAATTAGCATTGCCGTAGCGCTCAATTTCATTGGCAACGACTGCAAAATCAATAACCGGTTTGGCAGTTGGAGCCACAATATTTACACATTTTAGTATAGAATCACGACCAAGGCAGTTGGCAGATTTCAAACGTATGCATTTGGTTCCGGTACTTGTAAAAATATGTGATGCATTGATGGTGTTGTATTCAACAGAACCGTCGTCGTTCACATCCCATTGATGTGAAATGTAACCGGTTTGGTTGGTGTTGGTCATTTTTACAACAGTTCCTACGAAGGCTGTGCTCGGCATAAAGAATCCTGCAGCAAGACTGGTAGGGTTGGCTAGGTTGACAGTATAGTCCTCAATCTCACCATAATAGAAAGTTGGGGTTGTACTAATTCCTGTATAACAGCTTTGTCCTGCAGAAAGAACATAACTATAGGAGAGAATTAACCTCATTCGGGAAGTGCCCGGGGTAATTCCGCAAGGAAGGGTAAAACTGTTATTCTGTATGTTTCCCCCAACACCATAAGCAGTAGTATTGGTAGAAGGTCCTGTCCAACCGCTTGACATAAATTCATTGGCAGCAAAGTTTCCATCGCGGTTCAAATCCACCCACATGTAAATGTTCATGACATAATTGTACATGGTGGCACCGCTGGTCATACTTGCACTCACACCCATGGTATACTTTGAGCCACTGGAAAGTGTAAAAGCAGGAGTTGTAGTTACCAAAGACCAACCCGCGCCCACTGTAGGCAAAGCGGTGGTCAACCCTGCATCACAGCCGCTGGCCGACTTGTTGTAAAGCATGTTGTTGCCCACATCGGTTAATTGTACGCGTTCGATAACTCCGTATCGGGTGGTGCTGTTGTAGTTGCACCCGTAATAAGAATAAGGCACGCAATACGATTGACCATAGCTCAGAACGCTGTTCATCAATCCAAACAGCAGAAAGGCCGTACTAAGAGCCACCTGTTTTAATGTAAAACTTTTTGTCATAATTGTTTGATTTTAGATTTTTGGTAAATTTGATTTTTTAGTCTTCAAACATATAAACGTTTACTTAACATTTGACTACTATTTTCTTTAAAAAATAAAAAAGGACAATATTGTGATAATGGCAAATTGAGAGTTTCTTATTAAATCGTTTTTTTCTCAGATTGTAGATTTATTATCGCTTGATAATATTAGCATTAGGACTCGAATTTTCCAAATGTGCGAATAGATTTCAGACTGGTAAAATTGTATCTAGGTGTAATATTTAAGAAATGATAGTGATAATTTGGAGAGCCATATGTTCTTATTTTAGGACTTAATCAAGTGTGTAAAAATCTGTTTATTTCGAAAAGGATTGTGATTATCAGATTTAAATGGGATTAACTGTGTTGATCCCTATAGTGGGAGGCCTCAAACTTTTAATCCCCGCGCTTCGCGTTGAGGTCTTTTTTGTTTTTAGCAAACCTAAAAGCTGCGCTTTGGTTCGCTGAGCAAAAAATATCTGGTAGCTTAATTTTAGAGGGATTAACTGCGTTGATCCCTGTATGGGGAGGCCTCAAACTTTTAATCCCCGCGCTTCGCTCTGAGGTCTTTTTTGTTTTTAGCAAACCTAAAAGCTGCGCCTTGGTTCGCTAAAAACAAAAAATCCCTGGTCTTCGACCGGGGATTAAAAGTTTGGCGGAGAAAGAGGGATTCGAACCCCCGGACCTGTTACAGTCAACAGTTTTCAAGACTGCCGCATTCGACCGCTCTGCCATTTCTCCGCCGCAAAAGTAAGATTCTGATTTTTCTATTCCAAACTTGATTTCAAACTTTTTTCTTTGGTCGCACGGTAGATGCTGTAATTCAGCTCAAAACCTATCAAAATAATCATACTGTTGAAATAAATTAACAACATTAAGGAGATCACGGTGCCAATGGATCCATAAAGTTTGTTATAGCTGTTGAAGTGGTTGACATAATAGGCAAAACACTCTGTTGCCGCGAAGGAAAGAATGGTGGATAGAGTGCTGCCGGGCGAAAAAAACTTCCACCTGAAGGTGAGCGAAGAGCCTATAAAGTAAAGTGAAGAAAATATGAGGTAAAGCAAAAAAAGAAGCGTGACGTATTCAAAACCGGTGTAAAACCAGGTCCAGAAAGAGCTATCGACCAGATTTTTGGATTTTAACCAATTGATAGTTAGGGTGGTGTAAACGATTAGGGTTACCGAAACTATGAGAACGAAAAAAACCAGAAAGGTTAGGATGATGGATTTTATTCTATCTTTATAAGGACTGGGTCTTTTCTTTTTATATCGGTTAAATGCCCTGATCATGGATAAAAACCCATTGCTTGAAAAGAAAATAGCCATTAAGAAACCAAAAGAGAGCAAACTTCCGTGTTGGTGCTTTAAAATGTCGTTAATGGTAGACTCCATGGTTAAATAAATGTTTTTTGGCAAAACAAAACTCAATTGCCGCATGATTTCAGGTTCAAGGTCGCGTATGGGCAAATAGGCAATGGCGGTAAATAGAAAAATAATGGTGGGAAATAAGGCAAGAAAGAAATTATAGGCCAAATAACTCGACCTTAAATTTAAATCTTCGTCGAAAGCATTTTTTACAAAAAAGCGACCCACCTGCAGCATAGAATTTCCTTCGAATCCCGGCAAAGTGATTCGATCAAGCCACCCGAGGATGGTTCTCACCGGCTTCGAATTTTTGATGAGTCTTATGAGCTTATTTGCCAAAATTTTGAAGGAAAAAAGATTCTAAGGCTTGTGGACAACGCACTGGTTTCCCGGTTTTTAGAGAAACAAATACGAGGGTAACTGTTCCTGTATTTATGATTGCGGCCTGGTCATTGAATGTTTCGTAGTGAAAGGTGATTTTACCCGTGGGCATCTTTGTTATCGTTACTTTCACTTCAATTAAATCATCGTATTTGGCCGGCTTCAAATACCTAATATGGAAATCGGCCACAGGCAAGCCAACACCCGACTTTTCCAATTCTGCATAATTAATACCGTATTTACGGAGCAGTTCTACTCTGGCCACTTCATAATAAAGGGCGTAGTTGCCATAGTATACGTAGCCCATCTGATCGGTTTCGCCATAGCGCACTCTGATGGTTTCGGTATGCGTTAACATGAGCGCAAATAAAACAACTTTTAGGTACTCATTTTCACACCAATGAATAAATTAATGCCGTTTTTTAATAAATGAATGGGATAAGAGAGGAACTCAAAAAATGTCATCGTCCTTTTGTTATCAATTTATTTTGAAAGTTTTAGGGTCACGCTGATTTGGTTTATTCAGTCGAAAAAAATTGTAACATGGCGAGAGTTGAGCGGATTTTTGCATTTCGAGATAAAGTCAAACGGTTATTTAAGTGTAATTTTGCAACCATTCGCCAGATCATATGACAAAGGTCCATAATTTTTCAGCCGGTCCCGGTATTTTACCCCAAATAGCAATTGATAATTCGGTAAGTGCCATTCAAAATTTCATGGGTACACATCTTTCACTATTGGAGGTTTCTCACCGCGACAAAGAGTTCGAGTCGGTGATGGAGCAAGCCAGAAAGTTACCGCTTGAAATATTAGGACTGAGCGACGAATATGATACACTCTATTTACAAGGAGGAGCCAGTTTGCAGTTTTGCATGTTGCCTTATAATTTCCTTAACCATAAGGCGGCTTATCTCAAAACCGGAACCTGGGCTTCAAATGCAGTCAAAGAAGCTCAACTCTTTGGCGAAACGATGGTAGTTGCCAGTAGTGAAGATAAAAACTTCAGTTACATTCCTAAAAATTACAGCATCCCTACAGATGCCGATTATTTTCATTGTACAAGCAATAATACCATATTTGGCACCCAAATGCACGCCTTTCCCGAGTGCAGTATTCCTTTGGTTTGCGACATGAGCTCGGATATTTTTAGTCGAAAAATTGATGCTTCAAAATTCGATCTGATTTATGCGGGTGCACAAAAAAATATGGGTCCGGCCGGTGCCACTCTGGTGATCGTAAAAAAAGAATTTTTGAAAAAAATTACCCGAAAAATCCCCTCCATGCTCGACTATAGGATACACCTCTCTAAAGATAGCATGTACAATACTCCTCCGGTGTTTGCTGTTTATTGTGCTTTGCAGGTGCTAAATTGGGTAAAGGATATTGGACTTGAGCAAATGGAGGCCTTGAATAACGCCAAGCAAAAACTTATTTACGGTGAAATTGACAATAACGAATATCTGAAAGGCACAACCGCGGTGGAAGACCGCAGTTGGATGAATGTGACCTTTGTAATGAGAGATGAATCACACACGGATAAATTCTTAAATCTTTGCAAGGAAGCCAATATCAACGGTCTGAAAGGTCACCGCTCTGTTGGTGGTTTTAGGGCCTCCATGTACAATGCATTGCCTCTGGAAAGTGTTAAAGTTTTGGTGGATGTCATGCGAAATTTTAAACCCTAAGGAAATGACAAAAATACTGGCGAATGATGGATTGAATGAAGCTGGACTCCAACTCTTGATGGCCTCAGGATTTGAAGTCGATACAAATTTTATTCCGCAAAACGAATTGGCCGCTCAAATAGGCCAATACGATATTCTTTTGGTGAGGAGTGCAACGAAGGTAACTCGTGAAATTATTGACGCAGGAACACGACTGAAACTCATCGGAAGGGGAGGAGTAGGCATTGATAACATCGACAGTGCCTATGCTAAATCAAAAGGCATTCCGGTGGTTAACACCCCTGCCGCTTCATCCGTTTCGGTGGCCGAATTGGTTTTTGCACACCTGTTTTCAGGATGCAGGTTTCTTAACCTCTCCAACAAAGATTTGCCTCTTGATCCTTCAGGAAATTTCAAAAATCTGAAAAAAGCCGCTTCAAAAGGATTGGAACTTAAGGGCAAAACCATTGGAATCATGGGCTTTGGTAGAATTGGTCAGGATGTTGCCAAAATAGCTATTGGTTGTGGAATGCATGTTTTAGCTCACGATCCATTTTTTCAATACAAAGACCTTGAAATTACCTTTCACGAGTCACTCCAACTCAATCCCCTAATGGTTAGGTTGCCAATGCAGAGCAAAGAGTTTCTGCTAAAGAACTCCGATTTTGTGACCATTCACGTTCCCGGAGGTCAGGAACCGGTCATTGGTGAGTATGAATTTGAGATGATGAAAAAAGGGAGTGGACTTATCAATTGTGCGAGAGGGGGGGTAGTGGATGAAGTGGCCATGAACAAAGCACTGCGAAATGGCCGATTGGCCTTTGCAGGCGTGGATGTTTTTGCCGTTGAACCACCGGTTTATACGGAATTTATTGGCTTACCCAATGTTTCTTTGAGCGCCCATATCGGAGCCTCAACCGTTGAGGCACAGGAGAGAATAGGCAAGGAAATTGCGACCATCATCATCAACCACTTTAAGAACTAAACATGCCGGTTTTTTTGCCTTTTCGAGCTTTACGGCCTACAGCAGAGAAGGTAAGTAAATTTTCGGCCAAAACCACTGATTTTAAAAATCAGGATGAGGTATTAGCCGATATGATTGCCAATAAGGAAAGCTACTACTATGTTACCAAACAAAATTTACTCAGTAAGCTTAAAAAACCCATAGAATATTTTTTTGAAATCGGGGCACGATTTATAGCCGATAAAATGGCGGAAGGTCATCTGTTCATCGACAGCAAACCAAATTATTATGTGTACCGCCAAAAGGACCTCCAAAATGATAGAATTTATACCGGAATCATTGGTTTAGTTGACGTTTTAAATCTCAATGACGGAGGGATTAAAAAACACGAATTGACCAAGGTGGTGCGAGAGGAATATTTGTATAAACAACTGCACTATACGGGTGTGCTTGGCGAACCTGTACTCATGGGTCATCCACATTCAGAGGCGGTGAGTAAATTCCTGAGCGAGGTGCAATTAAAAAAGCCCGAATACGATTTCGAGACCGCGAACAGCAAACAGCATACGGTATGGCTTATTAATAACGCTTCGGATTTGGAGTTTATCGCGGATTGTTATTTAAAAATGCCTGCATTTTACATCGCCGACGGTCATCACCGCTGTGCTTCCACCATTCGGAATTATGAGAGAAATCCTGAACCGGTAAATCGGTACTTCATGGTTTTTTTATTGGATGAAAATCAATTCCACATCGATTCATTCCACCGCATGCTGTCAGATGTTGACCCCCTCTATTTGGTAGATTTCAAAGAGAAATTGCGTCAGTCGTTTGTGATAGAAGACAGGCCTCCGGGCGAGTTATACCTTCCAAATGCACACTCGGAATTCGGCCTTCTCACCCGTGATTTTTCGTTCAAGTTGGTATTCAATAAAGAACGCAAATCTTCTAATCCCGAAACCCACTTGGACGTCAATATTTTGGAAAACAAATTATTAAAACCAATCATGGGAATTCATCACCCACGTACCGATCACAGACTTTCCTATATGTCTTCAAAAGAAGACTTTAATAAAATCAATGATTTGTTGCAAAATGGCGAAATCGATATGGTAATATCTAATTATCCGGTAAGTTTTGATGAAGTGAAGAGAATTGCCGATGCCAACAAAACCATGCCTGCAAAATCTACCTACATAGAACCGAAATTGAGAGGGGGACTCATCATTCAAAAATTCTAGATCCCTGTGAGTTCGCCTTAAGAGCACAGGATTTTAGAAGCTTTATGGAGCTATGAAATTGTCATTGGAGCGTAAACTTCAAAGTGTATGGCATATAATAGTTGTAATAGGCTTCAAGCGTTTTTTATTGCCACTTATAAGCTTACTTTTGCCGAAATTATTAAATAAAATATATGAAATTCAAAATCACACTCGTAGCTCTCGTTGTCTGCACCGCATTTATTTATTCTTGTAAAGACGAAGATTCAAGCACTCCTGCTAAAACAAAAACAGATCTTTTGACAACCGGTTCATGGATTGGAACGGACTTATTAGCCAATGACACTTCCATCTGGAATATCTTTGTCAGTTCCTGCTCAAAAGACGATTTTACAAAGTACAACTCTAACGGAACCTCTCTAACCGATGAAGGAGCCACCAAATGTGATCCTTCTGATCCTCAGACCGAGGCAGGTACCTGGAAATTTATTTCGAATGATACCAAAATTGTGATGGACGGTTCTGATACTGCCGATATTTTGGAACTGAGTGAAACTGCACTCAGAATTGGAATGTCTGATGGAACGGATAAATTAGAAGCCCGTTTTAAACAGAAATAAAACCAAAAATTATTCTTAAAAACCGGAGCCAAGTCTCCGGTTTTTTTTTGCCTTCGAATTTCGAATTACAGGACCTGCCGAGAGAGTTAAAGTAAGCCTCTTTAAGCAGAGGAAGTGCCGCTATTTTGACTTGCCCCGAACGTAAGCCTGTGAAATAAGAAGTTCACAGCTAGCCAACTCGCAAGTTGAACATGGAGATGAAAGGATGGGCATTTGGTTTAATAACATGAGTCCATTGACACTTCTCAAAATAGGTTAAAACCAAATAATTGATTATTTTTCGAGAGATCATTGCACATGGAAAACTAAACTTTTTTGTCAGATCAGTCTGAGTTTGGCGAATTTTAAAATAAGCTGTTTCTCCCCATAATCCGCAAACAACACGGAGGCTTTTCGGGCATCGTTTACGCCCTCTATTTTTGTGACCACTCCGCTTCCAAACCTTTGATGTTCTACCTGCATGCCCTCGACCAGCCCCGAAGTATCTTCCGGAATGAAGTTTTCAATGGGGGCAGGCAAATTGCCAGTTGTAGGCTTCGGAAAGTTAGTTTGTTTATTAACCGCTGTTTTTATCCAACTGTTTGTTTTCGTAAATCTATGTTCAGAGCCAAATTCGGTATCGGATTTAAGCGAAAACTTTTGCTCTGTTTCCAACAGTCCCGGGTCAATTTCATCTAAAAAGCGACTGGGTTCACATGGCAATAGCGTCCCAAACTTGAAACGGGAACTGGCATAGCTGAGGTAAATTTTTTTCTCGGCTCTGGTCATAGCCACATAAAACAACCTCCTCTCTTCTTCCAGTTCTTTTCGGTTACCCAAACTCATCTGCGACGGAAAAAGGTTTTCTTCCAAACCTCCAACAAAAACAACAGGAAACTCAAGTCCTTTTGAACCATGTATGGTCATAAGCGACACCTTGTCTTTGTTTTCGTCATCCTTATCGGCGTCGGTAAGCAAGGCGATGTCCTGAAGATAGTTTTCAAGGGTTTTTTCAACTTCATTGGTATCGTCTTCAACAAACTCCTTAATGGCATTGAGTAATTCGACCATATTTTCGTATCGGCTTATGCCTTCAATGGTTTTATCCTCATGCAAATGTTTTAATAAACCTGTAGCTTTTGCAACATAACTTGCCAGTTCATAAGCATTTTTAGACTCGCGTAAAACAGCAAAACTCTTTATCATGATGCCGAAATCAACAATTTTACCTGACGCCGCCTTAAGCTCAGCAAATTCACGCACATGCTCAATCACATCCCATAAGGAAGTATTGTTTTGCCCTGAATAATATAAAAGCCGGTCGATGCTGGTTTGTCCAATTCCCCTTGTAGGGTAATTTATCACACGCTTGAGGGCTTCTTCGTCATGATGATTCACTACCAGGCGCAAATAGGCCACAAAATCCTTTATTTCTTTTCGCTGGTAAAATGAAGTTCCGCCATAAATCCGATAAGGGATATTGAGTTTGCGCAGAGCCTCTTCAAAACTTCGCGATTGGGCATTGGTTCGATACAAAATGGCAAAGGCCGAATGGGGCAATTTTTTTTCCATCTTTTCATCAAAAATGGCCTGTGCTACAAAGCGACCTTCCTCATTGTCGTTGATGGCTTTAATTACTTTTATTTTATCGCCTTCGGCATTTTGAGTCCACACCTTTTTATTTAACTGGTCCTTATTGTTTTTAATAATGGCGCCAGAGGCATTTACAATCACCTGAGTGCTTCGGTAATTTTGCTCAAGTTTAAAAATTTTTAAGTCAGGATACTCGCTCTCAAAGGAAAGAATGTTTTTGATGGTGGCACCTCTGAAAGAATAAATGCTCTGCGCATCGTCACCTACCACACAAATGTTTTGATAAACTGCGGCCAGTTTTTTAATAATCATAAACTGGCAATGATTGGTATCCTGGTACTCATCTACCATCATGTATTTAAACTTATGCTGGTACTTGTTTAATGCATCAGGAAATTTGGTAAGGAGCTGATAGGTTTTCAATAAAAGGTCGTCAAAATCCATGGCGCCCGCCTTAAAACACCGATCTTCATAGAGTTTGTAAATTTGTCCCAACTCAGGCCTGCCCGTAGACGAATCATAGGCATTCACCTCATCATCCTGCATATACATGCCGGCCGTGATAAGGTTGTTTTTAGCATTGGAAATGCGACTGAGTATCATTCCCGGCTTGTAAATCTTATCATCGATCTGTTTTTCTTTCAGTATGGTTTTTATAAGGCTTTTTGAATCGTCGGAATCATAGATGCTGAAATGTGGCGGATAACCGAGTTTGTCGGCCTCTATTCTCAGAATTTTTGCAAATATGCTGTGGAAAGTTCCCATCCAAAGGTTTCTCGCTTCGGCACCCACCACTGCCTCAATTCTATTTCGCATTTCGCGCGCCGCTTTATTGGTAAAAGTCAGTGCAATAATATTAAAAGGATCAACGCCCTTGTAAATGAGATTGGCAATACGGTAGGTCAAAACCCTTGTTTTTCCAGAACCGGCTCCGGCAATAATCATCACCGGACCCTCGGTTTGAAGTACAGCCATTTTCTGAGGCTCATTGAGTTGCCTTAAATAATCTTCCATCTCCCTTTTAACAATCGTCCAAAGTTATTGCTTTAGGGCAAAAAGCCCGACTAAATTCTTTGCCTTTCTTTCCACAATAGAGGGGTATTTTTATACTCATTTTTTAAAGCCTTTAATCTTTATCCTGTCATGAACACCACTCCTTCTTAAAAACAATTTTATGTCAGGATTAAAACACGTAACTTTGCACCCGATTAAATAAACGCTTCGATTTATGACAAATATTATTCAAAACGAAAGAGCCATCGTTGTCCCAATTGACTTTTCTGAGACCTCACGAAATGCCTTGATGCATGCAGCCGATCATGCTGAAATTTTCGGGAACGATATTGTGATGGTTCATATTTTAGAAGAGAGCTATTTCGCCAATATTTTGGGATCCAATAGCAACAGAAATGAACTTGTTAAAGCGGGTGTTGAAATAAAAATGCAGGAGCTTACCAATGAAGTTTCAAAAAAGCATCCCAATCTAAAAATCGAGTCCCTTATCTATAATGGAAGAGTGTACAAGGCCATCGTCGAAATATCCGAAAAAATGAAATGCGACTGTATTATCATGGGAACAAAAGGAGCAGAAGGTATTGAGCAGATTATCGGTAGCACGTCTTCAAGGGTGATGAGCTATGCAAATGTCCCTGTCATTATCGTTAATGAGTTTCCTAAAAAAGGGCTCTATGAACGCTTGGTTTTGCCAATCGATTTGTCGCAGGAATCCAAACAAAAAGTTACATGGGCCATTCATATTGCCAAGAAATACAATTCGGAAGTTCATATCATCTCAGAGGTGGAAGACGATGAATTTCTTCAAAATAAAATAAGGGCTACCATCTATCAGGTCAAAAATATTTTGGAACAAAATGGCGTTAAAGCAGTTGTTTTTGAATTGGATGAAGAAAGATTTCCAGGGCACCTTGGAGTCGACACCTTGAAATATGCCGATGAGATCAATGCCGACCTGATTCTAATTATGACCCACCAAGAGAAAGGATTTTCTGAATATATATTTGGTTCCGAAGCTCAACAAATTGTGAACCGTGTCAATAAAGTGCCGGTCATGTGCATACATCCAAAGGAAACTTCCTTTAAGTATGTGGGTACCGAAGGGTTTTATTAGAAAAAAACCTTAAATCTCTGTATTAAGGTTGAATAATTTTTATGATTCGCGCATTAATTCTTGTTCTTTTCACCAATGTGTTAATGTGTGGTTGTAAACCTAAAAACGTTAAGTCTAAGCACGCGCATGAATGCGTGGTTGCAGGATTTGACAGCAATGCTGATTCCCTGAATTCTCAATCTCAGGACTCCATAAACAGCAACAAACATTAGCATCATCACTCCGTGATTTCTTCGCAGGTTAGCCTAACTATTTGTCAAATTAAACGGTTAATTTACAGGGTCTGACGTTTATAAACTAGGAAAGTGAACCTGACCAAGGGTTCTAAATTCAACTCCAACCTCTTTCTATCCAAATAAGGTATAGCCTAACAGCAGGCCTTGTTTTTTTAAAACCTGTTGATAGTATCTTGATAAACTCTATTGCCGACCATTCAAATTAGCTTACCTTTGCACCCCGTACATCAAGGTTTTTTATAGCCTTAAATTATGCGAAAAGCCAAATTTGTTTTTGTTACGGGAGGCGTTACATCGTCGTTGGGTAAAGGGATAATATCAGCTTCCCTAGCCAAATTACTTCAATCCAGAGGATACTCAGTTACCATTCAAAAGTTCGACCCTTATATCAATGTCGATCCCGGAACCATGAATCCCTATGAGCATGGCGAATGCTATGTAACGGATGATGGCGCCGAAACCGATCTCGACTTGGGCCATTACGAGCGATTTTTAAACATCCCCACTTCACAAGCCAATAATGTGACCACAGGCCGGATTTATCAAACGGTGATAGAAAATGAAAGACGGGGCGAATATCTCGGCAAGACGGTTCAGGTTATTCCCCATATAACCAACGAGATCAAGCGCAGAATGCTTTTGCTCTCCGAAGCTCAAAAATACGATATCATCATCACCGAATTAGGAGGCACCGTAGGAGATATTGAGTCTCTGCCTTACATCGAAGCTGTACGACAATTGCGATGGGAATTAGGTCAGGATGCCATTTGTATCATACATCTCACGCTCATTCCTTACCTTAGCGCAGCTAAAGAACTCAAAACCAAGCCCACCCAGCATTCAGTCAAGGATTTGCAGGAATTGGGTATTCAACCCGACATTTTGGTATGCCGCACTGAGCACCGTTTGAGTACTGAAATCAGGAGAAAAATTGCGCTGTTTTGTAATGTGAACCAGAATGCGGTGATCGAGTCATTGGATGCGGCCACCATTTACGATGTACCGCTCATGATGTTGAAGGAGAAGTTGGACAAGGTTACACTTGCACGTTTAAAATTGCCATCTAAGCAAGAGCCTGAAATGGAAGCGTGGAAAGACTTTATCTTACGGGTAAAGCACCCAAACCATGAAATAACGGTAGGTCTGGTGGGCAAATATGTGGAGTTGCAAGATGCCTATAAGTCCATTATTGAAGCTTTTATACATGCCGGCGCCGAAAACGACTGCAAAGTGAACGTGAAAACAATCCACAGTGAAAATCTTACCCCTGAAAATGCCAAAGAAAAGCTTGAAGGACTGCATGGGGTGTTGGTCGCTCCGGGATTTGGAAGCCGTGGAATAGAAGGTAAAATTGAGGCCATACATTTTTTAAGAACCCATAACATTCCATTTTTTGGTATATGTTTGGGCATGCAAATGGCGGTTATTGAATTTGCCCGCAATGTGTTAAAGCTAAAAGATGCCCACTCCACCGAAATTAACCCTCTGAGCGAAGATCCGGTTATTGACCTGATGGAAGAACAGAAGGAAATTTCAAATAAGGGAGGCACCATGCGATTGGGATCTTACCATTGTGAACTTAAAAAGGGAACCAAATCCTATCTGGCCTATGGCAAAAACAAGGTCACTGAAAGGCACAGACATCGATTTGAGTACAACAATACCTACCTTGAGCGGATGGAAAAGGCAGGCATGATAGCAGCCGGTAAAAACCCTGAAACGAATCTGGTTGAAGTGATAGAAATCAGCAAGCACCGGTGGTTTGTGGGTGTACAATACCATCCCGAATTAAAGAGCACCGTTGAAAACCCACATCCACTTTTTGTAAAATTCGTAAAAGCTTGCATGGAATATTCTGAGGAAAAGCATTGAGGGTTAGTTTGATAACTAACTGAAGTTTGTTTTAGAGTTCCGACACCACCTTATTCAACCAATAATTTTTGGCGACTGTACCTGCCATCGGCACTTTTTAGTTCGACGATATAGTAGCCTGCCACCAAATGGCTAATATCAATGGTTTCGTAGCTGTAAATAACCGGAAACTCAATTTTTGAAACCAATTTTCCGGAGAGGTCAAAAATTCTTAAGTTTAAATTTCCTTCATAGGTATTGGGATAAGCAATTTTAAAACTGCCCCTTGCAGGGTTTGGATAAATTACAAAATTATCTTCCGGCAGGCTCTGGATATACTCGTAAATAGTGTAAGATTGATTAACTTCCAGTTGGGTTTTGACTACTTTCCTGTGCTTTTTATTGGGAAAAATGACCACTATCGAATCGATTTTACTTCGGTTCCCCAAACCAAAGACCAACGAAAATTGAGCTTGTCCGGCAGCGTTTCCCTGACCTGCATAAACTTCCCTGGTTTTTACCAGATCCTGGGCATAAACCATAACTCTGGCTCCAATGCAACTCCCGTTTGTACCTTTTGCGGGCCTTAAATTCACGACCACATGGTTGCCTGAATTCCCGGCTTCATTTTTTAGCAATATAGGAACAACCCCTATCTGGGGCGTGCCTCCTCCATAAACCAGCAAATCTTCGTCGCCGTCGCTGTCATAATCTATAGGACGAACGATGTTCATGGTGATGTATTTGTTATTATTGGCCGTTAGATTTAAACTCTTGGTGACGTCGGTAAATTTGTTATTTGAGTTTTGGTGAAACATATAGAGCCTGCCATTGCCTCCGCCTGCATAGGTTCCGTCGGCATAGCATAAATCAGTGAGACCATCGTTGTCAAAATCAAACCAATTGGCATCGTAAGTGGCTATATGACCGGCGTAAGGTATCATTTTTGGTGTGATGTCCATAAACCACCTCAACTGATAATTGCTGTCGGGCCCCTGATTTTTAACAACAGTCGATCGCCCTTCATTCGCATCGTTGCCTCCATGTACCAGGGCGAAAAAGAAATCGAAGTCCCCATCATTGTCATAATCGCAAGGCATGGCAGCCCAATGACACAAGTCCTGTCCATTGTCTCCTTTGATCAACTGACTCGTATAGCCCACTTTTTTAGCGACATTTTCGAATTTTCCATTGGTCATATTTTTCCATAGGCTACCACCGGTTCGGCAATAAGAGGCCGTAAAAATATCGCTCCAGTAATCGTTGTTCCAGTCGCCTGCACTGCTTCCATACAATGGTTCGTTGGTGGGTTTGTTGAGGTTAGTTTCGGGGGTCACATTTACAAAAACGCCATTGCCTAAGCCTTTCATTAAAATATCGTCTTGTAATTTGTTATTGGTATAATCGCTAAACCAATTGCCTATGAACAGATCTATGTTTCCATCCAGATCGTAGTCAAGAAAACTCAAACCCTGGGTATTGGTTAAACCCAATTCATCCAGCCCGTTTTTTGGTCTGATTTCAAAACGCCCCTCGCCATTGTTTAACAATACCTGGCAGCGGTCTCCAACATCCTTGTAATTTTCAATGCGATGAAAATAATGGGCCGTTACCATGTCTACATCGCCATCATTGTCCACATCAGCAAAGGCTGCACAAGTGGTTTGCCGCCCTGTATCGGATGCGATTACATTTCCGTTCAGGTTCGACCAGGAGGTTTTATCTTCAAAAGTGCGACCGCCATTCACTTTATCCGGAACATTGAGAAACAAGCGCAGGGGTTTGCGATTGTTAAAATAATCGATGCCGGTGATGGTTACCAGGTCCACAAAACCGTCGCCATTTACATCTACCGCATAGGCTTTTTGCATTTTTTGGCCCGATAAACCCGATTGGGAGGTTTTATCCATAAACCAGCTGGCATCTTGAGCCATGCATATATGACCGAATAGGATGAAGATGATTTGAATGATATGTCGCATGTCCGAGGCTCAACAAAAATAGAAAAATAGCCCGTATAACAAAATGTTTGAAAATGTTGTATAATTTAAATTTTCAAAATTGTATAGTAATTAAATTTTGCATAGGTTTGCACGAATTAGAAAAAAATGCTAGTTTCCAAGGTCTCGAAAAATTTACTGGAAGAGTTGCGCTCCGTAATCGGCCAGATGGATAATGCTCAATATTCTTTGCCTTTAGATTTATTAAGTAACAGTACTATAGGTCAGCATACGCGCCATATTCTTGAGTTTTATCAGTGCTTTTTGGAGGGCAATGTCACCAGGGAGATTGATTATGACCTGAGAAAACGCAATTCAAAAATCGAAACCGATTCAGATTTTGCGGTGGAAATCATTCAACAAATTAATGACGCCATCGAAAATACAAAGGATAACCACATTGTTTTAAAGTTTAACAATGGAGATGAAAGTCAATTTATTTCCTCAAGTGTGGAGAGGGAATTGGTTTATAATATTGAGCATGCCATTCACCATATGGCCATCATTAAAATAGCCATTTTAAGCCGTTTCAATAACATTGTCTTACCTCCCAACTTTGGCATAGCGCCATCTACCGTAAAATACCACAGTCAAAATGTGCACAGTTAGTTTTCTGCCCAAAGGTGGAAACGACTTTATTCTTACAAGTAACCGCGATGAAAAGGATAGCCGCGAAGTAGCCCTACATCCTAAAGAGTATATTCATCAGCACAGCCGTGTAATCTATCCCCAAGATCCAAGGGCCAAAGGAACCTGGGTTGCTTGCGCCGACAGTGGATTTTGTCTTTGCCTTTTAAATGGAGGATTTGTCTATCATAAAAGTAAACCTCCCTACCGAGTAAGCCGAGGAGTGGTATTGTTGGATTTTTTTAAGTTTAATAATGTGAACCAGTTTCTTGTAAACTACAATTTTAAAAATATAGAGCCATTTACCTTGGTGATTGTTGAGTTTAAATCGAGTTTGAACCTATATGAAGTGAGATGGGATGGCAAACAGGCTCATCTTTCATACAAAGATTCGAAACTACCTCACTTTTGGTCCTCAGTAACCTTGTATACGCCTGAGGATAGGCAAAGACGCGAATCCTGGTTTGAGCAGTGGAAAGGCGAACACCTGAACCACGCCACTCCCGAACTCATTCAAGCTTTTCATAAGACGGCCGGCGACGGTGATTTGAAAACCAACTTAATGATGAGAAAAGATGAAACCCAAACGGTTAGCATTACTCAGGTGGTAAAGTCGGAAGGCGAAGTCATGATGAATTACTCCGACATAAAACGAAATACCACGAGTTCTGTGGTGTTAAATTATTCATGAAATTTTTTTTTAAAGTCAGGCGATTCTTATACCAATGGAGCCATTATGAATACTGGCCTTGGCTGTTTTTTTATTTGCCTATCGTTCCTCTGCATCTGTATTTTGCCCTGAGGTCCAGATACTTCTTTTTTTCAACAGCGGCCAACCCTTCTATTGATAAAGGTGGGCTCTTTGGTGAAAGCAAAATGGATATTTTGAATAATTTTAGCGAGGATCTGAAACCCAAATCAACAAGACACAACAGGACAGATAAAATTGAAAATACCCTCAAGCTGATTAAGGAATCCGGATTTGAGTTCCCTCTCATTATTAAACCAAACATAGGAGAAAGAGGAGCACAAGTGGCTAAGATAAACACTGAAAGCGAAGCTTATTCATACCTCGAGCAAAGCATGGAAGATTGTATCATTCAGGAATACATCGACTATGAACTTGAATTGGGGGTATTGTATGGAAGGATGCCGGGTGAAGAAAAGGGCAAGGTAAGGTCAATCGTTAAGAAAAAATTTCTTTCCGTTACCGGCAATGGAATCGATACGGTTGAGAATTTGCTGCTCCGGAACAAAAGAGCCTGGTTTCAAATGGAAAGATTAAAAAATGAAAAGCCGGAACTGATGAAGACGGTCTTAATTGCAGGGGAATACAAATTGGTAGAACCCATTGGCAACCATTGCAGAGGAACTGAATTTATCGATGCTAACTACTTGATTACAGAACCACTGCACGAAATTTTTGACAAGATAACATCTCAATTTGAAGGGTTCTATTACGGCCGTTTCGACTTAAAAGTTAGGAGTGAGGAATTGTTTAGTCAGGGCCAAAGTATAAAGATTTTTGAGTTGAATGGAGTGACCTCTGAACCAGGACACATTTACGACAAAAACTATACGCTTTTTAAGGCCTATCGCGATTTGATTAGAGAATATCGCTTTATATTCAAGATGAGCATGGCCAATATCAAATCGGGCATTAAACCTCTGAGTGCAGGTTTTATGGTGCCTCATATTCTCAAACATTTTGGAGCAAAAAATTGAGGAACACTTTTTGCCGGACCTTTTACGTTGCTTAAATTGCAAGCGTGTATGAATTTAAAAAAAAATTTCATAACCATTTTTTTACTGGGATATGGCCTTTTTACTTTTGGGCAGGCCATTCAGGTAACCCCTGACATACTCGACTTCGGAACAGTCCCTAAGTGGAAAAACGATACTGCCTTCTTTACGGTTAAAAACAATGACTCTAAATCGTTTGTTTTCTTACCGGTCGGATATGATCAGGATGTGATGGTACGATTGCCGTCAGGCTATATTGTACCAGGTAGTACGGTCACCGTTAAAGTTATATACTATACGCAATCCAGAGGCAATTTTCGCAAAAGTATACCTGTTTATATCAATACTTCGGGCATTCCAATAAACCTTACGATTAAGGGCAAAATCATCGATTTTCACCCCGATGCCATGCTCAATTGTCCGTCGCTCATCGACAGTCCTAAACCCACAAACCATGAAAGTCCGATAGAGATACAAGTTGTGGAGGCCATTTCAGGTCAAGGATTAACCGGCTTCGATTTGATTGTGAAAAATCAATCGGAACAACAAGTGATAGAAAAGTCATCCAAATCCAATGTGTTTTTTAATTTTATAAAGAACGGGAAATACAAAGTTGTAGTCAGCTTAAATGGTTATCAGTCGGTTGAAGAAGATATAACCGTAAATAAAATCACAAGAAAATTTGTCATCAGGCTGCGACCCGACGAAGGTCCTTTGGCTACAATTGGGACAGAGAGCAACCAAAATGATGAACCCATCATCATTAAAAAAGAAGACGCTGAAAAGGAGGAAGAAAAAAAGGATATCGATAAACTTCGTGAAAAATTTAGAGATAAATACAAGGACAAACAAATCATCGAAAAGGATGTCATCGTGGTAAAGGAGGGGGAAAAGGATTCACTCACCATCGAACAAAAAGAGGAAGAAGCGAAAGTTAGCAAGGAAAATGTACCCGATTTTATTGAAGGAGGGGTATTGAATACAGCAAAATATGCCGATAACAATATTGTGTTTCTAATTGATGTATCGAGCAGTATGGATCGGCCTGAAAAACTACCATATTTAAAAAAGGCGGTAAAAGACATGGTCAGGGTATTGAGAAGCGAAGATTTGGTCACCATTATTGTTTACTCAAGCAAGGTAAATATTTTGCTGCAAGGTGAGCCGGGCAGCCATAAGGATAAAATTTACCAGGTCATTGACGGTTTGCAAGCCAAAGGTTTATCGCATGGCTCAGAAGGTTTAAACATAGCCTACCAGAATGCCAAAAGCAATTTCATTGACCGTGGCAACAATCAGGTTATTTTGGTTTCTGATGGTATTTTTAGTTCCGACAATCTCGATAAAAAGAAATTGAATGCGGAGGTGAGCCGACGGGCAAAGAACGACCAAATTAAAACTTCAGTAATTGGGTTTGGAAGAAATGCAGAAGCCATTACATTTTTAAAAGATATTGCAGAGTCCGGTTCAGGTAATTTTATCAGAATTTTAAACGAAGACGATGCCGCAACCGCTTTGATTGCAGAAATTATGAGCAATTCGAAGAAGGAGTAAAATGAGTTTAGAAACCTCAAAAACATAACAAAAAAAAACCTGTGCATGCACAGGTTTTTTTGATATAAATCAGAATAAGTTAAATTCTCTTTTCCTTGATACGGGCAGATTTACCGATCTTGGTTCTAAGATAAAACAAGCGAGCCCTGCGAACTTTTCCTCTTCTTAAAACTTCAATTTTATCGATATTAGGGCTGTTAAGAGGGAAAATTCTTTCCACGCCAATACCACCTGAAATTTTGCGAACCGTAAACGTCTCGGCTGTGCCGCTATTTCTGCGTTGTATAACAACACCCTGAAATTGCTGAATACGCTCCTTGGTACCTTCCTTTATTTTATAGTGTACACTCACAGTATCTCCGGCGGCGAAATCCGGAACGTCTGTTTTTTTATATTGAGCTTCTACATGCTTGATTAAATCCATGACCCTCGTTTTTAAAGGTGCAAAACTACAAATTTTTTATTTGAAAACAAGTGAATTTAAATATTCTTTGCATTAAAATTTATGTCTAAAAAGAATAACAAGTTTCAAGGCATCGTATACAGCACAAATCCAGAGTTTGAGATCGAAAACGATGACAATTTAAACGCAGAAACGCGGACTCCGGATAAACAAAATCTCTTGGTAAGGATATCCACCTCCGGAAGAGGGGGGAAAAAAGCAAGCCTTGTACAGCGATTTGTAGGCAAAGCTTCCGATTTAGAAGCCTTAGGGGTTGAATTGAAGAAACATCTCGGCACCGGGGGAACGGTAAAAGGAGGTGAAATAGTTATTCAAGGCGATTTTTGTAAAAAAATAGTCGACTATCTGATTTCCAAAGGTTACAGGGCCAGATTGGGTTGATATTCTTATTCATAACTAATCTAAATTAATACGGATAATTTCATAAAGCCTTAACATATAGATAATTGTAATTTACATTTTATGATTTATTTCATTTTAATTCTTAGCTATTTTACTAAATTTGCATCCCCAAAACCAGGAATTAAATAAATGAAGCATCACCCTATCATAAGCCAGATCATTACTAAGGCTGCAAAAAGTCATATTCAACTTGATTCTAATGAATTGGTGAATTATGCACTTCAAAAATCCGAAGGACAAGTGACCGATACCGGTGCTTTGGCTGCCGATACCGGTGAATTTACCGGAAGAAGCCCTAAAGACAAATATGTGGTAATGGATACCAATACCAAAGATTCGGTATGGTGGGGAGATGTTAACCAACCCTTTGAGGTTGCAAAATTTGATGCCCTTCTTCAAAAAGTAATTAAGCATTACGAGAACAAGGAGCTGTTTGTTAGAAAAAGTTATGCCTGCGCCGATCAAAAGTACCGACTAAATATTGAAATCGTAACCGAAACGGCTTACCAAAACATGTTTGCAAATAACTTGTTTCTCAGGCCGACAAGGGATGAGGCTGAAGACTTAAGTCCGGATTGGATTATTCTGGCCGCACCTTCATTTAGAGCGAACCCCGCAGAGGATGGAACCCGTCAACATAATTTTACTATGATTGATTTTACCAAAAAAATCATTCTGATTGGCGGTTCAGGATATACCGGAGAAATAAAAAAAGGCATTTTTACGGTGCTCAACTACATACTCCCACACGAAAGGGATGTGCTCTCTATGCACTGTTCGGCCAATATTGGTGCCAAAAACGATACCGCTATATTTTTTGGACTGTCAGGGACCGGCAAAACTACCCTCTCAGCCGACCCGAATAGAAAATTGATAGGTGACGATGAACACGGTTGGGCCAACAACAGTGTGTTTAATTTCGAAGGAGGCTGTTACGCAAAATGCGTCGACTTATCTAAAGAAAAGGAGCCACAAATCTGGAGCGCCATAAAGCCTGGTGCCTTGGTTGAAAATGTTAGGTTTTATCCCGGCACTAACACAGTGAATTTTGAAGATATCTCCGTCACTGAAAATACCAGAGTTGCTTATCCTATCGACTTTATCGAAAATATCGCAGTTCCTTCGGTAGGCTCTGCACCAGAAAATATATTCTTTTTAACGGCTGACGCTTTCGGAGTATTACCCCCGATATCCAAATTAACGCCCGGCCAGGCTATGTACCATTTTATATCAGGCTATACAGCCAAAGTAGCAGGCACTGAGGCAGGTGTTACCGAACCTCAGGCTACCTTCTCTGCTTGTTTTGGAAAAGCTTTTCTGCCCCTGCATCCGGCTAAATACGCGGAAATGCTGGGTAAAAAACTCAACGCCAATCCCAACATCAAAGTTTGGCTCATCAATACCGGTTGGAGCGGGGGGCCTTACGGAGTAGGTTCAAGAATGAAATTGGCCTATACCCGTGCCATGATAACCGCTGCCCTTGAAGGAAGTCTGGATCAGATGGAATACCGCTCGCACAAAGTTTTTGGCGTCGCCATGCCCACCAGTTGTCCAAACGTACCTTCAGAGCTGCTTTACCCACGCAATACATGGGACAACCAAGCTGAATATGACTTGAAAGCCAATCATTTAGCTGAACTTTTTAATGCCAATTTTAAACAATATGCGGAAGGTTGTAGTGAGGAAATTAAGAACGCAGCACCTAAGGCGGTCCTTGCAGCTTAATCCATTTGAAACTAGGTTAGCTGCCTTTGTATGGAAGCATGCCATGGCGATCAATTTTTTATGATCACCCCTATGTTACCGAATTAAACGTTTAAATAATTCTTTTCGTTTTTGAAATGATATAAAATTCTTATGAAAAAAATATTTTCAATTTTCGTGGCCATTTTATTGGCGGTTAAGTGTTTAAACGCCCAAAGCGGAGAGGAGAAAAAGATTAGTTTGGCGCAGGATTTGGGTGAAGGTTTTATAGTGAATCTCTACCACCATGGTCTGGCGATAAAAACCATCAAAGGCAAAGAGGTGCAATTTTCCTTTTACGACCAAAACCTTAAAAAATCGGGAAATGCCAGCTTTGCGATGGAGGATAGAAGAGAAGTCCTTAAAAATTACTATTACGACTCCCTTATAAATAGAATCGTTGTTTTTCATGGCACCAAGCGAAAAACCTTTCTCACCCTCATTGAACCCTCAACTAAGAAGAAAAAGTTAATTGAACTCACGGTGGCAGCGAAAAAAACACTCATCGGCACAAGCTTTGTGAAGCTTGATAAGAATTCATTTATCGTGACTTCAAAAAGTGCAAAAACACTGTTGAACACCCTAGATCTTGCTAGTGGTGAAATTACACCTGTTGAGCTTCCAAAAGAATGGAAGGCCAGAGAAATTTTAAACACCAGAAGGGTTAACTCAAAGTATATGGCCGTTTTTTACTTAGACAAAACCGTAAAGAACCATAAATTTAAAAATATTGCCTTATTCAATGACCAGGGTGAACCGATGGTCGACCAACTTTTGAGCAATGAGGCAGAAGACTTTCCTATTGAAGAATACAGCATTACAGATATGGGAAACGAAGAATTTGCAATTGCAGGGACCTATTCAAAATCTGTCAACACAAGCTATTCTATTGGGTTGTTTGTGGCAAAAATTGAGAATCTCAAACTGTCATACATCAAATACTTTGACTACAATACCATTAAAAATTTCTATAATTTTTTATCGGATAAAAGGAAGGAAAAGGCAGAAAAGAAAGCGGCAAAAAATGCCGAAAGAGGGAGGTCGACCAATTATCTAGCTCTAACGCATCCGGTTATTTTGGTAGACGGCCGATTTATTGTAACCGCGGAATTTTACTATCCCACCTACCGAACAGAGACCTCGACCACCTATATCAATGGACGACCGACCACAACCACAAGAAGTGTTTTCGACGGATTTCAATATACCCATACCATGGTTCTTGGTATAGACGACAATGGGGAAAAGACGTTTGAACATTGCATTCCCCTGCACTTGGATTACAAACCCTATTTTGCTACCCAAAAACTCAAGCGCAGTTCAAACGAAAGTGAAATAAAATACAGCTACATAGCCGCTAATAAGATATTCAGCTTTTCTGTAGAAGACGCTGAACTTAAGGAGCATGTAACAAAAACTCTTGTTGAAGTAGAGGATGACAAAAAGGTTAAAAGAAGCTACAGTTCTATCGATAGCTGGTATGACAATTACTTTTACGCCAAAACAGAACAAACCACCAAAGAAAAAGGTAAGCTTATAGGTAATAAGGAAACCAATTACTTTTTAATAAAATACAAGGTCGATTAAAATGGCTTAACGGATTGAATACTATACACCATTCGGTGATTAATCTTTTGCCAGGGTTAACAACTTCTTATTCCCCTTCCGGAACCGTTCCTCCTGAAGTATTTTGGTTGCGGTTCAGTTTCTTTTCCTTTCTGTAGGTTGACAATACAGGAATGGCTGTGATAATAATTAAAAATAAGACGACCAGGCCTAGGTGTTCTTTAATCCCGCTGTAGGTTTTGGCTAAAAAATAAGCGCTTAGGGTCATGGTTGAAGTCCAAAGAACAGAACCTACCACTGTATAGATAAAAAAGACTTTTTTATCCATTCTGATAACCCCGCTCAAGATCGGCGCAAAGGTTCTGATGATGGGTAAAAATCTTCCCAATATCAAGGCCTTGCCTCCATGTCGGTCGTAAAAGGTTTTGGTCAAACGTATATACCTTTTTTTAAAAATCAAAGAATCTTCACGGGTGAAAAGTTTGGGACCGACCCTATGACCAAAATAATAACCTGTTAAATTTCCAAGTATGGCTGCGGCATTTAGCCCGAGCATGAGCGTGACAATGTTGACATCTAAAACATCCGTGCTGCAAAGGATTCCTGCTGTGAAAAGCAACGAATCTCCCGGTAAAAAAAATCCGACAAATAAGCCGGTTTCGGCAAAAATGATAAATAAAAGTAAGCCCATCCCGCCAATTCGAATCAAATTTTCGGGAACAAATAGCTTTGGAATCAGTTCAAAAAAATCGGGCATTTACAATGCGGCTAAATTAAGGATTTAATCATAGCAACTCGTATTCTTCTCATTTTTTTTCTATCTTGCCTTCCTATTTAGAGTAAATGAACTTAAGATTAAAATATTTGACCATGGCCATCCTTAGTCTCCTTCTCACCTATTGTAAGGACGACGATCCCAAACCCTTCAAACCCAGTGTGGAAATGAGCATAGAGCACACCTGGAATGACAGCAGTTTGAAATTGAATAAGGCCTATGTCTGGGAACACGATTTTCAAATAGATTCCATAATTCCCAGCACTTTAATTTATCATATCAATCACTTAAGGCTGCTCACCCAGGACAGTTTAGCAATAGATGCGAATAAGGAATATTACATGGTGGATTATGAGGATAAACAGGTTTATCCTGAGCAGATTCGCTTTAATGCACCGCTGGAGGGAGTAAAGTATTATGTAACTTCTCTTGAATTTACGCTAGGAGTTGCTGATTCGCTGGCTAATTCAACAGGAAAGCTCAACAGCTTGTTTATTGCACCCATGTATTGGGGAATGATTCAAGGGTATATTGGTTTCAAGTTCGAAGCATTGTCGCCTCAAGCGCCAGATAAAGCGCTCATTTATCATATTGGGGGATATACCAAACCTTTTTACAATGCAAGAAGGATCAGATTGAATTTAAAAACTCCGTTTTTGCTTAACCGGGATAACCAGCTCGTTATTTCAGCCAATATCTTTAAAATTTTCAAGTCAAAACACGAAGTGGATATTCGAAGCATCGATAAAATACACTTGCCGGATGCAAACAGTGTGATTATTGCCGACAATGCAGCTGAAATCTTCTCCATTAAGCGTTTGAAATAATTTTGGATTTACATTGAATGAAGCCACACATGCACAGGTGTGGAGTCCACTGAAAATCAACGAAAAATGGCGCATTATTTTTGTCTTAAAGGCCTTAAAATGCTTAATATCAGACTACTTTTCTGTTCACGTGTAAGGGCAAAAAAACCGTTATAAAATTTTAAAGATTGCTTAATATTGCCCGAATGTATTTTACAAGAAGAAAACAATCAATATAATAAAGAAATACCGACACATATGAAAGCATACATTTTTCCAGGACAAGGATCTCAATTTGTAGGGATGGGACACGATATTTACCAGGCCAATGCCAAAGCCAAATTATTGTTTGAGCAAGCCAATGAAATCCTTGGTTTCAGAATTAGTGATGAAATGTTCTCTGGAACAGATGAAGGGTTAAAAGCGACCAATATTACCCAACCTGCAGTTTTTTTACATTCTGTGATCAAGGCGCTTTGCATTGATAATTTTAAACCTCAGATGGTAGCCGGTCACTCACTTGGTGAGTTTTCAGCACTTGTCGCCAATGGAGCTTTAAATTTTGAAGATGGATTGCAGTTGGTTTACAAGCGAGCGTTGGCCATGCAAAAAGCTTGCGAAAGGGTTCCCTCCACCATGGCCGCGGTTTTGGGTTTAGACGATCATATAGTTGAAGAAATATGCAACGGCATCGACAATGAAGTGGTTGTGGCTGCAAATTACAACTGCCCGGGTCAATTGGTCATTTCAGGAAGCATTGCCGGAGTAAATATAGCTTGCGAAAAACTCAAGGAAGCAGGAGCCAAGCGCGCTTTATTGCTTCCGGTGGGAGGAGCGTTTCATTCCCCACTCATGGAGCCGGCGCGAATTGAACTCGAATCGGCCATTGCGGGTACACAGTTCAAAAACCCTATCTGTCCGGTATACCAAAATGTGAGCACCACCGCTGTGACAGACCCTGAAGCGATCAAAAAAAATTTAATAAAGCAACTCACTGCTCCGGTTAAATGGACCCAAAGTATACAAAATATGGTAGCCGATGGAGCCACGCTTTTTACTGAAGTGGGTCCTGGAAATGTATTGCAGGGGCTGGTAAAGAAAATTCATCGCGAGGCAGAGACAGCCGCGGCTTGAGAATATTTCCATTTCTCTGATCAAATTCATAGCGATCTAAAAATAATTTTAGGCGAGGGCGAACAAAACAGCTTCAGAATATTACCCCTATTCTTTAATGTGAAATTATTTTTTTTCTTAAGGATATTAAAAACTAATGCTGTAAATAACCGAGGCCAAAAATTCGTTGAAACTCTTTGAAATCACATTGTTTTTAGCTGTATTGACAGTGTAATTTAGATTAGCGGAGAGCCTTTGCTTATGAGGGAGGGTGTAATTGGCAAGGGTTCGAAGCTGAAAAGTACTGCCATCGCTCTTCCCTTGAAATTTATTTACGCTCAAAGTCGCATTGGCATTGGTATTCAATTTGTTTTTTAAAAACGACTTGCCTATTCCGCAACTCAAGCCACTGTTTGAAGTCTCGCCAAGCGTATACTGGCTTTTGGTATTAAATAAAGAAGCTTCAAGCCTTAACTCTGTTTTATTTAAACTGCCGCTATAGGCCAAATTAATATTTTGAACGGTAAAGTTGAAATTTTGAGAATTGAACAGATTTTTATCATTCAGCGTTTGTTTGGTGTAGGCGATCACAAAATTGTGAACCCCATTTTTTGCCATCAAAGTATATCTGGGAATAACCACGATCCCTTCTGTTACCTGATTTAATCTCGTGGTGTCGCTAATGCTCTTAACGCCTTTGTATTGCGTGAAACCGTAATTCATGTACTGCAAGGTAAGTCCATAGGCAGGTTTGGGATTCAAATTCAGGTTTCCCGAACAAATCTTTCTTCGGGTTTCGGCCTCTTTTTTATTGGCGAGATTATCGTGCTCCAAGCCGGCACTACCACTTAGCAATACCGTATTTTTAAAGAGATTTAAGTTGGCGTTTAGCGTTTGCCGCTCCAGGTCGGTTTGCATGTAATAAATACCCATGCTCCTGTAATCCGGCATGATTCGCTCGTATTTAATGCCGGTTCCAAAAAATTTTGATTTAAAATCCAGCGAAGTCTGACCCGCATAATTGATGGTAGTTGAGAGGTTTGGGGTTAGAATAAATCCATATTTTTTAACCTGCTCATTGTTTGCAAGAAGAGAATCGGATAATATATTCCTGGTTAATAGGCTTAAACCACCGTCGAGGTTAAAAATTAAATGCTTCTTAAAAAACACGATTTGAGATTTTGTTCCAATCACCACATTCTCTGCAGGTAGGGTGTATTGCGTTGAGGGTAAGGGCTGATTTTCCTTCACTCTGTCTTTAGCTTTAAAAAATACCAGATCGAAAAACTTAGTCTCACTTCCGACACCTAATTTTACGCCAAAACCAAACCTATCGTAGGCAGCGAATGGAAATTGGGTGGAGCTCAATACAATTTTTTTACTCGTGTCTTCATTAACCCCCTTTAAAAACCTTCCATAGATAAGGCCAAATCTGAACAGGCCGGGATTCATCTCAATACCACCTCCTAAAAAAACATGACCATCAAGTACGTATTTGCTAAAACTCACATTGCGGTAGCCTAAATGAAATTTAAACCATTTGTAGGTCGGTGAGAGCCCGAATTGATTGAAAGGCTGACGAATGGAGCGTTCCTGTTCACTGTAAACGAAATAAAAAGGCAAACTCACTCCCTTAACAGTTGCCGTTATATTACCGGTGGTTATCCATGAAAAAGGAACCCTTCGGGCAGGGATGCCTTCCATGTTATAAAAATAGCTGGTAGCACTTAATCCGCCACTCAATTTGATCGGCTTCTCTGTTTTGACCTGACTTAAATCTTGAGAAAGCGCTGATATCCCCAAAAAAAGGATGAGCAATGGCAAAAGAATTCTTTGAACCCTCAAAGTAGGCAAAAATTAGCCTTCTAAGGTAAGTATATGGCACAACTAAATTTTAAATAAATTGCATAATTATCTCAATTGCTGATTAATGATTATAAAATCAGGGGATTAATTTTTAACAAATCAATGGATATTGGAGTCGAAATTTAAAGGCCATTCCCCTAAACCAGTCATTAGGGGTGTGTTAAGTAACAAAATAATTCATGTTTCTAATCAGATTTGCTCTTAAAGTTACAATACTATGCAAATGTTCCACTTAACAATTTAACAGAAGCGATTTGAACATGAGCCAATACATCCGTAAAGCTGCGAAAAGACATTAAGATTGCGACCTCTTTTTCTAAGCTTCTTCTAGCCTTTTTGCTGTCGTAAAGTAGCTCTGATTAGAGCGATAATCATAATTTGGGCTAAAGAATAATTCATTGTAAATTCGTGGACTTTTATATAAAATTTATATGCAAAACCCAGTTTACGGATTCGAAAAATTTTGTGCAAGACATAACAGTCCCACCAGTGTAGAAAGAGAAAAAATGTTGGCGGTGATCGGTGTGAACTCCATCGATGAACTCATCGAAAAGACAGTACCCAACAATATTAGGCTGAAAGAGGATTTGGATATTGCCCCGGCAGTTTCGGAATATCAATTTTTAAATGACCTTAAAGCCATTGCCTCTCAGAATAAAATTTATAAATCGTTTATCGGAACCGGATATTATAATACCATTGTTCCGGGAGTTATACTTCGTAATATCATGGAAAATCCAGGTTGGTATACCGCCTATACACCCTACCAGGCCGAGATAGCTCAGGGCCGGCTCGAAGCCTTACTGAATTTTCAGACCATGGTAATAGACCTTACAGGTTTACCGCTCGCGAATGCATCCTTATTGGATGAAGGAACTGCAGCTGCCGAAGCCATGCATATGTTCGATGGTTTAAGGCCAAAGGGCAATGGCAATAAATTTTTTGTTAGCAAAGAGGTCTTTCCACAGACTTTGGATGTCTTAAAAACCCGTTCCGAGCCTATTGACATAGAACTGGTTATCGGTGATTTTAACACGGTAGAATTCACCACTGAATTCTTCGGAGCCTATGTTCAATATCCTGATAACAAGGGAAATATTAATGACTACAAGTCGTTCTGTGAAAAAGCGCATTCAGTTGGAGCTTTGGTTGCAGTTGGAGCCGATTTACTCTCCTTAACCTTACTCACCCCTCCGGGAGAATTTGGCGCCGATTGTGTGGTAGGATCTAGTCAGCGATTGGGCGTACCCATGGGCTATGGCGGACCTCATGCCGCTTTTTTTGCCACCAGAGACGAATACAAACGCCAGATACCGGGCCGCATCATAGGCGTATCGGTGGATGCTCACGGAAACCGCGCACTGCGCATGGCTTTGCAAACTCGCGAACAACACATTAAACGCGACAAGGCGACCAGCAACATTTGTACAGCTCAGGTATTGTTAGCTGTTATGGCGGGTATGTATGGCGTTTATCATGGACCGGAAGGATTGAAGAAAATAGCAATGCGCATTAATGCTTCGGCCAACTTGTTAAGCCACGCTCTAAAATTAGCTGGGTTTAATCAGGTGAATTCCGATTTTTTTGATACGCTATGTATAGAAGCGGATGTCAATCTCCAACGGACTATACAGGATAAAGCACTCAAGGCAGAAATAAACTTCCGTTACTTTGATAATTTCGTGGGGATTTCTCTTGATGAAACTACCGGATTAAAAGACCTCCAAACCATTGCAGATATATTTTCAAGTTCGGTCAACAACAGCTATGAAGATATTGCGCACTTAGCAAAAAATGCAGGATGTGGTTTCGGTTCTAAGTTTGAAAGAGAAAGCAATTTCATGTCTCATCCGGTATTCAACACTTACCAGTCCGAACATGAGATGTTGCGTTACATTAAGCTTTTAGAATCAAAAGATTTATCGCTTTGCCACAGCATGATATCGTTGGGAAGTTGCACTATGAAACTGAATGCCACTAGTGAAATGATTCCGGTTACATGGCCGGAGTTTAACCAAATTCATCCGTTTGCACCGGTTGATCAGGCAAAAGGATATGCTAAAATTTTGAATGAATTAAGCAACGATTTATGTGAAATCACCGGTTTTGCGGGCGTAAGCTTACAACCTAATGCAGGTTCGCAAGGCGAATATGCCGGCTTGATGGTGATTCGCGAATACTTTAAAGATAGGGGAGAAGGGCATAGAAATGTAGCCCTGATTCCCGAGTCTGCGCATGGAACAAATCCCGCCAGCGCGGTAATGGCCGGCATGCGCATCGTCATAGTAAAATGCTTAGAACATGGCTATATCGATGTGGAAGATTTAAAAGCCAAAGCTATTGCAAACAAAGACAATTTAGCGTGTTTGATGGTGACCTATCCTTCAACTTTTGGTATCTACGAAGAAACCATTATGGATATTACACAAATTATCCATGAAAACGGAGGTCAGGTTTATATGGACGGAGCCAATATGAATGCACAGGTAGGATTAACAAGCCCTGGCATGATTGGGGCGGATGTTTGCCACCTAAACTTGCATAAGACTTTCTGTATTCCTCACGGCGGGGGAGGACCAGGCATGGGACCAATTGGTGTGGCGGCCCATTTGGTCGATTATCTTCCTGGCCACGCTATTGTTAAGACTGGAGGTGAAAAAGCCATTCCTGCAATATCAGCTGCTCCATGGGGCAGTGCCTCCATATTACTCATCTCTTATGCCTATATCAAAATGATGGGCCCTGATGGATTAAGACAAGCTACCGAAACGGCTATCTTCAATGCAAATTATATTCAATCGCGTTTGGGTGGACATTATGAAATGCTCTATACCGGTAAAAATGGTACTGCAGCACATGAAATGATTATAGATACCCGCGTTTTCAAGGCCAACACCGGTGTTGAAGCCGGGGATATTGCAAAACGTTTGATGGATTATGGTTTCCATGCACCTACCGTTTCTTTCCCGGTGGCCGGCACCATGATGATTGAACCCACCGAAAGCGAAAGCAAAGATGAATTGGATCGCTTCTGTGACGCGCTGATAGAAATCCACAATGAAATTATGGAAATTGAGGCGGGCGTATATCCTAAAGATAACAATGTGCTCCACAATGCACCGCATACTGCCAGTGTGGTAATGTCCGATTCATGGGAATTGCCTTACGGCAGAGAAAAAGCGGTTTATCCCTTGCCTTACACAAAGCTTAATAAATTCTGGCCAGCTGTATCGAGAGTGGATAATACCTACGGCGACAGAAACCTCATCTGCGCCTGCTTGCCGATTGAGGCTTATGCCGAATCGAATTAATTGGTTAAAAATGATTTCTTTAGAAAGGATTTCACTCCCTATTTAGGGCCTGCTGAAAAACACCTAAAGGCTTGATATGATGAGGTTCATTAAAAATTTTATTGCTTTTAATGCACGATAAATTTAGTGAACCATGAAAATATCGTGCATCGAATGGCTTCAGAAAGACGTTAGTTCATTGCACGTCCCTTACTTCGTCGGCTTCGGCTCGAGGTACGGCAAAGTACATCTTCGCCTTGCCTCCTTGTAATGAACGCACACTGAACTTTTTCAGCAGGCCCTATTTATAGGCTTTCAATAAAGTCATAATTGTGCCATTTTATGAGTTGAAGAAGATGAAATTCATCATTATTTTTTAATGATTATGAATTAAGTAGCATATTATCAAATGTTTACCATAAAAAACTTCAATGCGATTTTTTATCGCCTCAAATTTATGGTTGAGAAATAATTTACATTCGAAAAATTATTAAAACAAAAAATTATGAAATTTAAATTTACAAACCAAAATCTCGAAAGAATTAAACTTACCAAGACCTTATGGATGGTTCTATTTCTTTTTGCTTGTTCATCTTCCTTTTCTCAAATCATCATTCACCCATCGGGATCTGAGCCACGAAAATATGTGACCCATAAATCATCATGGAAAAAAAATAATGAGAATCCTAGCCTACTTATTCAAAGCTCTAACACCCCATTGTTGCAAAAGAAAGCGGCCAAGAAAAAGTTGGACCTCGTAACCTCTGAAGATTGGGATGGCACAGCGTATGTTGGGTCAGATAAGACAGAATACACCTACACCACCAGCGGAAAGGTAGCAAGCGAAACCTATTCCTATTGGGATGAAGACCTCACCGCCTATGTAAAGGAGTCTCAAAATAGGTATACTTATGATGCAAATGGCAATCAACTCACTGAAGATTATTACTATTGGGATGAGGACATTAACAAGTTTGAAATAGGCACAAGAACCATTAACACTTACAATGCTAAAAATAAGCTTATTTCAACGACTTACTCAGAATATGACTTCGATTTATTAAAGCTGGTGAATGTCAATAAAACAGACAATACATACGATGCCAAGGATTTGTTGATTTCGAGTTTATATTATGTATGGAATACCACTAAGAACAAATTTGACAACTATCTTAAAAGTGAACTGATATACAATTCAAATGATTTGCCTGTAACTTTAACCGCTTCTCAGTGGAATACCACGGTATGGTTGATTTATGCGAAAAGAGGCTATACCTACGACGCCAATAAAAACAACAACTATGCTGTTCAACTGAATTGGAATACTGCAACCTCAAAATTCGACACCAGCAACAAAACCATAGTAGTTTATAATTCAAATAGTCATCGGGTACTCACCCGAAACGAGGTCTTGAATCCATTTGACAAAACATGGGACACTGTTCAATTTTATACCAATGCCTATACCTACGACACTAAAATGAATATTTTAACCAATCTCCTTTCGGATTGGGATTTTAAGGCTAAAATGTTTGTAAAATTCGAAAATCTAGTCAAAACCTATGATTCCAAAAACAATTCTGTCACAGAAATTTTGTACAATTGGGATGAATTTGAGTCGAAATGGGTCGAAGAAGAAAAGTATAGCTACGATCATGACAACGCATTTGAAACCGATCAACTCATACTCCCATTTACAGATGCAAGCACAATAAATGATTACTTTAAAACCAAACTCAACACCGAAACCTATTATTTATGGGGCGGTACCAACTGGGAACTCGATTCAAGGACAACGTTCACCTATTCCGATTTTACAGCCGGTATAATAAAACAAGAATCCTTGAATACCTTAACACTGTTGCCAAATCCCGCAACGCAAAATTTCCGACTTGATATGCCAAATCAACAAGGCAAATTGTTGGTAAACATAAGTGACCTCAGTGGCAAAACCATTCTTTCTCAGTCCTTTGAAAAAAATGAAATGATCGATATCTCAGCCCTCAGCCTGGGCGCTTATTTTGTAAATATTTTTGATGGAAATAATCTCCTTGATACAAAGAAATTAATAAAAAGTAATTGATTCTTAAAGGAATAAATCTAATAAAGGGGCTGCGGCCCCTTTTTTGTGAAAGTTACTTTCTGTAAGGAAACTGAGTGGCACAAGCAGACACAATTTTCATCAGTCGATTAAGAGATCTGAAAGACTGCCTTAGGAATCCAATACGCGAGTATCGCCTCGAATAGTACAATAATTCGTTTTTCATCCCTTATTATTTTTGTATTTTCGTCGTGAAGTAAATTAAAAAGCCATGATAAAGAGATACATAGTGAGTCTGTTGATTCTATTGCAGCTGCCTGCCTTTAGCCAATCGACTAGCATTGTAAAGAAGCACAGAAAAATAGACAAGCAAAGGGCTTCTGAACGTGCTTTTACCAATAACAATGAAAAACTGAACAAAATGGATCAGTACCGGTTGACAGGCCAACTCGACAGGGAATTAGATACGCTTACCATCGCAATGAAGTATTTCGGCCAAGCCCATTTTGAGTACAATTCTGCTAACAAAATCAGTACTGAGATCAAATTAACATGGAGTGCTTCAAATTCTATTTTTGTAAATGACAATAAAACCGAAACCACCTATGATGCCAAAGGCAATGCTACACTGGTTCATAATTTAAATTGGGATCCGGGAACCAAAGATTGGTACAATAATTATAAGGATGAATATACTTTTAATACCTCCAACCTACCTCTTGAAGACGTTTATTCGGAGTGGAATGACGTAAAAAGCAGCTGGAACAAGATATCTAAAATCATGTGGACCTATGATGCAAATAACAGGGTTTCAACGGATTTCTACCTGGTGTGGGATGGCTCACAGTTTGTGAATTACGATAAAATCGACTACACCTACGATGCCAAAGGCAATAAATTAACTGACAAGTATTCTTTGTGGAACAGCGCGACTTCCAGCTGGGATCTCATCGACAATTATGACCGAACCTATGACACCAATAACAACTTAACCAGGACGCTTTATTTGCAGTGGGTTATGGCAACCAGCAGATGGTTGAATTTGAGCAAGGATACCTTCAGTTACGATGGAAATAAAAATATGCTCACAGACATTTACTCTGAATGGAACGTAACTAAATCCAGTTGGGTGAATGTGCAAAGGGAAGACAATATTTACGATTCAAAAGCCAACCAAACCAGAAACACAATCTCGCTTTGGGATGCGCGAAAATTAATTTGGAACCCGGTAAGCAAAACAGAGTCATCGTTTAACTTATCCATTCCATCTTCACAACTCATTCTGCCCTTTGATAAAGACTATTCAGATTTTTTCTTTAAAACGCTGTGCTCAGCGGTTAATCAGTTTAAATTCAATGCTATAACGAGTATGTGGGATACTACGAACACAACCGTTTACTCCTATAACAAAGAGACTGTTGGCATTAAGAATGGTGAGAAACAATTGGACTGTAAGATGTATCCAAACCCTGCAAAAGAATTACTCAGTCTGGAGCTAAGTTCTGATCAGGACCAGACAGATGTTTCGATTTACAATACGAATGGGCAATTGATGTTTTCTAGCCACTTTGTCCGCAAAACCAACATTCCGCTGTCCGGGTTCGCAAAAGGTCTTTATTTGCTGCATTTAAGTGGAGAAAATGGAGAAAAAAGGTCTACAAAATTCCTTATTAATTAATTTAGCAGCATCCATTTTATTTATGGCAAAAAATTTTAAATTTGCAGCCTTCTTTTTGGCGGGGTAGCTCAGATGGTTAGAGCGTCGGATTCATAACCCGGAGGTCGGCAGTTCGATCCTGCTCCCCGCTACAGGCACGATTTAACCGTTTCAATTTAATTGGGACGGTTTTTTTTATGTTTACCGTCTATATTCTATATTCCGAAAAATACTGTAAAACCTATGTGGGTTTTACCTCTGATTTAATGGAAAGGTTTAAATCGCATAATTTACTTGCTACGAAGGGTTTTACCGTCAAATTTAGGCCATGGAAAGTGATTCATGTTGAAATTTTTGAAAACAAAACTGAGGCTATGTTAAGAGAAAAGCAGTTAAAGGCAGGTCAAGGCCGAGCATGGATAAAAGAGGTTGTTTTAAAAAAGATGGTGGAGTTAGGATTCATATCCGCCTGAGGCGGACGGCAGTTCGATCCTGCTCCCCGCTACAGGCACGATTTAACCGTTTCAATTTAAT
>CAZTXB010000002.1:196890-250726 GCA_964617955.1 uncultured Chitinophaga sp.
TGGGACGGTTTTTTTATGGTTAAAGGACAGAAAACAAATCACTTTTATGAATACGGGTAAATTAATTCCACACGGCGTATAAAATAAATTCGCTGCTAAAGTTCCTGCCCTCTATGCTCTGCATTGTGAAGCAAACCCGTTATTTTTGCATTTCATGATTATCAAAAGCAAGGCCCCTTTGCGAATCGGATTAGCAGGAGGCGGTACCGATGTAAGTCCCTATTCTGACCTCTATGGCGGATCCATTCTCAATGCCACCATCAACAAGTATGCCTATGCAAGTATCGAACCACTTGAAGGCAACAAAATATACCTGCAGTCTATCGATAAAAATATAGAGTTGGTTTATGATGCAAGCCCGGAATTACCGGTGGATGGACAGCTTGATTTACTCAGTGGGGTTTATAACCGCCTCATTAAACAATTCAGCCTTAAACCGCTTTCATTTCGCTTGATCACCTATGTAGACGCGCCTGCAGGCTCCGGACTCGGGTCAAGCTCAACCCTTGTGGTGGCTATTATAGGCGCTTTTGCCGAGTGGTTGAACCTTCCCCTGGGCGAATACGACATCGCTCGATTGGCTTTTGAAATTGAAAGGCTTGACCTTAGAATGGCAGGTGGCAAACAAGACCAGTATGCCGCAACTTTTGGAGGCTTTAACTTTATGGAGTTTTACAAAGATGATAAAGTCATCGTTAATCCGTTGAGAATTAAGAGAAAGTATATCACAGAGCTCCAAAACAACCTCCTACTGTTTTATACAGGAACGAGCCGAAATTCAAGCCATATCATAGAAGAACAGTCCAAAAACATCAGCGATAAATCAGTCGATGCCATTGAAGCGACTCATAAACTCAAGGAACAATCTGTGAGAATGAAAGAAGCCATTTTAACAGGTCAACTTGATAAAATTGGTGAGATTCTTCACTTTGGTTGGGAGCATAAAAAACAAATTGCCAAAGGCATCAGCAACCCTGAAATTGAAAAAATATACGAAGCCGCATTAAAAGCCGGGTCCATTGGTGGAAAAATTTCAGGAGCAGGTGGGGGAGGTTTTATATTTTTTTATTGTCCGGGCAACACGCGATATGCTGTTATTGAAGCCATGAAATCTTTCAACGGTCGGGTGAGCAGTTATGAATTTACCTCCGGAGGCCTGTATACCTATTCCATTTGATGAAGCCATCTTTTCCTCCCATAGTAATCTTAGCCGGAGGTTTTGGCACACGACTCAAGGCGCTTGTAAAAGATGTGCCAAAACCTATGGCTGAAATTGCCGGAAAACCCTTTTTAGAATGGATACTTCATTATTATGTGCCTTTTAAACCGCAATGCTTTGTATTGTGCACAGGCTATTTGCACGAAGTGGTAGAGCGCTATTTTAACAATGAATTTCGGGGAATACCCATTATATACAGCCGTGAAAATGAGCCTCTTGGAACGGGAGGGGCCATTAAGCTGGCACTCACAAACACTAAGGCTGAAAATGTCTTAGTATTAAACGGAGATTCTTTTTTTAAAATTAACCCTTTGGAGTTTTTAAAATTCCACCGTGTGAATTCCTCCCCTTTTTCAATTGCTTTAAAAGAAATGCAAAGCCCTGCGCGTTACGGAACGGTGGCGTTAAATAACCTTCTTATTGAGAAATTTAGAGAAAAAGATGAGAAACTCGCTTCTGGACTAATCAATTCAGGGGTATACCTCATCCAATCCGATACGCTTAACTATTTTCCAGCATCTGAAAAATTCTCTCTTGAGAAGGACTTCATGGAACCAAACCTGGGGCAACTGCCGAGGTATGGCTATATTGACGATGGATACTTTATTGATATAGGAATTCCCGAAGACTTTATTAAGGCAAATCATGAATTCAAAACCTTATTTAATTAAACCTGATTCGGCTTTGTTTATCGACAGAGATGGGGTCATTAATGAACTTCGGCCGGCCGACTATGTGAAATCGGCTTCCGAATTTATCCTTTTACCAGAAGTAATCCCCGCCTTATTAATATTTAAACGTTTATTTAAACGAATTTTTATTGTAACCAACCAGCAAGGCATAGGAAAAGGCTTAATGAATGAATCCATTGATAAAATTCATGAACACTTTCTCAGTCTTGTTCCAATAGAACTTCATCCTGATAAAATTTACCATTGCCCTCATTTAAAGGAGGAGAGATGTTCATGCAGAAAACCCATGCCAGGCATGGCGCTAAGAGCAAAATTAGATTTTCCGGAAATTCAGCTTTCGCATTCTCTTATGGTTGGAGATAGTCAAAGCGACATGGTTTTTGGTGAAAACTGCGGCATGCAATTGGCGCTTATTTCGAATGCCCCTGCATCATTTTCAAATTCTTTTCCTACTTACAGCAACTTGCTGACTTTTGCACAGCATTTGCTACAGTAAAGACACTCGTTTGTAAAAAAAAATACCTTTAAGCAACCTTTTAGGCATTTTTTTCGTTACTTTTGATAGAAGCTTGAAAAAAATTCTCCTCATCTTGATCCTACTGTTGTCGCTGGTACCTTTTACCTTGGCAACACATCTCATTGGAGGTTCTATGAGTTATCAATACTTGAGTAAAAACAGCTCAAATGGATTGATAAGATATAAAATCACCTTGAGTTTATACAGGGATTGCCAGCAATCGAGCGTTCCATTCGACCCAACCATAAAAATTGGCATTTACTACAGCAATACCAACCGAACAAAATACTCTACAGAAAAAATAAACCTGGTTTCTAAACGCTTGGTGCAACCTCCAGGAAGTACCAATTGCCCGTTTAAGCCTTCGGTGTGTATTGAAGAAGGTTTTTATGAAGGTGTGGTTGAGGTCCCTGAATCAACACAAGGCTACGAATTTACTTTCGAAAGATGTTGCAGGAATATCCAAAACAATCTGGTTACAGGGAGCAGCGATGGAACACCGGAACAAGGACAAACCTATTACTGCAAAATTCCTCCGACCAACATCAAGAACAGTTCACCAGTTTTTAAAGGCGTTCCTTCGCCATATATGTGTGCGAACGATACCACAGCATTTCTTAACACTGCACTAGACCCAGACGGAGACTCTTTGGTTTATTACTTTGTAAAACCCTATGGAGGTGGGAGCAAAACCATTTCAGACCCTGATCCGCCGGCAAATCTTACCCTGAAGTCAATTAATTACAACTCGGGTTTTGATGAAAATAAACCTTTCGGCTCAACAGGGTATTCTAATATCAACCGAAGCAATGGGTTAACCGAGTATTTCACGACCGTTACAGGTAATTATGTGGTGGCCATTGAAGTTTCGGAATATAGAAACGGCGTTTTCTTAAGCCGGGTTCGACTCGATCTGCAAATCATTTTTATCAATTGCCCGCCAAATAAAAAACCAAACATTACAAGCGATAAAGGCAAAAGTTTTACCATTGAAGCCGGAAGCAAATTGTGTTTCAATGTCATCGCGAACGACCCCGACAACGACAACCTAAAGCTTACGCCATCGGGCAATATCTTTACCGGAACTGGTGGTTGGAAGGGACCAACGGCTAGTCTTTCAGCCAAAACAGGCAAAAGCAACCTGGTATCAGAATTTTGCTGGCAAACCAGTTGTGATCAAGCCAATTCAACGCCTTACCAATTTGCAGTACTGGTTGAAGACGATGGTTGCCCCGGTAAATTTAATGCTGTGAATTTTACCATAAGGGTCGAGCCTTTTGTAAGCAAGGCCTTTATTTCAGGGACCAATTCGCTATGCCAACACACTTTTGCAAATTATACGGCCAATAATTTGGCTACAAAGTCAAGTGTGGAATGGGAGGTCATCAATGGATCCATTATTTCAGGGAAGGCAAGCACCAAAATATTGGTAAAATGGAACGGTTCTAATCCCGGAAAGGTTCGCATGAGGGAAATCAGTCAGTATGGTTGCCCAGGAGAATGGAAGGAACTCAGTGTGACCATCATTATGAGTCCTCCGAAACCTCTTTTGGCAGGGATCGATACGGTTTGCCTCAACAGCAATGGCGTGGTATACGCAGTGAGCAATTTCACACCCGGACTCAAGGTAAGCTGGTTTGTTAATGTAGGTACCGTTATTTTAGATCAAAACAACACGGTTTCTATCACCTGGCCATTGATTGGGGATCAGATGATTAAGGTAATTACAACCAATGCGAGCGGATGCATCAGCGATACCGCTTATAAGAAAATAAATGTGCGCAAGCCTAAGCCTATAATTGAAGGACCGGCATCAATATGCCCAAATTCAAAAAATATCGAGTACAACGCTTCAGGCTACAAAGGGTCGACCTTCCTCTGGGCTGTAAGCGGAGGTACTTTCTCGTCGGCCAACACCAATGCTAAGGTTTTTATCAACTGGGGCAATGCAGGTATGGGCGGACTCAGTGTAACAGAAACAGATCGATTTGGTTGCACGAGCGATCCGGTTAATTTTGGAGTTAACAAAACTTATATTCTCGACAATGAAAACCCAAAAGGGGACCCAACCGTATGCGAATTTGAAAAGGGCGTTCCTTATTTTGTTTACCCTTCCAATGGCACTACCTTTTTGTGGAGCGCTTCCGGAGGTGCCGTGAGAGGCAATATTGCGTCTAACCAAATATTAGTGGACTGGGGCAAGGCGGGTATGGGCTCTGTTACCAATACAAGAACAGCCTATGACTCGGTAAACAATAAAGCGTGCTTAAGCCCACCATCGTCACTCAATGTAATTATTAACCCAACTCCTAATGCTTCCGTTATTGAAGGAGATTTTGAACTTTGCCAATTGCCTGATACGGTTTCATATACCATCAATGGATTCCCCGGCAGTACCTACATCTGGAGAGTGAATGGGGTATCTGGCTTTATTTCAGGTCAGGGCACAAAAACCATAAAATTGGCCTGGAATACTCCCGGTAATTATACCATCGATGTGCTGGAACTTTCTAAAGACAGTTGTTGGGGCAGTGTTGTAGATTCGGTTATCATTGTTCACCCAAAGCCCTTAAGTAACATTATTCAAGGACCAATGATAGTTTGTGATCCTGATTTTTTAGGAAGAGGGTATAAGGTAAACGGCTATCCAAACTCCACTTATTTTTGGCAAGTAAACCAAGGCACTATTGTGAGTGGCCAAGATACCGATTCGGCAACCATTGATTGGATGGAAGCCGACCCTGCCTGGCTTAAAGTAGTTGAGATATCAGAATTTGGGTGTTCCGGTGATACCATTTTTAATAAAATAACGCTAGACAAGCTCGTCGTAGAAATGCTGGTGGTATCTGTAGGAAGCCCCGACGACAGAATGGAAATCAGTTGGAAGGATGTAAATTCCAGATCCATACCGCGTAATTTTGAAATTCAGCGACGCAAAGCAAGTGAGATGGTTTGGGGTAGTGTTTCTTCCAGTAGCTATCTCAATTATATTGATTACCCCCTTAACACGGATCTAAATGCCTTTAACTATAGGGTAAATGTCAACGACCTCTGTAATGTCAGAAAAAGCACCGACGTTCACACCAATGTTTGGCTATCGGGTAGCAAAACAGAAGATCCCTATGCAGTTAAAATGCAATTTACTCCCTATTCAGGATTTAAAAACGGCGTGAGAAAGTACCTGCTGTACAGAAGCGTAAGTGATGTAGACGGAGGATTTCAGATTTACGACTCATTTCCAAATCCAAAGGATCTTTTTTACAACAATGGCTTAGAGGGTTATCTGCAGTGTTACAGGGTAGCAGCCTTCGAAGAGGGTGGAAATAACCAAATTGGCTGGTCGAACGAAGTGTGCTTCAATTTTGCGCCAACCATTTATATTCCCAATGCTTTTACACCAAACAGCGATGGCTTAAATGATCACTTTACCATCAGTGCAGGCGCAATCAAGACTTTTGATATTCAAATTTTTGACCGTTGGGGAGAGAAAATCTGGGAATCAAACGACTATAAAGGCAAAGGATGGGATGGTACCTATCTTTCTAATCCTGCACAAATGGATGTTTACGCGTATGTTGTTAAACTCACCGACTTTAAGGATAAAGTTTACCGGATGAATGGCACCGTTCATTTGATCCGCTGATGACCTTCCTTTTAGTTATTCTTCCTTTAATCGTCTTAATATTGCTTCTATATAGTAAGAAGGACAAATAACCTTTTTATGAAGCTCAGTCAATGAAAATTGGAATTCTTTAAACGTTTAATGAAAGAATTTTTTTAATCTTTCAACTGATGAATCCATTCGCTTAAAGACTCGATGACGTAATGGGGAACGTTGCCTCCATTCCAGTATTCCGACGGGTTTGGCGGGCCTTCCCCTTCCACAAACAGATGGTTAAGTTTTGGGAAATTTACAAATGACCAATCCTTTTGCTCAAGGTATCCGGATTTCCACAAGGAGAAATCGACATGGGTTACCTGATAGTCACGATCACCTTGAACAAATAACATGGGAATGTGAAGAGATTTGAGCTCGCTAACAGGGTCATATTTGTTGATGTCTTTCCAAAACTCGCTTGGCCAATAAGCGAGCAATCGAAGTTTTGGCTTTGCAGTTTGAAGCCTCGAACTACGGATGAAGTTTATTTTTTTAAGTTCCTTTCTCAAAAAATACCGCTCTGCCAGGGTTAATTTCCCATCCAATCGCGTAAGAAAATTGTATTGATACTCTATAAGATCCTCAATTGGTCTGGCACAGCCTGCCAAAGAGATGCCCCCCGCAACATTGGTACAATTTTTTAGAATTAAAGGCAATGCATAACCACCCAAACTATGACCAAGAATGAAAATACGGTTGGTATCTATGTTTTCCTTTGTTTTGGCAAGTCGAAATGCCTCAAGGGCATCATCGATGGTTTCGTCCCAAAGGGTAAATTGAATGCTATCATACTTATCTGAATAAACTTCGGTGCGCTTATCATAAACCATGCAGGCAACACCTTTACTCAGCAGCCCCAGACTGAGGTCTTTAAACACCTTGATTGGACCGATTTCCTCATCTCTGTTGTTTGGACCTGACCCATGCACAAAGATGACCAAAGGTACCTTTGTGTCTAATTTTATTGGATACACAATGTCGCCTGGTAATCGGTAGGAACCCGATTTAATCTCGATGGGTTCTTTATTGAAGGCAAGGGACTGTCCGTATGGGGGCAGGTTATATCGGGTAGGTCTTAAAAAGATCATAGTGAGTTTACCCCTTTCATTGACCGAAGTCTCTAAAAATAGATTACCCTTTTTAAAATGAATGGATGTCGAATACTTTTCGCCATTTTTATCTATGGAAACATTGGTCTCCCCATGCGATTCATACTTCCCAAATTCTTTTTCAAGGGCAAGCCATATTTTTTTTAAACGCAAGGGGCCAACCTCTTTCTTAAGTGTCGCATCAAAACTTTTGTGTACTTGTCGAAAACGATGGTGTTTCAAATATTTGATCGTGTTCTCCTGGTGTTTGAAAATTTGCGAATGACCCACTAATGGAAATAAAATGAAGGCTATGAGCGCAAACAGAAGGGGTTGTTTCATAGCTTATCGTATTTACCTAATAGCTTTAAAAAAGTTGCAAAATCTTTTGGGTATTCGGCCTCTAACTCATAATTTTTTCCGAATAATTCGAAATGCAAGGAGCGTGCATGCAAGGCCACTCTTGACATGATGGGATGTTCTTCGGTATCTTTCGATAGAGAAAATTTTCGCTTGAGCTGAGAAAGCATCGGTAAACTGCCTCCGTACTGCAAGTCAGAAGCCAAGGGTGCGTTTTGAGACTTTAAATGAACTCTTATTTGATGCAATCGGCCGGTAAAGGGATAGCACTTCACTAAGGTGTAATGCCCAAAAATTTCCAGGGTGTCAACGATGGTTAAAGATTCTTTGCCTTCGCTATGGTCAATTTTAGCATAGCCCTTTGAGTTTATTTTAAGTGGCTTGTCAATTTCCATCGATTCGAAGTGATGTCTTCCCTGAGCAATGCCATGGTACCATTTGGTTACTTTTCTTCGCTCAAAACTTATGGCCATTTCTCTGTATACTGCATTGTTTTTAGCCAATAGAATAATTCCTGAGGTTTCTTTATCAAGTCTATGACAAAGTTGAATGTCTGGCCATTTTTTTCGTGCCAATCCTAAAAGCGATTTCTTGGTTTCATCCCTTTCATCGAGAGAAGAAAGAAAAGCAGGCTTGTTGATGGCTACAATGTGCTCGTCTTCTGCGACAATCAGCTCACTAATATTTGGATATTTCTGCAGGATAATTTTTTAATTAATTTTAAACTGAAAGTTTGTCAATGTTTGCTGCAATATCCTTTAGAGAGATTTTTCCCTGCAACTTAGATATTAAATGTTTATATGACACCTCCTGATTGTTTATTTCATCTTCGCCACTTATAAAGACCAAGGGAATTCCTTTTTTCTCAGCATACTCAAATTGCTTAGGTAGTTTTTTTACGTCCGGGTAAACCTCAACAGCAATCCCTTGTTTTCGCAATGTATGCGCGATTTCTAAATTATAGGTTTGTCCGTGGGGGTCAAAATGACAAAATAGAGCCTTAACCTCCGTTGGCGCAAGTGTCGAAAAAAGGTTAAGTTCTTCCATCACGTCAAAAATTCTATCGATTCCATAGGAAATGCCTACACCGGAAACACCCGGGAGACCAAAAATTCCGGTGAGGTTATCATAACGCCCTCCGCCCGAAAGACTTCCCAATCTTACCTCTTGTGATTTTATTTCAATAATGGTACCTGTGTAATACCCCAAACCCCTAGCCAGCGAAAGGTCTAATACCCAATTCATGTCTTTTTTAACAAATCTTGAGTAGTTTAAAAGCGACCTTAATTCTTCACACCCTTTAATGGCAGGTTCAACAGCCGGCAAACTTGCTTCAATGAGTCGAATGCTTTCCTCTGTAAAGGGTAGTTTTCTGAGAATTTCTTCCAATTCTTTAACTTGGGCCTTATGGAGGCCTAAAGCAATGAAATCTGTCTCCAAATCAACAAAATTTTGCTTGTCGAGTTTGTCAATGAGAACAGTAAATGCCATAAAATCATCCATAATGTTAAACTTTATGGCTATTGATTCCAGTAACTTACGATTGTTTATATAACAATTAACTTTAAGTCCTAGCTTTTCAAAGATCGAATGGGTCATGATGAGCAATTCAGCCTCATTTAACAAACTGTCGGAGCCAAGAATATCGGCATCGCATTGCCAAAATTCGCGGTATCTTCCTCTCTGCGGCCGATCGGCTCTCCAAACAGGCTGCATCTGATACCGTTTGAATGGAAACACAAGCGTATTTCTGTTCATGGCCACGAATCGGGCGAGTGGTACGGTTAAATCGTATCTTAAGCCCTTATCAGCCAACTTTGTAGCTAATTTTGACGCTTGTCTAGAAGTCCATAACTCATCTGAAATACCTTCGGTAAAATCACCTGAATTCAGAATGCGGTATAATAATTTATCTCCTTCATCGCCATATTTTCCTGTTAGAGTTTCAAGTTGCTCCATAGCAGGAGTTTCCAGAGGCAGGAAGCCATATTTCTTAAATTCAGATTCTATACTGCCTAGGATAAATTTTCGCTTCTGCATCGTAGCAGGGCCAAAATCGCGGGTTCCTTTAGCAAGAGAAGGTTTTTTGTTCATTTCTATTCAACATCGCGAAGTTATACCAATAGAACATAAGATTCGGTTTTAACCCAAAATTAATTACCCAAGCTTTTAACAATCGAGGTTAATTTTTTAAACAGAACCATGCAAATTATATATCCATTGCCTTCTTTTAATTCAAAACCGGATTGGACACCCCGCTTTTAAACAGAAATTCTTTGTTTTTAGACTAATTTATGGGAAAATATATCGGCATTTACTTTCCTTTGTACCAAAATTTATAAAAAATGAATCGCACCTGGATTATTGTTATCGTAGTATTGGCCCTTCTTTTTATGGGCGGATGTGGCACCTATAATGGCCTTGTTGGCAAAAGAAATGAAGTCGACAACAAATGGGCCGACGTTCAATCTCAATATCAGCGCCGTCTGGACCTTATTCCTAACCTTGTAAAAACGGTAAAAGGATATGCCGATTTTGAAAAAAGCACACTTACCGCTGTAATCGAGGCAAGAGCTAAGGCGACCAGCATTAACGTCAATGCTGAAAACCTGGATCAGGCCACCATGGATAAAATAAATTCTCAGATGGGGGAGGTTAACAGTACGCTTAGCCGCTTGTTGGTGACCGTTGAGCGCTATCCTGATTTAAAGGCCAATCAAAGTTTTTTAAAATTACAGGATGAGTTGGCCGGAACTGAAAACCGCATTGCGGTGGCGAGGGATAATTTCAATGAAGTGGTAAAGGTTTATAACAATGCCACCCAGAAATTTCCATCTGTTATTTTTGCCGCGATGTTAGGTTTTAAATCCAAACCTTATTTCAAATCTGAAAGCGGCGCAGAAAAAGCTCCAAGCGTCGAATTTTAATGTTTTGGAAAGCCTTCACCAAAGCTGAAGAACTTCTTATCGTTGAAGCGGTAAGAAATGCAGAGTTGGAAACCTCCGGTGAAATAAGGGTGCATGTGGATCGCTATTGCAAAAGCGACCCCCTGCTAAAAGCTAAAAATTTGTTTCATCATCTTAAAATGGATGCCACAGCGCTGCACAACGGAGTAATTATCTATGTTGCCATTGACGATCGCCGGTTTGCCATTTACGGAGATTCAGGGATTGCAGCCAAGGTTGAACCTGACTTTTGGGATACAACGGCAATGGCGATGCGTGAGCATTTCAAAACAGGACAAATGGTAAGCGGAATTATTGCCGGTTTAAAAGAAACCGGATTGCGATTAAAGGAACATTTCCCAAGAGAGGACTCCGATATTAACGAGCAAACAGATGAAATAAGCTATGGCTAGACATATACTCATTTTAGCCTTGTTTTTCCTTGGAAAGGTGTCGAGTGCCATAGAGGTTCCTCCGAAACCTGAAGGCGCAACCCGTTATATAAACGATTATGCAAACATTTTAAGTCCTGATGAGGAGAATTTTCTAAATCAAAAACTCCAAAAGTATTGGGACAGTACTTCCAGTGATCTGGTTGTCGTAACCCTTCCAACGCTCAATGGCGAGGACCCATTTTCTGCAGGGCTCAAAATATACAATGCCTGGGGGCTTGGAACGGCAGCCAAAGATAATGGGGTACTCATTCTCATAGCTCTTGAGAACGAAGATCCGTCTAAACGAAAAATTGCCATCACCACAGGCAAAGGCGCTGAAGGATTTCTTCCTGACGGAGCATCCGGCGAAATTATACGCGATTTCATGGGCCCGGCCTTCAGAAGCAAGCTTTACGGTAAAGGCATCAACGATGCCCTTGATCAAATTATTCTTCGTTCGAAGGGAGAGTATAAAAATACAGAAAAACCACCCGGTAAATTCCCGGTTTGGTTAATCATCATCATCATTATTTTCGTCATAAGCTTTATTTCGAGCAATTCCGATCCAGGATCAAAAAATTTCGGTGGAAAAGGAATATCGGGATCTCCGATGTGGTGGGGCGGATTTGGTGGCGGAGGATCCGGCAGCGGGGGATTTGGCGGCGGTGGCGGAGGTTGGAGCGGTGGCTTTGGTGGAGGAATGTCAGGTGGGGGTGGAGCCAGCGGAAGTTGGTAATGAACGTCATATTCTTAAGTTGTTGAAAGCGTAATTATTTTCTGCTACCTTCGCAACGTTTCCTATTCCCACATGAATCATGCTGGATCAACTCAAAATTGACAATGTACTCTTTATTGATATTGAAACTGTCCCTCAATATCATGATTTTTCAGAGTTAGATGAACGCTGGCGTTTGTTATGGAGTAAAAAAGCATCTCAGCTGGCGAAGAATCAGGAATCGCCAGCCGAACTATACCACAGGGCGGGAATATATGCTGAGTTCGGTAAGATTATTTGCATATCCACAGGATTTTTAAGCAAAAATGGAAATTCATGGACGTTTAGGGTTAAATCGTTTTATGGCCATGACGAGAAAAAACTTTTATCTGATTTCTCCCATTTGCTGAATAAATATTTTTCGGACACCGGCAAAATATTGTGTGCCCATAATGGCAAGGAATTTGATTTTCCGTATTTGGGGCGTAGGATTCTAATTAATGAACTGCCATTGCCTTATATTCTCGATTTAGCCGGTAAAAAGCCTTGGGAAGTCAATCATTTAGACACCATGGAATTGTGGAAATTTGGAGATTTTAAAAGCTACACTTCTATGGAAGTATTGGCCGCATCCTTCAATATTCCTTCTCCTAAAGACGATATTGACGGCAGTCAGGTATATGAAGTATACTATAAAGACGATACCGGGTTGGAAAGAATTAAAACCTATTGTCAAAAAGATATTATAACCTTGGCACGACTGCTTCTGAAATTTACCGGAAAGCCGGTATTTAAAGATGATGAGGTGGTCATTATCGAGGATTGAATTAAAAAGATATGATACAAATTTTCTCTCCCAAACTTTGGAAGGAATACAAGCTCATCGACTGCGGCGACTTTGAGAAGCTGGAACAGTTTGGTAACTACGTTTTACGAAGGCCTGAGCCTCAAGCGGTGTGGAAGAAAGTTTTGCCAGAGGCTGAATGGCAAAAATTGGCTGACATCCAGTTTAAATCGTCGAGCAGCCATAAAGGAGAGTGGATGTGTAAACAAGGGGTGAAAGAAAATTGGAATATTTCCTACTTTCTACCCCACGCAGAGCTCAAATTTAAATTGGGCCTTACGGCATTTAAACATGTAGGCCTTTTCCCGGAGCAGGCCGAAAACTGGGAATATATTTTTAAAACAATAAACGCTTATAAAGCGGATATCAGGTTGCCCAAAATACTGAATCTATTTGCCTACACCGGAGGAGCCAGTCTTGCAGCTAAGGCTGCCGGCGCCGACGTTACCCATGTCGACAGCGTAAAGCAGGTGATCAATTGGGCAAGTGATAATCAGAATTTGTCAGGATTAAAGGATATACGATGGGTGGTGGAAGACGCAGTAAAATTTGCCGAACGCGAAGCGAAAAGGGGTAACCTTTACCATGGTATTATTCTTGACCCTCCGGCATATGGGATAGGAGCCAAGGGTGAGCGTTGGAAATTGGAAGAAATGATTGACTCGCTGCTTAAGATATTAAGCCGTATACTTCATCCCGAGCACAGATTCCTGATACTTAATTCATATTCTCTTGGATTTAGCAGTCTGATTGTAAAAAATCTATTGGAAAGTAACTTTAAAAATATGAAAGATCTTGAAATTGGCGAGCTTGTTCTTAATTCAAAATCAGGTTTGGATCTGCCCTTAGGGGTTATTGGCCGCTTCAGATAAGCATTGAAGGATATTTCTTAGAAGGAAAGCAAAACGATTCCGCGATTCATACAGTTTCTCAGGCACGGTTCATTTTCCCGTTTAACTTATTAAGCAGTTTATAGCCTATATTTCTAACAGCCGCTGAAGAATAGGGCAAAATTTGTTCTAAAATCCCCTTAAGTTCAGTTTGCAATGAAGGAATTTTTCTTACCAAGTTGGATAAAATATGCAGACTAAATGCCTTTGCAGCAATGGTACTGCTGTTATTGTTAAGCGTTTTGAAACACAGATCCAATACCCTTCCAAAATGTTCTTCAGGTATGCTCGTTTTCCAAAGCACACGTAAAGTATTTCGCAATACAGAATCGTGCATTTTTTCCGGTTCAGAGGCCAGGATTTCCTCCAGCCTGTTATAAAACCAGTTGGGTCTTTGAATACCGGCATATCCCAGGCACCAGGAAGCCATAAAACGGCAATTGTTCTCGCGGAGCATCAAGTCCACCGTTTGATCAAAGCTTTTTTGTGACAGCTCTATTTCACCGACTAAGAGGCTTAGTTCATCTTTGGTCAACCTGTTTTCAAAAATTTTGCTTAAACGATTCAACATCCGACAAATTCATTAATGTGGTTTTAAATATCGCAGATCTGGATTCATTTACGTCCATAAAAGTTTAGTCCTACTTTTCCATATTCTCTTTAACCCGGTAACGAACAATTTCAGTGATAACATGGTGCGGAATGGGTTTGGTTATCGGGAATTGAATCGCGCCTTTGGAAGTCTTATAGCCTTTTAAAATATCCTTAAAATGGTTTATGGCCTTAGGCCCGGGATATAAACCTATATGATTTTTATAGCCCGAAAAATGAACCAAGTTCCCATTTTGCACATAAGTGGGAATACCATATTTGATGGCTTCTTCAGCTAATGGGGCCGCGGTTTGAATAGTTTTTCGAACAGCGTTTAAGATTTTCTGGGTTTCAGGTGGAAAACCAGCAATAAATTCATCAATATTCCCTTTGTCAATCATGCGATAAGCAAAATTAACACGGAGAAACTTTTAAACAAGATGGAAATAGAGCATAAAGTGTATTCGCTTTTTAAAGGCGCAAACCTATTAGTGTGCGAATCAATTTTGAATGGGATTCCCGCATTACCCTTAAATCAAATGGTTAATAAATGTTTAACGCAATAGTAATTTTTGAATAGGAAGATAATTGGCTTTTAGATTTGGCCATTTTTCAGGAAAGAAATTAATACACTCAACGATTCTTTTCCTATGCTTATTAATTGAATCAGTAAGGGCAGGAGCGCTAATAACCGGATCGCAGGCACGAGCTAAATTCTTTCCAAGCAGAGGTGTCTTTGAGGCTATCAATTTATTGGTGGCATCTTCATATCTGTCGAGCAAACTCATCGTCCGTTCCAGTCTTGATTTAGATCTTCCTGCAGATGGTGTATTTTTCGATGCTTTGCTTGCACTCGAAGGATTCGCATCTTTAACCCATGCCGAGCCGTGTCTAAGACCTTGGTCTGATGGGGAACCATTTATAGTGCTTTCACCGGTGACTTTTTCACTTTCGAGTAGAACAAGGTAGGAGGGGTATATTGGAAGCGAGGAGGCACCTGGATTTAAGCGACGTGAAATGTGAAGTGCCTGGATTGCCGCGCTTTTTAATTTTTTATAAGGAGCATTCAGATTCGTCAAATAATTCAAGGTTTCTTTATTTAAGAAAATTTCTTCACCAGCACGCAATTCTTCTTCCAAAAACAGTTTAAACAGATTTAAAAAATGTTTTTCAACAGTAATTTGCTGTTCGGTGAATTTATTATTTAGGTTAAGTATCTCAAAGTTCTGATTTAAAGATACTTGAAAAAAATCGAGTGAGATCGAATTTTCCCTATTGACAGAATGGCAGTGATTAAGCAAAAAGAAAATTAAGCACATTTCAATTAATTGTTTTGCTGAATTGTTATATAAAATTTCAGATGTCCCGGACTTTAACATTTTGATTACCAGGTAATAGTCTAAATGTCCAGGAGGGATAATTAGCACAGGTTCCTGAATATTTTTGAGCAGATCAAGCTGTACAGGGTTCTGGGATGATGATTCGGCTATTTCCCCATAATTAAGCCATATCGGGTCGTGAAATGGGGTAGACATAAGAGATTTAATTTTAGCTGTATTAAAGACATTCTCGCCAAAGATCAAGGAACCTTCATCCTTTTCAAAGCAAGCGATGTACTCCACAATGGTCAAATTGTTTTTCAATAGTGAAAAATCCGGAAACCTCATGCAGCAAAATTAAGCAGATTTATTTTACAGAAACACCAATATATAAAATAAATATTAAGCGAAAAGTAAATCAATATCGCTTAACAAAAAATACGCCTAATAAAATTAAGCCTAAAGAAGTTAGCTGAATTAAGCCAACTGATTCGTTATAATAAATACCCCAGAATGTGGATACAATGGGCATCATGTAAGTCACCGTTGAAGCGAAGAGTCCGTTAGTGATTTGTATCAGTTTATTGAAAAGGATTAAGCTAAGTCCTGTTCCAAGCAATCCCAGTGTAGCAATCGCAACAGTTGATTTAACATAGGGAGAGGAAAGCATTTCTTGAAAGGGAAAATCAAAAATATTTAAACCTATTACAGCCAGAAAAAAAACCAGGCTGAGTGGAATTGACGAAATAAAAAAGTAATTGTATTTGCTTAATTTATTTTCAATGATATTGACGTTAAGTCCATAAAAGATGGTGGATATAATAATTAATCCTCCATAGGCATAATTGGTTTCAATTCCTCCGCCCGGTTTGGTTACAATTAAACTGATGGCACCAATTAACCCGATCAGGATGCCAATAATTTTGTACTTATTTACAACCTTGGAAAACAATAAAATGCCTACCAGTAAGGTAAAAAAGGGTGTTAATGAGTTTAAAGCCCCTGCCGTGGAGCTTTGAATATAAGTTTGTGCATAGGCAAAGCAATAAGCCGGAATAAAATTTCCCAATAAACCGGAAAGCGCAAACCATTTTAAATCGCCTTTTTCAATTCGGAAGATATTGTATATCCCAAAGGGAAGGAAGAGCATTCCTGCAACACAAATTCTTAAAGTAGCAAGTTGGGTTGAAGTATAGGCCTTTAGCCCTTCAAACATAAGGATGAATGAACTACCCCAGATAACGGATAGAGTGATTAATAAAATCCAGGCTAAGGCACCTTTCGTCCCGTATTTCATTAAATATTATATTTCAAGATACACCAAAGCGCCCTAAAACCGTCCTTCCAGTTAATCTTTTTACCTTCAGCATAGGTGCGCCCGTAATAAGAGATCCCAATTTCATATATTTTTATGCCTTTTATTTTTGATATTTTGGCGGTCACCTCAGGTTCGAAACCAAATCGCTCTTCCTTCAAATTTAAACTTTGCAGAATTTCACGTTTAAACATTTTATAGCAAGTCTCCATATCGGTTAGATTTAAGTTGGTCAACATATTGGAAAGAAAAGTTAAAAATTTGTTTCCAATGGTATGCCAAAAAAACAAAATGCGATGCGGATTTCCCCCTATAAATCGGGAACCATAAACTACATCGGCTTCAGCTATTATAAAAGGTTTAAGCAATTCATTGTATTCCTTGGGGTCGTATTCCAAATCGGCATCTTGTATAACGATAATATCTCCTTTAGCGGCTTTTATGCCGGTGTGCAATGCGGCGCCCTTTCCCTTATTTTGGGTATGCTTGTGAAAGGCTATGTTGAAATTTGGATTTTCATGCATGTACCTTTCAATGGCTTCTCTTGTTTTGTCAGTTGAGTCATCATCGACAAGTATCACCTCTTTAGAAATGCCATTGATCAATACCACCTCTTTTATCCGATCCAGAATAAGATGTATGGTTCTTTCTTCATTGTATGCTGGTATAATAATAGAAAGCGTGTTGATTTGCATGGCGCAAATTTTAGTTTTTATGGTTAATAATAAAAGTGAATTGAAAGTAATAGTTACCGATGACCACTCAGCAACGCTATATCATCCCACATTAGGAGAATCTTTTCATTCTACCTTTGGTGCTTTGCAGGAATCCAGGCATGTATTTATAAAAAACGGTTTTGATCTGCTCAACCAATCACACGTCGCCATTTTAGAGGTTGGTTTTGGAACGGGATTAAACTGCGCATTAACCATGCATGAAGCCATTAAGAAGAAGATTAACGTCACCTATCTGGCGTTTGATCCCTATGAAATACCAAAGGAATTAATTCTTGAGTTTTCTAATTATTATGATGCACCCATATCCAATTATTTGGTAGCGCTAAATGCAATAGGTTGGGAACAAAAAAACCAAATCAGCCCATATTTTTCACTTAGTAAACAGAAAGCCGTCTTTCAAACGTTTATGTTTGAGAAGAAATCTTTTGATCTTATTTATTATGATGCCTTTAGTCCTGATAAACAAAACGATATGTGGACCTTGGATGCATTTAAAATTTTACAACGCTGCCTAAAATCAGAGGGTATTCTAACCACATATTGTGCCAAAGGCCAAATCAAAAGAGATATGAGAGAAGCGGGTTTTACTGTGAAATCCGTTCCGGGACCCAAAGGTAAAAGAGAAATGATCGTGGCATTGAATTCCGATTAGGAATTTAAGTAGTGAAGCTTAACTTTTAAAGATCTTAATGCATTCGGTCGCCACGGTATTCAAAAGTATTCATAAGTTCTGCTTCAAAATCTAAAAAATCCGACCAGCGTTTTTTCACATACTCAGGGTCGATATAGGTTCTCGCCAATTCAAGAAACATCGTGTAATGTCCAGCCTCTGAGACCATGAATTCATGGTAAAATTTTTTAAGTTTATCATCGGTAATGTGTAGGGAAAGTAGTCGGAATCTTTCACAACTTCTCGCTTCAATCATGGCAGCAATCATTAACTCATCAATAAAAGTTTTGAGTCGTGAGTCGCCTTTTATTTTAAACTCACGAAGTTTCTGAACGTATTGGTCATTTCTATTTGGGCCGAGTTTAAATCCTCTCTTTTTTAATTCTTTCAGAACTTTCCTAAAATGTCCCCATTCTTCAGCAGCCACTGCGGTTACTTCCTCCACCATTTGTTCGAACTCCGGATAGCGAACGATGAGCGAAATGCAGTTAGAAGTTGCCTTCTGTTCGCAATAAGCATGGTCTGTTAAAATCTCCTGAATGCTTTTTTCAGCTATGTTTACCCATCTCGGGTCAGTGGCTAATTTTAATCCTAACATAGGGCAAAAATAATTTTATTTAAAGCTTGTCACGTTTTTTATTCTCTTCTGAGTCTATTGATTCGATAACGGTTAGGACTTTGCCTTTTATATTAAAAAAGACTTGCATTTGTCGTTTTTTTATTATATTTGCAGAGTATTACTAACTACTGTTTAAAACTATTACTACTTATTATGGACACTAATACTGCAAATTCACGAGCCAAGGATTTTAAAATTTTGCTGGGAGCACTTCTTGTTAATGGTATTTTTATTACCGCCCTCTTTTTACTATACAGCCAATAAATTTTAAAATATTTTATCTAATAAAGAGTTATTTAAAGTAAAATTGCAAGATACTTTAATGACTTTTAATTATTACTCCAAAATCAGGAGAAGTTTCTTCCTCTTATTCCTATTTCCAATATTACATGCCTCAGGGCAGCCAGTAAAATTTTCTGATTTAACCAAAAATCAGGATGGAATTTATACTTTAAACAATAAACCTTTTACCGGAAAGTCAATTCTGTTGCATCAAAACAACAGGAAATGGCAGGAGGTGGATTGGAAAAATGGAAAAATCGATGGGGTCTATCGTGCTTATTTCGATAATGGTTTAAAAGAAAATGAGATTGACTATGTGGACGGAAAGAGAAATGGCAACTTCAAGTCCTGGTATTTAAACGGAAAATCTGAAGAGATCAGCCATTATAAGGAAGGTATTCTGGATGGTCTTTACAAAACTTATTATCAAAACGGCAATCCCAAAAAAGAATGCAGCTTTCTAAACGGGCTGGAAAATGGTGAATTAATCCTATGGTTTGAAAATGGCCAAAAGCAGCAAGAATCTAATTTCATAAATGGAAAGCCTCATGGCAAGGTAGTTTCTTTCACCAATGAGGGCGTACTCAGAAAGGAAATTGAATACAAAAATGGCCTCAGGGATGGTAAATCCATCATTTATCACAGCAATGGCAAAATCGGCGAAATAAGTACCTTTCACGAGGGCTTACCTGACGGACGAACGATTAAATTTGACAACAAAGGAAAGGTCATCAACGAGGAAAATTACAAGAATGGAAAGAAAGATGGGAAATGGGTGTACTCTGATTTTTTAGGACTAAAAATAAAAGAAGTCAACTATAGCAATGATACCTTGCAAGGCTATTATGCTGAGTGGGTAAACACAGTGGTAAACACGGAAGGCTATTTTAAAAATGGCAAAAAGGAGGGAAATTGGGTTGAAAGTGCCGCAGACCCTAAGACCATGTGTTCCGGATCCTATAAAAATGGGTTGAGGGAAGGTGCGTGGACTTTTGGCATGAGCAAGATTTACGGAAAATGCAATGGCAGCTTTTTTGAAGGGAAAAAGGATGGTGAATGGTTCTATTACAATTACAAGGGGAAGCGCATCAGGAGTGAAAAATGGGATAAAGGCGAATTGATTGAAACCAAAAACCGTTAACATTGAATGTCAAGTTTGAAAAAAGATTTTCTCTAACCGAAATGAATGGAATGGTAGGAGAGTTTATCACCCACTATGGCGAATACCGTATTTTTTGCTTTCAAGGGGATTTAGGGTCGGGAAAAACAACCCTAATCTCAGGGTGTTGTTCCTACCTGGGGTGCACAGATACGATGAGCAGTCCTACTTTTTCAATAGTAAACGAGTATAAATTGCCAAATGGTAAAATCTATCATTTCGATTTATACCGAATGAAATCCCTGGAAGAAATCATGGATATCGGCTTTGAAGAATATATCCATTCAGGCCATTACTGCTTTATAGAATGGCCGGAAAAAATAAAAAAAATATTGCCGCAAAATGAGACTGTTTATTGTGAATTGAACTATATTAGCCTTAACGAAAGAAGCTTGAAGGCATGGGTGTAATCATTAAAAAGGCAGTTTTTACCTCACTCATAATTGGAGGACTTATTGTTCAAGGCCTGGGACAAGTTTATGATGCTCAGGTAGCAACTTACATCAAAAAAGTTGACAACGCCTATGGCTTTCTTCAAAAAATTGAACAATTAGGTAGAAAGCAAGCGGGTGACAAGGGCCTGGATTCTACTTTTTTTTGGATAAAGCAGCAAATTGAAAACCTCGGCTACACAACCCTTGAACAAAAATTTTTAGAAGGCCAGGATACTTTAAGAAATCTTGAATTTGTAAAAACCGGAGACCTGGATACCTGTATAATTATTGGTGGTCATTACGACAGTAAAGGAGGGGCAGGGGTGAATGACAACGGAACCGGAAATTTTGCCCTCTATGAAATCGCAAGATTGATTAAAAATGTACGAACCAAATATTCCATTCGCTTTGTTTTTTTCTCAGGAGAGGAAGTGGATTATTTGGGCAGCCGTTATTACGTAAAACATGACAACAAATCGATGGTTAAATTTATGCTAAACATCGATCAGCTTGGCGGCACCATTGGTGAAGATAATTCAGGGATTAAATGCGAAAGGGACGAAGTGTCGGGTCTTAAGGCGGAAAGCAATCAGTTGGCGACAGTTATGGCTAAAATTTATGATTTATACACGACTTTAAACCCCGTTATAACTCCGGCATATGCCTCAGATTACTTATCTTTTCGCGATTCTGGTTATATCATTACCGGAATATATCAATATTCAAATTTTCCATATATCCATTCAAGCAATGATCTTTTAAAATACATGGAGCTCAACACTCTCCATGAAACCGTTAAAGGAGCTCTGGCCTATGTTTTGCATTTTTCTAAGGCGATTATCCCTGCTTCCATACACACTAAAAACGAGGCGAACTCAGAATTAAACGTTTATTGTTCGGGTTCTAGATTGTATGTGAATACTGTTAGATCTTACGATCTCCTTATTTATAACAGTCTAGGGCAATTAATCAGCTGTACAGAAGGTAAAATGGGAAACTTCGTTTTATCATTAAATCTTTATAATTCAGGAGTTTACTATACTTATATAAAAACTGCCGAAGAGATATTCCGATATAAATTTATTTTCATTCCCTGATTTGTGAAACGAAAAGATTTGATTTGCAGATTAATTAAATGAACATCACATTTTGGGGGGCAGCAAAGCAAGTTACAGGCAGCATGTACTTGCTTACTTTAGATTCAGGGTACACCATTTTGGTTGATTGCGGTCTTAACTACGAGAAGGGCGTCGACTTACAAAGCAATGAAAAATTTCCTTTTGAACCGTCCTCTGTCCAGCTTTTACTGCTAACTCATGCACATATTGACCATTCGGGCAATATTCCGACCCTCATCAAAAGAGGATTTAAAGGGCAGATACTGTGTACCGAACCAACCTTAGCCCTGGCCGAGAACTTGTTGAAGGATTCGGTGAATGTTCAGATGGCAGAGTCCCGGTCACGAAGAAAAAAATCAGGAAAATCAAGAGACATCAAAGCGCTCTATGGGCAGTTTGACGTAGAAAAAACCATCGAGAGAATGGTGACGGTCACGTTTAACAAAACTTTTCAGGTTAATGAGGAGGTCAAGGTTACTTTTTACCCGGCCGGCCATATTCTTGGAGCTGCTTCCATTCTCATCGAAGCGGGCAAAGGGGATAAGCTAAAGAGAATAGGCTTCACCGGTGATTTAGGCAAAAAAGGAGCTAAGCTCGTTGTGGATTCCCAAGCAATGCCTGATCTGGATTACCTCATTTGCGAATCGACTTATGGCGACCGGAAACATCAAAATACCGGTAAGGCTGAGGATGAACTTTACAAGTATGTAAAGGCATGCTGCATAGACTCACCGGGGCGGCTGGTAATTCCGGCTTTCAGTGTAGGAAGGACCCAGGCCATCTTATTTGTTCTTAACCAGTTATATCAAAAGGGTTTGCTGGGCAATATCAAAGTCTTTACCGACAGCCCATTGGGAATATTGAGCACTAAAATTCACAATGAATTTGACGATTATTTGAACGAGGAAGCCAAATCTTTTCTCAAAAAGCATAAAGCCTTGTTCGAATTTCCGAGTTTGAGTATTGTAAAAAGTGAAGCCGACCAAAAAGCCATGTCTTACCATGGCGGACCTTCCATTATTGTCTCTTCGGCCGGAATGATCGAAGGAGGGCGTATACAGCAACATGTGAGGAATAACATCCAAAACCCCTTAGGTATTATACTTATAGCTGGTTATTGCGCCACCGGTACCCTAGGGCATAGACTTTTGCACGGCAGTGGCAGCGTTACCATTAACCACAAAGAACAACCGGTATATGCCAAAATCAGGGCTACCGATATTTTCTCTGCACATCCCGACAAGGATGGCTTACTAAACTACCTCGAAGAGTCAAAACTTAAGGCCTCGGCCAAAGTTTTTTTGGTTCACGGGGAGGAGAAAGGACTCTTGGCCTTTGCACACTTTTTAAAGGAGAAAATAAAGAATCCCATCATTATACCAGAGATAGGAAGTAAGTTCGAGATATAGAACTTAAAGGGCGAGAGAAACCTGTAATTTTAATTACAAGGCAGGTCTAATTGTATAAGTTCAAATCTTAAAATCAAACCGCCGGTTTCAGGGTAAAACTTGTGGGTATCTCTCATTCTGAGCAAGAATTAATACCTGATTTATGCCTATTTTCACGAGTTGTAAAACAAAGCTATGGAAGAGGTACTAGAACCTGAAAATGAGAAGATTATTCCAATAAATATTGAGGATGAGATGAAAACGGCCTACATTGACTACTCCATGTCAGTGATTGTTAGCCGTGCCCTGCCTGATGTAAGGGATGGATTAAAGCCTGTGCATCGAAGGGTATTATATGGGATGTCTGAACTTGGACTGGCCAGCAACAGAGCGTATAAAAAATCAGCAAGAATCGTAGGGGAGGTTCTCGGTAAGTTTCACCCCCATGGCGACCAATCGGTTTACGACGCGATGGTTCGTTTGGCACAGGAGTGGAGTGTGAGATACATGATGGTAGATGGGCAGGGAAATTATGGCTCCATTGACGGCGATCCACCTGCTGCCATGCGTTACACCGAGGCGAGAATGAGAAAACTCGCTGAGGAAATGCTGGCTGACATTGAAAAAGACACGGTAGATTTTCGTCCGAATTTTGACGATTCCCTCACCGAACCGACCGTTTTACCGGCCAAAGTCCCCAATTTATTAATCAATGGCGCTTCTGGAATAGCCGTGGGAATGGCCACCAATATGGCGCCTCACAACCTTTCAGAAGTGATTGATGGAACCATCGCTTATATTGAGAATAACGAAATCCCTATTGAGGAACTCATGGAGCACATTAAAGGGCCCGATTTCCCCACAGGCGGGATAATTTATGGCTATGAAGGGGTGAGGGAGGCTTTGAGCACAGGCAGAGGAAGGGTGGTAATGAGAGGGAAAGCTGAATTTGAAACTCTCGCTTCTGGGCGTGAGCAAATCATTATTACCGAAGTTCCTTACCAGATTTCGCCTTCTCAAATCGTTGTCAAGGCTGTAGACTTAATCAACGAAAAAGTCATTGATGGCATTTCTGAAGTAAGAGATGAGTCGGGAAGGGATGGTTTACGCATCGTTTTTGACATTAAGCGAGATGGTATACCCAATATTATTCTCAATCAGCTTTACAAATATACACCATTACAGAGCTCATTCTCAGTTAATAATATAGCGCTGGTTAAAGGAAGACCTGAGATGCTCAATTTGAAGGATCTCATCAAGCATTTTGTGGAACACCGACATGAGGTAGTGATACGAAGGGCGAAATTCGAATTAGAAGATGCCCAGAAACGAGCCCACATCTTAGAAGGATTGCTCATAGCACTCGATAACCTTGACGAAGTCATAAAACTAATCAGAGGTTCTTCAACTGTTGAAGATGCACGTTCCGGTTTAATGCAAAATTTCGGGTTAACTGAAATCCAGGCCAGAGCTATACTTGATTTGCGTCTCCAAAAACTCACAGGATTAGAAAGGGATAAAATAAAAGAGGAATACGAGGAAATCATGAAACTGATTAATTACTTGAATACACTGTTGAGTGATGAGTCAATGAGAATGGAAGTTATTAAGACAGAACTCCTTGAGATGAAGGAAAAGTTTGGAGACAAGCGCAGGACCCAAATCATTCATTCAGCGGAGGATATCAATGTTGAAGATTTAATTGCAGATGAAGAGGTGGTGGTTACCATTTCTCACATGGGTTACATCAAACGCACTCCTCTAACCGAATATAAGGCACAGGGCAGGGGGGGAGTTGGCAACAAAGGCGTGTCGCACCGCGGTGACGATTTTGTGGAGCACATGTTTGTCGCCACCAATCACAATCATTTGTTGTTCTTTACCGATCACGGCCGTTGTTTCTGGATGAAAGTATGGGAAGTGCCTGAAGGGGCCAAGGCTACCAAGGGACGTGCCATACAGAATTTAATTAGCATTCCGCCTGAAGACAAAATCAGGGCTTGCATCAATGTAATCAGCTTGAAGGATGAAGAGTATATCCGAAGCAATTATATTATTATGGCCACCAAGCAAGGCACCATAAAGAAAACAACACTTGAAGCATACTCCCGACCGAGAGCCAATGGCATCAATGCCATTACCATTCGCGAGAACGATGAATTGCTCAATGTTAAGCTAACCAATGGAAGCTGTGAAATCGTCATAGCAAAACAATCGGGTAAAGCGATTCGCTTCCCTGAGGAAAAAGTAAGACCAATGGGAAGAACGGCTTCCGGGGTAAGAGCGGTTAGACTCGAAAATGCAAAAGATGAGGTTATCGGCATGGTTTGTGTTGAAAAAGGGACAGCATCCACCATTTTAGTGGTTTCTCAGAAGGGATATGGCAAAAGAACAGATCTCGAAGATTACAGAATCACAGGCAGGGGAGGAAAAGGTGTTAAAACGCTAAGTATCACTGAAAAGACCGGGAATTTAGTGGCTATTTTGGATGTAAACGATGAGCACGATTTGATGATCATTAATAAATCTGGTTTAACCATACGTATTCCTGTCTCCGACCTTAGGGTAATGGGCAGAGCAACACAGGGCGTTCGACTGATTAAAATGAGAGAATCTGACGAAATAGCTTCCATTGCGAGCGTAGATCACGAAGAGGAGGAGCCTGAAACAGATATGGAGAATGGCCTAACAGAACTTGGGGAAGCAGGAGCTGATGCTACCAACGAGGGTGCAGATCCGGTGAACGAGGCATAATATTGATTCCGTACCTGAATTAAAAGCCATGCTTGGTCAACTCAGCGCGATTATTTTTTTGAACTCTTTTCTTTTTCAATTAAGTTTGGCACTTGAATTGATTGCTTATATATAAAATTAATAAATAATGAAGAAGTTAAAACTCACCTTAATGGTTGTCGGATTATTAGCAAGTCATGCCTTATTCGCACAACCTAGTAAAATAGAGACCGTGCGAATGATTCTTGAAGACCCTGACGCTAATGCGGTAAAGGATCTAAGAGAATGTAAACGTTTAATAGACGATGCTGCCGCCCATCCAAAAACAGCTAACAGCCCTAAAATGTGGGTATACAGAGCTGCCGTGTACTTTGAGATAGCCCGTAAGGTGGATGATTTAAACAAAGAGACCCCTGATGCTGCAAAAATCGCTGCTGAGGCTTTGATTAAGTGTTACGAAACGGATACCAAACAGAGTTGGAAAGACCAGTTTGAATTTTATCTTGTGAATGTGGCAAACGTGCTGTTTAATGCGGCGGTGAGCGAATACCAGAATAAAAATTACGATAAAGCCTTAGACTATTACCAAACATGTTTGAAGTTTATTCCTATGGATTCGAAAGGGGACCTAAAAACCATCAATATCAATGAGGACATCCTTTATCAATATAGCTACTATGCAGCCATGGCGAAAGGCGACACGAAACAAACCAAGGAATTTATTGGTAAGCTCATCGAAAGAAAATTTAATGACCCTAAAATATATTCTGCCATTGCTAAGGTATACATGGATGAGAAGGATACTGCGAATGCTTTGGCTCAGCTAGGGTTGGGAAGGGAGAGGTTTCCTGCCGACCAGGACCTCATGAACATGGAATTAGACATTTACCTTAAGCAAGGAAGAACAGAAATACTGCTAAAAAAACTGGACGACGCCATTGCCCTGGATGATCAGAATAAAATTTATTATTTTGCCAGAGCGGCCACCTATGAAAAAATGGGGAAAATAGATTTGGCAGAATTGGATTATGCCAAAGCAATGGAAATTGATCCTTATTATTTCGATGCCTCCTTTAATCTTGGGGTATTGAACGTAAATAAAGCGACGCCTTTGATTGAACAACTTCAGAAGACCTATAAAAGGGCAGACCAGGAAGTTTTAGATGTGCAAATTCGCGCCATTTACACCAAAGCGCTCACCTATTTTGAAAAATGCTTAGAGATGGGCGTGCCCAATGGCAATAAACAAGAAGAGTACGATTTGCTTGAAAATATGCAGCGTTTGTACAAAAATGTTCAAAATTATGCCAAGGAGGCCGAAATGAAGGCCAGAAAGGAGAGCATTAAATAGGTCGCACGGTTTTTTCGAACAGAGAAGCAGGAGAGGAATTCATCCAAAACCTAGGTGTTTGGAAGAAGCACCCGGTGGACCAAGCTCAAACGTCAATTTGATTTTTCGAGTTATTCGGTTAGTAATGATGAAATAAGTGCTAAAGGGGCTTTATCTACTTTTTATATAAGCCGTTGTCTTCAGTTCAATTTGGTTTTTAAGAATATTTTTAAAGCAATTCTCAGTTGAGGAGGTAGAAAGGCCGTTATGATTACAAAAACTCTAGTTAACATAATATAAATTATAGAACAAAAGGGTAAATTTGAATCACCAGCATTCCGGCCTTGAATTTGCCTTTATCTTAACCATACCGGACCTCTGTTCTGCTAAGCTTTTCACTCACAATCCTTTTAAATTTCTAATATTAATTTCTCACAACTTCATCATAATGAATACGTAAATGCGATATTTAAAGTTATCAGTTAGCCCGAATTCCTTTTATTAGTACACCTTGGTAAATCATTCATCCATAAAAAATATTATTAGTTTAAAACAAAATATTAATTTTGATTTGATTATTGTTAATGCAATTAGAAGAAGCCCGAATAAATGCAATTAATATTTTGAAAGAATCCCTTCCAAAATATTTAACGTATCACAGTTTGGAACATACCCTTGATGTTTATAACGAAACGATGCGAATTGCAAAAGGTGAAAAAATAGATTCCAACGAGGATCTCTGTATTCTGCTCACAGCTGCGGTTTACCATGATATTGGTTTTGTCAATTCTGAATTAAACCACGAACAACAAAGTTCAATTATTTGCATGCACTACCTTCCGCATTTTGGCTACTCCGATAACGAAATCGACCGCGTATGCGAGATTGTCATGGCTACAAAAATCCCTCAAACTCCAAATTCAAGGCTTGCCGAAATACTTTGTGATGCGGATTTGGACTACCTTGGGCGCGATGATTTTGACAGCATTTCAGAGAGCTTGTACGACGAATTCAGTTTTAGAAAAATTATTACCAACCGTCAGGTCTGGGACAATATCCAGATAAATTTCTTTAATTCACACCACTATTTTACAGCTACAAATTGTGAAATTAGAAATCTCCAAAAAGCCGTAAATTTGCAAAAAATATTAGAAAGGGTAAAAACATATGTCTGAGCTCCAAAAAAATAATTTAGTTATAGTTGCCTACGACTTTACACCAGAAGCGGATTGCGCACTAAACCATGCCAGTTACATCGGTAAAACCACCGGGGCTGAGGTTGCTCTGGTACATATTATTAACCACGAATCAAAGGTGAAATTTAAAGCCGGATCCACTTCTGTTGAAGGCATTATAGAAGGCAAACTCAATGAAATAGCAGAAAAAAACACCATTACAACCGGCGTTAATACTTTTTCAATTTTGAGGGAAGGTTCAATTTTTCATACGATTGCTGATATTACCAACGACACAAAGGCTAAAATTGTAGTGCTTGGAACGCATGGTGTGAGAGGAATGCAACATGTATTAGGGGCATTCGCTCTAAAGGTGGTGACCTCTTCTCCAGCTCCTGTGCTCATCGTTCAAGATAAGAACGTGGCATCCGGCGGATATAATCCTATTGTGCTTCCCATTGACGAAAGTGTGGAAACAAAGCAAAAAACCAATCAGGCGATTCTGATCGCCAAGGAAAATAAAGCGGAAGTTCACCTTTTCTCGAAATATGAAAAAGATGAATATTTGAAACTTAAAGTCTTAGCCAACGCCAATTTTGTTAAGAACGAACTTCTAGCCGAAGGAATTACGGTAATTGAATCTATGGAAATGGAAAGTGCAAAAAGCTTCTCGAAGGAAGTTATCCGCTATTCTTCAGCCATTAACGCAGGTTTAATTGTCATTACCACCAAAACTGAAAAGGAAATTTCTGATATTTTTATCGCCGATGAAGATGTTAAAATAGTTAACAACGATCCTCAAATTCCTGTACTGTGCGTCAATGCCAAAAATTTTAACATTATGGGAAGCGCTATTAGCTTTGGCGGATTTACTTAATGGATAAGGCCGAAAAATATAAAGATTTAGCGCTTCAATCCTCAAGTCTTATTTCTGGAGAATCGGATTTAATAGCCAACCTGGCCAATATCACCGCTTTGGTACATTCTGCTTTCAACTTCCACTGGACCGGATTTTATTTGGTGAAGGATGATGAACTTGTCCTCGGACCTTTTCAAGGACCTGTAGCCTGCACCAGAATTAAGTATGGAAAAGGAGTCTGTGGAATGGCATGGAAAACAAGAACCTCGCAAATTGTTCCTGATGTTAATCGATTCGAAGGGCATATTGCCTGCAGCCCATACTCAAAATCTGAAATAGTTATTCCTCTTTTTAAAAATGATGCAATTTGGGCTGTATTCGATATTGACAGTGCAAATTACGACACTTTCGATCAAGAAGACGAACGTGGACTCAATGCCATTCTGAGCCAATTGAAAATTGACTAAGTTTCACATAATCTGAAACTTATCTTAGGTGTTAAAAAAAATAAAAGCGATTTAGTTTTTAAAACACTACATTTGCGCAATTTAAATTATATTAATGGTTGTAAAATTTATTAATCGCTCTCAGGACAAGTTCTTTTTTACCCTGAGGAGTCGTGTTGAAAATTATTTTAAAGACAATAACATATCTAAATACGGCGATTACAGAATTTGGATTAAAGCCTTTGTTATGTTGGGAGTTTATATTACTTCCTATATCCTTATTTTGACATCCGGCTTGCCGCTTGGATGGCTTTGGCTTTTTGCAGGATTTATGGGCTTAACCATGGCCGGAACCGGTCTCACGGTTATGCACGACGCTTGTCACGGTACTTTTTCTAAAAGTAACCGCATTAACGAAATTTTTGGATATACGCTCAACTTTTTAGGAGGGCACTCCATGAATTGGAAAATACAACACAATTATTTGCACCATACCTATACCAACATCGAAGGGATGGATGAAGACATAACCGGCAAAGGCGTGCTCAGATTTTCTCCTCATTCTCCCCAAAAATGGTACCACCGCTATCAGCATTTTTATGCTTGGTTTCTTTATGGCTTTATGACCATGCTGTGGGTAACTTCCAAAGATTTTAAGCAAATGAGCCGTTACTCTAAGCAAGACTTTCTTGTTAAATTTAATACCACCAAGAGCAAAGAGTTCGCCATTATGATTTTTAGTAAGATATTTTACTACATGTATATGGTAGTGATTCCTTATCTGGTGCTCGATATAGCTTGGTGGCAATTGCTTATTGGTTTTGTTACGGTTCAATTCGTAGCCGGTTGGATTCTTGCCTTTATTTTCCAACTAGCCCATGTGATGGAAGAAACTAAATTTCCAAAGCCAAACGAAAACGACACCATTGAGAATGCCTGGGCTGTGCATCAAATATTAACCACCAGCAACTTTGGCGAAAAAAGTAAATTTTTAAACTGGTTTGCCGGCGGGCTTAACTTTCAGGTAGAGCATCATTTATTTCCCGGAATTTGTCACTTGCATTACAAGGAAATATCAAAAATTGTGAAGGAAACGACCAAAGAATTTGGAATCCCCTATTTTACCCAACCTTCATTTTTAAAGGCGTTCATCATTCACCACCGCTTTTTGCGCGAATTGGGTCAGGCAGCCTAGCCCCCCTCCCCTCTTATGGTTTTGATAATCTGACCTTCACAAAGGCAAATTTCCGCTGTCCCTTTTTATTGCGCTATGCGTAATGACCATCAACTTCTAAGTCAGTATTGAGCCTTTGCCAGCTCTGTGGATGGAAAATTAATATTCCATTTTAATAAGTAGCAAAAAAAAAGTAGGTTTGACGGCGTTCAACCTTTGTTGGACTTATTATTGATAAAAATAATGTACTCTTCTAAAACGTATTAAAAATTGGCACATCGACTTTTAAGAAAAAAGGTATTCAGTCAAGACTTCGATTCAGAATTTGAACTCGACGAAGCGGGTTCCGGCTCTGATAAAGAAAATGAGTCGAAAATACCTAAACTCAGGCGAGTACTCACAGTTAGAGATTTGACCTTTTTTGGAATTGCCGCCATTATAGGTGCCGGTAGCTTCAGCAGTTTAGGAGGTGCTGTATTTCACGGTGGCCCAGGTGTGGTACTCCTTTTTGTGATCACAGGTATTGCCTGCGCTTTTACAGCCTATTGCTATGCAGAATTTGCAAGTCGCATCCCGGTGGCAGGAAGCGCTTATACCTATGCCTATGCGAGCTTTGGTGAATTCTTTGCCTGGATCATTGGATGGGCTTTGATCATGGAATATTCCATTGGGAATATTTATGTGGCCTTTAGCTGGAGCGATTACTTCACCTCATTTCTTCATTCCCTTCACATCGATTTTCCTGCCTATCTCACCTGTAGTTATCTTGAAGCAAAAAAGGCAGTCGCAGGAGGTAGTTCCAACAATGAACTTTTACAGGCCTGGAATGTAGCTCCTAAATTAAATGGAATACGTATCATTTTTGATGCTCCGGCCGCAGTTATCAATATCATCATTACCTACTTAGTTTACCGTGGCGTTAAGGAAAGCCGAAACTTCAGCAATTCAATGGTCGTTCTTAAACTGCTTATTGTAGGATTGGTCATTATCGTCGGCGGTTTTCTGATTTTCAGCCATGGATTAACTTTTAATTGGCTTCCGGAAAATGATTTAGGTTTGAAATCTTTTATGCCAAACGGCTTCGGAGGGGTGATGTTGGCGGTGAGCGGGGTCTTTTTTGCCTATATCGGTTTTGATGCAGTTAGCGTATTAGCTGAAGAAAGCAAAAATCCAAGGAGAGACCTACCCCGTGGCATGATTTATTCCTTGATTATCTGCACCATTGTATACATTCTTCTTACGCTTGTGCTTACCGGAACGGTTAATTACAGAAAATTTGACAGCATTGGTGATCCCCTGGCCTTTATTTTTGAAGCCCAAAACCTAAACTTAGGTTGGATGCATTTTCTCGTGTCGCTTTGTGCCATCATTGCGATGACCAGCGTATTGCTGGTTTTTCAAATGGGTCAACCCAGGATTTGGATGAGCATGAGCCGGGATGGACTATTGCCCCCTGTTTTTCAGAAGATACATCCTAAATATCAAACCCCCTCCTCAGCGACCCTCGTTACCGGTTTGGTTGTAGGTATCCCAATCCTCTTCACCGACAAAACTTTTGTACTCGACTTTACCAGCATAGCTACTTTATTTGCCTTTGTTCTGGTATGTGGCGGCGTTTTACTCCTTCCTAAGAGAGGCAAGAAATCCGATAAGTTTGCTCTCCCTTATATCAACGGGGCCTTATGGTTTCCCCTCTTGCTGGTTTTGACTTTTTCTATTTTCATCGCGCAGAATCCAAATTATCTAAACGACATCACCGATTTCAATTTCTCTCAAAATGCAGATTATCAAAGTCATCAATTGACTTTTATGGATCTGGCCACCCCAAAAATCTCAATACTCTTATTTTGGTTGACGTGCCTGGTATTGTCATTATTGGCCTTTGTTAAAAAATACTCGCTCATACCCCTATTGGGCGTGTCCACCTGTCTTTATCTTTTAACGGGTATGAGCAAGAACAACTGGCTTTGGTTTTTTATCTGGATATTGGCCGGCATTATTATTTACTTTAGTTATGGATTCAAAAACAGTAGCTTAACCGAAGCGAAAAAAACCTAAGCGCTACACACGCAGCCGTTCGGAATATGCAACGGTTTCGTTGTGTTCCACAAACCGCTTAAGCAAACGTAAATACATGGCCCAACAATACGTAGAGATTTTAAAATGCGCATTAATCTCCCTCCACCCCTCGTGGTAAAAATGAACCATGGTTAGTTCTTTTTCTTCGACTAAGCTGACCCCCACTTTCGTTCCATTCCAGTCAGGGTCCGATTCATGAAAAGTAAATTCAATTTCATGTATAGGATTATACTTCGTTATTTCAGCAACCCAGGCGTAGCCTGGACCAAAATTTAAATCGAACCTAGCTCCCAGTGCCGCTTGGCCTACTGATGTTTCGCACCACCAAGCGTTAAGGCCTGAGGTCGTGGCAAAACACTCAAATATTTTGTTTGAAGAGCCGCTAATTGGAAAATGATGAAAGATGTCGGCCATTTAATTTTTAGATCTAGTGAAGATTTTTATTTAAAAGTACCAGTGCTAAATAGTCGTTGACATGACTTAATTTCCGGAAAAGGTCTTATTTGAGGGTATCGGATTCCAGGTTTTGACCTGCGAAAATTCCCAGACCGTTGTTAATATTGGTATACACCACCACAGCTCCACCGAAAATATTGCTTCCGGAACCTCCCCTATTTAGTCCGCCTCTATACTGTTCAAGGGTGGTATTGTATTTCCAAAAATCTTCGCTGAGGCGCTGAATTTGAATCAGGTATTTCCATTTAACATTGTTGATGACTATATCGGCCGGAGGCACAGCGGTGAATGTTTTTTCTTTGCCATTAAAAGATTCATCGGTGAATAAAAATCCGCCATCACTCGTCTTTATAGTGGTTACAGCCGAAAGAATGTCTTTGGTTTCAAAATCAAATGAATTGAATTTGTCGATAAGCTCGCTGTAATAATAAAAATTCAATTTGTAGTAATCCTTGGTTGCGCCATCGTCCTTAAAGGTAATTTTGAGCAAATCCGATTTGTTATTTTGCATATCAACGCCGCCTTTTTCGATGTAAGAGCTTTGTTTACCTGTGATATTTCCTGGAAGACGCCCTGTAGCATATACACCATTAAAACCAGAACCTGTAACCGTTATATAATATTCTTTTCCGGATTTTGGGATTGCCGTGGAAGAAAATAAGCCGGTAAAATTGTCAAAACTGAGGGGAATATTTACCCCGTCTTCGCTTAGGGTCACCTGAACCTGTGCAGATCCAAGAATTACCGGGTTAGGCTCTTTGTAAGCATCTTTACTCCCCGAAACCTGTATTGAAAAAGGTTGGTGATTGTTGAAAAACTCATTCACCACCAGCTTAGGGCTATAGGCATCAATGGTACTCAGCGATATATCGTCTTCACAAGAATCAAAAAGTGCCCAAATGGCAAGGCAGGTAAGTATTTTTTTCATTTTAAAATCTTAGAATGTAACTGATGCCCGGAATAAAATAAGGAATGCTTAGCTTTTTTAGTTTATATAATCCGGTGCCCGGCTTGCTCGCATTGGCTGTATAAACCGCATAAATCTGCATTGGGTTTTTGGCAAGCAACGCATTATAAAGGGTAAGATAAGCTTGTTGCTCAAAAATTCGATTGCTATTGTTTCTTTCAAACAAACACCCTAAATCCAGGCGTTGAAAAAATGGGCCTTTGTAATTGTTTAAAGAGCTGTAATCCAGAATGATATTGCCATCTATGTCAAGGTATTTTCCTCCGGGAATGGTAAAGAACCTTCCTGAAGCCAGGGTGAGATTCATAAACAATGAATTCCACTCTGTGATTCTGTAATTCATTACCAGATTGGCCGTATGACGTCGGTTGTAAGAAAATTGAAAGGTTCGGCCAAGATTGAGGTTCTCAAAATTGCGGTCGGCAAAGGATAGCGTGTACCCAAACCATCCGGTGAGGTAGCCTTTTCGTTTGTTAATTAGTAATTCAAGACCATAATTTGTTGCTTTACCTGTTTCAAGGATGGTTTGCCAATCCAAGCTGTTGTCGAAATATCCCGGATCTTCCTTGGCAAACAGAATATTTTTTATGGTCTTGTAATAGCCATCTACCGTTAAGCTGTATCCATCTTTGAGTTCCTTGGCAAGCCCAAGATTGATTTGATCGGATTGTTGTGCCGGGATACGCTTGGTGGCAGGAACCCAGAAGTTAAAAGGAAATCCTATCCCTGAATTGGTTAAAAGAAAAACCGTTTGATGCATTCTCGAATATGAGGCCTTCAAAGCCATTCCAGGTTTGAGAATATAGCGACCAGATACTCTTGGTTCGAGCAAGATAGGGTTGTACTTGTAGGTAGCATTTGTAAAATAAACGTTTCTTAATCCAAGGTTCAATTTGAATTTGTCGTTTATTTTTAAGTCATCTTCCACATAAACAGCTACTTCGCTGCTGAAATTGGATTTTTCGCTTCCACTAATTTCGGGTTCGCTTAAATCGGTAGAAGTGATTTCACTGAAGCCCGGATTTATGAAATGGCCCACGGCCTGCAAACCAAACCGAATGTAGTTGTTGTTGTTCAAGCTGTATTCAAATTCAGTATTGGCAGCTATATCTGAAATGCCATTGAGATAATTGTAATGGGCGGTTTTAATATTTTGAGAAGCAGAATCGACCAGTGTTTGGTCGAGATCAAAGTTTACTTTATAGCGTGTTGCTGAGAGGGATAAATTGGAGAAGAGTTTGGGATTAAAAATGTGATTCCACCTCAAAATGGCAGCCGCATTGCCGTATTCAACCTTGGAGCTAATGGTACTGAAACTGTCACTATTTGTACTTGGATATTTATCTCTTCCGGCATAAATCGAAAAAATCAGATTATCGTATTTAGTCAGATGGTGTTTTATCTTCAAATTATAATCTGAAACCACAAATATATCCGTACTGCTTCCGGGTGAAAATATTCGGAGCGCATCCCAATAGGTGCGTCGAATACCTAAAGAATAGGTCGTTTTTTCTTTTTTGCCTATGGGGCCATTAATGGCTATTTTGGCAATAAGCAAACCCATGGAGGCACGACCGTAATATTCTTTATTGTTCCCTTCGTTCGAGGTAATGTCTACCACAGAACTCACCCGTCCCCCGTAACGTGCCGGAAAGCCGGCCTTATACACTTGTATGGAATTTGTGATGTCGGGTTGAAAAATAGACAGCAAACCAAAAATGTGGCTGCCATTGTAAACCGGAACTCCGTCGAGCAATGTGAGATTTTGATCGGCGGCTCCTCCCCTCACATAGAGGTTACTGAAAAATTCATTTCCTGATGAAATGCCCGGAAGATTTTGAAGACCTTTCATGAGGTCGGGTTCCGAAAGTAAATAAGGTAACTCTTTAAGAATTCCCGTAGGAACATCGATCTTACCGCTTAGCGGATTGGTGATATCGCTTTGCGACTTTTTAATATCGTTTATCTGTCCTTCCTCCACTTCTATCTTCTGCAATTTGACATCCACCTGAATATCCATGTCGATATAAATAGAATCCACTTTGGTTTTAAAACCGCTAAAGCTGTACTCTACAAAAAAATCTTGGGGGGGAACCGACATGCTAAAGTAACCAAAGTTATTGGTGTATGTTTCGGTTTTCCAGTCGGGTAAATTGATTCTTGCCCCCACAATTGGCTCACCTGTTTCCTCATTGGTAATATAGCCAAAAATACGGTAATCGTACTGGGAAAAAGCGTTAAATGTTAGCCATATTGAAATAAATAGGGTTAAGCCGACTCTTATCATATTTGCATTCAAACTTACGTCAATAATTAAAATTTTACAAAGACTTTAGAGCCAATAATTACATAATATTGCAATCAAATTAGCGCTGAGATGCGCTTGTGATTCAAAAGTATTATGTGTGAGATTTGAAGGTAGTTATTTATTCTGATGGAGCTTCAAGGGGAAATCCGGGTAAGGGTGGTTTCGGAGCCGTTCTGATCTACGGTACCCATAAAAGGGAAATAAGTGGCGGTTTTAAACTTACGACCAATAACCGCATGGAGCTCATGGCGGTAATTTCTGCACTGGAGGCCTTAACTAAAGAAAATTTAAATGTCGAGATCTATACCGACAGCAAGTACGTGATGGATGCCTTTGAAAAAAAATGGATTTATGGTTGGCAGAAGAAAGCATTTAAGAATATAAAAAACCCGGATCTGTGGAAACGACTGATTGAACTTTACCACAAACATGTCATTAAATTCAATTGGGTAAAGGGGCATTCAGGCAACGCCATGAACGAACGCTGCGATCAATTGGCCACCCAAGCTGCGGATTCGTCTGACCTTCAAGACGACTTGGGGTATCAGGGTTGAGGTTGAGGTTGAGGATGAGGTTGAGGTTGAGGTTGAGGTTGAGGTTGAGAAACCGATTATCCCTTTTATTAATGATTTGAGATTACGCCTGAAAAATCGAGATGTGTTTCTAATTTGATTTTGCCTTAGCAGTCCTTTCTTCTTAAATTCGCAGACTTTTCTTATGGACATCTCCTCCAAATATTCCCCTTCGCAGATTGAAACCAAATGGTACCGAACCTGGCTAGAAAATAGTTTGTTCAAAAGCGTGCCCGACGATCGCGAACCTTATACAATTGTGATACCACCTCCTAACGTTACGGGGGTTTTGCATATGGGACATATGCTCAATAATACCATTCAGGACGTTTTGGTGCGTCGGGCAAGAATGTTGGGCAAGAATGCCTGCTGGGTGCCCGGAACCGACCACGCCAGTATAGCTACAGAAGCCAAAGTGGTGCAAATGCTCAAGGACAAAGGCATTGACAAAAATTCATTGAGCCGGGAAGAGTTCTTAACCTATGCCTGGGAATGGAAGGAAAAATATGGAGGAATCATCCTCGAACAACTTAAAAAGTTAGGCTGCAGTTGTGATTGGGACAGAACCCGTTTCACCATGGAACCTGAATTAAGTGAGGCCGTTACCGACGTTTTTATCGACCTGCATCAAAAAGGGCTTATTTATAGGGGAAGCAGAATGGTGAATTGGGATCCTGCAGGAAAAACTGCGGTGAGCGATGAAGAAGTGATTTACAAAGAAGTCGATTCAAAACTCTATTATATCAAGTACTTTGTTCCCCATTCGGATGAATACATCATGGTGGCTACCACCCGACCAGAAACCATGCTCGGTGATACTGCAGTTTGCGCCAACCCAAACGATGAGCGCTACAAGAAATTTAAAGGCAAAACTGTAATCGTTCCCATTGTTAACCGTGAAGTTCCTGTCATTTTTGACGACTATGTGGATGCCGAATTTGGTACCGGGGTATTAAAAATAACACCTGCCCATGATATTAATGACTATAACTTAGGATTAAAGCACAAGGTGGCATCCATTGATTGTTTTAACGAAGATGGTACCATGAGTGAAGCTGCAGGGCACTATATCGGCATGGACCGCTTTGCTGTGCGCAAGCAAATCGCTAAGGATCTCGCTGCATCAGGGCATTTGGAAAAAGAAGAACCCATCAAAAATAAGGTGGGTTTTAGTGAAAGAACAGATGCGGTGATTGAACCACGCATATCCAAGCAATGGTTTGTAGACATGAAAAAGTTTATGAACCGCAATCCACAGGTATTGGACAGCGTGATGAACGATGCTGTTAATTTTTATCCCCCAAAACTTAAAAACACCTACCACCATTGGATCAGCAATATTAAAGATTGGTGCATCAGCCGACAGCTGTGGTGGGGTCAACAAATTCCGGCATGGTATGACGCTAATGGAAATACAATCGTTGCCAAAACGCATGATGAAGCCAAAAAGCTTTATGCCTTAAAGTTTCCTCTGGAAAGTGAAAATGACCTGGTTCAGGATGAAGATGTACTCGACACCTGGTTTTCTTCGTGGCTTTGGCCCATTTCAGTGTTCGACGGATTCAAAGACAAGAATAACCCTGACATTAACTATTACTACCCTACCAATGATTTGGTAACCGCTCCGGAAATTATGTTTTTTTGGGTGGCGAGAATGATCATGTCGGGTTATGAATACAGAGGAGAAAAACCGTTTAGAAATGTTTATTACACGGGAATTGTAAGGGATAAACTTCGACGTAAAATGTCGAAACAGCTCGGCAACAGTCCTGATCCCATACCTATGATGGATGAGTATGGAGCCGACGCGGTAAGAATGGGAATGCTCCTTTGCTCACCAGCAGGAAACGACATTTTATTCGACATCAGCCAAGTGGAACAGGGCCGAAATTTTTGTAATAAAATTTGGAACGCCTACCGTTTGGTGATGAGTTGGGATATTGCAAAAGCGGAGGATGAATTTTATAAGGTTTATGCGCCGGTGGCAACACAATGGATGGAGAACAGAATGGGAATGGCATTGCAGGAAATAAATCAGCATTTCCATAAGTTCAGGCTCTCTGATGCCCTCATGGCCATTTACAAGCTTATCTGGGATGACTTTTGTGCCTTATATCTCGAGATGATGAAACCCCCCTTTGGGCATCCGATTGCAAAAGAATCCCTCCAGGAAGTAAAGGTCATTTTTGAAAAACTCATGCGTATGCTGCATCCCTTTATGCCTTTTATCTCAGAAGAAATACGAAATGGACTCGGTGTAAATCAAGGATTTATCAACCAAAGCCATTGGCCGGAAACAGGGATCGCACATCAGGATGATGACCGCAATATTCTTGATTTGATAGCCTTAGTGAGAAACAAAAGGAATGAAAATGGCATTTCACCAAAAATTAAAGCCTCGGTTTACGTGGACACAGCCTATCCTGATCCCTACAAAAAATATGAAGGCCTGATACTCAAGTTGGCCTACCTTGAAAAGTTGGTTTTAGAAAAAAATGAAATTGGAATAAAAGGGTTGATTGGGAAAGACGAGGTACACCTGGTATTTGAAGGCTGGGAATCCAAGTCTTCTGACAAAGCGTCTATTCAAAAGGAAATCGATTATTTAACAGGATTTTTAAAATCTGTAGAATCCAAATTGGGAAATGAAAAGTTTTTAGCCAATGCCAAGCCTGATTTGATTGATAAGGAAAAGCAAAAGAAAGACGACGCCTTAAATAAAATCAGCATACTCCATAAGCAGCTCTCAGCCTCATAGCCCTTAAATAACGAGAGGAAAACTATGTTTTTAAGAATTGAATTGCGCCCGCCTCTAAGTTTAATCGGTCTCAAAGCAAAAATGAACTATGTAAACAATGGAACCTTTAAATTATGGCACTCCTTCATGCCCCGATTAAAAGAAATAAGAAACAGGACAAGCAGTGCTTTAGTTTCTATGCAGATATATCCTGATAATTACAGCTTTAGCCCATTCGATGCCTCTCAGTTTTTTACAAAATTAGCAGCTGTAGAAGTAACCGATAATTCCAATACCCCAATAGGATTGGAAAGCTATCTGTTTAAAGGGGGACTTTACGCAGTTTTTTTACATCGCGGCCCGGCAAACACGGCCCCTGTCACATTTAATTATATTTTTAATCATTGGCTTCCAGGCTCGAATTATGATCTGGATATGCGCGAACATTTTGAGCTTTTAGAGCCCGGATATGATAAAGACAGAGCCGAGGCACAGGAAGAGATTTACATTCCGATTATAGCCGCCGGTTGAGAATTTGCATGAATGGCCTATTATTTCGGTTAAGTTTTTTTTTAATAAGCCCTCAATGACCTAATTTCGCAACCTAATTATAAAAATGGGAATACTCACGATGGTAGGCCAGGTTATACTGGCTCTCGCAATTTTAATAACACTTCATGAACTGGGCCACTTTTGGGCTGCGCGCTTTTTTGGTATCAGAGTGGAGAAATTTTACCTCTTTTTTGACGCCTGGGGGCTAAAATTATTTAGCTTTAAGAAAGGCGATACCGAATATGGTATTGGCTGGTTGCCACTTGGTGGCTATGTGAAAATTGCGGGCATGGTTGATGAATCCCTCGATAAGGAACAAATGAAATTGCCTCCACAAGAGTGGGAGTTCCGAAGTAAACCGGCCTGGCAACGTCTGATTGTGATGATTGGCGGAGTCACAGTAAATGCCATCTTAGGTATTTTTATTTTAGCCATGTCGCTCACCTATTATGGCGACAAATACGTTCCAAATGAAAGTTTAGCCTATGGAATCAATGCACAGCCCTTAGGAACCAAGGTAGGATTTTTTGACGGGGATAAGCTGGTTTCGGTAAACGGAAAAAAAATAGAGAAGTTCAGGGAAGCCACTGATCCGGACGTTCTGCTTCAAAAAGGCACGCAATATGTAGTTAACAGAAATGGCGTTGAGGTAGTCATCACCATTCCTGACAACTTTGGCGATTTGTATACTACCTTAGGAAAAGACAGTGGTTTTATAGATGAGCGGTTTAAATTCAAACTGGGAGAGATAAAGGACAACTCGGCAGCATCAAAAGCCGGCTTGAAGGAAGGAGACATCATTTTGGCTATGGACAACCGGCCCGTTCAATTCTATGACCAATTCAAAGAATTTATCAAGGCCGATTCAAAGCCTGTGTTTAAAATATTAAGAGGTAACGACACTCTTTTCAAAAATCTGGTTATCGGGCAAGATGCGATGGTAGGGTTTTATCCCAATGCCTATGAAATGGATTCGCTTCAAAAAACAGAATACTACACTTTTTTTGCGGCTATCCCTGAAGGGGCACGTCGGGCCGGGGCCTTGATTGGAACCCAATTGGTGGCCTTTGGCAAAATGTTTAAAGGCGAAATGGATCCTCGCAAGTCACTGGCTGGTCCTATACAAATAGGAAAAATGTTTGGAAAAAATTGGGACTGGGAAAGATTCTGGGGCTTTACTGCTATGATATCCATTGTTTTGGCCTTTATGAATTTGTTGCCTATTCCGGCTCTAGACGGTGGGCATGTTCTTTTTCTCCTGGTAGAAATGGTGATACGCCGACCTCTTCCTGAAAAATTCATGTATGTCATGCAAGTAATTGGAATGGTGATTTTGTTTTCCCTCATGATTTTCATTTTTGGAAATGATATTTTCCAAACCTGGTTTAGCAAATAATGAACGATTTTGAATTCTTTGGAATTCAACCCAAATTTTTAATCGATGAGGTTGAGTTAAAGCGAATATATGCTCAGCGCCTCAAGGAGCATCACCCTGATTTTTTTGTAAGCGACCCTGAAAAATACCAATCGGCCATGTTATTTACCTCCGAATGCAATGAGGGGTTTAAACGATTGTCCTCACTCAGAAGCAGGGCCAAAATTCTACTGAGTTTATCAGGACATGACTTAAATGAAAACCTGCCTCCCTCCTTCCTCATGGAAATGATGGATTTGAACGAGACCATTTCAGATTTGCAGCCCAATTCTGAAAATATAAATGCGTTGCATAACGAAATAGAAGTCTTAGAAACCGGTTTGGATAAAGAATTGAACGAACTTTGCGGAAAAGCCGACGCTTCAATTGAAAAGGAAAAAGCCTTGTATGAATCCATCCAGGAAAACCTTTTAAAACACAAATATATTTTGCGATTAAAGGAAACAATGGCTAATATTGCAGCCCTTAATTAGTTCTTTAAAAAATGAATTGCCCAGGTGGCGGAATTGGTAGACGCGCTGGTCTCAAACACCTGTGAGGTTACACTCGTACCGGTTCGACTCCGGTCCTGGGCACAAAGAAAATGTTGAAAATCAACACTTTAACGAAACGCAGACAACGTTTTTGCAAAAAGTGGAACAAAAAGTGGAGAATGCAATTAAACTTGTAATTCCCGAAAAACTACCTTACATGAATAACATCTCCCTCCCCTACATTTTACCGCAACTAATTATTCCGTCAAAAAAATCTAAAGACCAAAGAATTCATGTTGTCTATCATGTGTATGATGAAAACTTAGGAAGGCTTATACGGATAAGGTATTTTAAGATTCCTGGTGATACTCACAATGAGCAAATAACCGCTGCTCAAATGGTAGTTATTCCTTATATAACCAATAAACTTGTCACCGGGTATGTTCATAATTCAAACAAACTATCTAATAATAAATACTATGATCCCAACAAACTGACCATTATTGATGCGGTTAATTTTGCCTACAACTTGAAAAAAGCCCGATTAGGAACCAGGGCAAAGGAAAATTACTCTTATTATATCAATGGCTTTATTGATTTTGTTAAGGAAAGCAACTACGAGAAACATTCTATTGAAAAATTTACGGGAGATATAGCCCGTGAATTTCAAAATTATCTTGGAGTAAAGGGATTTAGTAACAGAACAACGAATAATTTCACCGATACCATAAAAACAATGATTAATGTGCTTTTAAAGCAGGATAACCCTCCCCTGTCTAAAAATCCATTTATCAATATTGACAAGGTGAAGGCCGGTATGGGAAAAAATATTGCATTTAATAAGGAACAAAAGCGATTAATTTTTGAGTATTCAAAGGAAAAATGGCCCCAAGCCTACTTTTTAGCCGTTTTCATGTATTATACCTTAATGCGCACCAACGAAATTTGCACCATCCAGCGAAAACATATCGGTTATGTTCAACCAGGCTATATTTACCTGGAAGGGGTTGACAATTCAAAACGCATATTTTCCAGGAATATTCAAATAACGGATCGCCTGGCCGGTATTTTTAAGGAATTCGGAATTTTGGACTTACCACCAGAAACGTATTTATTTTCAAAAGACAGGATGCTGCCGGGCCCGGAAAAACTTGAAACCAAGCGCATGGGTGGCAAATACCGCGAGTGGATATTAGATATGATACCGGAATTAAAAGGCAAACGCGAATATACCCTCTACAGTTGGAAGCATACCGGGGTAATTGGCGCCTATATTAGCGGCATTGCACCACATAATATTATGCGGCAAACCGGCCACCGCGACCGACAAGGTTTTGAAACGTATTTAAAAAGTCTTGGACTGGTAACGAAAACCGATTTTAATGAGAAGATGCCTGATCCGGAGGATTTTTAAATAATTGGATCTGAAAAGTCGCATGTTACTGCATCAAATATTATTGGGAACCGCAAAAGTCAAGCAACTATTGACAAATCTTACACCTAAGATATTGTAAAATTAACCTATGTAATTTATATTCATACCACAAATTGAGTCCATCTCAGTGAAGAGAGTAATAAAATTATTGAAAATCTCTTTTTCATCTAACTTCAAAATAAATTCATTGAACTTTGCTTTGTCACCAGTAATTTCAAATACTCCTGGGATTGAAGTTTCAACAACCATCTTTTGTTCAAATAGAAGCTCAATAGGGAAATAATGTTCTATTTCAAAAAACTTAAAAACTTGTTTAGTCTGATGATATCCTTTAAATTTATCCCCCTCAGGTATTGGCAGTAAAAGTGCATAAATGTTCATTCCGTTGACCTTTTTTAGAATTCCATTTACAGATTCAAAATTTTCTGGCAAACCATTAAATTCCTGAAAACCTTTGCTGTCATTATCAAATATTCCAATTATTACTTTATTTTTATCAAAATCAGACTTGATTTTTTGAGATAACATTTTAATGTTGGCGGCCAACTGTTGTGCACCTCCAGCTTTTGATGTGTGGGTATTCTCAATTCCAGTTATGCTCCAATAGGACTCTTCAGCCATTGTTAGAACTCTAAATGCATGACTTATAATTGAAGCATCTGTTTTTCCCTCAGTTAATAATTCAACTTTTTTAATTGGGACCAGTTTTTCAAAAGTTGAATATCTTAAATCTTCTGCTGAATTCTCCAAATAGAACTTTATACTTTGTAAATATCTCCTCTTTTTCGAATCTAATTTGTAGTCCTTTCTTAGTTTTGACGGATTTGCGTACTCCAGAACTTCAATAGTTTCGTCAAATAAATAAACAAATAAAGGAATGGTTAGGAGGCTATCTTCGTCGAACAAAACTTCTAATTTTGAGGTATCGTTAACTTTACCTTTGTTCAAAGTTGCTGCAATGCAAAATAACTGATAGAGTCTTGTGGTCTTTTCTTTATCAAACACAGTATCTTTCAGCTCTTTCATTGTTTGATGGAGTTCATCAAATGCCAACTGTAATGGATCCCTTAGGGTTAATGAATTGAAATGAAGGTAAAACCAGGCTAAATGCGCAATTGCTATATCTGTATCTTTAATATCTTTAAAAAAGGGAAATTTCTGTTCAGCTAATTGCTTTATTCCCGCATCTGCTTTTATCAGTAAATCAACCGCCGCAATCACCGCGCGTTTCCTGTTTTGAGAGTTCGTCATCCATAGGGATTGTAAAACGTAACCTAATCCAGAAACTGCAAGTAAATGTTCATGAACTAGTTTATACTTATAGACACGGTCAACTAGTCTGTCAAGAAAGTTTTTCATGTCTTTGGTCCTGCCGGTATAAAATATAGCTGTATTTTGCCAATTATACTCAGTAAATTTCTCTATGACTTCTTTCTCAAGTTCGGCGCGGTTTTCCTGATTAAATATTTCTCTTGAAGCATAATATTCCATGAAGTGATCATGCTGATAGTTAACATAACCTTGTTCGTCAATATATAATACACCAGTTCCATCTGTCATTCCTTTTACTAATTCTGGGATAACATGCTCTTCAATTGTAATTGATTGGCTCTTGAAATAATCAACAATGTATATTATAAAATCCTCTTTCTTTTTTCGGTTCCTATTCGGTGTCTGAATTATTTCCAATGCATACATTGAAAGCACTTTTTCTTTAACATTTATTTTTAAGAATTCTAAATTTGAACTTACATTTAATCTCCCAAGTAAAAATGTATTAAAGTTATCATATACATCAGTAATAGTTGCCGGAATTTCATACCCATTCTCTTCAAATAGAATTGAAACTAGTGAAATTGTCAATGGAGTTGGTGGGATTCTTTCTAGGATTCTATTATTGATCAGATTTTCCCATAAACCATCTGATTTTTTTAAATCACGTTTAAAAAATGTTGTTAAATACTGTTTAACCTGATGCAAGTCAAAGTTTGACAACATTGTATTTACGTGCGCGCAAACTTCACAGTCTTTAGTTAGGTGTTCATAGTTTCTTGTTGCAAGGATAAAATTTAAATTTTCATTCTTAACTAAATTATCCAACTCTTTAAAAATGGTCTGCTGTTTTTCATTTTCAAACTCATCTATAGAATCTATCAATAGTATAATATGATAATCATTATAAATTTTTTCAGCGTTTTCTTTTCCAATGAGGGTATTAATTTCCTTTTCAATAGCTTCCTCAATACTATAATTAGAACTAGCTATTAAGCTCGTTTTTATTCTTATTGGCAAATTTTTTCGAATTGAATCGTTATTGTTTAAAATAGCCAATTTACCTATTTCTTTAAGTAATGTTGATTTACCTGTACCTGCATCACCAGATAAAAAATAATTTCCTCCATCTAGGTACTCCTTTAATCTGAATTTTACCCTCAAAAGTCGATTAGTTACTTCTTCTTCCTTATACCTGTAAATTTTGGGTTCAATGAAAATATTGAGTAATTCTTCGAATTTTTTATCAAGTTTGAGAACTTGTTGTAATTCATTATTGTTTCCTAAATTGGTTAAAAAGGAATCTTCAAAAGTTTTCAAAAATAAATCGTTGTGGCCCCAATATTCAGGTAAATGCTGATCAATTAATCCTATAATATTTACTTCTTCCCAATAAGTAATTTTATCAGTCCTCAATTCTTCAGAAAGCCAAATTTTAAAGTATTTAGAAATTTTCTTTTTATTAGAACTCACCACAATAATATCATCCTCTGGCAAAGCATATTTTTTGATTAGATCCTTTATTAGTTCGACCTTACCTCCTAGTTCACTTAAAGTGCAAATTATTTTGATTGATCGGTTTCCTAAAGCACTTTCTTCAGTAGCGGACAAAACATACTTGTCAATTGCATTAATGTCTCGCAATCCAAGTTTTTCGCAAATTTTAAAAACAAGAGTTACTAAACTTTGAATATCTATAAGGTGCTGTACTGTTTTATTACTCATTCTATAATTTAATGCTTTATGATTTTGATAAATATTTGTAAAATTAGAAGTTCTTAGTTGGAATTTAAAAGTATTTTTTGCTATGTATCGTTTTTTTATTTTCTAAGTATCAACCAATTTTTCAATAGATCTTAACAGATTAAAAAAAATAAAGGATTTAAAAACAAGTAAAATTTGCCGTTTTTAACGTAATAAATCGTTATAATGCCATATTCCCCAGTGTTTCAAGCATTTTGCAGGGGGGTGTCCTGCCGTAGTTTTATTTCACGGCAGGGGGGTGGTTATACTTCTGTTTGCGAATAAATTTCTACCCCATTTTATAATTGTGCAGCAACTTGCTGCACAATTAGTACACCTTATAAGCTTTGGGTAAAAGTGCTTTATACCGCACTTTAAGGCAAATAAACTGCTTTATTTCGATAAATAAATCGAATAGTGCTTTTTAATGCTCTTTATGATGACATTTTAATAAAATTGCATATATTTGCATAAAAAAGAGCTATATAATGCACTTAGAGACATTAATTAAAACCATTAAGGAACGCCGGGAAATGCTGAAGGTAACTCAGGAAGCACTTGCCGGTTACTCAGGCGTTGGACTGCGAACATTAAAACAGTTTGAAAGCGGCAAGGGCAACCCTACCCTACTGACATTACACAAACTGGCGGACATCTTGGGAATGGAAATTTGTTTGCAACTTAAAAAGACACCTCTTAATCCATGAGAAGTGCAAAAATTTTATATAAAGGCGATGAGGCCGGTGAATTGATTCAATCTGATGATGGACCATTTACCTATAGGTATTATGATTCCTGGATGTCGGATAATTCAAAACCGGCAATTAGTCTTACACTGCCCAAATCCCGGCAGGAATATCGCTCAAACTACCTGTTCCCGTTTTTCTATAATATGTTGCCTGAAGGCTCAAATAAACAAGTGGTTTGCCGCATGATGCGGATTGATGAAGACGATTATTTTGGTTTGCTAATGACTACAGCGAAATATGATACTATTGGTGCGGTAAGGGTTATTAAAATTGAACTGGAAGTATGAATTTACCTGAAATTAAAAATTGTCCTGGAACATTGTCCACCGAAAATGATACTTATAGCAAAACCTGCCTTAACCGGATGTTTAATGGCAGAAAAGTACTGCATATCCTCCCCTATGAATCTCCGGCAAGCAACGAAACTACAGATGAACTGTTTTTAGAAAACCGTAAAAACATTTCAATTTCCGGTGTACAGGAAAAATTTTCAGTTCTGCTGGAAAAAAACCGGCTTCGTTTAACCACCGAAGGAGAATACGGAACGTATATTTTAAAGCCAATACCCGGTTCTGTAAAAAATGCGGATCAAATGCCTGCAAACGAACATCTGACTATGCAGATTGCACGCCAGGTATATGGTATTGAAACGGCGGAAAATGCACTAATTTTTTTTAAAAATGGCGCTCCCGCCTATATCACTAAACGATTTGATGTGCGGGAAGATGGTAATAAATGGGCTCAGGACGATTTTGCTTCATTGGCGGGAAGAATACCGCAAAGTTATGGTCCTCACTATAAGTATACCGGAAACTATCTACAGTTGTTTGAGCTGATGAAAGTTCATTTACCTGCTTATACACTTGAGGCCCCGAAGCTTTTCAAACTTATTCTTTTTAACTATTTATTCTCAAACGGGGATGCCCACTTGAAAAACTTTTCTTTATTGGAAACTCCAATGGGAGATTATAGATTAAGCCCGGCCTATGATTTATTGAATAGCCGGATACATATTGAAGATTCAGATTTTGCCTTGGATGGCGGCCTTTTGCCGGGAATTTTAGCTAAAGGAAATATTAAAGAACAATTTCTTGTACTTGCTGAACAAGCTGGAATTGGCAATTCTCCGTTGAATGATATTTTTCAATCGCTGACTTCAAATACTGATAAGGTAACGGCGATGATTGATTCTTCCTTCTTAAATGATCGGTCAAAACGGAATTATTTACAGGCTTACCAAACGCGACTTAAGAAAATAGAACCTTAATTTTTCTTATTTTAACGTCATAATTCGTTAAAAAGCATTCTTTCAGTTAAAGGGGGGCTCCCGTAAATTTATTTCACCGCAAAGGGGTGGTTTCTCTACATTTTTTGATTGATACTGGCCTTATTTTATTTTATGGCGGGATGGTGGTTTTGTTTAGTCACTCAAATTTAAATGATTAAACTTTTAAAATATCCAAAATACTCGTCAATCAATACTCTTCTGTCTAAGCCAAGATTCATTTCTTCGCAAGCTGTTTCTGCTACTAGAGAGCAAGAGAAACAAGCGGAAAGATTTAAATCAAAAATTCCTTGACCTTCAGATTCCCAACATAATGGATCAGACGAACAGTTAATTGACCTTTCTAATCCTTTTTTTATTATCTCAAGTATTTTTTCAGGTTCTCCTTGTGAAACAAGTCCTCCCATACTTCCTTCTGAACCTTCAGCTGTGTATATAAGTACACCTGACATTAGCTTTTCAGGGTTTGTAGAGATGTAAAGCCTTTCTTTTAAACTTGCGGTTGGATAGCCACAAGAAAATTCAAGCTCTCTCATCATCATATGTGAGAATGAGTGAATCAAAAAGTATTTGTACTTACTGTTGTAAATCTTCATTTTGGAACTAATTCCTTGACTATTTGGGTTAGGTAGTTCTTTGAAGTATTTTTCAAACCTAACTTCTAATTGCAAAATGTTTTCTGATATCCAATTGTCAATGTATTCATTTGAAAATTCAAAGAAAAGTCCTTCACCTAAAGTCTCATTCGCTGGAAGAACAAATAATTCTCCTACATTAATTGAGAAAATATTTTGTCCTGAAGTACCTTCTTCAATAACCCGATCCCCATTTTCATTTATGCGAACTATTCTTTCCTTGGGTTTTATCCTTGTAAAGTCCAACTGAATGTTTGTTACCTTCAATTCTTCAACTTGCTGGATTTTCTTAAAAAAAACATAAAGTTCATTGGATAACTTAATATCATTAAATCTTAATCCATCATTTATTTCAATATCTGTTAATATTGAATGAGTTGAAAAGCATCGGTATTCTTGCCATCTGTATTCTTCGTGTTTGTCTATTTCTTTTGCATCATTCGCAATGTTTAAAAATTCTAATTCTAGTTGTATTTTAAAGACACCTTCTTTTTCAGGATTAATGTCGTTGTCAATTAAAAAGTCATTGAAATCAAATTTTGAATTCCAGTATTCTTCCCGAGATATTGCTGTTCGCTCAAAATATTTATTATATTTCTTTTCAAGAATATTTATAGCCTCAATTAGTTCTTTCGGTTTATTCTCAGCTAAGTGTATAGGAATAAATAAACTTGAAAATCCATTTGCGTAGTATACATTATTTGCTGTTACCAATGCAACTCTCATTTTTTCTCGACCATTTTTGTTGTCATTTCTAATAAAGCAATTTTCATATGGTATAATTGTCGGATTCTCAATATCTAATTCCCAAGGTTTTTGGCCAATGCAAAAAGGTTCTAAACTATTGATACCCTCAAGATTGATTTTTGGTTTGTCTTTATCTGCCCCAGAACCTAAACCACAGCTATTACATTCAATGTAGATACTGCCATAACCTTCAGACTTTGTTTTACTTTCAGTCCATTTAAGTTTTGGGTTACTACAACAAGGACCAACCATTTCATTGGACATCAGGTTTTCACCTTTGTCTTCATCAGGTCGAATTCTAAGATACTTTTCTGTTTTCCATCTTAAATAATTAGCCCAAGGAATATCAGAAAGATGTCCGTTCGGACAAATCAATATAAGGTTGGTTTGTTCAAGAGTTTTATATTCTCTTATCTTGATTGGATTGCCATCTTCATTTTTTGAATTCAATTCTCGAATAAATGCCTTTTTACTTAAAGCATCCCTAGGTGGGGCAAAATAATCGCGTTTTAAAGTGTCAGGATATTTACGACATTCTTTTTCCCAAATAGTAAACCATTCACGAATCAATTTCAATTCACCGTCAGAATTTTTAAACCATTTTGGGAAGTGAGTCCCATTAATCATATAATGACTTGATACGCCTTCATATTGTTCACCTGTATTTTGCAATGCGGTTCTAATAGGGTGGTTTTTCCAGTTTGGCGTATTGAATGATTCATTTAATGCCATATGAGGAATACCTATTAAGCAAACTAAGTTTTCAAGATTCTTTTCTGATCTAACGAACTTAATAAATCTTTGATCACCTATAAACTCCAAGCCTCTATTCAAAATTTCAGCTTTACTGAGTTCATAAACTTTTCTGTCATCAGAGTTATTTGTTCTTATATTTTCGACTTTAGCATTAGCCCATTTAATAAATCTCCATTTATTAATATCTGAAATCAAGACATATGAACCAAGTTTGCTCGTGATGATTGAACCAACACCTGATGTTGAGGAAAGTAATTTGTATTTTCCAACTCCTTGATTATATTGATTTTGTTTTAATACCTTCATTTTAAATTGAATTTATTTTGATAGCAGCTTCTGGTTCAATAACTCTTAAAGACATTGGGACTTGCCATTTTTCGCTATGAATGTTGCCTTCATATTCCTCAATATCAACATAAAGTTGTTCTTGATTTCTTGCTTGACTAGGCCCGTTTTTCTTATTATTAAATACCAAGTCAGTATTGGAATCGAGTTCATCACCAAGTTCTTTCCAATCGTTAAAAGCACTTTGAATCCAACCTTTTATTTGTTCAATATTATCAGGTTTCAATAAATTTAAAATAACTCCAGAAAACTGCACATCCATTCTTTCTTTTCGTTGGTCAAAGTAATCAGTCAAATCAGCAATTATTGATTCTATTTCAGATGCAGAAATAGTTGAAATATCATTGGCTGAAATTCTTTCAGTAAACCTAGTTGTGTGCCTTAGCATTGTTGCTAGATATAAACCCATATATCTTTCCACAGCTTTTTGAGTGAATGGAGTTATTGATATAGGTTCAACATAGCTGTACATTTTTTCGTGAAACTCAATGAATTTTTCATAATGAGAAATATCTCTCGCCCTAAAGGGATGATGAACTGTTAAAACAAGTCCATAATCATTTCTTGCAACACGGCTACTTGCTTGAATATATTCAGCAGTATTCCTTGGCATAGAATTCATAATAATAGTATTGAATCTTGATACATCAATTCCTACTGAAATCATATTGGTTGCAACAACGAATTCTGATGGAACTTTGCCTGATTTTAGTTTTTCAACTTCTTTTCCTGTTTCGTCTTTCACTTTTACTAAATGAGCAAATCTTTTATTTGCTTCCCACTTAGTTTCAACATTTTTCAACTCATTTTTAACTTCTTCTCCTGATAATCTTCCAGTTAATTCAGATTCTTGAATTGGACCATAAGTGTAAATAGAATGCATTAATTTCTGAGGTCTAACAACTCTTGAGAATACTCTTCTTAGCTCTTTTAAAATATAAGTTTGAACCTGAGATTGTGTTTTGCCAACCTCTTTAAGACTATTGAAATATGATATAGTAGTGTGATAATAATCCATTGCTTTTTCGAAGTCCTTGTATGATTCAAAATCAATCGTATGCTTTTCTCCCAACTCCTTCAACTCAAATATAGCTCTATGAGTCATTATAATTGCTGCCAATCTCATCTGCATCCAAATTTGTGTTCTACCTGTTGGTAAAACACCGATGTATTTTCTATTAGAAAGATATTCGGGTTTTTTATCATCGGCACTTTTAAACTTTCTACGGTAAAATGCAAAGAATGAATCATCACACTCAACCCCTGGCTTCGGAAAAAGATTTACTTTTCTGTCAAAAAGTGCTGCAATTTGTAATTGTGTATTCCTAGTCGTGGCTGTAGATGAAATAATTTTTGGTCGTGTGTTATCTTCTCGAGTACATAATTGATTTACTGCTGATTCAAATAGTGCTACCGCTGACCCTAGAGGGCCCAATAGTAAATGTAGCTCATCCTGAATAATTAAATCTGGTGGCAAATATCCATCCTGAGGTTTTCCTTGTTCCCAATTACCAGTTCCAAATATTCTTCTTGAATCAGAATTCCTACCATTATTTTGACCATTAACTTTATGAGCCAATTGGGCAAACTTGTCAACTGTTCCAAAAAGCAAGGCTGGGGGGTGTTGATAAATTGTTTCATCAGATAAACAAACAGGAATTGGTCCTTGATCTTGTCTTTTTCTCGAAATACGACCAAGACCAAAAGAGAATGAACATTTTGGATTTGTGCATTTTAAATGTACCTTGTTTAGATTATATACGTTAGAAGATGTTTCAGTATCTTCTTTGGTTTCACCTTTAATTTCCGAATTACACCAAGGACAATTAGTAAAAGGAATTCTATTTTCTTTATTCAGATTTAATTTATGTTCGAATTCATAAATCAAGTCAATATTAGAATTAGGGATTGAATTTTTACCAACCCATAAACCAATATTTATTGGTTCATCCCCCAATGCAAAAGTACCCCACCTTCTGATTAATTCTAAAGCCATTATTACTAAACTAGCCCTTTGAAACTGCTGCATTGTTAGTAACCGAAGCGTATACCGCATAATAGCAGCCGTTCCGCCTCCTTTTTCCTTAAACTCCTTTCTTCGATTGATTATAGTCAGAGTTATTAAACCGAGATAAGCTTCAGTTTTTCCACCACCCGTTGGAAACCAAACTAAGTCAACACAATTGTTTCTTTTATCCCAATTTATATCCTCATCTAATCTAAATATTCCATCTAAATTTAATAGTATAAAGGCAAGCTGAAAAGCTCTCCACCCAGCTGATTCTGTATATGGTTGAAATAATTTATCATCAGATTGTTTGTAAAATTCAGCATTAAAATGAGTGAAATCATCTTGATTCATTAAAGGAATTACTTTGCCATCTTTAGCTTTAACAGAATGCCACAACTGCATAAACATTGCTGCATTCATTAATCGAAAAGAATCTAGCTTTTCTTTATTGCCTATGCCCGCAAGAAAATTGGCTACATTTTTTTTCATTCTTTGATAATCTTCTTCACACTTTGTAATACTCCCCAATTTTAAACCAAAAGGCTAGAAAGTTAAGTTAAAAATCTTC
>CAZTXB010000003.1:0-239015 GCA_964617955.1 uncultured Chitinophaga sp.
GCCTTGCCTCCTTGTAATGAACGCACACTGAACTTTTTCAGCAGGCCCTAAGTATTTTTTCCGGTCTTTTCCCTTCACCTTTGTGCAATACTTATCAAAACTTTCATCTCATTTATTCCCGCAGTTTTAGTTCATTTGCATTTCATTCTTTTCTAAAAAATAATGCGTAAAACAATCATTGCCGGCAATTGGAAGATGAACCTGAATCTGGAGGAAGGCTATGGATTGGCTACAGAAATTAAGGGCATGGTGGCCGATGAAATAAACAACAGTCAGATTGATATTGTATTGATACCCTCCTTTATACACCTTTCGGGCCTTCAAAGCTTATTAAAGACCACAGAAATAAAATTAGGCGCTCAAAACTGCCATCACAAAAATAAAGGTGCCTATACCGGGGAAGTTTCTCCTCATATGCTGGCCGACTTAGGTATAGAGTATGTAATCATAGGCCATTCGGAACGCCGGCAGTATTTTGGAGAAAGCAATGAACTGCTGGCCAGAAAAATTGATGCTGCCCTTGAAAATAATTTAATCCCCATCTATTGTTTTGGCGAAACTTTGGAGCAAAGGGAACATGGCCTGGCAAACACCATTGTGGAGTCACAAGTAAGAGAAGCCCTGTTTCATTTAATGGAAAATCAAATTGCAAACCTTGTTTTGGCGTATGAGCCGGTATGGGCCATAGGCACCGGCGTAACAGCCAGTTCGGAGCAGGCACAGGAGATGCACGCGTTTATTCGCGCTCTACTCACCGAAAAATACGGTTCGCATACGGCTCAAAATATTTCTATTCTTTATGGGGGTAGCATGAAACCTGATAATGCCGCAGAACTCCTGGCTTGTCGTGATATTGACGGAGGCCTCATTGGAGGAGCCTCTCTTGAATCGAGGAGTTTCATGGAAATTATCAAAGCCATATAGGTTCATCGCGTGTATTTAGAGTTTACAATATTTTGCAGGGATGAAGTAAAAGACCTGGTAGAAGCTGAGTTGATGGATTCGGGATTTGAGGGCATTTGGGAAAATAACGACAGCCTTTGTTGTTACATTCAACAAAGTGAGCTGAACATGGAAATGTTTAAAACCATCCTTAGCAAATACGAGCTGATTGAGAGTTATACTTTTAAAAATATTGAGAACACGAATTGGAACGCCAGCTGGGAAAGTGCCTTTGAACCCATTCAAATTGGAGAGCACTGTTTAATCAGAGCTAATTTTCATCCGGCCTCCAATTTAAAGTATGAAATCATCATTACACCTAAAATGTCGTTTGGCACGGGCCACCATGAAACCACCAGTATGATGGTGGAAACGATGTTAAAACTCGATTTTAAAAATAAAAAAGTACTGGACATGGGATGTGGGACCTCTGTTTTGGCCATTTTGGCCGAGAAGCTTGGTGCTACCCACATCACAGCCATCGACAACGACGACTGGGCCATTGAAAATTCGGTTGAGAATATTAAAAACAATAATTGTAAACATATTTCAGTTTTTAAAGGAGAGCTTAAATTTGACGAAAAGTTTGATATTATTTTGAGTAACATCAACCGAAATACCAATTTGGAATTTGTACGCTTGTACGCCAATTCCCTGTTACCGGAGGGCCGTATTGTTTTAAGCGGTTTTTACGCTCACGATATTTCCTCATTCCATGAAGTATTACCAACCATTGGCTTAACAATTGCTGAGGTAAATGAAAAAAACGCCTGGGCTTGCCTATCGATAACACCATGTTAAAAAAAATTATTTTATCCTTCATTCTTCTGTTCATTGGTATAGGCGCCTACGCTCAGCCAAAGTCATTTTCTAAAAAGCCTGAAGTGTTTATCACGGAGCTTAAAGATTTTATGAACAGCACCAAAGAGCCTACGGCCATAGCGGCCTTTAATGTGTTTGAAAAATATTGGAAGTCGAATAAATTTCTCGATGCCCATCAATTGCTTATCATTAAGGTTGGCGATGAGATGTTGCTGAATAAAATGCGGATAACCCCCGATTTTGAGCTTTACTGCCGAACATTAGTAAGTGCCAAAGACAGTGTAAAAGGGCTGAGCGATCAAAAATTTGATTTTTGGATAAAGGCAGTATTAACAGCAGCCAAAGCTGGAACCAATCAAATTCGACAGCTTTTAAAAACCTCGAAGGGTATGTTCGAAGAAAACGCCATGTATGTATCCGAATCGAAAAAGTGGTTCTATTCTTCAACCGATTTTAAATACAATTTTGGCTCCGGTAAATACCTTATCGAATTTTCAAACATTGAACTCACCTGTGTAACCATTGACGATAAAATTATAATTCATGGAACTTCAGGGGTATTTGATTTGGAGAAAGCCACTTGGAAAGGCACAAAAGGCAAGTTGGATTGGTCGAGGGTTGGCTTTGAGCCCAATGAGGTGTATGCGACCTTAAAAAATTACCAGGTCGACATGAGTAAATCGGAGGTTGAAGCGGATTCGGTTACCCTGATTAATAAAGCACTGATTCCAACCCCTGTTTTGGGGAAACTCAAAGACAGGGCCATGTATGAAAGGCTTGGAGAGGCAAAAAAAGATTTTAAAGACTCACGGTATCCCGAATTTACAGCCTACAGGACCGATCTTACCATCGAAAAGTTTTCGTTTGGTCTTGCTAAGTATCTCGGTGGATTTAGCATGCAGGGAGCCGATGTGGTCGGAATTGGAACTCCCGATAATCCGGCATCATTCGGGTTTTATTATAAAAAGAAGCTGAGGGTAAAGGCCGAATCACAAAGTTTTGTAGTGCGTGACAATAAAATTTCTTCCCAAAAAACCGCTGTTACCATTTACACCGATAGCGGAAGCATCTTCCACCCCATGTTAAAACTCAATTTTAATTTGTCGGACACCATGATGGTATTGGACCGTGGAGAAGAGGGAATAGAAAGATCGCCTTTTTATGACAGCGACCATGGCCTGGAATTTTATGTAGACAAAGTGAAGTGGAAGCTTGGTCAGCATAAAATTGATTTTATGATGAATCAAAAAGATGGAACCGGGCGATTCGAATCGGTAAATTACTACCGCGATTTCAATTACGAGAAGCTGCAAGGTCTTCTCAACTATCACCCCGTTAACCGAATGCAACAGTTTTGCATTCAAACCAAAAAAAAGGAATTTACCATAGAGGAGTATGCAGCCTGGGCAGGAAGCACAGTTGAGAAAATTAAGAATCAAATAATCGATTTGGCCGATAATGGTTTTATTTATTATTACCCTGAGAGCGGTAAAATTAAGGTAAAACGCAAGGTTATGGATTATGTAAATGCCCATTTTAAGTTAAAAGACTACGATGTAATTCGCTTCAGATCCATTATTGGGGGTAGGCCCAATGCATACCTTAACATGATTAACAACACCTTTGTTATTGAAGGAGTGGCTGCTTTTAACTTTAGCGATTCGCAAACCGTTACGGCCTATCCCTATGAACAAACCATACAAGTAAAAAACAAAAGAAACATTGACTTTGGAGGTAAGCTAACTGCCGGATGGTTTGATTTTTATTCGGAGAAGTACAATTTTGACTATAACCAGTTTAAAATACACTCCGAAAAGATAGATTCCATGCGGCTTTACTACCCCGATTCGCTCAATGGCAACACCTTGCTGCCTGTAACCTCTTTGCTTAAGGACATTAGCGGAACCATTTATATTGACAAGCCCAATAATAAATCGGGAACCGATACAAGCAATGGCGAGTATCCAATTTTTGTGAGTGAGAAACCTTCAAAAATTTCATATCAAAAGAACAGCATTTATAAAGGGGCTTACAATGAGAAAGATTTTTACTTTAAAGTAGATCCTTTCACCATCGACAGTATGGATAATTTTACCATCAGCGGTTTGAAATTTCCGGGGTCTTTTGTCTCGGCCGGTATACTCCCCGAATTTAACTTCGAGGCAAAAATCATGAAAGACTATTCCCTGGGTTTTGAAAAAGCTTCACCTCCCGAGGGCTATCCTATGTATGGAACCAAAGGTCACGCCGATATTGATATCAGACTCGATGACAAAGGCCTCACGGCCAAAGGGGAAGTTGAATATCTGGGGGCAAAAATAAAGTCGAGAGACATTGTGTTGCTGCCCGATTCCATGAATTCAAACACCGATTTATTCACCATTGACGAATCGGCTAAATTTCCCAAAGTAAGGGCTGAAAAAATAAAGAACCATTGGGTTCCCAAAAAGGACAGCCTGTATATCAATACCCTTGGTCATACGGTTGATGTGTTCAGAGCCAACCAAAAATACACCGGAAACATGGTGATGACGCCTAAGCAACTTACTGGAAAGGGCTTGCTGGAATGGGACAATGCTAAAATGACAAGTGACCTCATGCGGTTTGAAACCAACAGCGTGAAGGCAGATGTCGCGGCTGTTGAAATAGCCTCCATAGAAAAAGACAGAATCGCATTTTCGAGCAGCAATTTGAAGGCCTTTGTGGATTTTGACACCAGAACCGGCGATTTCAAAGCCAATGTTCCCGGTCAGTTGACGCACTTCGACTATAACCAATTTGCATCTTCCATGGATCAATATTTTTGGGATATGGACAAGCAAACCATTTTGCTGACCAAAGGTCCAAGGCTTTCGAATTCCTATTTCATTTCGAAAAGACATGACCAGGATGGTCTTAAGTTTGACTCGGACTATGCCCTGTTCGATATGAACAAAGGATTGATATTTTGTGAAAACGTGCCCTATATCGACATCGCAGATTCACGCGCCTTTCTGAAAGATGGCAAACTAACCATTGCCAAAGAGGCCGACATCGAACCCGTTTCAGGTGCCAAGTTGCTTGCTGCCCGTATTAATAAGTTTCATGAGATGTATGAATGTAATCTCAAAATTATGGGTAGAAAGGCCTTAAGTGGAAATGGAAAATATGTGTATCGCGATAAGAACAAGAGTGGTCAGGTGATTTATTTTGATAAAATGAGAGTGATGCCCGATAGCACGGTTCAAGCTATAGGCTTTATTAAAGATTCATTGCGATTTAAAATCTATCCGATGATTGGCTATAAGGGAAATGTGGAACTGAACTCTAACAACGACTTTCTCAACTACAACGGTTATGTAAAACCACTGCATACCTTTAAGATTGGCAGCAACTGGATTCGATACAAGGACAGACCAGACCCTGCCGAGATTGTTATTCCTGTGAGCGAGCCAAAAAATGACGAAAACAAATTTGTGTCCGTAAGTATGAACTCTGCCCTAGACACTGCCTTAATCTATCCGACGTTTTTCAATTTTAAAAGAAAGTATGCCGACCCTGAATTTACTACCGATACCGGAGTTTTTGTGTATGATGAGGCCAGTACCGAATTTAGAGTTGGCGACAGAAACCGGATTTTAAACGATGCCAGCAGGGGGAGTATTCTCACCTTTAACGAAACCACGCGGATGATCAGCACCCAAGGCAAAATAAATATGGGCTTTTCGATGCCTGTGCTCGATCCACTGGTGGCAGGAAAACTTTACAAAGCTGAGTGGGATACAGGATATACCCTCGAGGCCTTTATGGCACTGGATATTTTATTGCCGAAGGATGCCTACAAAAGGATGATAGCTGTAATAAAGGAAAAAGGAGAATCGGCTCCGGGAATTCCTTATTCAGGCGATGATTTTAAATACGCTCTGGGTGAATTTTTAACCGATAAAAAATTGGAATCTACTTTTAAAAAGGCCAGTGAGACCGGCGAGCTTCCTGTTTCGGAAGACATTAAGAGAAAGTTTATTTTTTCGGAGACCAAGTTTACCTATTCGCCTAAAAACAGGTCCTGGTTTTCGGCTGATCCTATTGGAATCTCAGTAATTAATGGGGAGCAGATTAACAAAAGGTTTGATAGTAGAATGCAAATGCAAATATTGAGAAGTGGAGTAAGGCTTAAAATTTATATTGAAATCTCGAAATACGATTGGTTTTACTTCGAATATTATAGAAACAATTTGTATACCATTAGCACAGACAAAGAATACAATGATCTCGTGAGAGACAAATACGCTGAGGTGCAGAAAAAAGATTACACCATTCGTCCGGGCACCACCAGGACAGTCTCAAAATTTGTCGACAAATTTGATGAGGGAGAGGAATAGTTAACCCATTGCGAGCAACTCTCGCTTTTAATTTTCGACATGCTTTGGCTGTAACCCATCGGATTTTTTACCAGAAGAAACTTGCAACTTTCTGTAACAAACCGGTCACTTTCTTGTCCTTGTGATGAATAAGCGATTCGATGTTTTCAAGAATCATTGCAAAATGATCTTCTTCCAGCTCACCTTTGAGGATTAAATCGTAGGCGCCGAGTTTTAAAGCAATAATGGCATCGTTAAGCTGATCGATTTCGCTTAAAATAACCACATGGATTTCCGGGTTTATCCTCTTTATCTTTTTGAGAACTTCAAGGCCTAAAAAAGTATTGACGGCATAATCCAGGAAAATGATGTCAGGCTTGTTGACCAAGTTATTGATACAACTTGCTGCATCCGACATAGTGAATACATTTTTGTATCCCATTTCATGCAACATGAGTTTGTATGAATTGGTAGTGTACTCATCTCTGTCGACTACGAAAATTTTTAAATTCTTAGTTTTCATGACTTTTCTTTTTATATAGTGAATCAAATGACATGCCAATGCTAATATTTTATTTAAATATTTAATTATCAGCATTTTATATATTTAATAACAATTTTGGTTTATCCATTTTATGGTCTCCATTCCATAATGTGGAATGAATTTAAGCTGTTTATGAAAATCAGAAGTCCTTATTTTTACTAGAAAGTGGGCAAGAGTGTTGGAAAGAATGCGCTTATTGTTTGGGTTAAAATAAATACTTTTGTCGGAAACATATTTAAGATATTGGAACCCAAATTATCTCAGTTGGCAGAAACCTTAATCGGTTCAGAAATCGTAAAATTGGGTGCTGATATTAGGATCAGGCTCGCAAAAGGAGAGAAAATTCATAATTACACTGTTGGGGATTTTGATCCAAAGATTTTTCCTATCCCTGAAACCTTAAAAGATGAAATAATAAGTGCTTACCAAAAGGGGTACACCAATTACCCTACAGCTGAGGGCAATATCGATTTAAGAGAGGCCCTGTCGCATTATGCCTCCGAATTTTTTGGCTTGGAATACACCGCACAACAGATTCTGGTTGCCAGTGGGGGACGTCCTTTGATTTATTCTCTGTTTCATATCTTGTGCGACAAAGAAGACGGGGTGTTATACGGCATTCCATCTTGGAACAACAACCATTACACTCATTTTGTAGGTGGGAAACATATGGTGATCGAAGCGCTTGCTCAAAATAATTTTATGCTTACAGCAGAGCAGATAGAACCCTTCTTAAAAGAAGCGACCTTGCTCTCGCTATGTTCGCCGCAAAATCCAACCGGTACCACATTTTCCAAACGGGTGTTAAGCGACATCTGTGATTTGGTTATCCATGAAAACCGACGCAGGCCCGACGGGCAAAAAAAGCTGTATGTGATGTATGATCAGATGTATGCTCTTTTGACGCATGGTGCAACAGAGCATTATCACCCTGTACAACTCAGGTCTGAAATGAAGGATTACACCATTTACATTGATGCCATAAGCAAATCTTTTGCCTCCACGGGGGTAAGAGTAGGTTGGGCTTTGGGACCGGAGCATGTAATAGCCAAAATGAAAGCGATGCTCACCCATGTTGGCGCCTGGGCACCTATGGCAGAGCAAAAGGCTGTCACCAATTTTTTAAATCAAACCCAAAAAATCAAAGACTACTTAGGTCATTTTAAGCAGGAACTCGAAATGAGATTGCATGAAATTTACTCGGGAATCATGCAACTTAAGGAGGCCGGATTTAAGGTGGATGCCATTAAACCTGAAGCCGCTATTTATCTCACTTTAAAATTTGAGTTAATAGGACATAAAACTCCTGAAAATAAAGTACTATCGACACAGGCAGAGGTCACGGCCTTTCTTTTAAATTATGCCGGCCTGGCCATAGTGCCTTTTGAGGCCTTTGGATCACCCGCTCACAGTCCGTGGTACAGGCTCAGCGTGGGAACCTGCAACAGCTCTGATATTGAAAAAATGCTCAGCCGACTGGGAACTGCCCTCCAAGAATTGAACTGATTTTTAGATGATGGATGGGCTAGTAACCTTATGTACCTTCAATTTTCCCGAAGAACTTTTGGTGGTAAGGGCCCGACTTGAATCAAAAAGGGATTGAATGCTTTACAAAGGACGAGTATACCATACAAGGCGTTATTGAAATCAAATATTGCTTACGCTGAGCCGAGGGAGTTTGGTACACAATTCAAAAAAAATGGTAATCGAATATTGGTAAAATGAAAACTGATTGCTAAAAATTCAGAATGCCCGGATTTAAACTTATCTTTGCAATTGTTCATGAATCTCAACAGCCTCACTGCCATAAGTCCGATTGACGGCCGATACAGAGCTACAGCAGCCGCTCTAAGCCCCTATCTTTCCGAGTGGGGCCTGATAAAATACAGAGTCAAGGTGGAGGTAGAATATTTTATTCGCTTGTGCCAAATTTTGCCTCAGTTAGCTGAGTTAAACAGCAGCGAAGTCTTCTCAAGGCTAAGACTTATTTATGAAAAGTTCGACGAGAAAGACGCCCTTTGGATAAAAGAGCGGGAAAAGGTCACCAATCACGACATTAAGGCGGTAGAATATTTCTTAAAAGACAAACTCGAACAATCGGGTTATAGCGACTTCATTGAATTTGTTCATTTTGGCTTAACCTCACAAGACATAAACAACACCGCCATTCCTCTCTCGCTAAAAGACGCTTTAAATGCGGTGATTTTGCCTGAAATCGACAACTTAATGGAAGTCCTTAGGTCATTGACAGAAAGTTGGAAAGAGGTAGTGATACTTGCCCGTACACATGGGCAGCCGGCCTCACCTACCAGGCTTGGAAAAGAAATGGATGTATTCTATGTCCGCATGCAATTGCAATTGTCTCAATTGCTGCAAATACCGCATTCCTCCAAATTTGGGGGAGCTACCGGCAATATGAATGCCCATTTTGCAGCATATCCAAACACCGATTGGCATCAATTCGCCAATGAATTTACAGAAACTTTAGGCTTAAAAAGGTCGTTCCCAACCACTCAAATTGAGCATTACGACAATCTTGCAGCCCAATGCGATGCTTTAAAGCGCCTCAACACTATCCTCATCGATCTTTGCCGTGATATCTGGACTTATATTTCATTCGACTACTTTAAGCAGGCTTTGTTGCCTGGTGAAATTGGAAGTTCGGCCATGCCACATAAAGTAAATCCTATTGATTTTGAAAATGCCGAAGGAAATTTAATGCTAGCCAACAGCCAGTATGAATTCTTTGCGGCAAAGCTTCCCATATCAAGGCTACAGCGCGATTTGACCGATTCTACAGTGCTTCGCAATTTAGGAATGCCATTGGCGCACTCCTTAATTGCCTTCCGCTCAGTAATGCGAGGATTAAAAAAACTGATTTTAAACGCTGAAAAAATCGAATCGGATTTAAACAACAATTGGGCAGTGGTGGCAGAGGCCATCCAAAATATTTTGCGCCGCGAACAGGTTGAAAAGCCATATGAGTTATTAAAAGACTTAACCCGAACCCATGAGGGGATAAGCAAAGCATCCATTCATCAATTCATTCAAGGACTTTCGGTTTCTGATGAGTTAAAGAGGGAATTGATGAACATTACACCCTTCAATTTTGTTGGTAAATAAATGCAAAAGCCCACTGTAGTTTTAGGAGCCAACCCCAACCCTGAAAAATATCCCTATAAAGCCATCGATTTTTTACAATCCATTGAACAACCTGTTTATCCGGTAGGTATAAAAACGGGGACTGTTTTAGGTCTGGAAATTTTGCCTGCATTGGATGATTCGCGAATTCAGGAACCGGTACACACCGTGACTTTATATGTAGGACCCCAAAATCAAGAGTCCTGGTATCAGCCCATTTTAAATTTAAAGCCCAAACGGGTGATTTTCAACCCAGGAACTGAAAATCCTGAATTTGAAGAACTTCTAGAGACCAACGGGATTGAGGTAGTGGAGGCTTGCACCCTGGTGATGATAAGAACGGGGCAGTATTAAACATTCTTAAATTTTTCTGCCAAATTTATAGCAGAAGCTCAATGTGGGTATGAATATTTGGTTAGTTTCCGATTTTGGAGCGCCTGAATAATCCAAACTGGGTTTCAGATTGCCTTTGTAGGTTACCCGGTAATCTCTGATAAAGTAGGCCAATCCAAATTGCAGACTTTGAACATCTTTTTTCTTGCTGATAAATCGAAATCCCAAGGCACCCATCGCCACGTTTGCGGTGCTTGTATATTGATAATCGGTTGTAATAGCGTTGCCTGATTTATATACCACCTCGGTAAACAATTTATCGTAGGCAGGCCCCGGTGAAAAATAATTTTCTGATACGATATACATGTAATCCGATAATCTAGCCATGGCCGATAAATTTATAACCGGCTGGCCGATTTTATCCTTAGAATTATTAAAATTACTGCCATTGAGGTAGGCAAGGCCAAGGCTTACATTGGTGTTGCTTTCGCCATAGGTGTAAACCACATAGGCAAGATTGGCTGTAAAATTAGCTCCCCATGTGCCTAAAACAAGCATATCCCCCACTGATATTCTGTTTTTATCGTCGAGTTTAAAACTAAGTTTAGGCGTAATATAAAAGGGAAAGGCTGCAATGGTGGAACCCATGCCAAGAGAAAAATTGTCGGTAATGCCATATTGAAAATCGTACAGCAGAAAATAGTTGGTCGTACCATACAATTCTCCCTTTTTTAAACCATAAGCCGATGGTGCGAAAAAATAGCGGGAGGCATGTTCATTATCCGTAAAAACAGGTTTCTCTTCTTTAGGAGCTTCGGTTTTGTATTTATCGGTAGTTAAAATATCATTGGATAAAAACGATATGGCTCCGGCAAAGGCTTGTGGAATTTCCACTTGATTTTTGTTCCCTACCAATGCCTTGCCCTTACTCACATCTTTACAATCTTTTATTTCCAGATAGATTTGGTTGCCATTGGCACTCAGACTGGCGAAATAATAATCGCATTTTTTATTGAGATCGATGCTAGAGGCGTATTCCAGGTTATAGGCCTTTAAATTCGAAGTCACTAGAGATTCCACTTCTACAGGAAACAAGCCCGGCTCATACAGAAAGGTAATTTTGTTTTGGGCAGCGAGCAAGGTTGGCAAAAAAGCAAAAAAGATCAAGACAAGTTTATTTTTCATCTATCAAACTTAGGTTTTTTATAAAGAAAAGCGAAATAACATTTCAAGCTTGTGCTCTCAATGCCATTTAAGTTTTTTGGCTGTTAATCCTGAAAGGCCCACGGTCAGGTAGTATGGCACCAAGAGTATATCGAATAGGAACGTAAGCCCGAACAATTTCGAAATTTTTAATTTGTTCATGGCATTAACAATCACCAGGGATTGCACAATGGCTCTAAGGGCATATACCCCTGCCGGGAAGTACCAATATTGAGGAAACAGAAGCAGCGTTGCTAACAAGCCGGGGTATAGCAAGATGTGGCAAGTATTAAAAAACCCCAAACGGCGCTTATCGCTTTTTTTGTAAAATTTCCCCACATAAAAGTGGCGTTTTTTTTGTTTCCACCACGCACCCCAGCTTAATTTTGGCATAGACTCCGTAAAAGAGTTATATGAATAAACCACCGCCACATTTTTGGCGTTTGCCGTTTCATTCACAAACAAATCGTCGTCGCCGGCGAGAATATGCTGGTGACTGGCAAATCCTTTTACCCTGAAAAACAACGACTTTCTGTAGGCCATATTTCTGCCTACGCCCATATAGGCCTTTCCAATGATTGCATAGGAAAAATACTGCATAGCCGAGTAAAAGGTTTCCCATCTGATAAAAAGATTGAGAAAGCTGTTTCTTTTTTTATACCTCGAGTAACCTAATACAATCTCCTTATCGTCAGTCATCGCCTTGCTCATTTCCAAAAGCCAATACTCACTTAATGGTTTGCAATCGGCATCGGTAAAAAGCATCCACTCATGGGTTGCCGCCTTGATACCCAATGTTAATGCTAATTTTTTTCCTCTCTGGTATTTTTCATCCACTTTAACATCCACCAATCGCAATCGGGGCGTAGTTTTTACCAGTTCCTCCATGTACTCTCCTGTATCGTCCCATGATCCATCGTTAACGACAATCACTTCGAAGTCGGGGTAATTTTGATTCAACACCAGAGGTAGGAATTCCTTTAAATTTTTTAGCTCATTTTTAGCTGAAATTATAACAGAAATCGGAGAAGGTTCTGCGGCTTGCTGAATCTTCGGTTTGTGGAAAGCAAATTTTGAAAACACAAATAAATAATAAATGATTTGCACCAGGGCGACAAAGCCTGTGAATCCTATAAGCAACCAGAAAGTTAAATTCATCGAAGTGCAAATTTATTGCAAGTATTGCCTACTAAATAATAAAAGATTTCAACGAAATTTTAAGGCAATGGATTCCACTTTTTGCATGAATGAATTGGCTTCATCATATGTGCTTTGCTCATGAATAATTTAAGTTTGGAATTGTCGTTGGAGAACATTGGGATGCACTATTCATGGTGCTGTTGGCTGAAGCCAAGGGCAATGGAGAGGACATTTGAAAATTGAGGTTTCAATTGGATATGTTTACATGCAGACCGATTAAGGATTTGCAGTTTTATGCTCTCAATGACTCCAGATTAAACTCAGAATGTGGTATCACATCTGTTTCAGAATTAAACCAGGTCAACTGGCGTTTGGCATAGTTTCTGGTATGCTGTTTAATTTTGTCGACGGCATGCTCAAGGCTGCATTTTTTGTCTAAATATTCAAATATTTCCTTGTAACCAACTGTGTTTAAAGCCTTTAATTTTTTAAAATGAACCAAGCCTTGTACTTCTTCCAACAATCCTTGCTCCAACATGTGATCGACCCTTTGGTTAATGTTTTTATAAAGCTGTTGCCTCTCAGGGTTCATCAATATTTTTAAAATCCTGAAGGGTCTTTTCGCCTTTTTTTTCAGCCACAGCTCATCCACTGAGTTTCCGGTTTGCATCACAAGTTCGATGGCCCTCATGATTCTGTGAGGATTATTGGCATCGACCAGTTGGCTTCCTTTTAAATCCAAAGCTTGCAGTTTTTTAAACAAATAGTTAACCCCATGTTCATCCAGCTCCCGGCTTAGCTCGGCTCTGATTGTCGGATTGGCCGGTGGCAAGGCATCCAAACCTTCGCACAAGGCCCGTAAGTACAAACCTGTTCCTCCGGCCACCACCACCACGCGATGTACTTGGAAAAGCTTATCTAAAAGTGTAAGGGCTTCGTTTTCAAAAGTTCCGGCATTGTATTCCTCAGTCACCGAGCGTATATTGATAAAATGATGCGGTACTGATTCTAATTGCACAAGGGTTGGCTTGGCTGTCCCAATAGTCATTTCCCGATAAACTTGGCGGCTATCGGCTGAAATTATTTCTGTTTTTAGGTGTTGAGCGAGATCAATGGCGAAATTGGTTTTACCTGAGGCGGTAGGGCCGCAAACAACCAATAATAATGGATCTGAGGGTTCCATTATTCATTTTTAATAATCGTCGTTTTCGTCAGAATCTCCGTAACTCGATTCAAAGTCGTCTTCGTCCTCGGCCTCTTCATCGCCTTCTTCCCCCTCTAAAAAGTCCAGATCATCGGCATCTACCTTTAGTTCTTCGTCGTCAAATTTTAAATCAATGACAAGCTTCTCCTTTGGGGCCTTTGTTTTTAGCACTTCAGCAGGTAGCGAAGCGGGTTCGTCCAAATCCAATTCGTCCGGAATTTCCTCTTCATCTAAATCCTCATCATCTGATTTAATCAAATCGTCCATCAACCTACTGGCGATGAGCATGTCCGACATCTTATCGTAGTCAGTAAGATTGGCTGTGGCACCGGGCTGTTTGCCTTTGAGTTTATACTGTTTAGGGGCTTCGCCTTCTTTTCGGGCCAGTAAAGGGTATTTTTTGTTAGGCTCGGCCTTTTGAATTTTAACAAGTTCGATGTGAAACGTCCATTCCAACTCAGGATCAAAAGAATAAATAAACCTCTGATGCGGATCGTTGATAAACCTGTTCAGAATGGTTTTGGAGGGTATGCGACTGCCTGCCTCCCCTTTTGATTCAGAATCACATATCTTTTCTTCCATTCTCCAAAAATCATTCGACATATGGAATATGTAAGTTTTGGAGGCATCGAAACCTACCGATTCCTGAATAATTTTATGAAAGTCGGAGAAGCTGGAAGTGGAGTCAATATCAATAAAGCGCACTATATCGTCATGGTCTTCAAAATGCACTCTGAATTTATATACTATTTGCATAGATTCTGTCTAAATCGGCTAATCAGAGATTAGCTGTTGTTCATGTTTCAGATCAAGGTTTGCCTATGTACTTGCCATCTTTATCATACAGGCTCATGCATTTGGCTTTTTGCTCGGGTGAGCAATGGTTCTCATCACACATTTTAGCACATTCTTCTTTGGTCATTTGGGCGCATTTGCTCATATCACAACCTTTTGATTTGGCGCAGCAAGGCATATCGCAATTCTCCATGTCGCAATCCTTCATTTTGCAGCCGCCTTCCATGTCGCAATCGGTCATAGGACAACCGTGGCCATTTTCGCTCATGGTAGAATCCATCATGCAACAGCCCATTTCCGACTTGGCTTTCGAATGGCAACAATCATCAGAATCGATGCTTCCTCCGCTACCTGATATGTAAGGAGCGATAACGAGTGATACAATGCTCATTAATTTAATGAGGATGTTCATCGATGGACCGGAAGTATCTTTAAATGGATCACCTACAGTATCTCCTGTTACAGAGGCCTTATGAGGCTCCGATTTCTTATAAAACATTTCTCCATTAATTTCTACACCTTTTTCAAATGATTTTTTGGCATTGTCCCAAGCTCCTCCGGCATTGCTTTGGAAAATTCCCATAAGCACACCCGAAACGGTTACTCCAGCCAACAATCCGCCTAACATTTCAGCCGAAGGGGCATCTTCAAACATGCCTTTAAAACCAAAGCCAACCAATAAAGGGGTTAATAAAGCTATGGCACCCGGCAACATCATTTCGCGAATGGAAGCCTTGGTGCTGATGGCAACACATTTTTCATATTCCGGCTTGGCCTTATACTCCATAATTCCAGGAATCTCTCTGAACTGTCGCCTTACTTCCTGAACCATATCCATAGCCGCTCTTCCAACCGCTTGTATGCATAATGCAGAAAATACAAATGGGATCATTCCTCCTACAAATAATGCAGCCAATACAGGCGCTTTATAAATATCGATGGTGTCGATTCCAGCCACTCCTACAAAGGCCGCGAATAGCGCCAATGAAGTTAGGGCCGCTGAGGCAATTGCAAATCCCTTTCCTGTAGCTGCTGTGGTGTTACCTACAGCATCCAGATTGTCAGTTCTTTCTCTCACTTCGGGAGGCAGTTGGCTCATTTCGGCAATTCCTCCGGCATTATCGGCTATTGGGCCAAAAGCATCAATGGCCAATTGCATAGCTGTAGTAGCCATCATCCCTGCTGCGGCTATTGCCACACCATAAAGTCCGGCAAAGTAATAAGAAGCCATGATTCCGGCTGCTAAAGTGATAATAGGTATTACCGTAGATTTCATCCCAACGGCCAATCCCCCAATGATATTGGTAGCATGTCCGGTAGCCGATTGACGTATAATTGAGTTCACAGGGGCTTTCCCCATGGCTGTATAGTATTCGGTGACAATGCTCATCACAGCACCTACCAATGAACCCACTACAATGGCCCAGAAGACATTGAGTTTCGAAAATTCATAATCTCTTAAAACCAAGGTGTCGGGCAGCATCCACATCACCACAAAATAGGATGCGATGACCGTTAATATAATTGAGGACCAGTTGCCCAAATTTAGAGCGTTTTGAACGTTTGATTTTTCATCTTTAATTCTTACAAACCAGGTACCTACAATGGAGAAGAGTATTCCCAATCCACAGATGACCATTGGCAATAGTATGGGTGATAAGCCACCGAATTGGTCAGTAACCTTTATTTCCTGTCCTAATACCATGGTCGCCAAAATGGTTGCGACATAAGATCCGAATAAGTCGGCTCCCATCCCCGCAACATCACCCACATTATCGCCTACGTTATCGGCAATGGTAGCCGGATTTCTGACATCATCCTCGGGTATTCCCGCTTCAACTTTACCTACTAAATCTGCTCCCACATCGGCTGCCTTGGTGTAAATTCCACCACCAACCCTTGCAAAAAGGGCAATGGACTCAGCTCCCAATGAAAAACCGGTAAGCACTTCAATGGAAGTTAACACCGTATTGGCGCCTAAGTCTGCAAAATAATTTAGAAATACGATGAACAAACCTCCCAATCCCAGAACGGCCAGACCGGCTACGCCCAGACCCATTACGGTTCCTCCTGTAAACGATACTTTTAAAGCTTTTTTAAGGCTGGTTCTTGCAGCTTGGGTGGTTCTTACATTGGCCTTAGTGGCCACTTTCATTCCAATATAGCCGGCAGTTGCCGAAAATACGGCCCCAATAATAAAGGCGATTGAAATAATCCAACTCGAATGAATTTCATGTCCGTTGACTTCATGAATGGTTCCTGAATAAGCCAATAAAGCGGCTGCAAAAACAACGAAGACGCTCAGAACTTTCCACTCTGCTTTTAAAAAGGCCATGGCCCCATTTGCAATATAGCCGGCCAACTCCTGCATGTTTTGATCGCCTGCATCTTGTTTGCTAACCCAGGCACTTTTTACGGCCATTACGATAAGGCCAACGATCCCTAAAGCCGGGACTAAATAGATTATTGAATGCATATACTAAATATAGATTTATAAAAGTCCGCGAAAATAGCCTTTCTAATTTAGATTGGCAACGGGGATTTTTGATTAAAAGCGCGAACCGGTGCCGTAAATCATTCCCAGGGCATTAATTCCCAGCGAATAACTGCAACCTGCATACATTACGAAGTATTCTCCTCGGAGTAAGCAAACTCTGCCGGCCAAAATGGGAGCTACCCTCACTCTGTTTTTTTTATCAAAAATCACGCTCATCAGAGGTCCAATTTCCACCTCAATTTTTGATTTTTCATCAATTTTTTTTCTAAACACCCTGAATTGGGCTCCCCCGCCAAAAGTTGGCGAAGCTCTTTCATTGATTAACTGCCCATTGACCAGGTATTGTTTACTCTCAGTGGCCAAATTTAAAAAAATCGGCACCCTTACTCTTTTGTCGGGTCGGTACTCCACAAAAAAAAGTGCTGAATTGGTTGGAACAATAATCGAGGCCAGGTTGCGCAGGTTTGCCGTTCTGCTGTTCGAAATGTATAAAATAGATTGACCGAAGCACACTTCGAAATGATGTTTGCGGCTTGCGGTATCGCCGGCTTTGAGATTTAAGGGAGCCATGGCGCTTAATACAATAAGCGCTACAAGAACATTGCATTTTTTCTTCATTTATTTTGCTAGTGCGTATGCAAAGAAAAACAAAGAAGTCACATTACCTCCACTCGACAATTAATATGTGATTTACATACGATTCCAATATAATTCAAACCCAACAATGGCAATTAAAAACTTAAAGAAAAACTAAAGGATCCTATAAATAAAATAGGTCATTAAATAATTGATGGGCTCAAAAATTGGTTTTCCTCAAAAATGATTGAGAGACTAAGAATTTTGCTGAAATCCTATGCCTGAAGTTTTTGTTTTTTGGATAATTTCCTTGAGGTTAATTTCCTTGATATCCTGAGCTGTAAGCGTAGAAATAATATCGTTAGACCGCTTGGTAGAGGCAATTTCTGACATACGCAAATGTTGGTGTCTCACAATTTCTTCCACCAGTTTTCTAACCGCCCTTCCATTTCCAAAATATTTATCCCGGCTGTTGTACATCAATTCCATGATGTGCTTGAGTTCTTTTTCTGCTTCTTCATCCGGTTTGAGGTTATTTTCTGAAATCTGATTATTCGCAATTTCGAGCAGTTCAGGGGCCTTGAAATCTTCGAAATGAAAAGTCCTGTCGAAGCGTGATTTTAAGCCTGGATTGGATTCGATAAACCTTTTCATATTTTCGGTATAACCGGCTGCTATCACTATAAACTCTCCTCTTCTATCTTCCATCCTTTTGAGCAATATTTCAATAGCCTCTTTTCCAAAATCGCTATGTCCGCCTTCGGTTAACGAGTAAGCTTCGTCTATAAAAAGCACTCCACCCATAGCACGGTCAATAATTTCAGCCGTTTTTATTGCGGTTTGCCCAACGTATCCACCCACCAGCGATTGTCTATCGCATTCAATGAGATGGCCACGTTCGAGTATTCCAAGTGCCTTGTAGATTTGCGCCAATATCCTGGCAACAGTAGTTTTACCCGTTCCGGGGTTTCCTGTAAACACAGTGTGAAGCGAAAAGGATTGTCTCACATCCCTACCGGTTTCATTATAAAACCTCACCAATTTTACCAAATCGTCGATATCCTCCTTCACCGTTTCCAGCCCAATCATGCGTTTCACCTTATTAACCGATTCTTTCAGTAATTCTTCATCCAGTGGAATATCGGCTGAGGCTTGTTTCTTTTTAAATGAAAGTTTTTCGATGTCCTCCGGCATAATCAAAGAAAGTTCATCAGGGGTAAGTTTTTCAGGAAACTGCGTATTCATGACCCTTAACCCCAAGTTCATTTTAGCTTCATCCACCAAACTGTTCACCAATCTGGCATTGCCAAAAAATTTGTCTCTTTCGCGATAGGCCTCCACCAATTTTTTATAAAGCAACTCTGAAGCTTTCTCGCTGAGTGAAATACCCCTTTTTTCACAGGCATATTCCGCAATTTTGATCAGTTCCTGAGGCAGATAATCGGGAAAGTCGTAGGCCATTGTAAACCTGGATTTTAGTCCGGGATTGGATTCCAAAAAATTATCCATTTCGGCAGGATAACCGGCACAAATAATGGCGATATCTTCATTATCGGAAAGCTCCTTCAGCAACATCTCAATCACTTCCTTTCCAAAGTCCTTGGCATCGTCGTCCTTTCGTGCAAGAGAATAGGCTTCATCAATGAACAAAATTCCCCCTTTGGCTTTTTTAAGGGCTGCTTTCGTTTTTGGGGCAGTTTGGCCTATAAATTCTGCTACCAAATCGCCTCTGTCGACCTCGTAAACGTGGCCTTTCGACAACAAGCCCAGGCTATGGTATATTTTTCCAAGTTTCCTGGCTACGGTAGTTTTTCCGGTACCCGGGTTGCCTCTAAAAATGGCATGTAAACTTATTTTTTCCTTCTCCTTTAAACCCCGGTCTTTGCGCAGGGAAATAAATCCCAAATAATTGCTGTACTCCTTGATTTTGTTTTTTATTTCAGAGAGCCCGATCAATCCCTCCAATTCCTTCATGATCACCTCTACCGTTTCATTGGTATGATGAATAACGCCGGTTTCGGGGGCGTTTTCAGTTTCGTCTTCGAAATCCAACTCGTCCAGAGGCTCTGTATCAAGGTCATAAACCGGATTGTTGAGCTGAAAATCTTCTGTGGTCGCCTCCTGATAATCATCTCCAATGGTAAATACTTTGCTTACCAGGAGTTTGTCCATAAAAAGTACTTCAACGATATAATCGTCCTTGCCCCAGGTGCCTACTTTGTCGGAGCCCCATCCTATGGTGACTGAAAATTCATTATCCTGAGGGTATACAAAAAACAGTTTGGTGATGGAGCCCTTTAACAGATGATTGCTTGTTCTAAAATTAAAAGTGAGCTCACATGCCCAATAATTCACATCCTTTATTAAATTTTTGGCATTGAGTTCTACCCAAACGTAGCGTGTATAGTTAAAATTGAAGACTGAATAATAGGTTCGGTCGTTCAATTTCACATTGGCATCCGGTCCTTCATAAAGCTTTAAACTGTCAATTTTAAAATAAGGTTCGCCACTGGCCTGAGTGGTTCCAAAGCTGTGGATATAAAACGGTCTTTCAAAAATCAATTTGTCTTCCACGAAGGCTTGCCATTTATACACGCCGGGTTTCCAAAACAAACCCTTATTTTTTGTACCCCAACCTTCGCGTACGTATACTATATTGTCGTCGAGAGAAACCAGCCGGTCACAATTCAGGTTGCACAGTTGTTTATTTTCTGAATCGATGCATACAATATGCAATTTGAGATCCCAGTCTTGTTCTTTAAATTTCAGATTATAACATGAGAATTCGCAATAAACATAGGTGCATTCTTCAGCTTCGAAAACAGTTCTGTACTTTTTTTTATTGTCGGCTAACCATTCTGTTGAAGAGTATATTTTGAGGTCTATGGGTATATATAATGCGTTTTTTTGCGCCATGGTCCGAGTTTAATATTTTAACGTAGCAAGATTAGGGAATTATATTAATAAAAAAATAAACGTGAAAAAAAGATGCAAAAAAATTGACTTTAAATTTATTGAAAGTGACAAATAAATTGGTTTATATTTGCGCCTCTCAAAAAAAAGCGCTTTTGCAAAATTTTTTCTTCGCAAAAGGCAATTAAATGTGAGATTTTGAAGAATAAGTACTTCGGTAATCCTTCAAAAAAAATGTATTACTGGAGAGGTGGGTGAGTGGCTGAAACCAACAGTTTGCTAAACTGTCGTACGGGAAACTGTACCGGGGGTTCGAATCCCCCCCTCTCCGCACCATATTTTAGGGGTGTAGTCCCGATAAAAATCGGGATAAACTTCGCCCGGTATCGCGTCCCGACTTCAGGTCGGGAAGGTCGTAGGTTCGAAGGGTGAGGATAAGAAATAGTGTAGTAGGAAATGTGAGGAATATAGAGGATGTTGAAATGTAAGTCATTAAAATTTTTCGGGGTGTAGCGTAGCCCGGTATCGCGCCTGCTTTGGGAGCAGGAGGTCGTAGGTTCGAATCCTGCCACCCCGACTTTAAGTTCTCCGTGAGGACAACATTTTTTGAAATTATTTTTTGGGTGTAGCGTAGCCCGGTATCGCGTCCCGACTTCAGGTCGGGAAGGTCGTAGGTTCTCCCGAAAGCTTTCGGGACTGCCACCCCAACAACAACCCTCTCCTGTGGAGGGTGTTTTTAATTTGGTCCGGTAGCTCAGTTGGATAGAGCAACAGATTTCTAATCTGTGGGTCAGGGGTTCGAATCCCTTCCGGATCACAATTTTTTTATAAATGGCTTAGGCCAGCTTCTAGGCCAAAGCATTCCTCTCCTCTCCAGTATCTAAAAACCCGATAAGGTTAATATACCAGCCACTTTTCAAAGAAAACTACATCCTTTCCTGAAATCTTAACAGTGTAACTCCCTTTGGCATAATCGCCGGAATTGAATTCAGTTAAACCCAAATCTAATTGGCGCGCGTGAACCAATTGACCTAAATGGTTATTAATTTCAACATCATAGGAGTGCGTCGAATGCAAGAAGGCAATGCTCATTTTATCTCCGGTATGTATAAATGTGTAAGGTTTAAGTTTGATAGGATTGGAAAAATGGGCTACCGATTTTGCCTGAGGGGCGCAGTTTCTTAACAAGGTGATACCGGCATTGGGCTCGGCAGTGTTATAGCCCCCAACCGAATAGGCACAGCCTTGGGCCATCACCATGCTGTGGTAATTGATTCCATAGGGCAAGGTATCACTGTTGTAGTAAACGCGCTTAACAACGTCGTACAAATAAGAGGTGTTATAGGTTGCGCCGGCATTATAACCTCCGGATATAAAAACCGTACTGTCGTTGAGCATGGCAGCTGCAGGCGCATGAAGGGGCACAGGAAGCGAAGGCAAACTTGCCCAACTGTCGCCTGATTTCTCATAAATATGAGCAGAGCGTGTTGGCACAGTATAGCCACCACCGCCAAAGCGAAAGATGGCCTTCTTACTTGCCGCTATGGCCGAATACCAGAAATTCTGATCGGGCAAAGCATTTTTTTGTACCCAGGTTTTGCTGCCCGGGTCGTAGGTTTCGCATAATGTCTTATTTGGCTGCCCGCTTAAGACAAACATTTTATTATCAAACCCTATGGCCTTGTGAATGGCGGTAGCAACCGGCATTTTCTCTGCAGCAAACCATTTTACAGAATCCGGGTCATAATAGTATAAATTATCCAGTCGGTTACCGGTATTTGGAAACCCTCCTCCGCAGAAATAAATCTTGTCATTCACAACGGCGCCGGCCGCTTGCTGAGCATAATAAGGCAAGGATGGAAGCGTATCCCATTGATCGAGAGCCGGTTTGTAACGCAAATGAATATCCGTTGCACCCAAGGGGCCACCACCGCCCATCACATGAATATTTCCCCTCAGCTCAACTACCACTGGAAACGCCAATGATAGGGGAATACTGCGCTTTTTTTCCCAGTTTTGGGCGTACAAAGTGAGGAAGTTTGTACAAAGGCCTATGAACATTAACGCCCGTTTAATTCTGACCATAAATGGATTATTTTAGGCGAATAAAATCATTTATTCTCAATAAACCAGAATGTTATCATTTAATTTTAATGCATCTGAACCCGGTCTTTTCCATCAAAAAAGGGAGCTTGAATAGAAATAACCTTTAGGGGCGTTTCGCCTAAATTCCTTACCGAATGAACGGTACCTTTTGGTATCACAATTAAATCTCCTTTCTTGATTTTAAATTCCTTATCGCCTAAAAGCATCCATGCTTCCCCATCAATCACCATTACATTTTCGGTATGATGCTGGTGATAATGGGCCTTTACGGCTGATGGAATAACAATGGAGAAGGTACAGCTCAGGCTATCACAAAAAATAGTTTTTACCTCGTTTGTCGAGGTGTTACTGCTATTCAGGGTATCTGTATGAACGAGTATTTGAGCCTTTAGCTGGATGTTCATTAAAATTAAAAACCCAAAAAGAATTCGTCTTTTTAAACCAAGGCCTAGGATATTTTTAACAAGTGCTTTCATTTCTTTAGCAGCTAAAATAAGTAATTTTTCTGCAAAGAAATACAGTGTATTGATGATATTCTACATTGAAGTTCTATGAAATAAGGGGAATAAAATGAGCATTAGATCCTTTCACCATCATGAGGAGGCCTTTGGGTTGAGTGCAATGAATGTTAGCACAGGAATAGATTAGGGCCTGCTGAAAAAGTTCAGTGTGCGTTCATTACAAGGAGGCAAGGCGAAGATGTACTTTGCCGTACCTCGAGCCGAAGCCGACGAAGTAAGGGACGTGCAATGAACTAACGTCTTTCTGAAGCCATTCGATGCACGATATTTTCATGGTTCACTAAATTTAACGTGCATTAAAAGCAATAAAGTTTTTAATGAACCTCATCACATCAAGCCTTTAAGTGTTTTTCAGCAGGCCCTAGATTAGACTCTATCCTGTGCTTTCATCCCCCATTTATCGTCCTTATCCATTAAAATGGAAAGTCCTTAAAAAAAAAATCCCCGGCAATGGTTTACCGGGGATTTTGCTTTTTAAAATTTTTTATTCAGCTGAATCGCTTTGTGTAGAAGTCTCTTCGGCTTGTGTTTCGCTTGTTGGTGCAGGCACTTCAGCTGCAGCTACCTTGGTTTTTCTAGGTGCTTTTGGTTTTGGGGTTTCTTCAACCGCTTCAACCACTACAGGCTTCTCTTTAACTGTTTTTACAGTGCCGTTAGATTTCACATAGTCGACCACGCCTTTAAAAGCTTCGGAGTGGTTCATGGCTAAATCTGCCAACACTTTGCGGTTCATTTCCAAACCTGAATTGTGGTAAAGGCTCATAAACTTTGAGTAAGACAACCCATACATTCGGGTTCCTGCATTGATACGCTGAATCCATAATCCGCGAAAATTGCGTTTTTTGGTTTTGCGGTCGCGGTAGGCATAAGTCCATCCTTTTTCAACGGCATTTTTTGCAACCGTCCATACATTTTTTCTACGTCCCCAATAGCCTTTGGCAAATTCGAGGATTCTTTTTCTGCGAGCCCTGGAGGCTACGTGGTTTACTGATCTTGGCATTTTGTTTTAATTGATTAATGCATGGCGCGGTAATGTTTCAACCCTCTTTGTTGCCATGCGGGTTAGTCTTTTTTAATTATTTGGCGTTCAAGGTATGAATTGTAAAATATTCTTTCCCCTAAATTTCAAGTTTCTAATTACATTTTTAGCATAAACTTCACATTGGCCATATTGGTATCATCAACATAGGCCGGAGAACCAAGTCCCTTTTTGCGTTTGTGGGTTTTCTTGGTAAGGATGTGATTTTTAAAGGCGTGCTTATATTTTACTTTACCTGAGGCGGTAACTTTAAATCTCTTTTTTGCACTGGAATTGGTTTTTAATTTTGGCATGAGTTCAACGTTCTTAAATTCTTATTTTTTTGGTTTTGGAGCCAACATGATAAACATTTTTTTGCCTTCCATTTTTGGTTCCATTTCAACTTTGGCAATTTCGCTCAAACTCTCGGCAAATTCGCCTAACAATTTTGAGCCACGGTCTTTGTAAATTATGGTTCTTCCTCTGAAGAACACATAGGCTCTCACCTTATGTCCTTCATTTAAAAATTTTGTAGCATGCTTGGTTTTAAATTCAATATCATGCTCATCGGTGTTCGGTCCGAACCTAATTTCTTTTATTTCAACCCTTGTGGAGTTGGCTTTTAGTTCTTTTGCTTTTTTCTTTTGTTCGTATAAGAACTTATTATAATCTACGATGCGGCATACTGGGGGATCAGCTTTTGGAGAAATCTCAACCAAATCCAACTCAAGCTCATCGGCTTTTTCCATAGCCTCTCTCAAACTCACAATACCCGTTTCTACATTGTCGCCTACCAACCTCACTGGATCCGCGCTGATTCTTGCATTGATTTTATGCAATTCAATTCTAACCGGAGGACGCCTAAAACCAGGGGTTCTTACATAGGGTGCTGGACTCTGCACCGGTGGCACCTGAACAGGTTCAACCGGCTTTGGGTTATTTTTATCTGGGGTTTCTATAATTTCTTATATTAATTTTTGTTTAAAATATTGTATAAATTCATCCGTTTTCATAGAGCCTTTATCTCCTTCACCATGCACCCTCACCGACACTTCATTGTTTTCCATCTCCTTTTCTCCAACAATCAACATGATGGGGATTTTTTTCAACTCAGCGTCCCTTATCTTTCTGCCTATTTTTTCGGCCCTATCGTCAACAAGGCCGCGAATATCGGATTTTTCCAAATAAATTAAAAGCGTTTTTGCAAATTCCTCAAACTTTTCGCTTATGGGTAAAATCGCAACCTGATCCGGGGTGAGCCAAAGTGGGAAATTTCCGCTGCAATGTTCAATGAGCACGCCTAAAAATCTCTCGAGAGAACCGAATGGAGCACGGTGTATCATCACGGGTCTCGCTTTTGTATTTTCACTGGTAATATATTCCAATTCAAAGCGTTCAGGCAAATTATAATCTACCTGTATGGTGCCGAGCTGCCACGAACGACCAAGGGCATCTTTTACCATAAAATCGAGCTTGGGTCCATAAAAGGCCGCCTCGCCATAAACGGTTACTGTAGAAAGCCCTTTTTCTTCGGAAGCTTCTATAATGGCCCTTTCTGCCTTTTCCCAATTCTCTTCACTTCCGATATACTTTTCTCGGTTTTCCTTATCGCGAAGAGAGATTTGTGCCGTATAATTTTCAAAATTGAGTTTGGTCAATACGTGTTTTACCAAATCAATTACAGCTTTGAACTCGTCTTTAATCTGATCGGCTGTACAAAAAATATGGGCGTCGTCTTGGGTAAAGCCTCTTACCCTGGTTAATCCATTGAGTTCTCCCGACTGCTCATAGCGATAAACGGTTCCAAATTCAGCAATACGTACAGGCAATTCCTTATAAGACCGCGGCTTATGGCCATATATTTCGCAATGGTGAGGACAGTTCATAGGTTTGAGGTAAAACTCTTCACCCTCCTCAGGGGTATGTATGGGTTGAAAGGAGTCCTTACCATACTTCTCGTAGTGTCCTGAGGTTACATATAAATCCTTTTTCCCAATATGTGGGGTCACCACTTGAACGTAGCCCCTCTGCTGTTGTTCCTGCCTCATAAACCGCTCAAGCCGTTCGCGAACCATGGTTCCACGAGGCAGCCAGATAGGGAGGCCCTGACCTACTTTCTCAGAAAACATAAAAAGTTCGAGTTCTTTACCCAATTTGCGGTGGTCGCGCTTTTTGGCTTCTTCAAGCACGAAGAGAAATTCGGTAAGTTCCTTTGCTTTTGGAAAGGTTACGCCATAAATACGGGTGAGTTGTTTGTTTTTTTCATCGCCCCGCCAATACGCACCGGCAATATTTAAAAGTTTTACGGCTTTGATTTTTCCTGTAGAAGGAATATGGGGGCCACGGCATAAATCGGTAAAATTGCCCTGATGGTAAAAGGTGATTTGTCCATCACTTAAACCTTCAATCAACTCGAGTTTATAAGGGTCTTGTTTCTTGGTAAAATATTGAATCGCTTCCTGCTTAGAGACCTCCTCTCTGGAAAAAGCATTATCGGCATTGGCCAACTCTTGCATTTTGGCCTCAATGGCCGGAAGCTGATCAGCCGTGAAGGGGCGACCTCCGAAATCCACGTCGTAGTAAAATCCAGCCTCAATCGGTGGGCCTATGCCTAACTTTACGCCAGGGTAAAGCGCTTCGAGGGCTTCGGCCATAATATGCGCAGAGCTATGCCAAAAGGTAGATTTACCTTCCTGGTCATCCCAGGTGAGCAGCTTTAAGGAGCAATCGCCGGTGATTGGACGAAAACTGTCCCAAACCTCATCGTTGACTTTGGCTGCCAAAACATTCCGTGCCAATCCTTCGCTTATTCCACGGGCGATATCCATAGCTGTAGTTCCTTTTGGGTACTGCCTTACCGAGCCATCCGGAAGTGTTACATGAATCATAAAATTTACAAAGGCGCAAATTTAGGTTTTTTATGATGGAATGAACACGGGAGTTTTAATACAATTTATGGCAGGTTGTATTTATCTAAAACAAATGAAAAGTTTAATACCTTAAGTCACTTCAAGGTTTGTAGCTATAGGTTGCTCATTAAAAAAGGGCTTTCGGAAAACCATTTTCTCTGCCCCTTTTTTCAAAAATAAATCTTTTACTTGCAGCTTTAAATCACACTTTAAAATGGCTAAAATTTTAAGAATAAATTTTCTGATTATAGGGTTCATTTTGGCTCATATTTCCTCTGGTCAATATTCCGGAAACTACAGTGTTGGGGGAAGTTCTCCTGATTTTAAAACCTTAGACAGTGCTTTTTTTTACCTTTCTAAAAAAGGAATCAGCGGAGATGTGAGGTTGAATGTAAGGAGTGGTACCTATTACGAACGCATTATGATAAAAAAAGTAAAAGGTGCTAGCTATTCGAATCGGATTAAAGTAGCACCCGATCCTAATAATTCTGCTCCTGTTATTTTTAAAAAAAACATGCCTTCAACCGATTCGAACTTTATTTTTAAAGTTGGTCAGGGATATATAGAATTTGATTCCCTGGAGTTTGTTGCCTTAAAACCTTCCAAATATGGAACCATCATTAACTTTATGGATACCACTTTGAATGTAACTTTCAATGGCTGTTCTTTTCAGGGATTGGATACGGCCTTTGCTTACCTGTATGCCGAACATAATATTTTAACCAATAGCTCGACCAGAGGGACAGATAGTTTAAAAATTTTGAACTGCACATTTACCGGTGGCGTGAGAGCCATCTTCTTAAGAAATTTTGGATCAAGTTATTTGAAGGGAGTAGTCATTGAAGCCAATAAATTTTACCGACAGGCGCATGAATCGGTCAATGTCCAAACCCTTGTCTCTGCTAAAATCATAAAAAATTACGTTGAGAATAAAGCCACTTCCGACAGGGGCTCCAGCGGTTTTTCTATCGCTTCTTGTGTGGCCTGCCTAACCATGGAAAATAAGATTATTATTAAAAATGCAGGATACGGAATCATGGTTTTTCAATCGGCGAGTACATTTACCAATCCTCCGCAAATTGTAAATAACGCCATTAGTCTCCTCTACGAAAAAGACACTGCACTCGACTTGAAAGGAGGAACCGGAACTGGCCTATACATTGATAATGGGAATGAATTGCTGATATACAACAATACCATTTTGGTAAATAGCAGAAGGGGGTATGGCGTCAATTTTGGTTTTAAAAAAGGCGGCAAACAAAATTGTAAATTTAAAAATAACCTGATCGTAAACGACAGCGGGGGGATGGCCGCTTATTTTACATTGGAGGCTAAAGATGCCATCAGTGAAATGGATTACAACAATTTTTATACGGATGGGCCTTACCTTGCTTCTATTTATTCTCACAATTGGTTTAGCGATATCATTGCGGATCTTTCGGAGATTCAAAAAATATTTGGCAAGGACAGCCATTCCATAAGTGCAAAAGTTAAGTTTAAAAGCAATACGGATTTATCAACCTTCACCTACGAGCTGGATAGCGCCGGGGTTTCCTTGTCGAACGTAACCACAGATGTTGAAGGAAACAAACGAAACCCCAAAAAACCTGATATAGGCGCGCATGAATTCACTTATCTGGATCATGACATTGGTATCACGAAGCTCTACCCTGCCGATTTCCCGGATTGCGGTCTTGATTCAACTATAGCGGGTGTTATCATAAAAAACAGGGGATTAAAGGATCAAAAAAACTTCACAGTAAGTTTTGATATTAAAAGCGATTCCAACTTTTCCTGGTCAGGGTCGACCAACTATACAAAAACCTTAAAATCAAACACATCCGACACCCTCATCTTTAAAAAGTTTAACACAAGCAAAGGGGGCCGCTATACCTTTAAGGCCCTTCTAAACCTTTCAAGTGATGAATTCAGGGAGAATGATACGCTTTCGCTTTTAAAAGTATTGCGAAAGTCCACCCCAAAACCCATGGCTGGTTTTGATACCGTGTGTAGCAATCAAGCCTATACTTTGGGTATTCGGTACCCGGTCAATACGATTTATAAATGGTACACGGCCTCAAATGGAGGAAAGTTAATAAGCGATAAGCCAACCATCGCTATTAAGGATTTAAAAAGGGATACTGCTTTCTACATCACCTCAAAATCTGCGAACATTAAATCGGATTTTATAAAAACAAGGCCCGGTGCGCAGCTCAGTGAATGCAGCACCAGGAACAACGGATTTTTTTTCGAGGTTACCCCGAAAATCAACCTGAACATCGACAGTTTGGCAAGCTATTTTCATCATAGCCCCACTGTTCCTCAATTTGCGACCCTTTACTACAAGAAAGGGTCCTCTTACGGTTTTGAAGATAAGCCCAATAAGTGGACACGCATTGACTCCTTTTCTCTCAAAACGAGCTACGATTATCAATTGCTCAATATCCCTTTAAAGAAGCCATTTGCCTTGATGAAAGACACCTTATATTCATTTTACCTTTACTGCACCTTTCCGCGTGCAAACCTCAACAACGACTTGTTAACCCCGGTAACCTATAGCAATTCGGATTTGACATTGAATTTAAAATCGAGCACCTGTTCTTACTTTAAAGATTGGAAAAGTTATACGCTGGTCGGCAGTCTTCATTACTCAAAGGTTGTGGAATGTGAAAGCGAACGGGTCCCTTACAAGGTAAAAGCAGCAGCTCCTCCTAAGGTAAATTTGGGCAAGGATACAAGTATTTGCGACGTGGGAAGCTTTAACCATATTTTAAATGCAGGTACCGGTTTTAAAAAATACACTTGGTCGACAGCCGATACCCTACAAAAAATAAGCATCAATAAGTTGGGAACTTATTGGGTTAAGGTGTTCGATGCAAGGTGTTATAATAGCGATACCATAACCATCAGCAATTTTCTTAAAATAAAATTGAACATCGGAAAAGACACAGCCTATTGTGAGAAAAATGGCATTAATTATAATTTAAATGCGGGCTCAGGATTTAAAACCTATCAATGGAATACGGGGGTTGTTACCCAAACACTTAATGTAAAATCGGATGGTAAATACAGCGTAAAGGTCGTTGACAAGAACAATTGTGAAGGGTTTGATACGGTGGTAGTTAAGAAAAATACAGACCCCATCGTAAGCTTGGGAAATGACACTTCTTATTGTATAGAAAATGGGGCATTTATTCAGTTAAATGCAGGAAAGGGTTATAAAGCCTACAAATGGTCAACAACGGAAACGCAGCAACACATTAACATTTTTAAAAATGGTTATTACGAAGTGGAAGTTACCGACAGCAACAATTGCAAGGGAAAAGGCGCAGTGACCTTAACCTTTTATCCGAAGCTTAAAATCAATTTGGGGAATGACACTTCGTTTTGTACAAATACCTCTTTTAATATTTTTTTAGACCCAGGCCCAGGCTTTTTGTATTCCTGGTCTACAGGGGCCAATACACAATCTATTTCTGTTACAAAACCCGGAAAGTACTTTGTGGATGTTTCCAATTTTCAAAAGTGCAGGGCTAATGACACGCTGATCGTTACCCTTAACCCAATACCCAAAGTTAATTTGGGCCCTGATAGACTATTAAATCCCGATTTTCCAATTGATGAAATTTTGGACGCCGGTCCCGGATTTAAAGCTTATGAATGGAGTACCTCTGAAAAAACACAGACCATTAAAGTTACAAAGGAAGGGACGTACAGTGTAAAAGCAACTGACGATAAAGGCTGTGTTGGAAATGATACCATCGGTATAAAATTAGCTGCCAAAGGAAGTATTTCCATTTTGGAGAATAAACCTATCCAAATTTACCCCAATCCGGCTTCTGAAATCTTAAAAATTGTGTCAGAATCAAGAACTATGCAAAAAATTGAAGTTTTCGACATCCATGGAAAATCCATTATGAGCAGGGAGGTGGGTGAGCATCAATTTTTATTAAATACGAGCGTGTGGGCATCCGGTATGTATTTTATCAGCATTTATACGAACGGGACAAAGTATAACCTGAAGTTTACGATTCAGAATTAAATTTTTTAAACCTCATTGGCCATTTTCGCATAAGTGAACCATTCCCTTATTTCTTTCGTTTTGCTGAAACTGAAATAATGGGCCCAAACTCCCCTCCCAGCATGGTAGAGTCAACATCTTTCAGATACATCTTTGAGATAGCACCATCTAAAAACAGAGCGTTTTTGCATTGGAGTACATCGCGCATAAAGAGAGCAAAATCATAAAAATTACTGCCCGAAAGGGTTGCGGCAAAAACGACTTTCCTTGAATTGATAATGCCAACACCGCTTCTTATTTTGGCGTTGTTCGACCCTTTTATAAAGGCCGGATGCAATCGCCCATTTATAACCAGCATAGGTCCCGACTGAGTTGCCAGAACCACATTTGCCCTTTTTGATTTTTGAAGCCTCAAGTATTCTGCAGTAGTATCGATATGGGGCAACCCCTTATCGTCGAGATAAAAAACGCCATTGGGTTGCAAATAAAAATTAACCAATGTTTTTGGAGTCGTTATGTCCAATGGATACCTTTTGGTCGGGTCGCTTTCAATATACAAACCTTGAGGTTCGTAGCTGGGCGTGAACATACCGGCATTGGTAATCATTAATGGCAGCAGGTTTTTGCTTTCCAGCATTGCTTTTACATGAGCCAAGCTCGACTTATGTTTTGGCCTTAGAAGATGGAGCTGGAGGAAGTGACTGTCCAAATGGGTTACAAAGAAACGAATGGTGACTCCTTTAAAGTTAACCGACTCCCCTTTCTCGGTTGTTAATATTTGTTTTTGCAAAGCATAAAGAACAATTAAGCGCTTTGCTTTTAATGCCGCCATCTGCTTTTCCAATTGCCCATACCCCATGGAATTGAGAACCGCGGTAAGCACGGAAATTCTCCTCATCGTAAGTTGGGTAAGGCTATCTGCTGTAGCCCTACTTTGCCCCTCTGAGAATTCTTCTGTCACAGTGTTTTGAAGCTTAATGTAAAAGGCACTGTCCTGAGAAAGTTCCCTGCGCAGCTCGATGAGTTTTTGCTCAACCAGCTCCAATCTTTTTTTCATAAGGACCATCAAATTCAGACATGAATCCATCGAATGGTTAATGCCTTCATACCGTTGAATTAAGGTTTGAAGGGTGTCGCCTTCATTTTTTAATATTCCAGCTGAACGCGCGCCAATGCCTGACGATCTATAAAATCCCAGTGCGACGATAGATGCTATTAACAGTAAAATTGAAAAAGTAAGTCCTCTTCTTTTTAGCATGGGTTATTAATTTTTACATCTGAGGGAAATGGCTGATGCAATGCCTACTTTGGCGTGCATTGTTATGGATTTAACAGGTTTTTTTCGGGTAAGTTTGTTTAAATTATCGAGATAATAGCCTTCATAAAACTCTACCCTCAGGGTGTTTGGGCTGATTTGACCTTCATTCCAGGCCTTAAAAATAAAATAGTTGTTTTTGCCCGGTTCCAAGACAAGGGCCTTGTTAAGGGTGCCGTTCTTCTTAATTTTAATCAATTCCTTTTCAATGATTTCCTTACCGTTAAAATAAACCGAAACCGTATCCATGTCCTGTTTGCTATCGTCATAAAGTACCACGGTGAGTATACATTTCTTAAATTGTATGGCCGTTTTGTAGTAGCGAACAGAGTCGGGTAAGCCCTCTTTTACCACAATTTTAGGCTGTGGGGGGTCGACTTTGTTCAGCGAGGAGCGCACCTCTACTACAAAGCTGCAAAAGGCCGGGTTGCCCGATGCATCCACTGCTTTAAAACTGTTTACGGTTTTGCCAATGCTAAATAAGCTGCCACTTGGTATTCCCTCGGTTTGGTATAGAGAGTCGACTTTACAATTGTCTTTGGCTGTAGGAAAATCAAAGTTCACCACCGTTCCTCCATCGGGTGAATCCATGTATATAATGGTGTCTTTTGGACACCTTATCTTTGGAATTTCGGTATCCTTAACCGTGATTTTAAATTCGCATTCAGGGTTGCGGTCCAGTTTGATTGTTGACTCTCCTACCATGAATTCACTGCCACTCACTTTTCCTTCAAGCAATACCGAATTTAGGCCGGTCGATGGGTCAGTGGCATCGAAGTTCACCAAGGCGCCACATATGCCGGCATCATTTACTTTAACGATATCGTATGGACAATTTTTGCTTTTAGGCTTATCTCTTTCAAGTACGTAAACAATATAGGATATTTCGGTCTGGTTTCCGGCATTGTCAGTAGCCACAAAGCTAAGGACATTCTTTCCGGGCGGAAAAAGAGACCCACTTGTCGGACCGTTTTTTTGCTTAACAGAAAGTCCACAATTGTCAAATGCCATGGGCAATGAAAAACTATACGATTTTCCTTTCACAGCGCCTTCATCCATATAAATAATGGTATCGTTTACCGCCTTAAATATGGGCATTTCCTTATCAACCACCGTGACCTTAGAATAGCACGATTTTTTAATGCCTTGATTACTAGTAGCTTCAAAAACCTGGGTAGTGGTGCCAACCGGAAACTCATCACATGCTGCTATTCCTGAAATCTGAACCACCTTACCCGAGCCACAATTTACTTTCACCTCTGGTGGATCATAATCGACAGTAGCCGCGCATTTTCCTTTGTCGGTTTGTACCTTTATGTTATTTGGACAAATAAAATTAAAATCGTTGTCGAAGGCGGCATAAGTCTCGTCTTTATAAATTTTTGAAATTTGTTGCTGATTTAAGGCTGTATTGTAAATTCTCAGATCGTCCAGACATCCGCCAAAATATTCTATGGCTCCGGGAATATCTTTGGCTATATGTAGGGGGGCATTGTTCTTAACCAGGGTATTGCGATAAGGAAATTCCCATATTTCAACATTGTCGTAATAGGTTTTTACCGATTGCCCATTGTAAACCAAGGCATAAAAATGCCATTCATCGGTGAGGAAAAGGTGGTCGTTAAAGCGATAATCGTACTCCGTAAATTCAGTATTTATTGAAATGGTACTTTGATTGGCCGACTGGAAAACCTGAGCTCTGTATTGCGGATTTAGTGTAGATTCGCCTAATACATCGCCTTTGCAAATGAGGGTAAGCCATTTATCGTCGGAATAAGTAGTCTTTTGCATTTTGAACCAACAGCTTACTGTAAAAGCATTGCCCGGTGAGCTTAAGGAGGGGGAATTGGGAACCTCTATATAACCATTGACTCCGTTAAAAAAAAGAGCGCCACAAGGATTGTTATAACGGTCGGCGGCCATTTGCACGCCCCCTACAATGGTCCCATGGTTTTGATAGTCGGATAAATCATTGGCCAAACCATTGTCGAATGAATAGTGCGCAATGGGCGACTGCCCTTGGGCGAATGTTCTCGCCAACAGGAGAAAAAAAATCGAAATCCTAAATCCCCCTTTTTGCTTCATCTTATTGAAAATAAAAGGCCAGCAAGTTAACGGCACTGCTTACCTCCTGCGTGCCGGTTACCGACTTGTTTACCTGGCAGTTGCTGTTTCTGAGTTCCATAACATTTTGACATCCGGTATCGAGATTAATCATATAACTTACATTAATCTCTTTGTATTTATTAAGAAAATCCAGTGCCTTTTTAGATGAATTGTAAAGCGAATTGCTTGAAGGACAATTCAGTATTATATTATACCATTGTCCATCGGCATCGCTTCCCATGGCGAAAAAACGCCTCTCCCTTTTGGCTGTGTTTGAGTTGGTTGAAGAGATCTTTAAGTTGTTTTTATAAACCAGTAAGTGTGTTTGAAAAATTGTGGCTTCTTGCTTTTTAGCCCATTCCATAAAATCATCAAGGTCATAAGGCGATTTGCGGAGGTCAAATTTTCGTTTTTCATCAATGCCTCCTCCTTTGAGTGTGAGGTCACCTGACGCAAGATTAGAAACGACGATGCCACCATCCGATCCTCCCGATGGATACACAATGGCGAGGGCATCCATTTTGTGGTTAATTAAATTTTGATTGACGGGTACTCCATGATCTATAGTGAGGCCCACAGGCTTGGCCGTCTCAGGATTATCGCATTGGTCCATGTAGGTACCGCTGGATACCAAAACTAAATTTTGAACCCTAGCGCTCCAATCGATATACCTTTTATAAACACTCTTGCCATTATCGGGGGCTGCAAAGTATTTTGCTCTTATTCTTTCATTTTTTTTGTTCATTAAAATCACCGTGTAGGTCTCGTTATCGTATTTGGAAGACGATAATTCTACATAGGTTTCATCATAACATTGTCTTTTTGTTAATTCAACACTTAAAACATTCAGGGAAATACAAACTAAAATAAAGAACAGCGTAAAGAGTAGTAGTCTGTTTCTCATGGTCTTTTAAAAATATTTATGATAGCACAATAATAGGCGTAAAGTGTAAAGAGGCCAAGGATGAGCAATACAATTTTAAATCCGGTTCCGGTTCCAAACCAAAATCTCTTGGCCAGGTAGGCCCACTTTTGCCTATTTAAATTTTGTAGAATTTTTGTGGTTGTAGTTAACCTAAGGTCAGGAGGATAGTGCATCGACGTGCATTTAGCCACCAGGAAATTGAATTGAAACTCCAAAGACAAATCTTTGTTGGCATCGTAATACTGACTCAGTTTATTGGCTACATAATTGTACCAATGGCGGTGTATGACCCGGTAAAATTTTTGATGCTCGGTATCCAGTTCCTTGGCATAGTAAAATTGATCAGCCCAATATAAAATAGCATGAAGGGAATCGAAATTGTAGTGCTTTAAACTCGGATCGATTTTCTTCTCCAAAGCGAGGGTTAAAGTACTCGCCAGAAGCCTTCGGTTGGATTCAGGTTGACTATTGAGGCTATCCAAGGTTTGTAAATCACTGAGGATGTTAGAGAGCTTACAATAATTCCCCGATTGAAGATAGGTAATGGTATCAAAAGTCAGACTTTCGCCCTCTTTAATTTCAGTGCAAAGCTTGGATACCTCTATGTAATTATCTGAGGAACATTCTTGTACTTCTTTAATCTCATAATTTGATTTTTGAGGAGATGAGATTAGGTAAATAACTAAAAGAAGTAAGATAAGAGCAGGAACGAGAGCAGCTATTTTTCTCATTTTTTGAACTTAATTTTATTAAATCGGTCCATATTTACAGCAATGGATGCCAAATAATTTAAATTATTTAAATCGATGGTATGTAGATCCTTTTTTAAGGTATTCGACATCAAATCTATTCTCAGTCTAACTCTGCTTTGCACCCAGTAATTAAGGCCAAGGCCAACGTTCCATTTCGACAAGTCTTTGTAATCTTTAAAAGCCAGAGCAGGAAACTTTCCGGGTAAGGTTCGGCTTAAATTGTATACCACATCAAAGGTTCCGGGCATTTTTGAGGGATCCTTGGTGTAGTAAGCCCCGAATCGAAATCCAAGGCTTAGCATTTCTCTCTTAAACGCGCCTTCGTAGGTATACATTCTCACAAAATTATCCGATGTAATGGTTTTGGTATACGCATTCGACTGGGAAGAGGTTTGGTATATTCCCAGAATCTTGATTCGTTTGAGCCCTAAGGCCAATTCGGCTCCATAATTAATGCGCTTATAGATATAATTTATTTCTGTTTCACTCAGAACGTCCTCTGTTTTATTGCCAAATAAAAATAAAGTGGTGGTCCCTTTTGCGAATCCCCCATATAAACCGAAACTGAGGTACTTATTCATGACGGGATGAAGCACTAAATCGAACCTGTAACCTGAGGCGTTTACAAAATTGGTAAGGGTATCTCTTTGTAAAAGTTTGCCTGTTGAATCGCGCTTGGTAAATGGCATGGCTTGAAAAAATTCGGTATTTTCAATTCCGACTCCCAGTCCGAAATGATAGGCATATCCTAATTTAGGGGTGTATTGTTTTCTGAAGTAATGGTGTTTAACGGGGTTAATAAGCACAGAACTAGGTATGGTCTTATTGCAATCGCCTTTGGCCAATACATAATAATTCGCTTTTTTTCTGGGTCGAATGGTCAGGGTTTCTCCTTTGCCTATAAATTTCCCTTTGGGATAGGACCCTTTATACCAGCGCCACTCGGCATTTTTTCCCAAATAGCCTCCTTGCAGAGAAAGCGTCGTATTTTTCCGCTTGAGTATTTTTCCGCTGTCGGGCACTGTTAAGATTTTTTCCGGAGCAACTGATTTTTGATTTACGGTAACCGTGCATTGAACGCATTGAGTGACCTTGCACTGTCCCTCGGCCCTGACAAAGATTAAGGCGGTGCTGTCCAGATTAATAGTTATTTGAGGGCCGCTTCCGATGGCAACGTCGCCGCAAAAATCTCTCGACCATACCCACTTTGCATCGGCTGAAAGTCCTTTATCGCTCATGGAAAGCGTTACACTGTCGCCTTCGCAAACAGAGGATGAGGAGAGGCGTATTGAATCGGTAGGTTCGCTGGAGACGTCCATGGGAATAACCTCAATAAAAGCACAGGCCGTTACATTGGTTTTGCCCTCAGCCCTCACATAATATCTGGTTTTTTGTGTTGGAATAATGGTGATATAATTTCCAATGCCAATAAAATTTCCGTTGCAGCTGTCTTCATACCATTTCCATGACGCACCAACGCCCAGATGTCCTCCTGTTACCTTCAAGGTATTCGGTGTGCCTTTACAGGGAGGAAATTTAATACTCACGCCGGACGGTTCACGACTGTTGGCATTCACTTGTACCGTCAGCTGCCTACAGATAGTGACATTGTCTCTACCTTCAGCCCTTACAAAATATGTGGTGGTTTCATCAGGCTGAAACTTAAAACTCAGTCCTTTTCCCAAAGCTTCCCCTCCACAGGAGTCTTCATACCAAACCCATTCAGCGCCTTCTCCAAGCACACCTCCGCTCACCGAAAGCAGTACCGATTCACCATAGCTGATTCGATTTTTGCCCAGAATGGCTTTGGCCTCTACCGATTTAAAGATGCCCAAGGTTCCTGACCCGCTTCTTTGGGTAAACTCCCCATCCACATCGTAATACATTTTGTCCAGTGACATGGCCGTAAAAATATCGTCGATAGATTCATTTGGAATTTCTGAAGCAACTCCCCCACCTTCCTGCCAAACCGGAACAGAGTTTTGTTGATAATATTGCAGTCCATTGCAATCGGTATACTCCATTTTCCAGTTTACAAAAAAGGCATAGCTTTTAAGTTGACCCTTGACCCGGGTTCTAAATTTATATTTTTTGCCGCCCGCATCACAGCTGTTATCGGAAAGACGAAACTGCACTTCTACGGAAGTCGCGCTGTCGTTATAAATTTCCTCCCATGCCTCCCAACCGGTTTGGGCATGAATTTGATGAAAGAAAAAAGTCAAAAAAATTAGTAGAAAATGAATCCTCATTTGGGGTCATTCAAAATTAACATAAATAGTGACGTATAAACTCAAAAAAACTGTGACCCAAAGTTATGACAGAGATTTAATTTATCCATAAAAAGTTTAAAGTTTTCAGAGCATTTGAATAATTTGACTTTTCAGTTCTTCAATATTTTCATTTTTAAGGGCAGAAATAAACACCACAGGTGAATTTTCTTTAGCCATCCAACTTTTTTTCAATAAGTTAATGTCATAGATGGTGGTATCCTCAAAAATATCGTCATGGGTTGCATTGGGCTTGTATTGGTCAATTTTATTGAACACAATGATGCTCTTTTTTTCAGCAGCACCCAACTCGTCGAGGGTGGCTTTAACCACCTCCATTTGCTCTTCAAATCCGGGATGAGAAACATCCACCACATGAAGCAATATATCGGCATCTAAAACCTCATCAAGCGTAGATTTGAAACTTTCAACCAGTTGATGGGGAAGCTTTCTGATAAAACCAACGGTATCCGATAGGATAAAAACAATTGGTGCTTTCATAGGGTCCGGGTTGGGGAAAACCACTTTTCGCGCTGTGGAATCCAGGGTGGCAAAAAGCTTATTTTCGGCCAATACGCCGGCCTTTGTTATCAAATTCATGATGGTCGACTTGCCCACATTGGTATATCCCACCAACGCAATTTTTGACATTGCGCTGCGGTTTTTACGCCGAATCTGGTTTTGGCTGTCCAATTCCTTCAATTTGGCCTTAAGCAGAGAAATGGTATGCCTGATCGCCCTTCGGTCGGTTTCAATCTCCTTTTCACCGGCTCCCCTTTGCCCTATACCCCCTTTTTGTCGGTCGAGATGTCCCCACATTCGGGTAAGACGGGGCAAAAGGTATTCGTTTCGGGCCAACTCAACCTGGTTTTTGGCCGTGGCAGTTCTGGCATTTTTAGCAAAAATATCCAGAATGAGCATGCTGCGGTCAATAATCTTACATTTGAGTTCATCCTCTAAATTGCGGGTTTGAGAAGGGCTGAGTTCATCGTCGAATATGGCCACATCTATTTCGTAGTCCTTAATATAGTCAGCCAATTCCTTGAGTTTCCCTTCACCCAAGTAGGTTTTAGGATGGGGGCGTTCAAGTTTTTGTGTAAATACTTTGATGCTTTCAGCACCTGCAGTTTCGGCCAAAAAAGCCAATTCTTCCAGGTATTCCGTGCTTTTTCCCTTGGCGTATTTATACAAGTCGGCTCCCACCAGAATCGCCCGTTCCGGTTTAACTGATGTGTCAAAAATTTTACCTTTCAAGCAGGCAAAGATAGAGGGCAAATGTTTTGGAAGGGTAACTTTGGATATTTAAAAGTTTTGCTCCGAAAAAAATCGAGCACATGAAAAAGGCCATTGTGATTTGTGATTAAATGCTAAAAATTGTTTTTGATTTTTAATCGCTTTTGATCCGGCTAAGAAGGATAAGCAAAATTAGCCGTAACTTTTTTTTTAGATATTCAGATGCCCGAATGCTTATATATCACCAAGTGCCGGTGGTGATGCTTTCTCCTGAGATTCGGTATCGCCATTCAACTCGGTAGGATGAGTTTCGGGGTCCATTTCCGAAGTTTCGACATTTTCACTTTCTTCCATTTCGGTTTCCTCAACCTTGCTGCCAAAAAATCTTTTCTGAAAAACGATGATAGCAATCACGCCTGTGCTTATACTGGCATCGGCAATATTAAAAATGGGACGGAAAAAAGTGAAATTCTGCCCTCCCCAAAACGGGAACCAAGAAGGGTAATGGCTTTCTATAATGGGAAAGTATAGCATGTCGACCACTCTTCCCAAAAAGTATTTTCCCTTATCCATATCGTAAGTCACCAGATTCTCGAACCAAACCCCATAAAACATGCTGTCGATGATATTGCCAATGGCCCCGGCCAAAATGAGTGCAATGCAGGCTATGAGCCCTTTGTGTGCTTTAATACTTATTTGCTTCAGCAAATACCAGCAAATGCCTATCACAGCAAGGAGTCTGAAAATGGTGAGAATCAATTTGCCTACAATACCTCCCAGTTCTACCCCAAAGGCCATGCCATTGTTTTCGGTAAAGTGAAGGTAAAACCAATTGCCAATCATGGGCTTGGTTTCTCCGAGATACATATGATGTAAGACCCAAATTTTAAGCCATTGGTCAAAGGCCAAAATTGCCACCAAAATGAAGGCAGCCATTAAGTACGTGTACTTCTTATCCGAATAATTCAAAGGTTATTTATATTGTTTTAGCTTGGCCTCTATGCTTTGAGTGGTATGTGGAACGGCGTACAACCTCTCTTTGGGAATGAGTTTGCCAGTGACTTTACAAATGCCGTAAGTTTTGTTTTCAATACGCAAAAGGGCCATTTCAAGGTTGTCAATAAATTTCCTTTGGCGGCCGGCGAGCTGTGAGTTGCTTTCCTTTAACAAAGTTGAGCTGCCGTCTTCCATGGTTTTGTAAACACTTCCTGTGTCGTCAGTTCCATTGGAGTTGTTGGCCGACTCCGATAGGTCTTTTAATTCTGCTTTGGCAGAATCAAGTTTTTTTAGAATGAGCTCTTTAAATTCTTGTAATTCAGCATCATTATATCTGCTGCGCTCTTTGTTTTCAATTTCCATAAACTTTATTTATTCTTATTTTTACTTCAATTCCATTAATATCTATAGATTCAACATCCTTTATTTCTCCCGTTTCAATGGACAGAGCTAAAATTTCGTTGCAAATATAATTTTTGAATGTCAACAAGGCGCTATCTAATTCAGGATGTGGAGTAATAGTGACATTAATCCTATCATTTACCTCAAAGCCACTGTCTTTGCGCAGGTTTTGAATTTTATTCACAACTTCTCTTGCATAACCTTCATGCAACAAAGCTTCCGACAAATTGAGATCGAGCGCAACAGTAATTTTTCCATTCACCGCCACTTGCCATCCTTCTACATCCTTGGTCATAATCTCCACTTCCTCCTGATGTATGATAAACGGTCCCTGGCTTGTATTTATTTCTATCTTTCCATTTTGCTGAAGTGCATTGATTTCTTTCTCAGTAAAACCTGAAATGGCAGCGCTTATTTCCTTCATGCCTGAACCGGCTCGTGGGCCCAATTTTTTAAAATCAGGTTTGGCCGATTTTATGATGATCGATTCCTCTCCGTCGTGCAAAAAGTTAATTTCTTTCACATTTACTTCCGACATGATCAGGTCCTTAACTTCGTTGATCTGCTTTTCGAATGCGGCATCCAACACAGGCAATAAAATGCGCTGCAAGGGTTGTCGCACCTTTATTTTTTCCTTTTTTCGGATGGCCAAAACCATGCTGCAAATTTCCTGAGCCAGGCGCATTCTTTCCAACAAGGGTTTATTAATGAAGTCAGGCTCGGCTTTTACAAAATCGGTGAGGTGTACCGAAGGGTGCCTCAAGGGTGTATTTTTTTCAATAGCAGCAGCCCTGATCGACGAGGTCATATTTTGATACAACCAATCGGCAAAGAAAGGAGCAATTGGGCTCATAAGCTGACTTACCACCAAGAGGCATTCCTGCAAAGTTTCAAATGCAGCCTGTTTGTCGGTAGAGGATTCACTTTTCCAGAAGCGACGGCGAGAAAGTCTAACGTACCAGTTGCTGAGGTTGTCGTTGACAAAATCCTGTATGGCTCTTGTGGCCACATGGGGCTCGTAGTTGTCCATGCTTTCTTCTACCTCTTCAATTAAAGTGTGAAGCGCAGAGAGTATCCATTTGTCGAGTTCACTAATTTTTTCATAGGGAACCCGGTTAAATTCATAGTTGGTAAAACCATCAAGATTGGCGTAGAGGGCAAAGAAGGAATACGTGTTGTAAAGGGTCCCGAAAAATTTTCGCTGTGTTTCAGCCAGTCCTTCAATGTCAAATTTTAAATTTTCCCAAGGTGCGGCATTGCCTATGAGGTACCATCGGGTGGCATCTGCTCCATACTTGTCTACGGTAACAAAGGGGTCGACCGTGTTGCCAAGGCGCTTGCTCATTTTATTGCCGTCTTTGTCGAGGACCAACCCATTGGCCACAACATTTTTATAGGCCACTGAATCGAACAACATCGTGGCAATGGTATGCAAGGTAAAAAACCATCCGCGGGTTTGATCTACTCCTTCGGCTATAAAATCGGCTGGAAAAGCGGTATCAAATCCCTTTTTAAAAGGTTTAGGAGAGTGTTTACTTAAGTCAAGCCCCCACTGAGCATAAGGCATGGCCCCACTGTCGAACCATACGTCTATGAGATCGCTTTCGCGTTTCATTGCTTTTCCGGTCGGCGATACCAACACAATATTATCGACATAAGGTCTGTGTAAATCCAAACCATGTCCGCTGTCCAAATCGCGTTCATTCATAAAACCGGCCTTCACCGATTTTTGGGCCTCCTGTTTCAATTCATCAATCGATCCTACGCAAAGCTCTTCCGCTCCATCTTCGGTACGCCATATGGGCAAGGGAGTGCCCCAATAACGGCTTCGACTGAGGTTCCAGTCGACCAGATTTTCCAACCAATTCCCAAATCGGCCCTCACCGGTATGTTCCGGCTTCCAGTTAATGGTTTTGTTTAAAGCGATTAACTTATCTTTAACTGCCGTTGTTTTAATAAACCAACTCTCTAAAGGGTAATAGAGTATAGGTTTATCGGTACGCCAGCAGTGCGGATAGCTGTGTTCATATTTTTCAACCTTAAAGGCTTTGTTCTCTTCCTTCAGCTTTATGGCCAATTCCACATCCACTGATTTTTCAGGAGGATTGGGGTAATATTCATTTTTGACGTATCGCCCTGCAAATTCGCCCATCTCCGACACGAACTTTCCTTGCAAATCGACCAGAGGTACCGGTTTGCCTTCGCTGTTCAAAACCAGCATGGCGGGAACGCCTGCCTGCTTGGCCACTCTGGCATCATCGGCTCCAAAAGTGGGAGCGATGTGTACAATCCCTGTTCCTTCTTCTGTGCTTACAAAATCGCCTGCAATGACCTGAAATGCATTTTCAGTATTTTCATGCGGCAAAGCATAAGCCAACAATTGTTCATAACGGCTTCCTATGAGTGCGTTGCCTTTGCAAGAACCCAAAATTTTCCAGGGAATTTCCTTTTGACCGGGCTCATACGCGTTAAAGGCAAGCTGGGCATTTTCGGTCTTAAAAAATTTGCCTATTAAATCGGTGGCCACTACAACAGCTATCGGTAAAAAAGTGTAGGGATTAAAGGTTTCAATCAGGCTGTAATCTATTTTTCGACCAACAGCCAGTGCTGTGTTCGATGGCAAAGTCCATGGCGTAGTGGTCCATGCCAGGAAAAATATTTCTGTATTTTCCGAAAGCTCAATACCAGAGAAAGGCAGGCCTGACTTTAGTTTAAATTGCGCCACCACAGTGGTATCCTTAATCATTTGATAGGTGCCGGGCTGATTGAGTTCATGCGAACTCAGTCCTGTTCCGGCAGCCGGGGAATAGGGCTGTATGGTGTACCCTTTATAAAGAAATCCTTTTTTATAAAGTTCCTTCAATAAAAACCAGACGGTTTCTATATAATCGTTTTCATAGGTAATGTACGGCTTTTCAAGATCAACCCAGTAACCGATTTTTTCGGTCAGGCTGTCCCAAACATCCTTAAACTTCATCACATCTCTGCGGCAAGCAGCGTTGTATTCTTCTACCGATATTTTTTTACCAATGTCATCCTTGCTGATGCCCAGTGATTTTTCAACCTGTAATTCGATGGGTAATCCATGGGTGTCCCATCCTGCCTTCCTCTCCACCTTGTACCCTTTGAGGGTTTTGTAGCGGCAAAATAAATCCTTAATGGTCCGGCTCATCACATGATGAATGCCGGGCATGCCATTGGCGGAAGGCGGCCCTTCATAAAAAACAAAATCTTCAGCCCCCTCTCTCAGTTCAATAGACTTCCGGAAAACGGCATGCTCTTTCCAAAATTGGGCTATCTCTTTTTCAAAAGCAGGGAAATCGACTTGCTTATATTCGGGGTAAAGTTTTGATTGAACAGCTTTTGACACAATATGGTTAAAAAAGTTGCGAAGATAAGCAATTCAAAGAATTAATGCCGGATTGAAAAAGAGAATTAAATTCCTGCCCTGGGAGAGTGAAAACTGCCATAAAAAAAAAGGCCTAAGTGGTGTGGGGGTTACCAATGGCGCCAATCAGCCCATCCATTCCATTGGCTCCCATTGCCCGGCAAAGGTTTATTTATTTAGACTTTCGACAGCTATTATTTACTGCCGTTTTTTACCAGATTGTACCGCAGGCTAAATCCTAAACTCCCAGAATTTCCCTTTAAGCTGTTAACATTGTCGGAGGACCAATTGGCGGAGTTAATGGCTCTGTTTACTCCCCAATAGTCGGATTTGACAAACATTTTTTGAAAATAAATTTTAGTGGTAAAACGCCTTCCCACATGCTGTAGGAAAGGAGAAACCCCTAAACTCAGTCTTGCCAATTCAATTTGCTCATATTCAGGAATGGTCATTCCGGTTCGGTAAAGTCTGGTGTAATTTCTTACGGAAATTAAATTGAAGTCCAGCCCGAGATAATTGCCTACCACCCCTGCTTTTTTCCCAAGCTTTGAAGCCAATCCGAAGTTAAAGGAGTTCATTTTCAACTTTAAATCTCTGGTATAATCCCCGTTCGAAAAGGTTCCATTCGCACTCATTTCTGTTTTTCGGCCCACCCATTCAAAACTCATTAAGCTTTTAAACAGATAAACATCCCATGCATAATTCATGCCTCTGAAAAATCGGGGCTTTTCCATCTTATCTACCAATTGGGGTCTGGTATCGTTGTACCTTCCAACGACGTAATCCAAGCCGCCAACTTTGGTGTGCACACCTACATTGTAGCCAATTCCTATGTTCATAGATTGGGCTGTAACAGGTTTTGGTTCTAAGGCGAGTAAACCAATACCAAGGGTTAATAATGGCCATTTCATAATTACAAATAAAATCAAAAATCTATTCAAATGGCGATTATGCCGATGAATATCGGGATAAAATTATTGAAAAGATTTGGGCTATTTAGGGCCCGGTGAAAAAGTTCAGTGTGCGTTCATTACAAGGAGGCAAGGCGAAGATGTACTTTGCCGTACCTCGAGCCGAAGCCGACGAAGTATTACCAATGTGATTTACACAATACTCAAATTATTATGAAAAGCATACAGTGGTAAATGCCGATGGATGCAAATGTTTAGGTCAAATTGAGGAACGAAAATTTGGACTATTACATTTGACCAATCGGTATAAGGGACGTGCAATGAACTAACGTCTTTTTGAAGCCATTCGATGCACGATATTTTCATGGTTCACTAAATTTATCGTGCATTAAAAGCAATAAAATTTTTAATGAACCTCATCATATCAAGCCTTAAAGTGTTTTTCAGCAGGCCCTATTTAACAATTGCAAGGGCTAGGCCTGGTTGAAGGCAACTCCCCATTGAGGAGAGTATCTCTTCAAGGCTGGTTTTAGTTTCCGTGGAGGTATCCTATCGTGAATGAAGCTAGAAAACTGCTAGACGTCAATTTCAATCTCGGTCTCGCCAACCTGCTGACGCCACATGGCATAATAAAGGCCTTTGCTTTCAATTAAATCAAGATGGTTGCCTTCTTCTGTAATTCTCCCTTTTTCAAGTACAAAAATTCGGTTGGCATGCATAATGGTGCTTAATCTATGGGCGATAAGAATTGTAATGATGTCACGATTCGTATTTATTTCCTTAATGGTTTGGGTTATTTCGCCTTCGGTAAGACTATCGAGTGAGGAAGTGGCTTCGTCAAACACCAGCAAACTTGGATTGCGCAATAAGGCTCTCGCAATGGATAAGCGCTGTTTCTCTCCCCCTGAAACCTTGACGCCTCCCTCCCCTATCATGGTATCAATGCCTTTATTGGCCCTATCCAACAAACTCCCACAACTTGCCTTTTGCAATACATCCATGATCTGTTCATCGCTTGCGCCAGGATTTACGAATAACAAATTTTCTTTAATTGTGCCTGCAAAGAGCTGAGTGTCTTGAGTCACAAAGCCAATTTGCGCCCTTAAATCGTCGAGGTCTATATCTTTTCCATCAATTCCATCGTAGATGATTTTTCCTTCGCCCGGTTGGTAAAGCCCTACCAAAAGTTTGACCAAAGTGGTCTTCCCCGATCCGCTTGGACCTACAAAAGCAATGGTCTCTCCCTTATTCACCTTAAAGTTTATGTTTTTTAAGGCTGCTGTTTTTGATGAGAGGTGTTTAAAATATACTCCGTTAAATTCGAAATTATCGAGTTTATGCAGAGACTGTGGCCTTTCAGGTTTAACCTCCACCGGTCGTTCAATAATGGCTTTAAAATTTTCAAGCGAGACCTGTGCCTCTCTGTATACCAGAATGATGTTGCCCAATTCCTGTAGAGGATTAAAAATAAAAAAGGAATAAAACAAAAATTGCCAATACTGTCCCGGGGTAATGGTTCTACCAAAAATGAGAAGAAGCAGAATCATAATCATGCTGCTTCTTACGAATTGCACAGTGGTTCCTTGCAAAAAGCCCAGGCTTCTGATAAATTTAACCTTTTTCAATTCAAGCCCTAAAATTTTGTATGTGGTTTTATTGAGCCTTTGTATTTCCTGACTGGCCAGCCCCAAACTTTTTACCAATTCAATATTTCGCAGGGATTCCGTAGTGCTTCCTGCCAGTGCTGTAGTTTCCCCAACAATTTTTTGTTGCATCACCTTAATTCTCTTGCTGAAATAACTGCTTAAAAACCCTATGACTATGATGGAAAAAATATAAACTGCGCCTACTGCCCAAGTCACACTGAAGGCAATAATCATTACAAACACAATGCCCACCATGCTGGTAAACAGTATTCCAATAAAAGAAGTTAATAGCCTTTCAACATCCGTTCTTACCTTTTGCAAAACCGACAAAGTTTCTCCGCTTCTTTGATCCTCGAAAACCTGATAGGGCAATTCGAGGCTGTGTTTCAAACCATCGGCATACATTTGAGCCCCTAATTTTTGGATAATAACATTGGTAAAATAATCTTGAAAGTTTTTGGCGATGCGGCTCACCATGGAAACCCCTATAGAACAACCAATCCAATAAAGCGCCGTATTGATGAATACCTCCCGGCTCAGCTTGTCAAACTTTATAATCACTTCATCCATGATTCGGCCACTGATGTAAGGGTCTAAAAGAGAAAAGCATTGATTTATGGTGGCCAATCCCAGGGCCAGAAAAAGTAATTTCCAATGAAATCTTAAATATTTTTTGAGTATGCTCATAAATAGTGTTCGGTGTATTACGCCTGCTAAGGTGTTTCGTTTTACGTTAATGCAAAGAAAGTCTCAAATTAACACATTCGAATTAAAAAAGTTTAATTGATCACAATTGGAATGGCCTGGGTCGACAAACCATCGCTAATCCTAAGTTGGTAGTAGCCAAATTTTAAATCCAAAACGATGATGGGCAAAGTGCGATTGAGTTCATGTTTTATCAGCACTTTGCCGCTGGAATCTATCACATCCACCCTCACACTTTTTTCCATATCGATGAGCGCAATGACATGCTCGCCAAATTTTTTGTAGTAGGTGATGAGTGATTCACCGCGAATCCGTTTTTGTTCAGGAGTGCCTGAAATCCCTTTGTCAAGTGCTCCTTTATATAAATTTGGTCCGCCCAAGATGGGGAAGTATTCGTCGCTTACATAAAATTCGTTTGAATTTATAAAAACAAAGGCCTCTTTTTGGGTAAAAGACCCCAAGTCGATGTACTGCACTTTGCCTTTAAAAAATTGATGATTTTTAAAATCAGAGAATATTATCAGCTTATCGCTCGATAGGAGTCCCACTTTCGATTTATCGGGTGAAACATCGGCAGCACTAATCCACCACTGCTCTTTTAAGCCGGTTCCGGTCATAAAACTGTCGAGTAAGAGGGCTATACCTTTTTTTTGAAATGCCGGTAAGCGATACATGTAGGTATAGCCGGTAAAAGGGTTTGTTCGGTTCTTTGTAAAAATAAACAAGGAGGAATCAAGGTAAAAAAAGGCCTCTGCATCAAAGTTAAGCGCGCTGATGTCGGGAGGAAACCGATTCTGATTTTCAAAACTAAAAGTGAGGGTATCGGCATACTGGGTATCGCTTTGGTTTTTGTAAGGGTTTTTTAAATTGTAAATTCTCAGGTCCTTTCTGTCGTTACTGTTGTTTCCAAAATCCCCAATATAAAAATTAAGACTATCGTCCAAAGCGAGATCCTCCCAATCGGTGTTGAATGCATTTTTTACATAAATGGTTCGCACAATATTAGCGTTGGTATCCAACTGATACAGTTTGGGAGCATCCCCTCCATCATTGTGCATCCATAGGGTATGTCTTGCCCATTCGAGTCCGGAATTTTCACTTAACCCTTTTGGCAGTGCCTTGGCCCATTTAATAACCTGAGCTGAACCCGTCTGTGAAAGGATACCGGCAAAAAATAAGATTGTAAAACGCAGCAACATACTGTAGGTCAAAAATAGGCTATTTGTACCCAAGAAGTTAAAAAATGACTGCTTCTAATGCTTTGAAAACAGTTTGACAAAGGCCAGTTTAAGATGGTTAAATCGGTGGGGGTGTTGAGTATAATAAACATTGAGCAACAGGCCACCGAGAACCACAAAGATGCCTATCCATGCCTTAGCGCTCGGAACCTCGTTAAAGAAAATGGCTCCATTAATGATGGCATAAACGATTCCAACATTGGTGTACAAAGCGATGGTCCCAACCTTCTCCTCCTGATAAGCCCTGGTCATGAAATATTGAGCAGCCTGTGTAAGGCCCGCCATACACAGGAGATAAAAAAAGTCTAACCAGCTGGGCATATAAAAACCCTTGGTAAGGGTTAAGAATAGGAGAGAAATGGGGATGGTAATCACCGAAAAATAGATCAATATCACATTGGGGTCTTCGGATGTCCCTATTTTTCTGATACAGTTATAGGCAGAAGCCGCTGCCACACAAGCCCCTAAGCCGGCAAATAATCCAATATTGGCCATATTCAACTCAAATAAATTGGCATTACTGCTTTGGGTTATAACTATACCTGAGAAACAGATGATGAGGAAAAGCCATTGTATCTTATAAAACCTTTCACCAAGAAAGAGGAAGCCAAAAAAGGTAGTGAAAAAGGGAGTGATATAATGAATGAGTGTGGCTGTTGCCAAGGGCAGTTCATGCACGCTTTTAAAAAAAAGGATGAGAGAAATGGAACCAAACAGGCCTCTGAGGTAAAGTACGGGTCTTCTACTGCCCATAAGCGATTTACCTTTCCTTTTGAGCACCGCGTAACACATCAAAAACGTAAAAATGGAACGGGCGAGTGTAATTTCGAAAACCGGGATATGGGACAGAAGTTTAACGAAAACATTCATGCCCGCAAAAATCAGAGTGGCGATTAAAATATTTTTTACACCATTCGACATAAAGTTTTTACCTTAGTCGAAATATAAGCTCCATTCCCTTAATTTCATCAGAGTGAAGCATTCATGCTTCGTACGGCTTCGGCACTTTTGGCAAAAGCTTCTTTTTCAGATGCATTTAAATTTAGATCTACAATTTTTTCCCATCCCGATTTGCCAACAATAACCGGCACCCCAATGCAAATATCCTTTTGCCCGTATTCTCCATCCAACATCACACAACAAGAAAACATGCGTTTTTGATCGTTTACTATGCTATCGACCAGGGTAGCCACGGCTGCGCCGGGTGCATACCATGCCGATGTTCCAAGCAATCCGGTAAGGGTAGCCCCTCCAACCATGGTATCGGCACTTACCTTTTGGAGGATTTCCTCACTTAGAAAATTAGAAACCGGAACACCCATGTAGGCCGCCAATCGAGTGAGTGGAATCATGGTGGTATCGCCGTGACCTCCGATAACCATTCCGCTCACGTCATTGGGTGAACCATTCAAAGCCAACGACAAGTAACATTTAAAGCGCGCTGAATCTAATATTCCTCCCATGCCAATTATTCGGTTTTTCGGCAGGCCGGATGATTTATGAACGAGATAAGTCATGGTATCCATAGGATTGCTCACAACCACTATCACCGCATTTGGTGAATGGGCTAGTACATTTTCTGTCACTGTTTTTACGATGTCTGCATTGATGCCAATCAATTCTTCTCTGGTCATTCCCGGTTTGCGTGGTATACCACTAGTTATGACAATCACATCGCTGTTGGCTGTTTTTGAATAATCGGCAGTGGAGCCGCTTACCCTGGTATTAAAACTGTTGAGGGTGGCCGTTTGCATCATATCAAGCGCCTTGCCTTCGGCAAAACCCGGTTTAATGTCCAGGAGTACAATTTCACTGGCTATACGTCTAAATGCCAAAGCATCTGCGGTGGTTGCACCAACAGCTCCGGCTCCAATTACACTTATTTTCATGCTTATTTAATAATGATTTTTTATAAAATTAAAAGTAGCGCGAAGCTACAATTATTGTGATAAGATTTGCAAAAATGCCGATAAATTAAAGTTCAATGACCGTAATATTTGGACGAATAACCAAGCGGCCTTCCGTTTTTTGCTTCACTTCCTCGATGCTAACTCCAGGCGCTATTTCACATAATTCGAACCCATTTTCGGTGATGTCGAAAACCCCGAGTTCGGTCACTACTTTTTTTACACAACCCAGGCCCGTGATGGGGAGTGTGCATTCTTTTAAAAGTTTACTTTCTCCCGCTTTGTTTACGTGCTGCATAGCCACGATGATGCGTTTCGCGCTTGCCACTAAATCCATGGCGCCTCCCATGCCTTTGACCATTTTTCCGGGAATTTTCCAATTGGCTATATCCCCATTGTCGGCTACTTCCATGGCTCCCAACACGGTAAGGTCAACACGGCCTGCCCTTATCATGCCAAAACTCATGGCTGAATCAAAAAATGCCGATCCCGGAACGGTGGTAATGGTTTGCTTGCCGGCGTTAATTAAATCGGCGTCTTCTTCTCCTTCGATGGGGAAAGGTCCCATCCCCAGCAATCCGTTCTCCGACTGCAATACCACTTCAATCCCTTCGGGAATATAATTCGCAACCAGAGTGGGAATGCCAATGCCAAGATTAACATAGTATCCGTCCTTTAATTCGCGAGCAATCAATTTGGCTATTTGGTTTTTGTCAAGCATAGTATTTTTTGAAAAGGGGTCAAATTGAAAGTGACCTTACCGTTCTTTGTTCAATTCTCTTTTCGTAATTCGATCCCTGAAAAATAGAATTTACATAAATGCCCGGTGTGTGAATATAATCAGGATCAAGTTCGCCGGCTTCCACTAAAATTTCAACTTCGGCAATGGTAAATTTTCCTGCCATGGCCATGAGGGGATTAAAATTGCGCGCAGTAGCTTTATAGATTAAGTTGCCATGGGTATCGCCCTTCCAAGCTTTTACAATGGCAAAATCCCCATCAAAGGCGGTTTCCATGAGGTAGGTCTTGTCGTTAAACACCCTGGTTTCCTTTCCGATGGCCACCTCAGTGCCCACACCGGCAGGGGTATACACAACCGGCATACCATACCCCGCAGCAAGGCATCTGGTAGCCAAAGTCCCCTGGGGAATTAATTCAACTTCTAATTCGCCACTCAGGAGTTGTCTTTCAAACTCTGCGTTTTCACCCACATAGCTCGAAATCATTTTTTTTACCTGCTTTTGCTTTAGCATGAGTCCAATTCCAAAATCGTCCACGCCGGCATTGTTGCTGATGCAAATTAAGTTTTTAACCCCTTTTTTCACCAGGGCACTTATGGCGTTCTCGGGAATTCCACACAGGCCAAATCCGCCTAAAAGAAGGGTCATTCCATCTTGAATATTTCGAATGGCCTCTTCGGCATTTTTTACAACTTTATTCATTGTGCACTCAGCTTATGCCGGCAAAGTTAATCCAATTCTATCAAAAGAGAATTTGATAATTTAAAATGATTCAGAGCTAATTTTAAAAGGGAAAGCGAGATGAACCGCTTTGATTTTAAAGGTACATTTTTTCAAAAAAGCCAATGTAGGGGCTTGCCTCCATTTCGCGCAGGAGGGTTCTTAAATTATCGGATGAAATTACAAAATACCTGACACTGGTTGAAAGGTCAGGCATGAACTCTTTGAAGTTGAGCTGAAAATTTTTAAAATAGTCCATGGCCTCACTTTTGTCGCCAAATACTTCAATATTAAGCATATCATTGTTGCCGAGGAGGTAGGATTTAGTTTTATAATTTTTATCAGAGAAGTATTTTGTATTGAAATTAGATACAGCCGCTTTTATCCGGTCCGATTGTCCCTCATCCATTATTAAGGAGAAGAAATGTGTTTGAGCACCGTCGTATTTATAAATGGAATTGGAATCTAATTTAGATGCCTTGCTCCTGTTTTCGACAATTTCGAGCGTATATGCCGCTTTGGCCCCAATTTCGGTTCCGGGATAGTTGAGCTTTATTTGTTTGAGCAACTCCATAAACTTTTCCATGCCCTCGGTTTTAGCTACCGCAAGAGCATACAGATAATCGAACTGGGCCTGAATGGCATTGCCGGCATACTTGCTATCCGCCTCAATTTTTATTTTTTTGGCCTCCTCATACTCGCTGTTGGTAAAAGCCTTGTACATTTTCTCGTAGGCTTCGAGTACTTCCTTTTTCTCATTTTTATTGTTGCCCTTAGGAACATTGACCGTGGTAGGATCTAGAGCATTTAAAACTTCAATATAGGGAGAGGAAGGGTGTTGTTTGGCGAGCTTATCTCGATAAATCTTGGTTTGGGCTTCATTTTTTAACTCCTCATAACATTTTACCAAATAATAAAACAATTCTGCTTCATAGGCATTGCCGGGAAATTGCTGCAGAGCCGACTCAAAATGAAAAATGGCTTCCTTGTACTCTTTTAATTTTTCGTGATAAATTTTTCCGGCCTCAAGATGGCTTTCCAAAACTTTTTTACCGGCCAGGTCTTTGTCTTTTTTGTCGAATGGGATATCCTTATAGTATTTTTTTAAATCTGAATCTGTCTTTTCCGGACTTGCTTCTTTTTGATCGGAATCGTCCGACTTTTGCCCGTCGTTCTCATTTTTTTTGTTATCCCCATCCATCGTCAAATCTTTTTTGATACTTAAAATCCTCCAATTATCTGTAAGTTTTCGTGAGCCCCATCGGCTTATGAAATCATTGTACTCCCTGCCTAGCATGGCCTGATCATCGAAAACAAATTGTTCGGAACCTGAAAAACTGCTGGTGTTTCTGACCGGTTGAACGTCCGGAAGGTTTTCGTTGTCATCTTTAGCCTTTTTGGCAGCTTTCTTTTTGGCCTCTTTTTCCCTTTCACTTATTCTTCTAATTTCTGCATCGAGCTTATCCTTTGGCAAGTCGGCCAGTTTGAGTAAACTGTCTTGCATATGAATAGTCACCAGATGGTTGATTAAGGTAGAGAGAATGGACTGCTGCAGTTTGATTTTTTCATATTCAGGGTGCTTCTCACTGATAAACATGGAAGTGCTGTCAAAATATTTTTCAGCCAACTTATAATTTTTCGCCTCGTAATATATTTTGGCAACAGCAAGGTATGCATCGGTTTTTAGATCGGGATTTTTACCTGCGTTGCGGATGCACATTTGATAATTTTTTATTGCCTTTGCGTTGTTTTGATCGGCTAAATCCAAATTTCCAAGCTCGAAATAAAGTTGATCGAAATAGTCGACGTTCTTGTCGTCCTTCAGCATTTTCTTTAAATTTTTGCGGCTTTCTCTGGTGTCAATTTTACCTGCCAGGGAATTGGTTTTTACGATTCCTATATTGGATTGAAAGGCAAATTCGTAAGGAGCGTTCATTTTCGAAACGGTTCGGTAATGGTTTCGGGCTTTGTCATAGTCCTTGGTCGACATATAAAGCTGGGCGAGTAAAAAGTGCGTGCGAAATTTCAGCACTTTGTTGGAAGTTTTAGGTAAACCAAGTTCCAGCAGCTTTTGTGCTTCCTTGTAGAACCCCATTTTGGCGTAAATATCTCCGGCCACTAAGTAAAGGTCATCCTGAAGCTTAAGGGGAAATTTTTCGTCTCTCTCAAAGGTCTTGTATATGGCCTCTGCCTCTTTAATTTTATGGTCTCTAACCAGTGTTTTTAAAATCCATAGCTTGGCCTCATAATGAATGGGCTGATCGGCGTATTGTGAATTGACGAACTGAAAATTCTCATCGGCGGTAGTGAGGTCGCCTCCAAAAAAATAGGCTTTTCCCGCAAGGAGCCAACTGTCATCTACCCATTTACTTCGGCTTTTTTTATTAATAACTACCGAAGTCTTTTTTAATACGGTTTCCATTTTAGGCTTTAGCGACGTAGCAGTAGCCTCATCGCTGTAAGGATAAACGTCAATTGGCTTGCTAAAATCGTCTTTATGAAGCATGAGGAGGTCTTGTACCTGCTCATTCAAGATTTTTTGGCCGTGATAGTATATATTGTATCGCGCTACCATATTGGTCCAGTTGCGACGAAACCAGGAATCTTTCTTTTGCGCGAAGCCACCAAGCTGAACTGAAAAAAGAAGCAGTAGTAATATCGGGAGTCTTAACAAATCGCTGTTATTTATTATCTTTTAAGTATATAACTTTGTAAGCGCAAAAATATTTCTTTATCCCTTAATATTTTTATCATTCCTTTGATGAATTTGACAGGTTTATGAAACAATGCATCAAATAAGGACTTTCCTGATGCTTATGTGCATGAGGTCATCCGTTAAAATTAAACAGCCCGATACATGAATTTTAAAGATTTTAGAAAAAACCTGGCCATTAAAAGCAGAACCCACTATGTGTTGGTTTTGCGAAATAAGGAAACCTGGGAAGACAAAATAAGCATCATTTTAACCCCCCTCAACGTGATATTGTTGTTGAGTGGTACTGTGGTACTTTTTACCGCCATGATTCTTTTGCTGCTTACCCGTACTCCTTTAAAAGAATATGTATATGGCGGTAGCATTGGTGACAATTACAAGCAACAGTACCTGGAATTCAGCTATCTCAGGGATTCTTTGGAGCAAAAAGTGAAAATTATGGATGCGGAAAGAAACAATTTGCTCAACATTCTGATGGGCAGAGATTCCATTTATAAAAACGCACCAAAATCCGACTCGGTCAATCTTTCCTCTCAAGTTGATTTTGATGAGGTGAGTCCAGAAGAAATGGAATTGAGAGAAAAATTGGAATCGAGCAGTTTCGATCAAATGGATTTGTTGTTTGTTCAGTCGCTAACCATGCACACGCCTGTTCAGGGATTTATTACCGATTCGTTTAATATCAATTCCAATCATTATGCAGTGGACATTGCCGCACCTAAAAACACGGCCGTGAAAAGCGTGATGCACGGTACAGTGATATTGAGTACATGGACCCCTGAAAACGGGAATACCATCGTGATACAGCACCCCAACGACCTTATTTCGGTTTACAAACACAACGCTGCATTGCTCAAATCCATTGGGATGACGGTGGTTTCGGGAGAACCTGTGGCCCTGGTTGGCAATACAGGTGAACTCTCTTCGGGATACCACCTTCATTTTGAACTCTGGCAAAATGGAACGCCGGTAAACCCCAAGGATTTTGTTCTTTTTTAGAACTAACCTCGTTTTTTTGAATGGTTTAGTAAGGCGATCGATAAGGTAGTAAGGCCCCTCTGTATAAGAGCCTCTGAACAAAATCGCCAATTTCACATCTCTTAAGATGAAGAAGATAGAACTTTTATTATATTCGCCGCCATGTTTGGAAAAAAGGAAAAATCGTCCACTTTCGGACAAGCCCTGGTGTTAAATTTAATTGGAGAAGGGACCGAAATCAAGGGGAATATTAAATGCGACAGCGATTTAAGAATTGATGGCAAGGTGATTGGTAATGTGAGCACACATTCCAAACTGGTTTTAGGAGCAGCCGGAAGCATTGAAGGCAATGTGAAAGCCCGAAGCGGGGACGTATCAGGCGTTTTAAAAGGCGATGTTGTTGTCGACGAAATATTATTCATTAAAGCCTCCGGACGTGTGGATGGAAATATTTCAACCTCGAAAATGGTGATTGAATCGGGAGGAGAATTTAATGGCAACTGTAGCATGCAGGCCAACTTGGATTCAGAATAATTAACCCAAATAATTTTTGAAATTCTATCAGGTAATGGTTTTTATGAACCCTTTCCCTGGCATGATTAAATTTTGAAAACTGGCAATTGAAGGCTTTTTTCTATCTTTGTGCGAAATAAATTGCTTGCGGGATGACAGATAAAAAAGATAACCATTTTTTAAAATACAGCGGACTGGCCTTGCAGATGATTGGAACCTTATTGTTATTTACCTGGATAGGAAGAAAGGGAGATTCGTACTTTAAATTTAAAACGCCTTGGTTAACCATCGGAGCCATACTCGTCGGTTTAACAGGCATCATGTATAAACTTATTAAAGACTTTGATAAAAATAAATCTTGATTTTGTAAGTGCGCTCATTCCTTCAGTGCTTGTCACACAAAAATTAACCTCCTTTACAGCAGTATTTTTGATTCATGCAGATTTTTTATAAACAACTTGGCTTAGTCACCTTCCTCTGTGGTGCGGGCTTATTGGGCTCCGACCTGCTGGGTTTGACCCACATTGGCCTTCCGGGTTGGATGGCCCTCGTCTTTTTTGCAGGTTTGACCACCGTGCTGACAAAGATCAGTCTTAAATCGTCGCAAAAGAGCGGGTCGCGATTTGTAACCTCTGTGATGGGAAATACCGGATTGCGCATGCTGCTTTGCATCGTTTTTGTGGTTATTTATTGGGTAAACGCCAATCCGCGCGACCTTCAATTTGTCGCCTATTTTTTTATTTTATATTTATTTTTCACAGTGTTTGAAATTAAATTTTTACTACATAAATTGCGCTCCGATAAAAAGGAAGGCCTTGAATCCAAAAGTCACTGAAAAACAACCACTTAACACTGTTTTGATTTTTAAAAGAAATATCCTACTTGCGCTTTTTACGCTTTTTTCTGTATTTTCTTTTGCAAGTCACAGCAACGACTCCCATCAAATTGCTCCAGATTCAGCCAAGGCTCACACCGAAGGGCATGAAAAAAAGTTCAATGCGGGGGAAATGATTATTCACCACATCAGTGACGCCCATGAAATACACTTTTTCACATTAAACGAGGGCAAAGAGAATGAAAAACACTTCTCAATTTACCTTCCGGTAATTATCAAAGATGCCGAGGGGTTTAAATTTTTCTCGGCTTCTCATTTTTACCATCACAAACAAGAGGTAGAGGTCAATGGCAAACACGAACATTACTATGAATACGGCGCCTATATTTTACATGCCGAAAAAATATATGTTGCAGAAGGGCCCGATAAAATCAAATTTAACGAAAAGGGAAAGGTTGCCAATGCATCTGTTCTAGACCTGTCTCCTACAAAAAGCGTGGTGGGGATGTTCTTAAGCATCCTTATTCTGCTTATTCTATTTGGCTCAGCTGCCAAAGCCTACAAAAAAAATCCGAATAAAGCCCCGAGAGGATTACAGGGATTCCTAGAACCTTTGGTACTATTCATAAGAGACGAAGTGGTTATTCCGGCAATTGGAATTAAGCACGCCTCACGCTTTATGCCATTTCTGTTAAGCACTTTCTTTTTTATTTGGATGGCCAATTTATTGGGAATGATTCCATTTATCGGAGGGTTTAACGTAATGGGAACTTTAGGAGTAACCCTGGTGCTTGCAAGCGTTGTGTTTATTATCACCACTGTGAATGGCAAAGGCTACTATTGGACACATATTTTTTGGCCCCATGGCGTTCCTTTTGCTGTAAAGTTGATTCTTGTGCCCATTGAAATAATTGGCATTTTTATGAAACCCCTGGTTTTGATGATACGTTTAACGGCTAACATGACCGCAGGGCATATTATTTTCCTGGCATTAACTGCCCTCATTTTTATTTTTGGACAGAACAGTGCCGGCGCAGGGTATGGCGTTGGAATAGGCTCGGTAGCCTTTATGGTATTTATGTATTTTATCGAATTGCTTGTAGCATTTCTTCAGGCCTATGTATTTACATTATTGGCGGCATCCTATTTTGGTGCAGCTTTAGAAGAACCTCATCATCATTAAACGAACTCATTTAACAAAAACAAACAAAACAAATATTTAAAACATGAATTTATTAGCTATTTTACTCGAAGTTACAACAGGAACAGGTTTAGCTGCTCTTGGTGCAGGAGTTGCAGCCATTGGCGCAGGTATTGGTGTGGGTCGTATTGGAGGTTCTGCTTTGGAATCTATCGCTCGTCAACCTGAATCTTTGGGAGACATTCGTTCCAACATGATCGTAGCCGCAGCGCTTGTAGAAGGGGTTGCCCTTTTTGCAATCATTATCTGCTTGCTTGTTGTATTAGCGTAAGCAAAAAATAGCTTTAATCTCGTTGTGAAAAACGAGATTAAGGCTTTAAAATTTTTAACCATTTAACATCAAAAAAACATGTTATCAGCTGGATTAGGTACCATTCTCTGGACCACCATCGCATTTTTAATTGTGTTGATGCTATTGAAAAAAATGGCATGGAAACCCATATTAAAATCACTTAAAGAGAGGGAAGATTTTATTGCCGATTCTATCAAGTCGGCCGAAAATGCCAATGCTCAGCTTTCGCAGCTTAAGTCGGACAATGAAAAACTATTGGCTGAAGCCCGTGTTGAGCGTGAAAAAATGCTGAAAGATGCCAAGGAAATGGGCGATGAAATTGTAGCCAAAGCACGCAAATCAGCTGTGGAGGAAGAGCAACGCATCATGAATAAGGCCAAGCAGGAAATTGAAAATGAAAAAAGTGCTGCCATTGCCGAACTTAAAAAGCAGGTGGTAAGTTTGAGTATTCAGATGGCTGAAACGGTGTTGAAAAAGGAATTTGAAAACAAGGAACAGCAAATGAAGCTGGTTGAAGAGAATTTAAAATCGGCCGCTCTAAACTAATATGTCAGAGATAAGAATTGCTTCCAGATACGCAAAATCTTTAATAGGTTTGGCTACCGAGCGCGGAAATTTAGATCAGATTTACAGTGATGTTCAATCGATTTACGACACCTGCCAAAGCAGTTCCGACTTGCTTTCCATGCTCAACAGTCCTTTAGTGAAATCCGAAACCAAAACCAATGTTTTGGGTTTGGTTTTTAAAAACAGCGATCAACTCACCAAAGCGTTTCTTTTAAAAGTAGTAGAGGCCCGTCGGGAGAAGTTCTTACCCGAAATTGCCAATCAATTCATTGAAATCTATAACCATCAGAAAGGGATAGCCAGAGCTACCGTTACGGCTGCTGTAAACTTAGATGAGAAAAGCGTTGAGCAGATTAAAACTTACATTTCAAAAAAAATAAACAAGCCGCAAATTCAACTCACTGTGAAAACAGATGCGGGAATTATCGGGGGTTTCGTCATTAATTACGAAGACAAACTTCTCGATTTGAGTATTAAAAATGAATTAAACAAATTAAAACAACAGTTAAATTAATAGCAAATTATGGCGCAAATAAGACCCGATGAAGTATCATCCATCATTCGCGAACAACTTTCAAACTATAAAACACAGGCCCAACTCGAAGAAGTTGGAACCGTGCTCCAGGTAGGAGACGGTATTGCCCGCATTTATGGATTAACCAAGGTAAAGTCTGGTGAGTTGATTGAATTCGACAAAGGCCTTAAAGGCATCGTACTTAACCTCGAAGAGGACAATGTTGGAGCCGTGTTACTCGGCAGCAGCACAGGTGTTAAAGAAGGCGATACCGTAAAGCGAACCAATAAAATTGCATCCATCGAAGCAGGCTATGGCATGCTCGGAAGGGTTGTCAATACTTTAGGTGAGGCAATTGACGGCAAAGGTCCAATTACCGGTGAACGTTTTGAAATGCCCCTCGAACGCAAAGCGCCGGGTGTATTGTTTCGCGAACCAGTAAAAGAACCACTTCAAACCGGTGTAAAAGCTATCGATGCCATGATTCCAATCGGACGTGGACAGAGAGAGTTAATTATTGGCGATCGTCAAACCGGAAAATCAGCGGTAGCCATCGATACCATTATCAATCAGAAGGAGTTTTTTGAAAAAGGGACTCCGGTGTATTGTATATACGTAGCCATTGGCCAAAAAGCCTCTACTGTAAAACAAGTTGTAAAATCTTTAGAAGACCGTGGAGCCATGGCCTATACCATCGTTGTGGCCGCTACGGCTGCCGATCCAGCCCCATTGCAGTTTTATGCCCCAATGGCCGGAGCGGCTATAGGGGAATTTTTCCGCGATCAGGGTCTGCCTGCTCTTGTGGTTTATGATGATTTGTCGAAACAGGCGGTAGCTTACCGTGAGGTGTCGCTTTTGCTAAAACGCCCACCGGGACGTGAAGCTTATCCGGGGGATGTTTTCTATTTACACTCACGTCTTTTGGAAAGAGCATGTAAATTAAACAGTACGGATGCCATTACCTCACAAATGAATGATTTGCCCGACAGCATTAAACATTTGGTAAAAGGAGGAGGTTCATTAACCGCTTTGCCCATTATTGAAACGCAGGCCGGTGACGTATCTGCCTATATTCCGACCAACGTAATTTCCATTACCGACGGTCAGATATTTTTGGAAAGCAATCTTTTCAACTCAGGTGTAAGACCAGCGATTAACGTAGGTATTTCTGTGTCGCGTGTGGGGGGAAATGCCCAGATTAAGTCTATGAAAAAGGTGGCAGGTACCTTGAAATTAGATCAAGCGCAGTACAGAGAGCTTGAAGCTTTTTCAAAATTCGGTTCCGATTTGGATGCCGCTACCAAGGCCGTACTTGAAAAAGGAGCCCGCAACGTTGAAATTTTGAAGCAGGCCCAATACTCGCCGCTTAGGGTAGAACAGCAAACCGCTATTGTTTACCTTGGAACTAAAGGATTACTCAACTCAATACCTGTCAACAAAGTGAAGGAATTCGAATCTGAATTTTTAATAGCCTTGGAAAACAAACATAAGGATACCTTGAACAGTCTTGCTTCAGGCAAACTGGACGATGAAATAACTGGTGTATTGGAAACCCTGGCCGCATCACTTTCGGCAGCGTACCAAAGCAATTAATACCAAAACTGACACCATATTTTAGATTCTTTATTTAACAATCTCAAATTGCACAAATAGAAAGAAATGGCCAATTTAAAAGAGGTAAGAATACGCATCAGTTCAACCATTAGCACCCAGCAAATCACCAAGGCCATGAAATTGGTTTCGGCCACAAAGCTGAGGAAGGCACAGAATGCCATTGTGCAATTGCGTCCTTATGCCGAAAAATTGCAAAGTATTTTGGGAAACCTTGCCGGCAGTGCCGATGATGCCAAACTTAAAGCCTTTTTTCAACCACGGCCAATTAAAAATGTGTTGCTCATCGTCATCACCTCCGACAGAGGATTATGCGGTCCTTTCAATGCCAATATTACCAAGGCAACAAGAGCCGTTATCGACACAACTTATTCCGACATGAACCCCAAAAACATTTCCTTAATGTTTATGGGTAAAAAAGGATTCGAATTTTATAAAAACTCAGACTACACCTTAAATGTTGATCACAGAGAAATTTTTCAGACTGTAAATGCCGACCACATTTTTAAAGTTGGAGCCGACATTATCGAAGAATTTGTCAGTGGAAAATACGATGAGGTGAGGGTGCTTTACAATCAATTTAAAAATGCCGCAACACAAATAGTGCGTGAAGAAAGGGTGTTACCTGTCGACCTTTCGCATTACGACCAGGGAAAATCAGCCCATAACGACTTTATTTTTGAGCCGGGAAAATCAGAGATTCTGGAAGAATTAATTCCACGTGCTGTAAAAACACAATTGTTAAAGGCCATCTTAGATTCAAACGCCTCAGAGCATGGCGCCAGGATGGTTGCCATGGACAAAGCCACCGAGAACGCAGGAGAATTATTAAAATCCTTAAGATTACAATACAATCAAGCCCGCCAGGCTGCCATTACGACTGAGATTTCTGAGATCGTAGGAGGTGCCGCCGCCATGAGTGGGAAGTAAATTTTTTTCAATTCCATATTAAAAACCTCCAAGGTTTCCACAACCTTGGAGGTTTTTTTTGTAAATGAAACCGCTGCCAGAAAAGCTAAGGATGATTCATATTCACTTTTGGGATGGCTTGTTTATTATGGGTTTTAATAATAAGAAATACACGCTGATGCCTAAGTTATTTGTTAGAATTATAGTTGTGGCTTCTATAAAATAAAGTGATAAAGTTAATTTACTACTGATGCATCTTTATCATTTTCAATTGATTACTAAAAATCTGCTGGCGTTTTCTTCAAAAGGTGTATTTACTTTTAAAAAGTATACACCACTTGAAAATGAACTTACATCTATCTCTAATGCCGAATAACCAGGTTTAAAAACGTTAATGTTATCTTGATAGAATAACTTCCCGGTATAATCAAAAATCTGAATTCCGCCATTATCAAAGGAATAGGGAAAGAATATCTTAAGTTGAATATTATCTTTCGCAGGATTGGGAAAGAGAAATGTCTCTATTTTAACCTTTAATGGTTTAATTGCGGTATTCGTATTTTCCTTTTTATTAAAAACATTAACTTTATCTTTATAAATATTATTATCACATATACTAGCAATTTCCCAATCCTGATTATGTAAAGTTAAAGGATTATCATGCCAACCTGGAAATGCACTAAGTCCTGTAATTAAAGTTACATTCGGGTGATATATATTGTCAGGATGAATTGCAATTTCCTTTCCGGCCATTAATATTACTCCTGTATTTATAACCACATTTGAACCGATATTAATTTTCTTCCTCGCATACAAATCTGCGCTGATAACAGAATTTGGAGGAATGGTTATTTCGTCAATACTATAATCTAGGCTTGTCCAATACGACTCCAATTTGCCAACAACTTCCTGACCGGAAACTGTGTAAGTATTATCTGGATTGATATTTTTTTCATAAAGAAATTTCTTCTCATACATTAAATTTTGCATTGAGTTTTTTTGGGCATTACTTATAGCATTCGTAAAGTCATAGGTGTGAATAAGCGTAATTTTTTCAGCATTGGGGTTATCCTTTCTTTGAAGTTTAATTAAAAGTTTTATTGATATTTTAGGAGCATTGTTATTTGAGTTATTTTCCTCCAGAAAAAAACTGTGATACCTAAAACTATTTATTGGTACATACTTAGTTCTTAAGCTTACCAAAGAATCCTTAAAGATATTTTCAATAAAGAACTCTGTATTTTTTAAATACATTAAGTCTTTAAAATTATGTTCAAGAATATTACCATTTACAGGATATGAATAGCACTCATTGCCTTCTAAATGCCTAAAATCTGTAATTGGAAAATAATCACCTGATGCGGCACCAAAGGCAGTCTGGTTAGATTTATATTCAATTACATAAGCGGCATCAATACTGAATACTTCAACATTTGCGGCCGGATTCAAAACATATTTTAAATCTGAAATTAACCTGTATTGGTTCAAGGTTTTATCGTATTCCTTAACATTGTTTTCAAAAATGGATAAATCTTCACCGATGCAAGAATACCAATTTGGTGAGGCTTTTGGTAAATACTGTATATATTCCAATTTAGGTATTTGTAGTATATTGAATACTCCTAAAATGTTGTTGTAATGCGGTATATAAGCGCTTGTGGTAGAATTGGCTGTTCCAGGCACGCTGAAAGTTGCAGTAGAAAAATCTTGAGTGGCAGTGATATTTCCTACGGCAGAAAGGTTTTGTGTATAAACCACAGGGGCGGCAGCTTTTTCATTGTTATCAGAGGTCGTCCCCCCTCCACTGAAAAACTCATAAATACTTATAGCAGTACCAACATAAGGAACTACGCTTGCTACATTTTTAATACCTTCAATACTATTTTGAGGAAATTTAATACCTAAAAACTTTTTGTAATTTTTGGTATTCGCCCCTATCGCATTTGCAATATCTTTTGTTGAAGGATTTGGAAGTAAAGAAATAGGATCCTGTGAATCCATTACCAATAAATAATCCCGATATTGTTTTATGGACTTTTCTACTTCCTTTTCCTGAACAGACGGTAAACCATCTAACCATTTCTTAAAATTAGATGCATTAGCATCCCATGATTTGAAAGCTGCCTGTCCGTCCCCATATAAAGCCTTCCATGTATCAAAATCCTTTAAATCACTAAAAGAGTGTGAGGCATCTCCATCAGTCTGTTTTATAGAATTTGTAATAAGTTGCTTACTGGTACCATTCATAGTAATTGAAATGTCTGCAGAAGTAATTTTAACCAAACTTAATTTTAAGTCACTTGTTTTATTGGTTATATTATTACAGGTACATGGATCATAGGTAACCACAAAATCAGCCGTGTACCAATAAAAATATACACCAGCACTTGTGTAATTTGGAGTACTAAAACTTAGAGTATTATCCAATTCAATCAATACCTTAGTGATTGGTTTAATATTTTGAAACATACCTGTAATTCTTTTTCCATCTTGCCTAATAAATTCCATTTTTACTAGAGCGGACGTCACATCGTTTAATTTTTCGGGTGTTAAAAAGAATACTCGTATTTTACCGGTATATCGGTTATACAATGCAAAAAAAGGATTCGAAGTGGTATTATTGGCTGCACCTGGCTGACCAAAATCTTTGTTTAGCAATTCCCATCCATCTTCAGGATGAAAATCTTTTTCTTCTATTGTGGGAATACTTGTAAAATGATAGGTATTATCATTTGTAGAAAGTGTGCTCCCTGGTATTTTCCACATAGGTAAAGTTAGAGTTACCGGATTACTAAAGCCTGGTGGTAAATAGGCCAAATAAAATTTACTGTAACTTTCGGCTGTCCAGTCAAAATCTCCGTAATTTTGATTGCGTTCAATACCTCCAACCAAATCATGGATATTCCAATGAGTGGTATTCGTTTTAATATCTTTCCAACATTGACTATAAGCAATGGTAGTGATAAAAATGATATATAGAGTTGAGATGATTTTTTTCATAATTTTATTTTTTAATTCGTTGACCTTTAAACGTATGGTATTCATAAACAACATTACCATTAATTAACAAAGTTTCCTTAAATTTAACATTAAGCATTCTATTGGCATCAATATAACCCAAAAGTTTTCCAAATCTGTTGTTTGTCTGAAATTCAGATTGCAAAAAACATGTAGCCCCCCCCGAACCAGTAGAGCCTTGCACCGATATGTGATATTTTCCAATTGGGAAAAACCCTTTTGGATAATTAAAAATGAATCCAGAAGAAATATTTTTTGGATCATTTTTATCATCCACCCATCTTAGTTCTACCGTTCCCGTATCCCTTGGGTCATTATCAAAAATGCCAAACCAATAACCCCATTTCGGAGCTAAACCAATATTACCACAGCTAAAAAACTTTTTGGTAACGGTATCTCTCCCATCATCCTTAGGGAAGCAATCGGTGTTGGGTTTAGATTTTACAATCAATGTAATAGTTATCCATTTATTTTCAGGAAATTCGCGCCGTATTATGTTTTTTTCATTAATGATTTCAGTCCCAATGCGCCATTCGTAATATTCCAAATTGCTTTGTTTTGGTATAAATTTAACGCTGCTGGTGCTGTAAACACTATCCGTTTCAAAAGAGGTATCACGCATCCAACTAGCACTATAAGACGTAACTAGCTCATTAATTGTAAAGTCAGCACTTACTTCTTTAGCATCTTTACATGGTTCAGGTGATTCATCTTTACAATGATGCAGTGTTAAAACCACCAACCCCAAGGCTACTATAATTAACCACTTTTTCATAGTAATTACTTTTTTATGAGTTGATCTACTTGTTTCAATAATTCCGCTTGTTGTACTATTAACAAATTTATTTGATTTTGTTGTTCAATCAACTTCTTGTCTTGATCAATCGTATATAAGGTCAACTCCTCTATTTTTTGTAATTGCAGGGCCAGCATATCTGCTATATTGATACCATTTGCCAATACTTCTTTTTCTGACGGTATGCAAGGCAGGTGATTGTTGGCTTTGATAAAAATTTCCAATTCTGGCAAACTCATTGTCGTATACTCATCGGCAAACACAAAATCGCTCCACCACATTGCTTCCACATTAATTTGCGTGGCCTTTGTCTTGCCATGTATTTCAACATTGCCATCGGCATCCATCCTAATACCTCCGACATTTGGATTGTTACTCGCAGCCCAGGGCGCTATTACCAAGCCACTGCCCCCTGTGGCCTTGGTTTGGTTGGCTCCATCTGCGCCTTTGCCATTGGTAAAAAATATTCCCAAATCATCAGCCTTGGTTATCTGGTTAAACCCATTTTCATTGCACCTGGGCACTATTTGTATATGCCGGGTTTTGTATTGCTTATTGCCCGCAGGGCCGCTTACAGTGGTATACTCGTTTACCCCAAAAATAGCTGCTGGTAAATTATAGCCCGGATTCATATTTCTGACATCCAAGGTAGCTCTGGGATTGTAAACATTAAAACCTACTTTGCCATCGGGCATTACCACGAATCGGGTACTTGAGTACAAGGTGCCACTGGCTGGTCCTGATGAATAGATATCCTTTGTTCTTGCCCATATGAGCGGGTTATTAGGTATAGGCGAGGAGTAGACACCGCCAATCAGGCTAATGGGTAAGGTAGAGCCCACATTAAAATTAAATGGCTTGGTGAAGGTAGCTTCGCCGGTGCTTGGGCTCTGACTTACCAATTCGGCATTCAAACCCATAGGAACATCTAAATAAGGGGTAGGACAATCTTCTTCTTTTGTAATCACAAGTCCGTTTTTTGGAGTGCAGCCAATAAAGATCTCAGTTTTACCATCGGGGCCTGAGGTGCCAATACCTACATCGGAGGATGTGGTTGTGGTAACAGTTGCACTGCCATTCCAATTTCCTGTTTGTGCATTGGCTTGTTGGTAAATTGTCAAGGCTAAAAATAAAAAAATGGAGTTGAATCTAAGGCTTTGACAGGATGACTTTCCATTTGTAATCATAAAAGTTTGCATAGAGGTGTCAATACCCTCGGTTTTAAATAATTGTTTTTTCATGGTTGTTAATTAATTAAAAGTTTATACTAAAATAGTTATATCAAAAGTATTTAAAGATTTGTCATTTTCAAATAAAAATTTTTTTACAGTCGATTAAAAACCTCCAAGGTTGTAGAAACTTTGGAGGTTTTTTTATTCATAATGAGCGTCGCATTATCCTTATGGCCCAGGTTATGCTTGATGGATACTTAAATTTAAAAATTAGATTCCCTGGTTAAATGGTTCTAGTGTCAATATCTGTAAAATATACCTCATGTTAACAGTGTATTTTATCCTCTTTTAGCTCAAAACCTTATTTCTGTTCCATTGCCGTTGGCTTAAGCCGACGGGAGCAATGAAATACAAAATAGCTCTGTAAAGTATTTCCTCCAACTAAACACCAATAAATTATTTACCTACATTTATTGAGGGGATCACAAGATTTTTCCCGGCAATTTGGATAAGTAAATAGCGCAGATACTAAAAAATTCCTAACTCTTTTAATGTAAATTTTTTATGAATGTTAACTAAGCCTTGAAGTAAAATAAGCGATCCATACTTAAATTATCAAGTATTTATATTCCAGGTTTTAAGCATCAACAGGTGTAGGCTTATGGGATGTGACTCCTTAGAATTTCTTGCTTAAAAGCATTGCACTTAAGGTAAAAAATAAATTTTTATGATTTATAAAAAATCCAAGCCGAAAGAATTCTCGTAACTAATCCTGAATTAATAAAAAAATAGAATATGAAAAAATTCATTCCTAAATCAGTTTACAGGTTTGCGTTCATTCTTGGCGCAATCTTTATGTTTTGGAATAATGCCACGGCTTCAAGTCATCGCGAAGCCCCGCTTATTTCAAATGATCCATTGGCAGACAACACCGATTTGTATGCCTTCCGAAGTCCGGATAATCCAAATACCATTACGATTATCGCGAACTACATTCCTTTTCAGTTACCGGAAGGTGGACCCAACTGGGCCTCTTTCGGACAAAACATTCGCTATGAAATTTCCATCGACAATGACGCCTCAAAGGCCGGTGCTGAAATTATTTATCGATTTACTTTCAGCAAAACCAATGAAGATGGGAGTACTTTTTTTAACATCAGGCTTGGGAAACAAAATTTAAAAACCACCTACAAGCTTGAGAAAAGTACAAATGGCGGTATGTCGTTTACCACCATTGTGGCTAACGGGATGGTTCCTCCTCCAAACATCGGCCCGCGCTCCATCAATGGCGGAGCTGGTTTGGGAGCGACTTCGTATGCCTCTTTGGTACAAAATTCAATAGCCACCGGAAGCAGCGGCGAAAAAGTGTTCTGCGGCCCTACAGATGATCCGTTTTTTGTGGATTTGGCAGGAGTTTTCGATTTGGGCAACTTCCGACCCAATGGCAACAGCACCAACCCAACCAAAGACGGGGTGGCTCGTTTTAATGTACATTCCATTGTAATGCAAATTCCAATTTCCATGCTTCAAAAAAATGGAAAAGACGTGAGCATGGCCGCCAATATTCTTGATCCGGATTTTGTAATCGGGGTATGGGCATCAGCCAGCCGTCAGGAAATAAAAACTTTAAGTACATCAGGAGCCGATGCCAATTATTCAGGCAATTGGGTACAAGTTTCTCGCTTAGGCATGCCATTGACCAACGAGGCCATCATTCCTATTGGTGACAAAGACAAATGGAACGCCGGAAACCCCACTACCGATTTGCAATTTGCCAAATATTTCAGCAATCCTGAATTGGCACTTTACATGGACGACTCAAAATTCGGCGGCGCAGTGCCTGCTTTGAATGAACTCAGAATTCAATCCAGATCTCTGGGTGCATTTGATTTTAGAAACGGGCGCAAAGGCTTGTGGAGTTTAAAGGGAAGCGCAGCGGTTAAAGGCACTGCCCTTGACGATGCTATTTTTGGAAGCATTTTATTGCCCGATTCGGCCAGTCCGAGGGCTGTTGATATTTTACCCATTTTCTATACGGGCGTTCCAAACATGATTCCTTATCAACTGGCGACCGGCAAAAATGGCAATCCATTGGCCGCCGGCAAACCGTTCATCAATAACTTCCTACCTTCCTTGGGCGATATGTTAAGGTTGAACATGGCAGTGCCACCCACTCCTAGAAATTCGGCCGATTTTAGTTCACTCGGCATCATTTACGCGGCAGTTCTGGGATTAACCGATGCCCGTTTTAACACCGATAAAACCCTTCAAAGCATCCCAAACATGGATGGTTTCCCTAATGGTCGTCGCCTTGAAGATGACGTTACCACCATCGAATTGCAAGCTGTAAGCGGAATTGCTTTGGCTGCCATCGGTTTATGGTACGACGATTACAGTGGAACAGGAAGTCCGGTTACGTTGCGCCTAGGCAAAGTACTGGGATTCACAGCGGGCCCAACTCAAAACGACACTACTTTTAAATCGAGCTTTCCTTACGTGCAGGATCCTTGGAGAGGATACGACTATACTGCAAGAGCAAGGTTCTAATTTTTATAAATACCATTATTCAAAAAAATAAAATGAAAACATTATCAAACATTCAAAAATCAATTGTATTCATGTTGCTGTTTTTCAGCGCATGGAGCACAAGCGCCTCCAGTCATAGGGAAGCTCCCTTGATTTCAAACGACCCGGTGGCCGACAATACAGACCTATATGCTTTTCGCAGTCCGGATAATCCAAACATGATTACCATTATTGCCAATTACATCCCATTTGAGCTTCCTCAGGGAGGTCCAAACTGGTCGGGTTTTGGAAGCAATATTCGTTACGAAATAAATATCGATAACGATGCAACCAAGGCAGGCGCTGAAATCATTTACCGCTTTACCTTTACAAAGGTAAATGAAGACAACAGCACATTTTTTAACATCCGTCTCGGCAAACAAAATCTGAAAACCACCTATAAACTCGAACGCAGTATGGATGGCGGAAGTACTTTTACCACATTGGTTTCAGCCGGAATCGTGCCTCCTGCCAATATCGGTCCTCGGTCTATCCAAGGCGCTGCAGGTTTAAATGCGACGAATTACGCATCACTCATGAAGACTGCCATTTCAACCACCACGAATGGTGAAAAGGTATTTTGTGGCCCTATTGACGATCCATTTTTTGTTGACCTGGGAGCCGCATTTGATTTGGGAGGCTTTCGCAAAGCAGGAGCCCGTGATGGCTTAGCCAAATTTAATTGCCATACCATTGCCATTCAGGTTCCAATATCAGTTTTGCAAAAAGATGGCAAAGATGTGAGCATGGCCGCCAACATTTTAGATCCCAATTATGTAATTGGTGTTTGGGCCTCGGCCAGCCGCCTGCAAATCGAGACGCTCAGCGCCGCCGGTAGCAACCCTACTTATAGCGGAAACTGGGTTCAGATTTCGCGTTTGGGTATGCCCTTAACCAACGAAGCTATCATTCCCCTGGGAGAGAAAGACAAGTGGAATGCGAACAAACCATCCACTGATTTGCAATTTGCCAAATACTTCAGCAATCCTGAATTGGCCTTGTATATGGATGACTCTCAATTCGGTGGCGCGGTGCCCGGATTGGCAGATTTGCGCATACAATCAAAATCGCTTGGAGCCTTCGACTTCAGAAATGGGAAAAAGGGTTTGTGGTCCTTAAAAGGCTCTATGGCTGTTAAAGGCACCGCCCTCGACGATGCTATTTTTGGAACCATCCTCTTGCCTGATTCGATGAGTCCGAGAGCGGTTGATATTCTTCCCATTTTTTACACGGGAGTGCCAAACCTTGCCCCCTATCAGTTGGCCACCGGCAAAAACGGCAATCCATTGGCAGCAGGAAAGCCTTTTATCAATAACTTTTTGCCAACCCTGGGCGACATGCTGCGACTGAACATGGCTGTACCTGCTACACCACGCAACTCAGCTGATTTCAGTTCGCTTGGCATCATTTACGCAGCGGTATTAGGTTTAACCGACCCTCGTTTTAACGCCAACACCACCATACAGAACATTCCTAATATGGATGGATTTCCAAATGGCAGAAGGCTTGAAGACGATGTAACCACCATCGAGCTACAGGCTGTTGGCGGCGTTGCATTGGCCGCCATAGGACTTTGGTACGACGATTATCCTGGAACCGGAAGTCCGGTAACTGCTCAGCTTGGCAAAGTTTTGTCATTTACAGCCGGGCCCACAAAAAATGATACTTCTTTTGAAAGTAGTTTCCCTTACGTACAGCAGCCTTGGGCCTCATTCAGAGGTGCATCGTACTCAGCTACCCCGCTGCCTACGCTTGGTATTACCAAATTGAGTTCTGCTAAAAGCATAAAATTTGCTGCTAGCAACTACCCAAATCCATTTACGGGATCTACCACTCTTCAATATGAACTGCTGACCAATTCAAAAGTGAGCATTAAAATATTGGACATCAATGGCAGAATGGTTCGCCAACTTATTGAAAACGAAAAACAGAACAAGGGCATGCAAAACCTGGAGCTGAACTCTCAAGGTTTAAATGCCGGAATTTATTACGCTGAAATCGACACTGACTTTGGTCATGCTTCGGTGAAAATGATTTTGAGAAAATAGATTTTTTCATGTTTTGGGGGTGGATTTCGAGAGGAATTCACCCCTTTTTTTTTATCATAATTTTACCCTAGTCAATTGTTCAAAAACGGTTTTTATCCGCTTTAAAAGGACGGTTGAAGTCATTTTAACCAGGGTTCATCAAAAATATTTTTTCATTCAACCTCACTGTGCAGGCGCAGAGCATTAGGCATGTTTCTATTCACTTTGTCCCTTTTCTTTTTTTTTAATAAACAAATAATCCAAATCGCCATTTACTGCGAATATGTTTTCATAAACAAAAACATAAACATGAAAAAATCTTTTACATCTATTGGAACCCTGGTGGCAATTATCCTGTTGGTTTCCTGTAATTTTAAAGTAGAAAAACAATCGGATGCCGGTTTTGGCTTTTCAATGCTCAAAGAAAGAGGCGAGGTATTGGCCAACGCAGCGGATTGGCCTGGCATCAAAGAAAAAGCCATGCAACTGGTTGAGAATATTAAAAGCGATTCCTCAGACCTGAAATCCAAACTGCTGCTAGCTCAATTATACATGCAGGAGGCCAGAATTACAGGGGAGCATCCTTACTACTACCCGGCCACTCTAAGGCTGTTGAACAATGTGCTCACCCACGATTCACAAAATTTCGAGGCCCTGGCCTTTAAGGCTTCGGTTTTATTGTCATTGCATCACTTTAGCGAATCGCTGGTGGTTGGCAACCAAGCCAAGGCCATTAACGACAACAACAGCTTTATTTATGGCGTACTCTGCGATGCCAATGTTGAACTGGGAAATTATGAAGAGGCCGTTAAAATGTCGGATAAAATGCAAAGCATCCGACCCGGACTTGAGTCTTATTCGAGGGCTTCGTACCTCAGAGAAATTTATGGAGACAATGCCGGGGCGATTGAAGCGATGAAGCTCGCATTTGAAGCCGGGCTTGCAGGCTCGGAAGAAGCTTCTTGGGCAGGAAACACGCTAGCCCAATTGTACCTCAATGTGGGTGATTACAATCATGCCGAGGAAGTTTCAAAAATAATTTTAGAGCAAAGGCCTTCTTATGCATTTGCCATCAACACCTTAGGTGAAATCGACCTGGCCAGAGGGGATTACGCTAAGGCTATGGCTTCATTTGATAAAGCCATTCAAATTATGCCTGAATTTTCGTTTTATGAAAATAAGGCGAGACTCCTTGAATTGATGGGAAAAATAGAAGAATCAAAATCTGTCTATCGCAATACCATTACTATGCTCAAAGAGGATGCTTCATCAGGACATTATGTGGACATGGATTTGGCTAAAATTTACCTGGCCCTCAACGACTCCAAACAAGCCCTCAAATATGCCCGCACAGAATACCAACGCCGCCCTATGAATATTGATGTGAATCAAACCATGGCTTGGGTTCAATACAAAATAGGCAATCAGGCTGAAGCCAAAAAGTATTTAAAAGTTGCCATGAGAATGGGTACCAAAATGCCGGAGTTTATCGAAAATTCAGGATTGGTGAGTCAGTCGAAAGCTGTTAAACACCATTCAGAAAAAAACTTAAAGTCTTAATGAGTCTTCAGGAAACGGAAATAATTAAATCCTTCGTTTATCTAAAAGCATGACACCCCAAAAAACAAAAATCATTTTGTTCTGCCTGATGTTTCTTTTTTCAGGTTTTCTCAATGCACAAAGTTTTTTGTTAAAAGTTTCCATATCGGATGGAGAACTCCCGATACCTTATGCCCAAATATTTATTAAAGAAAATAAGAGTTTAAACTTATGCGACTCCAATGGAAAATATAGTTTGCTATTGCCCAAGGGAACTTATACGATGGTGTGCATGAGGGTAGGGTACAAGGAAAAAAATATCAAAATAAAATTGGCCGACCATGCCACAATTTATGTAGCCCTGAGCCCCAATGTTTTTGATTTGAAAAGTGTGAGTGTTACCCCAAAAAACGACGGCAATCTGGCACAAATTACAAAGTTGGATTTGCAATTAAGGCCACTTTCATCGTCACAGGATGTGTTGCGTGCAGTGCCTGGATTGTTTATTGCACAGCACGCCGGAGGTGGTAAGGCCGAGCAAATATTTATGAGGGGTTTCGACGTAGATCACGGAACAGACTTTGCAATATATGTAGACGGCATTCCAGTCAATATGCCATCGCATGCTCATGGTCAGGGCTATGCCGATCTGCATTTTTTAATTCCGGAAACCGTTGGGCAACTGGAGGTTAATAAGGGACCACACAGTACAAAATATGGCGACTTGGCAACCGCCGGTTCAGGAGAATTTAAAACTCTGAATGTGTTGGATCACAGTTTACTCAAATTGGAGTATGGAAGCTTCCAAACCCGCAGGGCCCTCTTGATGGTGAATCTCTTAAACAAGCGCCACCTTTTTACCGAAAACCGTGAAAACCTGTATATGGCCTTTGAGTACAAGTTCTCAAACGCCTACTTTGAGCAAAAACAATTCTTAAACCGATGGAATGGCTTTATTAAGTATACGGGCGTTTTCAAAAATGACAATAAAATTGGCTTTTCGGCTTCTACTTTCACAAGCCGCTGGGATGCCTCAGGGCAAATTCCAAGGAGGGCAGTAGAAGGAGGCTCAATTTCTCGCTACGGCAGCATTGACCCCTCTGAGGGAGGCCAAACGAGCAGGACTAACATCAATTTTACCCACGAAAAGAAATTCGGAAAGGCGGTTCTTAAGAATCAACTGTATTATAGCAAATACGATTTCAATTTGTTCTCCAATTTTACATTTTACCTAAACGATTCCCTGAAAGGAGATCAGATAGAACAGAAAGACAACCGGCATCTCATGGGTGTAAATTCAAATTTATCCATGGAAAGAAAAATATTTTCCAAGGTGTTAAAAACTCAAATTGGAATAGGCAGCCGATTCGATGCCTCTTTAATCGCACTCAATCATTCCGAAAAGCGAAAGTTTATTTCATCCACCGTAGCCGGAAATTTAAGACAACTCAACAGTTTTATGTATATAGATGAAACTTTGGTATTCTCAAAAAGACTACAAGTAAATCTTGGAACACGCAGCGATTTTTATGTTTTTAACTTTCAAAATAATACCTATGACACCGCTTCAGGCATAACGTATAAAAATATCACCAGTCCGAAAATTAATTTAACCTATGCTTTGCATAAGGGTTTAACGCTTTATGTTAAATCAGGCTATGGTTTTCATTCCAACGATGCCCGGGCTGTAATTGTCGGCCATCTCGAAAACACCCTGGCACGGGCTTTTGGTAATGAGATATCGCTACTCAACCAGCTTACAAAAAAAACCTGGCTTAATCTTGCGCTCTGGACCATGGACTTGCAAAGCGAATTGATTTATGTGGGCGATGAAGGCATTGTAGAGATCGCCGGCAGAACACGCAGGGTAGGCCTGGATGTTGGCATCAGGCAACAATGGAGTGATCATATTTATTTTGATGCAGATATCAATGTTAACAAAGGCAAACTAAGGGATGCCCCTATAACAGCCAATCGAATTCCTCTGGCTCCCGGACTCACCAGTACCGGAGGATTCTCTTATAAAAAGTCCTCAGGTTTAAATGGCAGTATTCGCTACCGATACATGGCTGACAGACCCGCTACAGAAGATTATGCTCTCATTGCTAAGGGATACCTCCTGGTTGATTTTGTCGCCAACTATCTCTTTAAGAATTACCAGATAGGCTTGAATGTCGAAAATATTTTAAATGCACCATGGATGGAGGCCCAGTTTGCGACAGAAAGCCGCTTAAAGTCAGAAATAGCTTCAACCACTGAAATTCACTTTACACCGGGAACGCCATTTTTTGCACGATTAAGCTTCAATTACAACTTTTAAGCCCTCCACTTTCGGCCTAAATTCCATTTTATTTTTTTGCATAGTATTGTTAAAAAAATCGTCATTAAATTGATTTTTTATATTGATTATTGCTACATTTGAACTAACATAAACGGAAAATAAAAATGGAAACACACACACAAATTGACGTTTTACACAGTGAGAACTTAGAATGGTTAAAAAAGTTAAGTTCCTATTCAAGTGAGATTGACAGCATGCAATCCAGCATCGAAAATGTAGCCTCCAGTTATACTTCCAAGCCTGTTATGGCAAAGATTGAACATTTTCAGAATCAACTGATCATACAAAAACACCGAATAAACAGTTTAAAGCACTCTATAAAAAACAATGAGAAACTTCTTGGCAGAGCAGATAATGACCTCGCCGGAAACGATCATGAGACAGCCAAGGATAAGGTAGATATTTTTGAGAAAATAATCAGTGACCTAAAGCAGGAACTTAATCAGTTCCTACAGCAAGCTATTTAAGGCGTGCTGAACTTTTCCGGCAAGTCCTATTAGCGTCTTGTATTAATGCATTCTAATTGGCAGTGGCTCTAATTGGCGCTGCAGAACAGATGATTAACTGGTCTTGCTTTGCGAGTTTTCAGGTCAACCGGCCTTTGCGATTCTTGTGGCAGGTATCCTCTTCAAAAATTTTTAGCGATTAGGAAGCCGCGCCCATCAATACCATTTTTTCAAGGGTCGGCGTGATGCTTCCTCCTTTTTTCTCAATGGTAACGGCGAAAGCAGTGGCGTTGATGATCTTTTTCATTTTCACCATTCCGCTCCTCACTTCATTGGTTTCGAATACACCTGCATCTACTGGTTTTCCGTCTACAATAGCCCAAAGTTGATATTGCTCATCGGTGGTTGTTTCAGGTAAATTGATGGCGTTAAAAAACACATCGGCATTTTTCTCGTTCCAGTAAACTGTTGCCAAGGCCTGAGGCATGAGAGGTAAGCCTTTAAGCTGAACTGTTTTTGTTTCAGGATTTTTAAGGACCTCAATTTGTGACTGCATAGCCAAGTATTTCGCTTCCTCGGTTTTAAGATTTCCGGTGAGTGTTTGCCTTTCAAAATTTAGAGCAATCACCTGCTTTTCGGTGTTTTGCCATAGATTGTAAAGCCTGTAATTGGCTATGCTGCTCAAGAACAGTAAGGTTACCGAGGCCGCTACCAACCAATTGTTCGATGACCATTTCAATTCACGGCCGCCGTTTATATTTTCATGGGTGGTTTCTGTTCGATCTGAATGAGAAGAAGCAGAACTGTCGGCCTCCAACTTAGTAAAAATTTCAGCTTTGAGATGAGAGGGTGCCTCCTTGGCACCGGCAACGGAAAGTTTGAACAAAGCCTCTTCAATGGCGTTTAATTCGAGCCTTACTTCAGGATGCTTTTCAGCCATGAGAAGAACCTCATTGGATTCTTCCTCACTTGTTTGTCCCATGACAAACAACTCTAAAATTCCTGATTCTATGTAATCCTTAACTTCCAATTTACTACTCTTTATAAACGTTTCTAAGGGTTATCATTGCCGACCTGACTCTGGATTTAACAGTACCCAACGGGACATTCAATTCCTTCGATGTTTCGTCTTGCGTATAACCCTTAAGGTAAATCAATTCAATTAGCTTTCTTTGGTCCTCAGGCAATCGGTCTACCAATTGTCTAATCCCAATATTGTCCGTTTGCTGTTCAATTTTCTCAATACGGTTAATACTATTTACGGAGTCGTCGATGTTTTGGTTTTTGATACTGCTTTGAAAATGTCTTGACCTCACATAATCGATGGAAGTATTTCTGGCAATATTTAACATCCAGGTATACAGTCGCCCTCTTAAAGGATTGTACCCATCAATTCCATTCCAAATTTTAATAAAAACTTCTTGAAGGAGGTCGTTGGTTTCTTCCTGTCTGGGCACTATTCTTGAAATGGCTCCATACAAAACAGAAGAATAATTGTCGTACAGATAATCATACGCCGAGCGGTCTCTTTTTTTTAAAAGACTAACTAAGGTAGCTTCGTTATAACTGGCAGTATTCGTACTCACTCAAAATCTGAAGCAGCAAATATAGAGTTTTTAAAAAATATATATTTCTTCATCAAATTTATTATTCCCTTTATCCTGAAATGTTGATTAAAACACAAAATTCTATACAATAGTTTTGTAACATTGGAGTTGAATAAAGTATCCATGAATATTGAGATTAAACAGTTTGAGAATGAAATTGAGGAATTACTGAATTCCAACTTCCATTTAGGTTTCAGGCGATTTTTGGATCACTGCCTTGATTCCAGGCTCAGCAGAGGTCAAAAAGAAGAAATCATTCAGTTTTGTCGTCGCAGCGACGAGAAGGTGGAAAACGAATTGGCAGACGAGGTGCAATTGATCAAGGATATCCTACTTTTTAAAAGTCAGATCGAAGAAAATTCAGTTAACGAATCGCCCAGGGCATTGTCATCTGTTCAGGCTTTACACATTAAAAAGACTTACAAATCGGGAAACTTTAGCTTAAAAGAAATATCCTTTCAAATGGAACCCACCCAGCTCATCGGCATTGTTGGCGAAAACGGAAACGGCAAAACTACTTTATTGCGCATGATAGCCAGCGACCTGGGAATAGATTCAGGCACCATAAACTATAACTTTGATCATACCTCAACGCTTTATGAGGTAAAGCGCAGCATTGCCTATATCCCGCAGCGTATACCCCGATGGTATGGCAAACTTAAAAACAATTTACATTTTGCGGCCTCAAGCCGGGGGATATATGGTTTTGAAAATGAATTTTTAGTCACCGTAATGCTGTCGCGTCTCGGCTTGAGTAAATATAAAAATTTTTTTTGGAACCAAATTTCAAGTGGCTACCGAACCCGTTTTGAACTGGCGCGCATCCTCCTACTACAGCCAAGGGTATTAATTTTAGACGAACCTTTGGCCAATTTAGATATTAATGCCCAGCAAACCTTTTTACAGGATATTCGGTATCTGGCTAAAAGTCGACTAAACCCTTTGGCCATCTTATTCAGTTCACAACAGCTCCATGAAGTCGAAAAAGTAGCCGACCATATCATCTTTTTGCGCGAAGGCGAAAGTGTTTACAATTCCACTTCCGATTCTCAGGAAAAAATAAACACCCATACTGAAATAGAATTGGAAACCTCCTCGAACAGAGAAATAATTTTGGCCTGCTTACAAAACATTGAAGGATTAAGTGTTGCCAACCAGGGAGGATTGTTTATCATTCGGAGCCATCCTTCAGTCCCTTCCACACAATTACTCACCAAATTGGTTGAAGGTCAAGTCGAGATAAGATATTTCAGAGACCTAACCCATTCCACTAAAAAATTCTTTAATCAAAACTAAACCATGAATTTACAACGTTTTGTACCTTCCTTTATCAAGCGTCTCGATCAATACCTGCTGATCCATTATCCCATAATTTGGCAGAGTCGCATCCACAATGTTTTTTATGCTACCTTTCTCACCAACCTTTTATTCGCCATACTGGCCTATCTTATGCCGCTGGGTCTGAGCGACAAACACGATATCATTAGCTGGATTTGGACCTTCTTTGTACTTTCCATCACCTATCTAGTGATATGGCTGGTACACGCCGGCAGATTCAATCTTTTTAAGCATTATGGAAAGCGACCCATCGGAGATGAGTATCTCAACTTTGTTTTAAGCTTTTTATGCATGGCTATGATTTCCAGCGTCATGTTTACTTTCCCTTATTTTTATAGCTTAAAAATTAAAAATCTGGTGAGTGATACCGAATTGGCCTCCGATATCAACGCACTCAATTTAGGCTCTGCATTCTTTCCAAAAAATCAATATGCTTATTCAAAATTCGATAGCGAAAACAACACTACCACCAGCAGTGAGATTATTCATCTCTATGACTTTAACAGATTTGACGAATTCAACTACAATAGGTACAAAGATTATTTTGCCAATTGGGTAATAGAAAACGATCAGAGTTCGGCGGCAGAAGAAAGCATGGTTGATTCTGTTCAAAATCAAATCCTGCCCGAAAAAAACATAGGGATTAACGGACTTTACAGCATCTCTTATTCTAAAAAACTATTTAATGAAAAAAAGGGGAGATCTTCACAATTGGCCCTCATCAATCAATTTATTGCCACAGCTCATAAATATGGCATAGAAGTGCCAAAGGATGCCAACTACCACCTGAATAAATTTAATGCCCAGGACGGCTATTCATTTGATTTTAGAAACAGTTTACCCGAAGATATTCAGTTCCTGAATGATTTGGAGCGTAAAATAGGTGATGTTATCGGTTACAAAACCGGAAGAATTCTTTTTCAGGAAAAAGACTTTTGGCACTTCATGTGGTATGCCATTTTTTACAGCACCCTGGTTTTTTTAATATACCGCAACAACCGCCGCGATGATTTTATCAAGTCGGTGATTACAGGTATTTCCATACTCGTTATTACCGGTATTTATTTTGGTATTTCAGGCAATAACGATGAGAAAGACGTGTTTAATCTTTACTTTCTTATATATGCCATTGCATGTTTTGGCTCCATTGCCATTATTTTTAAATCGAGTCGGTCTTGGATAAATGCGGCTTGCTTAAACCTGGTAGTTTTGGTGACTCCATTTATGCCGCTTTATCTTTATGAAGTGCATATCCGACCCCATAGCCATGCCATTGCATTAAATTATGAACTGGCAGGTTTTGTTATTTTCTTTGCCTTGCTTCAACCCTTTTTTAAAAAAATGTATGCTACACATTGGGCCTTGCCTGAAGGGTAGCATTAAAAATTTTAATAATTTTGTATAGATGAAAAATATTTTATTACTTCTTACCTCCTTCCTGGCAGTACTCCATACAAATTCTCAATCACTCGTCAATGAGGATTTTGAGAGTTGGATTGACAATACAGCTTTTATCGACCCCGAAGGTTGGGTTACTTTGAACGACTTTAATGCGGAATTCGGTTTGCCTGTAACCGTCATCAAGAGCACGGAATCGGAAAACGGAATGTACGCTGCACATATGCAAACCTTTACATTTGTCGACGGGAATAACAATACCGATACCCTGCCAGCAGCCATGGTGTATGGCACAGATATTAATGGAAGTTTACAGTATCCGTGGAGCAAGCGCCTAAAAACAATAAGCTTCTATTACAAATACAAGCCAAATGGAGCCGATACCGGTATTTTTTTTCTCAGTGTAGGTTACAGAGATAAAAAAAACAATAGGCTGGTGGATCAGGGTGGAGCCTTTTTCATATTTACGACAGAGCAAAAAAACTATACCAAGGTGAGTTTGCCCTTATACTGGAGTAGTAACTACAAATGCGATACGATTAAAATTGCATTTTTAAACAGCCTTGAAAAAGCCAATGGCAACAGAAATAAGCCGGGAACCATTTTATTAATAGATCATGTATCGACAGAGTGGGAAAATTTTCCCGTGGTCGCCATTCAACCCAATCCCGAATCCGAGATTAAAGTGTTTCCGAACCCTGCCGAAGATAGATTATTCATTTCAGGATGGAGCGACCCCTCCTCCGAAGTCGTGGTTACCGACTTACAAGGACGGGTCATAAAAAAAGGGACGTTGGAAACGAATGCTATAGATATCACAGCATTGAAGAGCGGCATGTATATGATTTCGCTGTTAAGCTCAGAAAACGAAACAGTTCAAAAGTATTTTTATAAAAAATGACAGGCAGTTCTTATTTACAAAGCGTTTTGCGCTTATTTAAATATTACAAGGCATTGGGTGACAAAGCTATTGAACGCGTGTCCGATCAGAAAATTCATTTTCAGTACAATGAAAATTCAAACAGCATAGCACTAATCGTAAGGCACATGTCGGGAAATATGCTGAGCCGCTGGACAGAATTTCTCACCACCGATGGAGAGAAGCCCTGGCGTAACCGGGATTCTGAATTTGAAAATCCGGAATGGGACAAGGCCAATCTCCTTCTCAATTGGGAAAAGGGATGGCAGTGTCTTTTCCAAGCCCTTGAGCCACTTCATGAAAGCGATTTGGATACCATAGTTTATATACGTAACGAGGGCCATACAGTTATGGAAGCCATTAATCGACAAGTAGCCCACTATGCCTACCATGTCGGGCAATTGGTTTTTCTCTCCAAAGCCTTGAACGAGGAATGGGAATCCTTGAGCATTCCAAAAAACAAATCCCAGAGCTTTAATGCCGAAAAATTCAACCAGGATAAGGGCAAACGTCACTTTGTGTAATCCATGGCTATGGAGTTACATTTTTTTTAAAACCATTGATTTAATCTCCAATGCTTGCCTTGTTAATTAGGGCTTGCTGAAAAAGTTCAGTGTGCGTTCATTACAAGGAGGCAAGGCGAAGATGTACTTTGCCGTACCTCGAGCCGAAGCCGACGAAGTAAGGGACGTGCAATGAACTAACGTCTTTCTGAAGGCATTCGATGCACGATATTTTCATGGTTCACTAATTTTATCGTGCATTAAAAGCAATAAAATTTTTAATGAACCTCATCATATCAAGCCTTTAAGTGTTTTTCAGCAGGCCCTAATTAACATGAATTGCCATCTGAATTTTGAAAGACAGAAAGATTAATTTGTCTTTAAAGTTTCAATCTAAAAAAGTACTTTTGGCCATCTTGATTATTTAATATGAAAACAAAAACAAAAATTGCCTTTCACCTTGGTTTTTTAGGTCTTGTATTGTTTGCAGTAAATTGTAAACCGGTAGATGACACCCCGGAAATTACTGCTCCAATCGTAAGCACTGATACCGTATATGAGACAACATTTAATACCGCCTGGCTTGGTGGAAGAATAGTAAACGACGGGGGTTCCCCTGTTTTATCCAGAGGACTTTGTTGGTCGACCAAACAGGATCCGACCATAAGTGATGACACCATTATGAGTGGCAAAGGCGATGGTGGCTTCAGTTTTAGCGCATCAGGTTTAGTAAAAAACACCAAATATTACGTGCGTGCATTCGCATCAAACGGAATTGGTTTGAGTTACGGCCCACAGCGCGATTTCACACCGGGTAAGGCCAAAGATGTAGATGGAAACGAATACACTTATATCACCATCGGAACGCAAACCTGGATGCTCGAGAATTTAAAAACAACGCGTTACCGCACAGGAGATGCCATTGCCTATGTAGGACCGGACGCCGATTGGGCAAAACTCAGCACGGCGGCATTTGCCTACTCCAACAATCTAAAAACCAATACCACGCCTTACGGTATTCTATACAATTATGCCGCTGCTACAAGTGTCAAAAGCATTTGTCCGAAGGGCTGGCGCCTACCCACCGATGCCGATTTTGCAACGCTTGGTGATGAATTGCTCGGTGCCTCTACCGCAGGTGGTAAGGTAAAAGAAGCAGGATTGAACCATTGGGATTCCCCAAATATGAATGCCACCAACGAAAGTGGTTTTACGGCCGTGGGTTCAGGTATGAGAGATTTAGACGGTGCCTTTAAAGAATTTAAGGCCGCAGCTTATTTTTGGACTTCCACTCCAAAAGATGCCGTAACAGGTTCTGCATCCTATGTAACAAAAGATTTGTCCTCCTTGCTTTCGAAGGCCATTGACAAAAAAGCAGGATTGTGTATTCGGTGTATTAAGAAATAGGATCAGAGAACATTTCCTGTTTTCATGGTAGCTAAAAATTCATCTTTATAATTTTTACCTACCGGTATTTTAACCGAGCCGATTTCGACCTCGCTGCTATTGAATGAAGTAATAGAGCTGAGAGCAACGATAAAAGAACGGTGAACCCTGATAAATTTGGTTTTCGGTAACTTGAGCTCCATGTTTTTCATGGTTTGCAATGTGATGTATCTTTTTTCAGGGGTGTGCAGCTTAACATAATCGGCGAAGGCTTCAACATATTGAATTTGATCGTACGATAATTTTATCTGCTTTTGGTTGGATTTTATAAAAATATAATCGTTGCTCAGATCAGAGCTTTCAACCCCATCGTTTCTTTTCAGTGACAAATATTCCGTTGCGCGATCAATGGTTTTTGAGAATCGGTCGAAGGCTACAGGCTTCAAGAGATAATCGATGGCATTGAGTTCAAAGCCTTCAACAGCAAAATCGGAGTAGGCCGTGCAGAATACCACCAAAGGCGGGTCGCTTAAGCTACGCATAAACTCCAGACCTGTAATTTCTGGCATTTGAATATCCAGAAACATCAAATCAATTTTATAATTTTTGATGAATTCTGATGCTTCAAGCGCATTGCTGCATTTGCCCACCAATTCAAGCCCGGGTGTTCGGCTGATATACCCTTCTAAAATATCCAGAGCCAAAGGCTCATCATCCACCAATAAACACTTCATACTATTTAAAAATCAGCGCAAAACAATTCTATAATTAGGAGTTCCAATCCAAAAGGAAGATTAAACTTCCAATATATCCGATAAGAAAACAAAACTAGAGAATTCAGATTAATTTAACATCAAAAGTTCAGGTAGAATCCCTGTGAATACCTGTTAATTTTTAAACAACTTAAAAAATTTCTGCTTGTAAAGGGATTGAACTTCATTGTAATTAACTTCTTCATTTAAAGCCTTTTGCAAAGAGGTTATTTTTTTACCTACCAATCCACATGGAATGATAAGATCGAAATAGCTTAGGTCGGGTTTTATATTAAAGGCCAAACCGTGCATGGTAACATGACGGCTCGATTTCACCCCAATGGCTGCAATTTTTTCGGGGTGATTTGTGTGATGATGCAGCCAAACGCCGGTGTATTCCTTTATACGTCCGGCCTTAATGTCAAATTCGGCCAAAGTATCAATCACCGACTGCTCAAGGGTGTAAATATAATCTTTGAGGCCCATACCAAAATTTTCGAGATCGAGAATGGGATAAACCACCAATTGCCCGGGTCCATGATAAGTTATGTCGCCTCCCCGATCGATTTTTACGTATTGTACACCCGGGAATTCGGGTACTTGTATATTTTCTTCCTTGCCCGATTTACCTAAGGTAATCACATGAGGGTGTTCGCAGGTAATGAAGTACTGATTTGCTCCACCATGCCTATGAAGTTTAGACTCCAATAAAGTATTAAAATATTTCTTCTGAATTTCCCAGACTATACTATAGTCCTTAAGTCCGAGAGGCTCGTCAATAATCATCGTTTTTAATTAATTATGAATAGAGCCTGCGCTCCACAAGGAATCCTTCATTTTCCTCCAACTGTATTTTTCTTTTTCAATTTTTACAAACTCAGTCATTTCAATCGCCTTGCTCTCATGGTAAAACCTTGAAATCGCTTCGGCAATAGCCTCTGCATCTCTTTCAACCACATATCCCGCCTTCTCATTTGGTACCAGTTCAGGCAATCCGCCTACATTGGTTACGATCATAGGTTTATCATAAAAATAAGCAATTTGCGTCACCCCACTTTGGGTAGCCTCTTTGTAAGGTTGAATAATGCAATCGGCCATTGAAAAATACAAATGCACCTCCGAGTCGGGAACAAAGCTTTTAATAAATGTAACATCGCTTATCAAACCTAAGTTTGATGCTAAATCCATGTAGGGGGCTTCATTTTCATAAAATTCGCCCACAACCAATAATTTTAAATCAAGCTGGGCTCTATCGACCTTTGCAAAAGCATCGAGAAGCAAATCCAAACCTTTATATGCCCTGATAAATCCAAAAAAAAGCAAGTAGTTGTGCTTTCCCATCTGCAAAAGTTCCAAAGCTTCGGTTTTGGGTATGGCCGGCTTAAAACTATTGTAAAGGGGATGGGGATTATAAAGCGTCGGCTTGTTGGATACCCATTGTCGCAGATCGTTCAAAACACTGTTACTCATGGCCACAAAACCATGACAGGAGGCAAGAAAATACTGGGTAAGTACCTTATCTCCCACCCGTTTTTCATGCGGCAAAATATTGTCGGTTATGGCTACCACCCTACTCTTGTGGTTTTTGCGAATGATTCGGGCCAGGGTTCCCAAACAAGGAGCCATAAAAGGCAGCCAGTATCTCAGCACTACTAGGTCATAGTTTCTTTTTTTGTACGCATAACCCAGCCTAATCCAATTGAATGGGTTAATTGAATTCAGCTCCACTTCTATGTTTAAGTTTAGAGGGGCAGCATCCTCAGAGAGCTGTGTTTTACCGGGAAATAAAAAATTGGGGTACTGAAGTTTAAAGGTGAGAATGCACACCTCATGCCCGTCATTCTGAAATTCTTCAGCTAAAATCTGATCATAGGTACTTAAACCACCTCTTAAAGGCCAGGCGGGACCAATGATTAAAATCTTTTTTTTAGCCAAATTCACCAATGTAATTATTTTTGCTCAGACTGACTTGAGGCCAAAAAAATCAGGTTATTAAAATCCAATTTTTTCAGCCAGCTGGTAGCTATTTCTCTCATGGGAGTTTCGGGATATTAATTCACCCAAAAATCCTGCCAGAAAAAGTTGTATACCGATTATCATAGAGAGAAGACCGAAGTAAAATACAGGTCGTTCAGTCATTTTAAATTCCATAAAGGCGAATTTGGCTATGGCGAGATACACTGCCACTCCAAAACCCATCATAAAAAATAAAGTGCCTATGAGTCCAAAAAAATGCATGGGTCTTTTTCCAAATTTTCCAACAAAGTAAATGCTTAGCAAATCCAGCAGGCCATTAATAAATCTTTCCCAGCCAAATTTGGTTACGCCGTATTTTCTGGCCCGGTGTTGTACCGTTTTTTCGCCTATGTTGCCAAAGCCTGCAGTTTTTGCAATCATGGGTATGTAGCGATGCATCTCGCCATACACCTCAATATTTTTTATCACTTCCGATCGGTAGGCTTTTAACCCGCAGTTAAAATCGTTGAGCTGTATTCCGCTCATTTTTCGAGTCGCCCAATTAAATAGTTTTGTAGGTATGGTTTTTGATAGAGGGTCGTAACGTTTCTGTTTCCATCCCGAAACCAAATCATACCCTTCATGGATCATCTTGTAAAGACCGGGTATTTCATCCGGACTGTCCTGTAAATCGGCATCCATGGTGATGATAACTTGGCCTGAGGCATGGTTAAATCCCACGTTCAACCCGGCTGATTTTCCATAATTCCTTCGGAAACGTATGCCTTTAATGGTTTTGTATTTTTTGGCCAATTCTAAAATTACCGGCCAGGATTTATCTTTACTCCCGTCATCAATCAACACAACTTCGTAGCTGAAGTTATTTTCAAGCATAACCTTGTCAATCCATTCAACCAGTTCAGGCAAGGATTCTTCTTCATTAAAAAGGGGTATTACAACTGAAATATCCATTTATACTTCGCTATCCAATACCTTGCTTTCGGTTAATCCTTCGGGCGGATTTCTCTTCACAAATAAAGCGCAAAGCAAGCCGAAAATGGCGGCCATCACTGCACCTCCCAAGACTTGTTTGATGTATGAAAAAGGTGTATTGGCCTTGGCCATTTGTTTATCCATTTGCTTCATTTGCATTTCAATTTTTTCGTCCGGAACGTCATATTTTTCCATCCACTCCATGGTACTTTCCTTGATAACGACATTCAGTTTGGAATTGTATTCCTTGTCAATAACGTTTACAAAAAAGATGGTAAAGAGCAAATAAAGGATATAACCAATCAGCCCGATAAAAAACATGGTTTTAAAGGCATCAAAGTATTTCAGATAGCCTCCCGAGGACTTTCTTTCGGCCAAACCTCCTAAAATCATACAGGCAACCAGAATGATTATTCCAACGGACATGAGCATAAAAAAACGACCAAAAAGGGCGAAGTTTATGGCATATATGAGCGAGAAAAAAACGATGGAGGCTACGCCATAGTAGATTCCGTACCAGAAGTAATTGCTTTTTGTGATAGGTGGGTTCATGGTATATATTTCTATTTTATTTAATGATTTTCAATATTAATACTTTAAAACGCCTTTAGGGCCGCCAAAAAGCTGGTTTGAAACAAAGGATTTTCGCCATGTTTTTTTATCATTTCAAATTTCGAATCCCAGGGAACATGCTGGTTGAAAAATAAAAGAAGGGGTAACAACTGTTCACCTAATTCACTGTCGGGGTTTTGCTTTACAATTGTCAAAATTTCAGATTCCTCAGCCTCTTCCAGCTGATCTCTGTTTTTAATAATGGCTTCATACATGGCATATTCCTCACCGCCAAAATCATCTTCTGCAATGAGGTATTCATCCAGGTAATCGTCGATAGAATACTTTATACCCGAATCGCGACATTCCTGCAAATAGAGCAGTAAATTCATTAACTCCGTTCCCCGGTCAATGGTAGTGTTCTCAATAGTTTGCCATTCAGGACTGTCGAAATAATCTTCACCAGATTTGAGCATTCCATTGCTAAAAAAATAAAAAAGAAGACCGTCAAAAATGAGTTCCCTTGTTTCCCCTTCGATGCTGAGTTGCTCCATGAGCGTATCCAAGTCAGCTAATTTTACTAAAAATTTATCTTCAGATGTAATGAGATTTACAATTTTTTTAGAACTGTGTTCAGGCAATGACAAGTTTGAAACTTTGCTATAGGCACCTAGCATTTCGTGGATCATTGGTAAAATGCCGGAAAGAGTTTCACTATTCATGTGTATTTTAGTTAGGTATATTATAAGTGTTGCCTTTCGCCGTGAACACGCATTTCCCTTTGAGGGTTTCACCCAGTAAATGCGAATTGGACGACAAAGACAAATTGGTATGCGTGTTAAATTCCCACTCCAAATCCAAGTCAAAGACCGAGAGGTTGGCAAGGTTTCCCTCCACTATTTGAGGTTCAGGTAATTTCAATAACCTTCGCGGAACGATGCTTGTTGCCATTACAAACCGATCCCATTTTATGCTCTTGCTTAAGTGCATGTTGTAAAGGCTGAACAGAATTTGAAGACTTATGGCTCCGAAGGGAGAATAGTTGAATTCAACTAATTTTTCCTCTGCATTATGAGGATTGTGATCAGAAATAATACAATCGATGGTGCCCTTATTAATGCCCTCAATTAAAGCAAGCCTGTCTGACTCACTCCTCAGAGGAGGCATGATTTTGAGATTGGCATCGAATTCCGACAGTGAGGCATCGGTATAAATGAGGTGTAAAATACTCGCATCGCAACTCACAGGAAGGCCTTCCGCTTTGGCCTTTTCAATCAAATCAACCGATTGCTTGGTACTGATGTGTGAAAAATGGAGTCGGTTATTTGTATAACGCGCAATTTCAATTTCCCTGGCAACGACCGTGTATTCAGCATGGGCGGCAAAATACTTCAACCCGAGGGCTGCGGTTTGTTCACTTTCATTCACAAAACCGCCGTAGCTGAGCGATTTGTCTTCGGCATGCGTAAACACCAGATTTCCCACATTTTTAGTATAGAGCAAGGCTCTTTGCAAAGCCCCGGGGTTATAGGGATGATCCCCATTGCTAAACCCAATGGCCCCGCCCAAATGCATGTCAAAAATTTCGGTCAAGGTATCTCCTTCCAGGTCGACCGTGGTGGCGCCTAGAGGAAAAACCTCTACCACCTGCCTGGCGGTTTTTCTTTTTAGGAATTCGATTTGCGAACGGGTTTGAATGCACGGCTTTGAATCGGGTAAGGTGGCCAAGCCTGTAAATCCGCCTGCAGCCGCAACCTGTATGAGGCTATCCATGTCTTCCTTCAATTCCAAGCCGGGTTCCCCATGTCGGCACCTTAAATCGAAGAGGCCGGGGGTTGCTATGAGATTCCTGCCTTCAATTACAGCGATGTCTTTGGTCGACAAATCCCCGATTTCGCTGATTTTGCCATCGGCAATAAGGATGTCCTTCGTCCTGTTGTGATGAACAGAATCAGGGGAAATGATCTTGACCCTTTTTATCAGGAAAGAGCCTGACTTGGATTCGGCGTTATGTTTTTCCAAAATCTCAACAAAAGTATTTCAATTGCGATAAATAGCAAAGCTAAGCCAATAAATAATCGCCAGAGGGGTTTTCCATTTTCTTCTTGCTTTATTAAGGAATTGAGTGGAATCTCTGTTTTCTCGAAAACTTTCACTCCCTTACCTGCGTAAATGGCCATGAGTTCTGAAGGTTTGAGCAGATTAACCTCCGACTCCGTTCTATCGTAATTAAAGGCCATGGTTTGAATCACCTCATTGCTTTCGGGATCGAACAGTTTATACAAACCGGCTTCCTTAACCTGATTATTCTCACTCAAAAATATTTCTTTGTTTTTCAAAATCCTTTCGACCATGACCTCAAAGGAGCCTTTTTTAAGATAGGCAGGTTTCTTACTTCCTTTTATTTCTTTGACCGGATTTAATAAATTGTTCTTTCCAATAACATAGGCCAAGGGAATGCCTGATTTTTTCATAAACGACATTCTGAAAATAATGGGCACAAACAATTGGTTTTGCTGAAAGTTGCTCCACTCGCTTTGGAGGGGAACTGAAAACTGGTAAATATGACCTTTGCCTTGTTCGTAGGCTTTCAAAAAAATGCCCTCATTTCTCAATCTCATCAAATTATAGGCAGGCAAAAGGCTATTGGATGATATGGAGAAATATTTGAATACTTTGGGCAATTCAAGATTTTTACTCCGATTTTCAATGATGTTTTGAAATAACTCGTTTTGATAGTCGAGTGAAGCAACCTCTGTAGGGCTGTTAACGATTTCACCGTACGGGCTACAACCAAGATCTTTTAACCCCTGATTTAATGAGGAGTTCACCCCTTCGGGTGATGGGAAAATGGCAATATTTCCGCCATTGGCGAGGAAATTCAGCAATTCCGTGGTCATACCATTCGACAGCTCCTTAACCTCGGAAAGTGCAATAAGATCATAACTTCCTAGTTTGGAATAATTTACTTGTTGGAGAGGGATACTTTCGTACCTAAAATAAGGTTCAGTAGCATACAATTTTTGAAGGTACACATTGGGTTTGCTGTCGTAAAGGCCAAGTACCTTTATTTCAGGGCTAATATTAAATGTAAAGTGATAAACATCGTCGAACACGATGGGATGGTCGGTTAAAGCCAATTCGGCATTTTGCCATCCTGTGGTGTTCACCGAAAAGCCCAGCGACACTTCTTTGGTTTCGCCGGCCGCAATGTCGAAACCGGTAATGGACTTCTGCATACCGTTCAGTTTTAGAGCTACGGTACCTCCTTCAAGACTTTCTTCCCCTAAATTTTTAATTCTTACCATGAGACTAAGGGCTTGATTTGGTTGAAAAACAGGACTTCCAAACCATGCTGTATCGATAAGCAAATTATGGGAGGAGTTGCCTGTAAGCGGCACGAGGTTAAGCTCTATTCCATTGTCTACGGCAGCAGGCCGGCTCCCGGCAAATGATTTTTGGAAATCAGAAATAACATAGGCGCGCTTAAAACCTACTCCACTGTTGTTTAAGAAATTATTTTGCTTCTGTACTATTTCTTCAAGCGTTTTAGTGCTGGGATCACTATCAATTTCGTCTAACTTCTGTAGAAATTCCTCACGGTTATAAAAACGGTCGTGGGTACCGTTAAAGTTGTTGCTTAAAATTTGAAACTTATCTCCGGGGCCATAAGCCGAAGAAATTTCTCGGGCTTTCGCTTTTGCAGCTTCGAGGAGCGGACCTTTTTCGGATACAGCGCCCATGCTAAATGAATTGTCGATATAAATGCTGATGGCCTTCACTCCACTTTCAGTCTTCAACGCTTCCTTGGCCAAATAGGGTTGAGCAAATGCGAAAACAAGGGCTGTAATGGCCAAAATGCGACTGCACAGCACAAGGAGGTGTTTCAGGTTTCGCTGCTTTTGGGATTGCATTTTGACTTCATTCAAAAACCTAACATTCGTGAATAATACCTTTTTGAAGCGCCTGAAATTAAAAAGATGAATGAGTATGGGAATGCCAACGGCCAATAAACCAATAAGAAAGGCGGGATAAATAAAATGCATTGTCTAGTTGCGAAGGTAGTGAATTGGAGGTAAAAAATGTGTCAAATAAGAAACCATTCGGACAGTTTTTAGTAAACGTATTAATTTATTTAGCAGTGCTTGGCTAATTTTTGCATTCAGTAAAAATTTTATACCCCTCCATTTGTCCGCGAGAAAATACAGTTGTTAAAGACCGTTTACCACCATAAAAAAAACGCCCTGAGATAGAAATTAAATTAAAATTCCTTTTGCGTTTCATTCCTCTTTGCGGGAACGTGGCCATTCCCTACCTTTGCTAAATGCCTTTGCCTAAAATCACTTCCCAAACCCTTGAAATAACTAAAGCGGTTGGGGCCTACCTCTTAGGAGAATTCAGGAGTTTCGACCAAAAATCAATAGAAGTTAAATCACTTAATCAATTGGTGAGTTACGTGGATATTAAGGCAGAAAATATGCTAGTTGAAGGATTGGGAAAACTCATTCCTGAAGCTGGTTTTATCACTGAGGAAAACACCATCTCTAAGCTTTCAGATGAATATAACTGGGTAATTGACCCCTTGGATGGAACCACCAATTTTATGCATGGCATTCCTGTTTTTGCAGTGAGTATCGCTTTAATGAAGGGACAGGAAACGCTTTTAGGCGTGGTTTACGATGTGTGCCATGACGCCCTTTACTATGCCGATGAAACCGGTGCTTACTGCAACGGCGATCACATTAGCGTGTCGGAAAATTCAAATATTCATAAGTGCTTACTCGCTACTGGCTTCCCTTATTACGACTTTGCAGGCATGGAAAACTACATGAATGTACTGAAAAATTTGATGCAACTCACGCATGGCTTAAGAAGAATGGGTAGCGCTGCCATCGATTTAGCATACGTGGCTTGTGGAAAATTTGAGGGCTATTTCGAATATGGACTCAGCGCTTGGGATGTTGCGGCAGGAGCCTTTATCATTAAACAAGCCGGTGGTATCGTTACCGATTTTGATGGCAAAGAAGATTACATTTTCGGTAAGCAAATTATCGCAACCAACCAAGGCATTAACAAAAAAATGTTTGAAATCGTTCATGCAAACTTTAACTCTAAATAAACCTGAGCTAAGCATCAGAAAGGGGTTTGGGGTTTTAAAAGTTTGTGGGGTTGGGTGGCTATGTCTGGGATTATTAATTCCTTCAGTTTCCCAAAGTATTAAACATATTAATGCCCATTATTCAACCCTAAAGCTCAACACAGTCAGCGACAGTATCCTAAGTTTGTATTTTGATAATTCGGTTACCGCCTGCAGAGTGTTGTCCGATGAAAATACACCATTCCGAATCGACATTCAATTGGACACACCAACTATGCAAAGCATTCCGGTGACTTTATCAAAAAACCATTGTGATGGTTTCGAGATGGGACTGAGTTCATCACTCGTTATTTTTAAAACCCCTCTAAAACATCTTGTTATCAAAACTTCCGGTTCAAAACAAGATTTGAGCTTACAACTCTTCCACAGCGGCGAAACGCCTGAATATACAGCCCCTTTAAATAAAACCTCCGACCGATGTTCAAAACCCGGCAGCATCAGTTACCGTGTTTGGCGTCAAGGCCTACCCGACCCAAAACCGGGCAGAGAAGCTACCTCCGTCGAGCATTTGGTCATTCACCATTCGGCTGGCGATAACAGCGACACCAATTATATCAATACCGTGCGAAACATCTATTTGCTGCATACCCAGGGCAATGGGTGGGACGATATCGGATATAATTTTTTAATCGCTCCCAACGGTCAATTGTTTATTGGTCGTGACCCTCAGGGCGTAACCGAGGACGACAACATTTTAGGCGCTCATTTTTGTTCAAAAAATCAAAATACCATGGGCATTTGCCTATTAGGAAATTTTATGACTGAAAAACCTGACCCAAGGGCTATTCAAACTTTAAATTACCTTATGGCTTGGAAGCTCAATAAAGACAAGCTGTCTGCCTTTGGGCAGAGCACACATCCAAAAGTCGGAGGCAGCATGCTGTCCACCATTTGCGGTCACCGTGAGGGCTGCAGCACAAGTTGTCCGGGCGATTCATTTTACACCCATTTCAAACCCTTAAAAGTAGAGAGTAAAAGAATTGCCGACAGCTGTAAGCAAGTTTCTTCACAATTTCAAACCGGAAAATCAAAAGTTAAAATGTTAATTCCGAATCCAAATGTTGGGGTTATGCATTTTATGGAGGGGACCTCTGGCCGATGCATGATTCATAATTCGCTTGGCCAAACGGTTTTTGAAAGTGAATTTATGAGTGGACAAACTTTTCAGTTATTTTTGCGGGAAGGAATATATTTTTACACCCTCATAGAAAGTAATTCAACCATAACAAAAGGCAAACTCATTATTAAAGACAATCATGGAACATAAAAATATCATATCACGCGATTTTTGGGAAGGGATGCTGGGCCAAAGCAGAGCAGTAAGAGTTGGAAACTACATTGAAGTTTCGGCCACCAATTGCCTCAACGAAAAGGGCGAAATTGAAGGCGGAAAAAACGTATTCCAGCAAGCTTTTTACATCGTTCAAAAAATTGAAAAAGCCCTTCAGGCCGAAGAGGCTGAGCTTAGCGATGTGGTTAGGTTGCGTATTTACATGGTCGATATTTCTGATTGGGAAGAAGTGGCCAAAGTGATTCATCACTTTTTTGCGGAAATCAAACCTGCCGCTACCATGATTGAGGTCTCTGCCTTAATCGATAAAAAATTTCTTATAGAAATTGAAGCTACTGCAATAAAATAAATTTTTGCTCAGCCTCAGTATTGTTTACATTTGCCCGCCAGTGGTATGTGGGAAAGGATAGCTAATATTTTACTTCGCAACAGGTTATGGCTTATTATTGTATTAATAGCCGGAACCATTCTTATGGGTTATGAGGCCACCAAAAGCAAGATGGCCTATGATAATCCTAAGTTTATACCTGCCGATGACTCGGACATGGTATTCTATTCCGAATTCAAAAAACTCTTTGGTGACGATGGATCCGTAATGGTTATTGGAGTAAAATCGGAAAAAGTAAAGCAATTAAGTTTTTTTAACGACTGGTACAACATCACAGAGCAGATCGGCAAAACAAATGGGATCAAGCGAATTCTGTCAGTGGCCAATCTTCCTCAACTGGTAGTTGATTATGACAATTACACCTTTAATCAGGAAAAAGTAATCAAAACCCGTCCCAAGAATCAATCCGAATTGGATTCGATGCTGGCTAAAATTCATACCCTTAAGTTTTACGAGGGCTTAATCTTTAACTCAAAAGGCGATCTCACCATCATGGCCATCACCATGGAATCGAAGTTGCTCGACAGCCGTGAGAGAATAACCTTTGTTAAAAACATCGAAAAGCAAATTAATGCGCTTTGCGATAAACACGGCGTAGAACCACATTTTTCGGGATTGCCTTACATACGAACGGAGTATTCGAATAAAGTTCAACATGAAATTATTTTTTTTACGGCTCTGTCATTCTTGATAACATCGGCCATCATGATGTTCTTTTTCAAGTCGCTTTACACCTTGGTATTTGCGCAGTTAGTGGTGCTTATCGGGGTAGTTTGGACCATGGGCATCAATGCCATTTACGGTTTTAAAATCTCTTTGTTTACGGGATTAATGCCCCCTTTAATTGTGGTTATCGGTATCACAAATTGCATTTATCTTTTAAATAAGTACCACGACGAATTCCGAAAACATCATAACCAGATGAAAGCCCTGCAAAGGGTTATTTCTAAAGTAGGCTTAGCGGTCTTCTTTATAAATTTAACCACGGCCTTTGGTTTTGGGGTTTTCTATTTTTCAGGCTCTACATCCTTAAGGGAATTCGGACTGGTTTCTTTTTGGTCTATTATGGCAATTTATGTCATATCCATGGTGCTGATTCCTGTAATATTCTCCTACTTACCACGCCCATCCGAAAAGCAAACCAAGCATCTCGACAGCAAGTTTTTAAAGGTGATTATTGAGTGGACTGCAAACATGGTTACCAAAAAACGACGGTTGATTTACACCATAACCATCATCATCACGCTGCTTTCTGTTGGTGGCGTCTTTCTCATAAAATCCGTAGGATTTATGGTGGATGACATTTCAAAAACAGATCCGCTGTACAAGGATTTAAAGTTCTTTGAGACCAATATCAAAGGGGTGATGCCATTCGAAATTGTAGTTGACTCTAAGAAAAAGGGAGGCATTAAAAGCATTCGAACCTTGCAAAAAATCGATCGCCTTGAAAGAGAAGTAGGAAATATGCCGCATTTTTCGCAATCCGTTTCGCTTGCCAAAATGATGCGTTTCGCCAATCAGGCCTTTTACGACGGCGATTCCATCCGATACCTCATTCCAAGCATCATGGATTTGGGCAATATCATGTCGATGATGCCACAGGGAAAAAGCCGTGGAAATATTCTACATAATCTTGTCGACAGTACCTATCAAAAGGCCAGGATAAGTTTCCAGATGGCTGATGTAGGATCTGTAGAAATCAAAAAGATTAAAAAGGAGGTGGAAAATAAGGCTTTGGCTATTTTTCCTAAGGATGAGTTTGAAATCTCTTTAACAGGTACAAGCATTATTTTCTTAAAAGGTAACGATTACCTGTTCGACGATTTGTTTCAAAGTGTTCTAATAGCACTTTTGGCCAACTCACTGATTATGGCCTTCATTTTTTACAACTGGCGTATGATTATTATCTCCTTAATTCCTAATTTAATTCCCTTGTTAATGGCCATTGCCGTCATGGGCTTTTTTAAAATTATGTTTAAGCCGAGTACCATTTTAGTTTTTTCAGTGGCCTATGGCATCGCTGTCGATTACTCCATACATTTCTTGGCCAAATACCGCCAGGAGTTAAAGAAACACAAATACAATATTCCGGTTGCTGTGTCTTTTGCTCTCCGAGAATCGGGCGTGAGCATGATCTATTCTGGCTCTGTGCTGTTTTTTGGATTTCTGATTTTTGCTTTTTCTTCCTTTGGAGGAACCATTATGTTGGGCATTCTTACCAGTTTAACCATTATTCTGGCTTTGTTTTCGAATCTGATTCTGCTACCGGCCTTGCTGTTCAGCTACGATGTCGCCATTGCCAAAAAGAAAGAAGGCAGTGGTTTGGTTGATTTGGATGGCTTTGAATAGAGATTGAACTTGAGGTGCAGTTTATGATGGCTGAGCGTTTTGTTATTTCAGCACCGGTTTTATGCCGGAATACCATATCAGTCGACCCCTTAACTGGATGAGGGCCTTTTCATAACCCAGAATTTTACCATTTTTCACACTGTTTTTATCGAGGTACTCCACCGTTGTAAAACCATAGGAGTCCGGTTCCGAAACACTTAAAAATTGTGGTTTAACTTGCCATTCACCTTTCGAATCAATAAAGCCCCATAAGTTTTTTGCATTCGCAGCAGCGGCATATCCATGTTTAAAACTTCTGGCAGCGGAATAGGTCAAGGGAATAACCATTTTTCCATCGGTATTAATAAAACCAAACAGACTGTCCTGTTTGACATTGGCCAGGCCGTTTACGAAGGGTTCGGCTTTATCAAAATTAGGGAGTATCATCATTTTTCCCTTCTCGTTGATATACCCCCATTTATTGTAAATTTTTACAGCGGCATAATGTTCTTTAAATATACCTACAGCATCGTAGAGGCAAGGAGAAATGGGTTTTCCGGTTTTGTCGATGAACCCATATTTATTTTTTATGTTGGAGTAGGGCGCAAACCCATCGGTGAAAGTTCCGACATAGTTTTCATTCTCAATTTCGATGACCGGCCACGAAGTGGTGTCGCAATAAACCGTATAGGTGTTGAGCCTCTTGCATTTGCTTAAGCCATCGCTAAAGGGTTCAGCTTTTTCAAAATCGACGGAAAGGTTTTTTAATTTACCGGCCTTTGAAAGGATGTACCATCCTTTTCCCGTTTTAACAACAGCCCATCTGTGATCCATGTCCGAACTTAAAGAACTTGTAAAAAAAGCTTCGCTGATTAATTCCCCTCTCACATTGATGTATTGACATAAATAGTCGTCAACTTCTTCCTCTTCATCCTGTGAGCTTATGGCCTTAACCATCACTTTTGCTACGCCGTTATGAAAGGTAAAGGGCTCTAGGTACAAACCCTTAATGACCGTATCGCCATTGGCATTTAAGCATCCCCAGGCATTGGGTTGGTAGTCCCATTTTTTAAAATTTACACATATCAATCCTTCAGAAAAGGATTCGGCGATTTTCATCTTTTGATGCTCTCCTATGGGAAGAGGCTTCCCGAAGGTATCAACAAACGAGCAAAACTTTGATTCCGGATCATCAACCCTATAATAGGGCTGTGCCTGGGTGTAAAGGCCCAGCAGCATTAAGGCGCTAAAGGAGAATAAAAACTTGAACAAGATTGGCGGCAAACTTAATCAACCGATATTAGAATGCCATGGACATTTTATAAACTCAAACTTGGCTTTATGCATAGATTTCAAATCACAATGCCTGCAAATTTTATCTGACAGAGGCATCGCTCAGCCTCCATTCTTATCTTTATCCTGATCCCCGTTTTGTTTTCGCCAGAAGTTTCTGAAAATAAGAAATACGCCTATAAACACAATCGTAGTGATCACGACCTCTGATAACAGCATTTGGTTTATAAATTCTTGTCGGGTTGGGTTCGGCTCCATGCTAATTTTTGATAAACTGGGTTCTAAAGTATTGCCCTTCAAAATTAAGCATAATTGAATAAACACCCGCAGGAAGTGAAAGGGTCTCTAAACCATTTTGGTTGTTTAGCTTGCCGGTCAATAATTCATGGCCCAACACATCTGAAATGGTGAATGTGATATCTTTCGAACCGGGCAATCCCACAAAAGAAAGGAGATTGTCAACAGGGTTTGGAAAGGCAAAAACCGCCTGCTTGGTATAGAACGAGGTTTTCGAGAACCCATCAAAAAAGAGGGTATCTGAGAGCTCCGATTTGCAGTAAGCATTGTAAGCCTGTGCAAGGATATACATAGCTTGTTTTCCCGAGGCACTTATGGTGAGTGTGGAATTGGTAAAATAATTCACCTCCTCCCAGGTTTGGTTTTTATATTTAAGACGGTATTGAAATTTTGTGGGAGTTTCATAATTCACCAGTTTTACTTGTCCGGGGCCGTCTATTTTAAGGATGGGTTTATTCGGGCTTTTATAATTTTTTAATGGCACATCAAGGGTATTTGTACATCCTGTAATGGTATCGGTGGTTTGGAGAGTCAAGGCGATAGCGGAGGTTACGTTATTGGTAAACTTATAGATGATGCCAAGTCGGTCTCCTCGATTTATAAAACTGTCAGGCTGCCATTGGAATTTCAAATGGGTGTCGCTTCCCTTCACCAGTTTTGGTAAAATACTTACGGGAGTTCCTGAACAAATAATTGAATCCGATGGTATGTTGCTTACAAAAACGGGGTTATTCTTTTTATTAACCCATACAAATTTTGTGTTTGAACAGCCATAGATTTGAGAATTCACAGTTACCAAAAAGGTGGCCGGAAGCATTCCGGGGTAATCAAAGGTATACCCATAAAAAGTGGAACTGTCTTTTGTGTTTTGCCATTTAATATCCGAATTAGGCAGGCTATCAGCTTGTATGGTGTTTAATCTGCTCTCGCATACCAGCAAAGAATCAGGGATGGGAATTTTTAAGGCTTGCAGGGGGATGAGGTACACCGAATCAGAAAGTGTGCAACCGGTCAATTTTGGTTTTTCGGTAAGTTTGTACCAGTGTGGACTTTGCTCTCTTACGGCCAGGTAAGATGCTTTATGGCTCATCAAGCTTCCGTCCCGATACCACATAAAATTTACAAAAGCAGAATCCTCATCCTTAATTTCGCCCAGTAAAATCTGGTTTTCAGAACAGGTATAAAGGGTATCCTTTCGACTGATTTCAACAAGTGGAGTATAGGGAAACATTGCATCCAGTTGGTTGATGCTGTAAAATTCAGGATCGGAACTCTTAATCCTTACCTTATATTTTTCTTTGTTGAACCTGATATTATTTGGCAGTCCTAAGCGCACTGAGCTTGGTTCTTGCGTAGTTTTAATCGAAGCGAGAACCCTACTCCCCTGATCATTGGTTAGCTCAACCATAAACGCGTTATTTTTGTTATAGGTCCCTTTGCCTCTGTATTGTTTATTAACATGAAGATAGAAACTATCGCCCGGACAGGTTACGGTATCCATGTCATTGAGGTAAACCATATGCAGTTTATGAAATTCAATCTTATTACAATCGGAGCAAGTTACTGCAATGAGATCGAACTCAGAGATAAAACACAACCCTGTGGGATGGCTGTACAAGGCAAGATCTACAGGGTTTTCAAAATTTTGGTCGAGGCGATAAAGGTAGTGGTCGCCCCAGGAAGTGGCATAAAAATTACCCTGTAAGTCTTCTGTCAAACTATTAATCAGTGCCAGACCTGTGGTGGCAATCAGGGAGTCGTCACCCGAACTGTCATCCATCTTAAAGATGCTTGATTTTGCGGAATCGCTCGTCACCAGTAAACGACTTTTGCTGTCGAATAAAAGGGCGGTGGGTTTCTTTATGGTTGAGTTAAGCACCGAAAAGCTTAGGGTAAAGTTGGGACTGGTACCAATGATGCCCCTAAACACAATATTGGCCTTTGGGTCGCTCATGTAAAACAATTTTGAATTGTTTTTATTCAGCTCGATATCTTCTAAATTTTTAGCACCATTTACCTTATAGGAGGTCAGATGTTTGAAAGTATAATACTCATACACTTTTACCTCATTGCTGTCTAAAACAAGCAATATGTCTTGTGAGTCAAATTTTACGGCAAGCATGTCTTTAGGTCTGGTTAAACCGGTAATCACATCCTTGGTTTTAAAATTAGAATCCAGAAGGGTGATGCTATGCCCATTTAGGTTTGAAATGAGGTAGCTTCTGGTGAGAGAGTTAAAAATAACACTGTTAGGTTTGTTATAGGCATGGGCACCTAAGTTAAAAAGATAAATGCCAAAGAGAAGGAGTAAGTTTTTCATGCCATTAAGAGGTTTTTAATCCCCTTTAGGTTGCTTTTGATTTCATAAATCTCTCAAACTGACTCTGTATCAAATCAATACCCTCATCAAAACTGTGTGGATGGTATCCCAAATTGCGAATGGCTTTTGTAATATCAAATCCTGTAACCGGAGGACGTTTTGCTGGTTGATTCAAGCTCAAGCTGTTGGTTTTTTCTACATTCTCCATACTCAGTCCAAAATGACTGGCAACCCTTTCAACCAATTCATAAATGTTTAAAAAGTCCTTTCCTGAAATATTATAGATGCCTTCCGCCTGGTTTTTTTCTATCAGTCGGCATCCCATGGCCAAATCTTCGGCAAGTGTTGGTGTGCGGTATTGATCATCCACTACCTTTATATTTTTTTTGTTTTCAAGAGCTTCCTTCGCCCATAGTACAATATTCGAACGACTCATATCGGCAACAAGACCATAAACTAAAACTGTTCTGGCAATGGACCATGGTGCTGAGCCTTTCACTACCGACTGCTCCGCCAATAGTTTTGATTCACCGTAAAAGCTTAGGGGATGCGTCTCAGCCTCTTCATTATAGGGTCCGGACTTCCCGTCAAAAATAAAATCTGTCGAAAGATGTATCAGATGAGTATGTGTTTTAGCTGCCGATTTAACCAAGTTGTTTACGGCATCAACATTGTTCAAAATACAAGCCTCATGGTCCAACTCACAGGCATCCACATTGGTCATGGCAGCCGTATGAATCACACAATCCGGTTTATACGCTGCGAAAATTTCATCCACTTGAGAGGCCTTGGTCACGTCCATTTCCAGGTAAATATAACCGCTCTTAACCGGATGCCTGTTCACACCTTTACCTGTTGCTATAAATTGGACCTCGTTTAACGCTAAATAGATATCGGTTAGTTTTTGTCCAAGCAAGCCGTTACTGCCGGTGACGAGTACTGTTTTTTTCATTTCTTAGGGAACTTTTTTAAAAAAATTTCGATTTGCTGATAAAGATTCTGAGCCGGAAGGGCGTGCAGCGGTTTATGCCTGATTCCTTTTAATAAATTTTCAGCTTCTGAAAGTTTGAGTAAGGCTTTGTCATTAAAGTATGTTTGTATAAATTTTTGCCATACTATTTCGATGGCCAACGCATTGGGGTGAGCCAAATCCTTGTCATAAAACCGGTAATCGCGCAATTCGTCAACAACGATTTCATAGGCAGGAAAATAATAATCCCTTAGTGAATTTAGTTCTAAAATTTCTTTGACTGCAAGAATAAGGCTAGCTTTGCTTTGCTGGTTTTCTATGACGCCGTCTTTAAGATGTTTGACCGGACTAATGGTTAAAATTAGCTTACAATTGGCGTTGAACATGTTTAAATCTTCTCGCATCCCTTTTAAAGTTTCAAAAATTTGATTCACAGTCAATAAGGATTTCTTGAAGTGTTCGGCCGGAATTTTATGGCAGTTAGCTACGATAGAATCTTTCGACAATAGTGTGTAAACCCAAGCGCTGCCAAGAGTGAATATGCAAGTTTCACAGTTTTTTAAAAAATCGTGAGCCTCATTTATACTTTTGTTTATTTCAGAAACAACCTCATGAGGGTCAGTGCCTGAGTAATGGCCATGATGATGAATTGAAACATAGCGCCCATCCCCTGTCTTGATTAAATCATTAAGCCCATAGGCTCGTTTCGCAATAATTTCACGAAGAGCATTCGCAATCGAAACCGGATTAAATAAAATGCCATAGGGATTCATCATCACATCAAAGGCCCTCTCTACCAAGAAGTTGCCTATGTGTTCGGTAAAGCAAGAGCCAATGAGAAAAATTTTTTCATCCGGTCCGATTACCTTATGCGGTGGAATTGGAAATTTGATAAAAAGTGGCAAACTCATAGCGCTTTCAAATATCATTAAAAAGTGGAGTTGAAGCCCTATTCTACGGCAAATAAAACTGGAAATTCAATTTAAAACCTCCCCGGCTGTTCTTATTTGAAGGGATCCGAAAATTTAGGATTGCTTACAAATTCATAATCGGTAAGCGAATTGAGAAAGGCCTTTAAAGCGCTTAAATCGGATGGGGTAAGCCGATTTCGTGTTTGCGGTTCAATAAAAGGGGATATATTTCTCGAGGCGAGGTTCGGTATGACTTCATGGTCATAAAAGTTAATCACTTCTTCAAGAGTCTTGAATCTACCATCGTGCATATAAGGTGCAGTGAGGGCTACATTGCGTAAACTTGGTGTTTTGAATTTCCCTTCGTCGCTGTACTTTTTGTTAAATCCTCCTAATCCCTTATCCTTAAAATACAAATCGATACCTGTATTATGTGAAAGATTATCGGTAAATAACGAAGTGCTATGGCATTTAAAACATCCTTTTTGGCTAGCCACTTCAAATCCCCTTTGCTCCTCTGAGGTCAGTTTCAGTTCCCCTCTTTTCGATTTATCGAATCTGGAATTGTCCGAAACCATCGACATTAAAAATTGTTCTAAGCCTTTCGCCAGCCGGTCAACCGTAATATCCTCATCGCCAAAGGCATTTTTAAATCTTAGCTTGTAGGCTGGGTCCATTTTTAATTTTTCAACCACTGCTTCGGGCGTGGTGTTCATTTCCAAAATATTTTCGATAGGCATGATGGCCAGTTTTTTCAACCTTGCGGCACGGCTGTCCCAAAATAGACTATCGAACCACATCAGGTTAAAAGTAGGCATTGAATTGCGGTTGCCTAATAAGCCAAGCGTCCCTTCACTCAATGCCTTGTTATTATCCGTAAAGGCCATCGCCTGATTATGACAGGTGGCACAGGAAATTGTATTGTTTTCCGAAAGTCGTTTGTCGTAGAATAAGAATCTGCCCAACTCAATTCCCGCCCGGCTGATGACATTGTCGGGAAAGCTCACAATTGGAGGCATTTCGCTCGATACCGAGATGAGCGCGGTATCCACCTTTTCTTTTTTTATGATCTCGTCAGGTTCGTCGGGCTTGCAGGATGCAAACGCGAGACAAGCGCCGAGAATAAAAAGGGAGACAAGCTTATTTGGCATGGATATGCTTTGAGTTTATTAAAAAAAAACGGGTTTAATGATGACCACTAAACCCGTTAATTTAAAATTAATTTTTAATGAGTTAGGGCAACCTTACCGATAAAATCCTGTCCGGGCATATCCACTCTCACATGATAAATTCCTGGAGTCATGTTTGATAAATCGATAGATATGGCATGACTCTCCAGCTCATCTATTTTGATGGAGCGAACCATTTGTCCAAGATTGTCATATACTTTTATGTTATTCGGAATAACGCCGCTGTTGTTTTTAAAGAATACATGCCCAGTAGAGGGGTTAGGGTACAATCCGAAAAAATCGGAGTATTGCAAAGGCTTGTAATCCTCTTCGCTAAAACCATAGTCGAATTGAATAAATCCTTCATTGCTAACCATTCCGTTATTTTGGTTGGAGTTCAGATCCAGGTTGTAAACATGGGTTGACATTCCATTGTAATACGATGCGTATAGCTGTGTGTTATCGCCATTGAATTTTATAGAACCATTATTTATTTCAGCTGCATTAAAACTTTCCAAAGTCACAACGTTGGTCATAGACATGGTATTGATGTCAAAATCTCCAATTTTAAGGGTTACATCGCTGTTCAGTTTATCAAAGAAAAGCGTTTTGGCGATGTTGGTGCCTTCTACCATGGTCATGTCAATGATATTAAATTCGCATCTGGCGCTGGAAACATTAGCTTGTGGCGCATTAACATGCATTTTAAACAATCGGTTAGTACCGGTTACATCGCGAATCAACACCATGTATAAATCTTTGCTGGCAATGTAAATCGGTTTACTCATGGCAACGTCCTTTTCCACGATCTTACCTGTAAATCTATCCAAAACCTGAGTTTTTCCATAGAAAGGAGCAACCACCTTATCAAAAGAAAGATCGCTCATTTTCATTAAGTTGCTGGTGGTACCTTTTTTAATGTTCATCTTAGACAGAAACAAATTGTCTTCATTGTTTCCATATCCGTTAAACTCTTTTTGTACATTAAAGCATACTATTTCCTCTGAGGCCGGGATATAGGCCGGCGCCATAACCGTGTTGGTTAAAGTGAAATTTTTTGATGAAAACTGACCTCCGACTAGGCTACCAATCACCAATCCATTGGATTTATCCTGATAAATTACCCTGCTGTTTTTAGCGTCGAAAATAAAATCGCGGGGAATGGTTTGAACCATACCTGAAGTTTGCGCACTTGAGAATGTAGCGTTAGAAGGGTCAAAATCGCCAATTTGGGCATTGTAACCATAAACCCGCAATGCCTTTGTGTTTTGGGCAAATGCGCTAGAAACGAGCGTGATAGAGAGTACCAGAAGACAAACTTTTTTCATTTTTTCTAATTTAAATGTTTAACAAAAATAACAAGTTTCACAGTTATTATAACACCGCTTGTAAAATTATGCATTTAAGTACAAACGAGAGAACAGTTATGAATCTTATTTGCTTAGACGTACAAGGTCTCTCTCAAGTTGCATTCAATTAAGAATTAATTTTATTGACGCAAAAATGACCTGGAATTGCACCCTTTCTTTTGGGCATAAAACATCGTGGGTGCTTTAGAATATATTTGCATTTTTGAAAATAAAAATGAAATGGCTCATAGAACTGTTATCAGGACCGGTTTCATTTTTAATTTTATCTTCATACTCCGATTTTGCGCCTGAAAACCCTTCTGTATCTCTCATGGCCGGAATTACGGTATGGATGGCATGCTGGTGGATAACCGAAGTCGTAGATTTGGCCATCACCTCTTTACTTCCATTGATACTGCTGCCTGTTTTTGGGATTTTGGATGCTAAAACCACAGCGGCCCATTATAACGATCAGGTGATCTTTCTTTTTGTAGGTGGGTTTATCTTATCCTTTGCCATTGAAAAATGGGAGCTGCATAAAAGAATTTCTTTAAAAATTTTATCGCTCATAGGTTCCTCACCGGTAAAAATTTTGGCAGGCGTGATGCTCACCACCTATTTCACTTCCATGTGGGTTTCGAATACGGCCACTGTGATGATGCTACTCTCAGCAGTTGTGGCAATTAACTACACCATTCAGCAACATTTGGAAGGCACAAAAAATAAAATTGCCACGGCTTTGCTTCTCGGGCTGGCTTACTCTGCCTCTATTGGAGGAATGGCAACCCTTGTAGGGACGCCGACCAATATGATTTTTTACAGTTTTTATCAAACCAATTTGCCCGATGCCGACCTGCAAATTACTTTCACCAAATGGTTTGCAATAGCGTTTCCTATCTCGTTGGTACTGGTCATTGGAACATTTTTCGTGCTGAGATTTAAATTTATCACCAAGAAAACCAATATTAAATTTGATAAAGGGTACTTTAAGGAAGCTTACGCCAAATTAGGGCCTGCCGGTTATGAAGAGAAAGTAGTTGCCCTTATTTTTACCCTCACAGCCCTGCTTTGGTTTACACGAAGCGATATGAATCTGGGAAATTTAAAATTCAAGGGTTGGAATAATTTCTTTGTTCATAAAGACTACATTCAGGACAGTTCAGTTGCCATTATGATGGCCATACTCTTATTTATAATTCCAAGCAAAAAAAAACCGGGTCAGCATCTCCTGATGTGGGAGGATGCCAAGAAAATACCCTATGATATTATCCTGCTTTTTGGGAGCGGTTTTGCTTTGGCTAAAGGTTTTGAAGCATCAGGTTTGAGTGTATGGCTGGCTGCCCGCCTTCAATTCTTAGAGGGAATACCTTTATTTGCTATGATTTTTTGTGTTTGCGCAGTCGTTTGTATTATCAGCGAATTTGCATCCAACGTAGCCAGCATACAACTGGTGCTCCCTATTTTATTAGTATTAAGCAAAGGTCTCCACCTCAATCCTTTGATTTTGATGATCCCTGCAACCTTGGCAGCCTCTTTGGGCTATATCTTACCGGTTGCCACGGCCCCTAATACCATTGTCTATGGCACCAAATTGTTTCCGGTAAAACACATGCTTAAAACCGGGGCGGTTATTGACATACTAGGCATCATATTAATTGGTATTGGCATTGCGCTTTACTTCTAGTAAAGGGCAAATAAATATTTGGCACAGCCCGGTCATCACGGTTATTTTTAGTGAAGAAGTGATTCCAAAACACTTCCGGTGGCACAAGGTATGAATTAAGAAAACCACACCCTATCCTCATGATGTAAAGCCTGATGGTTTAAATGTGTAAACTTGGGCTCTCGTTTGCATAAATCAAGCTTAAGGTTATCCCTTATACTCATTGAACCATAAGCATTTATTAGCCAAAGGATAATTGAGAATTTCAGTTAAATTGAAGTCTAAAAATTTTATCAAAATTCAAATTGCTTATTTATATTTATAATATTAAATTTGCCGCCCACAAAGGAGGAACCAAAAATTTGACCGAAAACACACACGAATTAGAAAATGAGGTTATGGCTTCAGAGCCTACTCAAAATGAAAGTGAAATCACCACTGAAAACTCTGAATCTACAGAGAACATGAATGAACCCGAAACAGAGGCTCCGGTTGAAGAAACCGAAACTGAAAGCCCTGAAGTAGAAGAAATTACAGCAGACATTACCGAAGACGAAAATCCGGAATCTTCAGTTGAACCGGTTTCAGAAGAACCTGAGGCGACAGAAGAAGCGCCGGTTGCGGATGAACCCGTTATGGCTATAGAAGAAACCAAGGTAGCCAAAGCTAAAAAAACAAAATCTGTAGAAGAACCTGCAGTTGCCACTACGCCTTCCGACGATTTCGATTGGAGCATGGACAACGAAGGATTCACAAAATATGACGACGGGTCACGCCAGTCCCTTATCGACATGTACAAGGGCACCTTCAACCAACTTGAAGAACACCAGGTTGTAAAAGGCACCGTGGTGGCGATGAACAGCAAAGATGTAGTCATCAACGTTGGCTATAAATCTGATGGAATTGTAAACCGAACTGAATTCAGGGAGTTTCCAAATCTGGCAGTGGGAGATACCGTTGAAGTTTATGTAGAAAAAACAGAAGATACACTTGGACAACTTATTCTGTCGCGCCGCAAGGCCATTGCAGAAAGTGCCTGGGATAAAATAATAGCTGCCAAGGATGAAAACCAAATTGTTCGCGGATTAATTAAATCCAGGACAAAAGGTGGATTGGTAGTTGATATCATGGGTATGGATACCTTCTTACCCGGCTCACAAATTGATGTGAAACCAATTAAAGATTACGATGTTTACGTTGGCCAAACCATGGAATTCAAAGTGGTAAAGGTGAATGAGGCATTTAAAAATATTGTAATTTCACACAAGGCTCTCATTGAAGATGATATCGAGGCGCAGAAAGGAGAAATTCTTTCTCGCATGGAAAAAGGTCAGGTACTTGAAGGAGTGGTTAAAAACATGACCAACTTTGGAGTGTTTATTGACCTGGGAGGACTTGACGGCCTACTGCACATTACGGATATTTCTTGGGGTAGGGTTAATCATCCCGAGGAAGTACTGCAACTAGAGCAGAAAATCAACGTGGTTGTTCTTGACTTCGACGATGAAAAGAAGAGAATTTCTTTAGGTCTGAAACAATTAACCGAAAATCCTTGGAATGAACTGACGGCCTCATTGGAAGTTGGATCAAAAATCAAAGGAAAAGTGGTAACGGTAGCCGATTATGGCGCATTCGTTGAATTGTCACCCGGTATTGAAGGATTGATCCACGTATCGGAAATGAGCTGGAGTCAACACCTTAAAAATCCACAGGATTTTATGAAAGTTGGTGATGAGGTTGAAGCAGTAGTGTTATCATTTGATAAGGATGAGCAGAAGATGTCACTGGGCATCAAACATCTGACTCCGGATCCATGGGAAAAAATTGAGGAAAAATATAAAGTCAATTCTAAACACCAAGGCATCGTGAGAAATCTTACCAACTATGGTTTATTCATAGAATTGGAAGAAGGAGTTGATGGATTGGTCCATGTATCTGATTTATCATGGAGCAAGAAAATTAAGCATCCTGCCGAGTTTACTAAGAAAGGTGAGCACATGGATGTGATTGTATTGGAAATTGACCGTGAAAATCGCAGACTGAGTCTTGGACACAAGCAACTAGACGAAAATCCATGGGAAACATTCGAAGGCATATTCACTGAAGGTTCTGAGCATACAGGTACCCTCACCGAAGTAAATGAAAAGGGAGCCACGGTTGCCTTGCCATATGGAGTAGAAGGATTCGCGCCAACCAAGCATTTGAAAAAAGAAGGCCTAAAAGCCGGCAATGCCAAAGTTGATGACGAATTGGTTTTCCGTGTCATCGAGTTCAACAAGGATCAAAAGCGAATCATACTTTCACATACCGATATATGGAAAGATTTAGAGCGAGCCAAAAAAGACGAGGAGAAAAACGAAGTCGTAAGAAATGATAAGGCCACTTCTAAAAACCTGAAACGCTTTAACCAGCAAACTGAAAGATCCACCTTGGGTGAAATCGAGGCCTTATCCGGCTTAAAAGCATTGATGGACTCAAATGCCAAGAAGGCAACAGAGAAAGCAGCTAAAGAAGCTAAATCAACCGAAGCTAATGCAGAAGCTGCCCCTGAGGTGAAGCCTGTTAAAAAGGCCAAAGCTGAAAAAGTAGTAGCCGATGCCCCTGAAGCCAAAGTAGAGAAAAAGACCAAGGAAAAGCCGGCAAAAAAACAAGCCTCATCCGATGGGGATGAAAATGTGGCCAAATTGTTGAGCATAGTTGGTGAAGCTTCAGAAGGAAAAATGGACGACTTAAAAGCCATTGTAGGTATAGGTCCAAAGTTTGAAGGATCCCTTCATAAAATTGGCATATCGACCTACGAGCAATTGAGCAAGTTAACCGATGAGGGAGTTGAAATGATAGAGGCCTTAACCAAATCACCAGGGCGCGTAGAAAGGGAAAATTGGATAGGACAAGCCAAGGAACTATTAAATAATTAAGAATGTTGCAAAACTTATTTTTATAACTCACAAAAAAAATCCCATTTTTGAAATGGGATTTTTTTTTGCAAGCAAGAATCGTGAACTATTGGATATTAAAATCAGAACCCGGAACCTACTCTTACGAGAGACTGGAGAGCGAAGGGATTGCTGTTTGGGATGGTATAAGAAATTATGCGGCACGAAATAATCTACGGGAAATGAAAAAGGGAGATATGTGTTACTTCTACCACAGTAATTTAGGAAAACACATTGTAGGCATTGCGAAGGTAACAAAAGAACATTACCAAGATCCCACCTCCACTGATACTGCATGGTTGGCTGTGGATATTGCCCCTTACAAAAAACTAAAACGGCCCGTTACTTTGGATGAAATGAAAAAAGTACCAAGCCTTTTACAAATAGACTTAATAAGGATTGGAAGGTTGTCGGTGAGTAAAATAAGTGAGACAGAATTTAAAACAATTGAAGCCCTTTCCTTGACATGATGCAAAAGCGATTAATTTTAGATTCCAGGCATTCGGGCATAATCCTTGAACGCATAGCCCTTCAGATAACCGAGAATCATGGAGATTTGAACAATGTAGCTATTATAGGCATGCAGCCTCGAGGGGTAAAACTGGCCCGAAAACTGGTAGAAATCATTACCAGAATATCCGGAAACAAAAACCTTCTTTATGGCGAATTGGATAGTACCTTTTACAGGGACGATTTTAGGAAAGGGGATAAACTTTTGGTACCCAATTCCATCTCCATAGAATTTTTAACAGAAAATAAAAAAATAATATTGGTCGACGATGTGCTTTACACCGGCCGTTCGGTGCGTTCGTCGCTCAATGCCCTTGCCGATTTCGGACGACCCCTTAAAATAGAGTTAATGTCCCTGATTGATAGAAAATTTAACCGGGAGTTGCCCATTCAACCCGATTACATTGGTGAGGAAGTTGATACCCGCACCCATGACAGAGTGGAAGTGGTTTGGGTAGAAAACTCCCCAACGCCCGAGGTATGGATTATTACTGAATGAGTTAATAAATTGATAAAGAACAAATAGAGGCTAAAAATTTGGAAGATCAAAAATTAGAAATGGAAGAATCGCTCAGCGTCAACCATCTGCTCGGCATCAAGGAATTGAACGAGTCGGACATCCAGCTTATTTTCAAAACGGCCGACAATTTTAAAACGGTTATCAATAGGCCCATAAAGCGGGTACCAACGCTTCGGGACATAACCATTGCCAATATATTTTTTGAAAACTCAACCCGGACAAGGGTTTCCTTTGAGTTGGCCGAGAAGCGATTGTCAGCCGATATAGTCAATTTTTCTTCATCAGCCTCCTCTGTTTCCAAAGGTGAAACTTTGATAGACACTGTAAATAATATATTGGCTATGAAAGTGGATATGGTGGTGATGAGACACCCCGCCCCGGGAGCCGCTATATTTTTAGCCAAGCATACCAAAACACAGGTGATTAACGCAGGTGACGGAACCCATGAGCACCCGACACAAGCCCTGCTCGATGCTTATTCAATCAGAGAGAGGCTAGGGTCGGTTAAAGGAAAAAAGATAGCCATAGTCGGTGACATTATGCATTCAAGGGTAGCTTTGTCAAATATCATTTGTCTTCAAAAATTGGGTGCGGAAGTGATGGTTTGCGGTCCGGCCACCCTCATTCCCAAACATATTGCACATCTGGGAGTTAAAGTTGAATATAATTTAAAAAATGCCCTCGAATGGTGTGATGTAGCCAATATGCTTCGTATACAGTTGGAAAGGCAGGATATTAAATATTTCCCGAGTTTAAGGGAATACACCATGCAATATGGTTTAAACAAAAAAATACTCGAAAGCCTTAGCAAACCCATTACCGTTATGCATCCGGGGCCAATTAACAGAGGCGTTGAAATCACAAGCGACGTGGCCGATCACAGCCAGTCCATCATACTAGAGCAAGTTGAAAATGGCGTTGCAATCCGAATGGCCGTTCTCTACCTTCTGGCCATGAAAAGGGTATAATAAAGGAATGGCTAAAATTTTAATAATTTATACCGGAGGTACAATCGGGATGGGGCAGGAAAAAGCCGACGATCCGGGAAGTGCCTTAGTACCTAAAGGGTGGGAATTTTTACAAGAAGCCATGCCCTCCCTCTCGCCTTCGGGTTTTTTTTGCAGAGAAAAGGGTATAGAATTTTCCTATATATCGTTCGAAAAGGTTATAGACAGTTCTGAATTCACGCCCAGTCACTGGGCTAAAATTGCTGAACTCATTGACAAGAATTACGAAACCCATCAAGGATTTATTGTCATTCATGGAACCGATACCATGGCCTACACCGCCTCTGCCATGAGTTTTATGTTTAACAATTTGTCGAAGCCGGTGGTGCTCACAGGAAGTCAATTGCCAATTTACCACCCTCGGACCGATGGTACGGCCAATTTAAGCAACGCTATACACATTGCTGCCGCTCCTGTTTTTGGCTTGCCTATTATTCCCGAGGTTATGATTTGTTTCAATGACACGCTCATCAGAGGCAACCGATCGACCAAATCCAGCTCCAAAGATTTTTCGGGTTTCGAATCGCCCTCATATCCTTCTTTAGGAAGTTTAGGGCAGGCCATTCAAATAAAGGATAAGCACATTTTACCCACCCCTCGTGAAATGTTTTCAGTCTCGTCAAGTTTCGAAACCAATGTCATCATCATATCGCTCTTTCCGGGTTTCAATTCATCAATTCTTGAAAAGTTAGCGGATGACCACTCCCTTAAGGGGATTATATTGCGAACCTTTGGCTCCGGGAATGCGCCATCCTCTGATCCATTTATCAAGGCCGTTCAAAGCTTAATAGAAAAAAAGAAAACCGTATTAAATATATCGCAGTGTCAGGAAGGATTTGTAGATATGCATAAATACAAAACCGGATTAAATTTATCAGCTTGTGGGGTTATTGGAGGGGCTGATATGACCGTTGAGGCCGCTACCTCAAAATTGATGTGGGGTTTAAAAAATATTCCTGAATCAGAGCTCGCTGGATTTCTCTCTTCAAATATCAAGGGCGAGCTCAGCAAATAAGAAAGCGGAGCTTAAAAAATTTTGATAGTTCCTTCAGAGCGTTTATCCATGCTTTCCTATCAAAGCCAAAACTCACATTCTAAAGTAATCAAGAGGTTACGTTAGGAAGTATAAAAAAGGGTTAAAAAGCATAACGTTCCTATAAGTCTATAATTGTGAATTTAGCCCTCTTTAAATGCGAAGGTGAGTTACGCAGCAGCTAATTACGCTCTGATGCTTATAAAATTAATGGGCAATAAAGAGTTTTTGCTTGAATTCTAACTCATTGTTTAAGTTATAAAAACTTATAAAGTATAAGCCATTCACTAATCCCAAAACATCTAAGCTTGAGATAGAATGAAAGGAATCATGCATGAATATTTTACCATGAATATCCGAAATTACAAATTTGGTTTCAGGAGCTTTTAATCCAAACGATTCAATAGTTATGAGGTTTGAAGCTGGGTTTGGATAAATTTTAAATATATTTTTGTTCTTATCACTTTCCATTCTAAGGACCACCGAATGTGAATATTCGTGTTTTCCATCAAAATCTATTTGCTTTAATCGATAGTAACTTTCCTCACCATTAAAAGTATTATCAATAAAGGAATAATTGACCAGCTGATTGGTTGTGCCATTGCCTTTCACGCTGCCTATATTCTCAAACGATTTGTTGTCATAGCTTTTTTCAATAATAAAATAGTCGTTATTGATTTCCGAAACGGTTGCCCATTTTAATAAAGCCTTGTTTCCCAGGTTTTCGATCTTTAAATAAAGGAGTTTAACTGGCAGCACTCCACAGGTATAGGGGTCGACGCTATAATTTGAACCATTATTTGTTACCGAACCTCCGGTAACAGAACCCCCGTTATAGGTTATGGTTCCTCCATTATACTTGGTTACGCCGCTTGAGCTTCCAATACTGATGGTATATCCATTGAGATCAAGGGTTCCATTTCCTACAATTAATTGTTGGCCGCCTGTTCTGTTTAACGTTAAATTTGATAATAAGGTCACCTTTCCTGAAGATTTATTAATAATAATATCCCCATCATAATTTGAGGTGGCTCCGGTTAAATCTAAATTTTGGTTGTCACCGCATATAAAAGTAATAGTAGGAGGATATGAACCATCACAATACGTTGAACTTATGGTTACGTTTCCCCTTACCTTTATTAAATTTTTTGCCCCAACTCCACCCGATTCCCATGATCGTGACCATATTTGCCCTGAAATGAGATTTAAGTTGCCTTCAACAACCATGATGTCGGCGCCGGTAGCCATTTTGTTATATGTGCAACTCGATTTATTATAGTTAACATTATAAAAAACCTCTTGAGTTACAAAGTCCATAATATACCAACTGCCATGGGTGCCGTCGAAAGTTACGGTACCAAAATTATGGTTAAAAGTTCCGCTGCTGGGATGATCCCAGGCATAGGACACATACATGTTGCCGGAAGGGGCATTGAATGTGCCTGTACTTAAATTGAATGAGCCATCAATATCCAATGTAACACTGTTGCTATTAAAGGTTCCACCCGCGATTGTAAATCCCGAATAAATGTTTATTAAAGAGGCACCGGTTACATTAAATGTGCCTGCGGATTGATTCAAATTGCTGTGATTGAAATTACCTGTACCACTCAAATTGGAGGTTGAACCGTTTATATACACAAAGCCACCTGAGGTATTGTTAACTGTTTTACCATTTAAATTAAAAGTTCCTGACGTAAATGTAAAATTTTGAGCAGCTCCACCGTTCATGGTCAGATCAGATAATAATTTCACTTCGCCACTTGACTTATTTATCTTTATATGTCCATCAACCAATGCTGTTGCGCCGGTGAGGTCAAAATTCTGAACGCTGGTAGTCCCAGAAAAAAGCAGGGTAACGTCCTTATGAACATACCCAAAAGTACTGGATACTGTTGCATTTCCTCTGATGTCGATAGCTACTGCATAGCCATCATTCCACGGTGCTATTATTCCCCGGGTCAAGTTTAAATTATTTAACACAACCAGATTATCATTGTTCGAATTCATAAGCCTATTTCCTGAGGTAAGATCAAAGGTTAGGTTATAAAACGTTTCGGTATTGCCAATGATGCTAATTTTACATGAATAAATATCCGTACTTCCATCAAAAATCACTGTTCCGTTATTGTGATTAAAGGTACCCGAAGTGGTGTGTTCCCAATTTGATGATAATTTGAAATCTCCCGAGGTAGATGTAAATGTACCTCCCGACAAATAAAACCCGGTTCCATCAATATCGAGTGTTCCGCTTCCGGCATTAAAAGACCCACCGGAAATAGTTAGCCTGCTGCCAATGTTAATATTACCACTTCCCCCATTAAAGGTTCCGCTGGACTGAATGAGCCATGAAACTCCAATTGTTATGGTATGGTTTGTGTTAGTGATCACACCTGTGTATCCACTGATGTAAAAACCCTCTACATTTACATTCGCGTCAAGGGTTACATTTCCATTTCTATTGCTGTTAAAATTCGCAATATCAGAGGCCCCGGGAACGCTTGCACCTCCAGATCCACCTGAGGAGGTTGACCAATTGGCGGTATTGTTCCAATTTGAAGTTGTAGTGGCTATCCAATAGCGGGATGCTGCATGTGTTGAGCTTATCTGAATGAGTAAGAAAAACTTAATCAAAAAAAATACTGAGAGCTTATTTTTTTTCAATGTTGTCATTTTGGTGTCTTGTGGTTTTAACTTGTTAAAGGTGCAATTACAATGTTTATGCCATTATTCATAACCTGCTCAATTACTGTATCTTGTAATTTACCCAATGCCATAAATTCCCATTATGAGATAGAATTTTCCCATTTTTAGATTTGCTATTTGAATGTAATATCTTGTTTCATGCTAACTATTAATTCAGCCTGGCTTCAATGTATCGAAATGGATTAAAATAGACCGGGCCCAGTTTTTATTTCCAATTTTTATTAGCTATAACACCATTAGATTTTACCAAATGGATGCTCCGACAAGAGTCTCTTCCGTTAATTAAATGTGGAAAACAAGCCCTTAGCAAAAGCCTTAAAAGACGCGCTTTTTAATGTAAATTTACCCATTCATACATACCAAACACATGAGCACTCCAAAAGTTGATAAAAGCAATTACGAAGCAGATAATATACAAGTTTTAGAAGGTCTAGAGGCGGTTAGAAAACGACCGGCCATGTATATTGGCGATATCGGACCAAGAGGGCTGCACCATCTGGTTTATGAGGTGGTAGACAATTCGATCGACGAAGCCTTGGCAGGCCATTGCAGTCACATCCAGGTTACCATTAATGAGGACAACTCTATCACAGTAAAAGACAATGGCAGAGGAATTCCTGTTGGGATGCACGAAAAGGAACAAAAATCGGCATTGGAAGTGGTTATGACGGTATTGCACGCCGGAGGAAAATTTGATAAAGACTCTTATAAAGTTTCAGGAGGTCTGCATGGGGTTGGGGTATCGTGTGTAAACGCACTTTCTACCAAATTAGTGGCTACGGTTCACCGTGAAGGTAAAATGTACCAACAGGAATACTCCATAGGTAAGCCGGTCACCGGTGTTGAAGAAGTTGGCACAACCGACGAAAGAGGTACGGTGGTATCCTTTTGGCCGGATGCGACCATTTTTACCCATGTCGAATTTAAATACGATACACTGGCTGCGAGGCTGCGTGAGCTTTCCTTTCTGAATAAAGGCATCCATTTAATGATTACCGACCTTAGAAACGTCGACGACAATGGAAAACCCCACACCGAAGAGTTTTATTCGGAGGGAGGACTTGCAGAATTCGTTAAGTACCTCGATGGCACCAGGGAGACTTTAATTCCATTCCCCATCAGTGTGGAAGGTGAAAAAGGTGGCGTTCCCGTTGAAGTGGCTTTTCAGTATAACAATGGATATGCCGAAAATCTTCACTCTTATGTCAACAACATCAATACCATAGAAGGGGGAACGCATGTGGCCGGATTTAGAAGAGCCTTAACCCGTACTTTAAAAGCCTACGCCGATAAGTCAGGTTTATTAAAAAATGTAAAAATTGAAATATCGGGTGATGACTTCAGAGAAGGACTAACCGGTGTTATATCCGTTAAAGTTCAGGAGCCTCAATTTGAAGGACAAACCAAAACCAAGTTAGGCAATAATGACGTGATGGGGGCTGTAGATGTATGTGTTGGTGAGATACTGAACAACTACCTCGAAGAAAACCCAAATCTGGCCAAAATAATCGTGAGCAAAGTAATACTAGCAGCTCAGGCGCGGTATGCCGCCAAAAAAGCCAGAGAAATGGTGCAGCGCAAAGGGGCAATGAGTGGTGGCGGATTGCCGGGAAAACTGTCGGATTGCAGCGAAAAAGACCCTGCCCTTTGTGAGCTTTATCTCGTTGAGGGAGATTCTGCCGGAGGAACAGCCAAACAAGGTCGTGAAAGAAAGTACCAGGCCATCATGCCTTTGCGTGGAAAGATATTAAATGTAGAGAAGGCTCTTGAGCATAAAATCTATGACAATGAGGAAATAAAGAACATGTTTCACGCCATTGGGGTGACCATTGGAACCACAGAAGATGCTAAAGAGTTGAACCTCGAAAAGCTGAGATACCATAAAATTATCATCATGACCGATGCCGATGTCGATGGATCCCATATCAGAACACTCATCCTCACCCTGTTTTTCCGATACATGCGCCGTCTTATTGAATCAGGTTATCTGTATATTGCCACACCCCCACTCTATCAATTAAAAAAGGGTAAAGAAATTGTGTATTGCTGGACTGAAGAAGAACGTTCAGCCCACGTTGTCCGAATGGGTGGCGACAAACCTGAAAGTGTAGGAATACAACGCTATAAGGGACTTGGTGAGATGAATGCAGAGCAACTTTGGGAAACCACCATGGATCCTGCCCGCAGAACACTTAAGCGGGTTGCCCTTGAAAGCGCGGCTGAGGCCGACCATGTGTTCAGCATGCTCATGGGCGACGAAGTTCCACCTCGCCGTGAGTTTATTGAAGCGAATGCCAAATACGCCAATATCGACATCTAGATTTTTCGATTAACCTTTATTCTTTTATAAGCGGAAATACTAGCAGGTATGTGATAAAGCTCCTCTTGTTGGTATAGGATCAAATCTTTTCAACAAAAATTTATTGGTCACATCTAAGCCTTATTACCCACCTTAGGTACTTATTGCCAATTATTTAAAAACAGAAGAAGGTCGTTTCACAACGCCCTTCTTCCTAAATTCTAATGCCTATGAAAAAAAATTTCTTTTTAATCAAGGTTTTCAAAGATTAACTTATTTTTAACCATTTTCAAGATAATTCGACTTAACTTATTCACTTGTCCTTCAATTATTTGTCGCGAGAGGACATTGACAACTTCCCTTTGGAGTACCCTTTTTAGAGGTCGGGCTCCGAATTGGGGGTCGTAACCCAGCTCACTCAGCCAATCTAAGGCTTCATCGGTTGCAAGCAACTCAATACCAAGGGCATTCATGGATTGTACAATAGATTTAAACTGTAACTCCACAATTTTTCGAACCTCTTCTCTGCTCAAAGGCGTAAACATGATAACCTCGTCTACTCGGTTCAAAAATTCGGGGCGTATGCTTTTCTTCAATAAATCAAAGACTTCTCTTTTGGTGGTGGCCAATATATTTTCCTTATTTCCTTCATCAAAGTGCTCGAACCTTTCCTGAATAATATGGCTACCCAAATTTGACGTCATGATCAAAATGGTGTTTTTAAAATTGGCAGTTCTGCCCTTGTTGTCTGTAAGTCTTCCATCATCCAGCACTTGAAGTAGAATATTAAAAACATCGGGGTTTGCTTTCTCAATTTCATCTAGCAAGATTACCGCGTAGGGTCTTCTTCGCACCGCTTCGGTTAGCTGTCCGCCTTCATCATACCCTACATAACCCGGAGGGGCTCCTATTAATCTGCTCACCGTATGTTTTTCCTGATATTCGCTCATATCAATTCTTATCAAAGCATTCTCCTGATCAAAGAGATAATGTGCAAGCGCCTTGGCCAATTCAGTTTTACCTACACCTGTCGTTCCTAAAAAGATAAAGGAGCCAATCGGTTTCTTCGGATCACTTAACCCTGCCCTGCTTCTGCGAATGGCATCAGAAATTGCCGTGATGGCCTCTTCCTGGCCAATGACCCTTTGGTGAAGTTCAGCTTCCAGATTCAATAATTTTTCCCTTTCCCCCTTAAGCATACTCTTTACCGGAATCCCTGTCCATTTGCTTACAACCTCAGCAATATCTTCCCTATCTACTTCCTCTTTTACAAGCGTTCCTTTAATTTGTTTTTCCTGTAATTCCTGGTTGAGAGTTTCAAGTTCTTTTTCAACCTCCTTCATTTTTCCGTACCTAATTTCCGCAACCAGCCCATAATTTCCTGATCTTTCGGCGAGATCTGCCTCGTGTTTCAGGTTTTCGATTTGAGTTTTCTTAGACTGAATTCCCTCTACTATGCCCTTTTCAATCTGCCAGCTTGATTTCAGTTCATTTCTCTCTTCCCCCAGCTTGCTGAGTTCAATGTTAATTTCTTCTACTTTTTTATCATCCCCTTCGCGTTTTATAGCCTCTTTTTCTATTTCCAGTTGCATGATTCTTCGTTCCAATTCGTCCAATTCTTCTGGTACCGAATCGATTTCAAGTCTCAATTTCGCGGCCGCTTCATCCATTAAGTCTATGGCCTTATCGGGCAAAAACCTGTCAGAGATATAGCGTTGTGAAAGCTCCACAGCTGCGATGATCGCCTCATCCTTTATTCTCACCTTGTGGTGAACTTCGTATCTTTCTTTTAAACCTCTGAGTATTGAAATGGCGTCAGGGGTATCCGGTTCGTCGACATAAACCGACTGAAACCGCCTTTCAAGCGCCTTGTCTTTCTCAATATACTTCTGGTATTCGGCCAAGGTAGTAGCCCCAATGGCTCTCAATTCACCCCTGGCCAAGGCAGGTTTCAGAATATTGGCCGCATCCATCGCTCCTTCACCACCACCTCCGGCTCCCACCAGGGTGTGTATTTCATCAATAAATAATATTATTTCTCCGTCGGCACCTATCACCTCCTTAATCACCGCCTTTAACCTTTCCTCAAATTCGCCCTTATATTTCGCCCCCGCAATGAGGGAACCCATGTCTAAGGAGAAGATCGTTTTTGATTTTAAATTTTCAGGAATATCTCCATTGATAATTCGATGAGCCAGACCTTCGGCTATAGCCGTTTTTCCTACACCAGGCTCGCCAATGAGAATGGGATTGTTTTTTGTACGGCGGCTCAAAATTTGAAGTACCCTTCTGATTTCGTCATCGCGGCCAATCACAGGATCCAGCTTACCCTCTCTCGCCAGTTGGTTTAAATTTTTGGCGTACTTGGCCAGTGAATTAAATTGCTCTTCCGCACTCTGCGAAGTGGCCTTGCTATTCCCCCTAAGCTCCATAAAGGCCTTTTTTATTTCATTTGGCTTTACACCTGCATCCTTTAACAGATTAGCTACCTGATCCTTTCCTTCTAAAATAGCCATAAACATATGCTCTATGGTCACGAATTCATCGCCAAACGACTTTAAAAAGCTTTGTGCCTTGAGCAAGGCCGAGTTGGAATCATGGCTTAAATAAATCTGATCATTCGATCCATGTTGGATGGAGTAAGACTTTAAAATAGCGTCTAGGGCTGTTTCAATGCGGCTAAGATTGGCATTTACTTTCTTTAAGGCGTAGCTTAAAATATTTTCGTCGGTCATAAAAAGTCCTTTAAGCAGGTGGCCGGTTTCAATGCTTGGATTTTTTGCTTCGAAGGCTAGCTGTTGCGCTTTTTGTACCGCTTCTTGAGATTTTATGGTAAATTGATTCAAATTCATACTATTTAATTTTTGAAATAGGAATCAAAAAGAATTCCTCAGGCCAATGCGTGTCGATTTGTCTTCATCTTCTTTGGCTAATCGCCAAATAGTCAGATAATCAGAAGGTTTGTAGACTGCAATTGGCCAATTTGTCCTATAAGAGTGTTCGTTGAAAATAAAAGATGAATCCTCTTCATATCTGAAGGTATGCTTGTCAGGAATGTCAAAAAAATAGGAATGCTTGACGAGTCGCTAAATCGAAACCTTATTCAGCATAGAGAGTATATAATCGGGAAGTGGTTTGCGATTGTTTATGGCTTCTTCGTAGGAGGTGAAATTAATTTTATTCTGAACCATCCCTACACATTCATTTTTATGCCCTTCGAGTAATCTCTCTACGGAGGCCACTCCAAGTCTGGTAGCAATGATGCGATCTCTGGCCGACGGACTGCCACCTCGTTGTATGTGACCGAGAATGGTGGTTCTGATATCGAGATCCGGAAATTTGGCACTCAATTTTTTGGCAACATCTATGGCTCCTCCTTTTTCTCCCTCTGCAACAACGATAATGGAAAATGACTTTTGCCTCCCTTTATGGTTTTGAAAATTTTGAAAAAGTTTCTTTTCGTCCTCAAGATCTTCAGGTATGAGAATGACCTCTGCTCCACCAGAAATACCGACTGCGATGGCAATAAAACCGGAATCCCGGCCCATGACCTCCACAATAAACACCCGGTTATGAGAATCGGCGGTATCTCTTATTTTATCAATAGCCTCCATAGCCGTATTGATAGCCGTGTCGTATCCTATGGTGAAATCAGTCCCATAAAGATCGTTGTCAATCGTACCGGGCAATCCCATACTAGGGATTTCAAATTCTTCAAAAAATATTTTAGCACCTGTATAGGTTCCATTCCCACCAATAAGTACCAGACCATCAATTTGATTGGCCAGTAATACTTCATAGGCTTTTTTTCGACCTTCATAACTCATAAATTCCTTACTTCTCGACGATTTCAGAATGGTGCCACCTCTCTGTATGATGTTGGCCACCGAAGCAGCGTTTAAAGGTACCAAATCGCCCTGAATCATCCCGTCATAGCCTCTCATGATGCCCATAACGTCCACCTTATGGTATATAGCAGTTCTAACCACCGCCCTTATGGCGGCATTCATGCCAGGGGAGTCGCCGCCTGAAGTCATAACTGCAATTTTTTTCATTTTTCAAAAATAAAAAAGCCCCGCCGAAGCGAGGCTCTTTATAAAAAATATTTTTAAGGTTTCTTTTTGAATTTAAATTCAACGTAGTCGTTGTTCTCACCAATTCCAGTAGTTTTTACTACATTGGTAATCTGAATAAGAACTTTAATAGTTCCGCCCCTGATGTTAGCAATGTATAAATCATCCTTGGCCACAACCATGAACTTCATTGAATTACCTGAAGCGTTCCAAGCTGCATCCAGTTGACCGGTATTTGTAATATCAGCATAGGTATAGCCTGTAACTTTTCTGAATTGAGTGCCATTTTTTGAAGTCCAGCGTCCTGGCCAGTTATTGGTCTCTGTGGTAATACATGAATCCTGAATATCTTTATCGGCTGCAGGGTCATTAATTGTCATTGGGATAATGTCCTTCAAATTAAATGCACCTGCTTTCTGGCCTTGAAAGTTGTAAACTTTAAAAGTTTGTGGAGGCGTGCTGTTATCCTTTTCATACGATGTTAATGGATCGCCACTAGCCTCTGTGGTGGTGGTGATAGATATTGACTTGCTTGAACTCACCCCTTTGTCGTCGGTAGCTGTAATGGTCCAAACTTCGGTTGCTTTAGCAGCATAAGATACTCTGGATAATTTAATTTTTGCGCTGGCCGAATTAACTGTGGTATCCAATTGAGGAGATACTCTGCCATTAACTACTGAAGTAACAACTACGGTTTTCACCTTTGAGTTGTCATTCACGTTAAATACTATTGTAAAGGGCTTATTTCCATCCATCGTCACATCGCCGGTAATAGAGCTGTTTTCAGCAATAAAATCGATTCCGGGGGCAGGATTCACTTCATCACCACCGCAGGAGTTGAACATAAAGGCCGAAACTATGGCCAAAAAAGATAAGCTAAGAATTTGTCTGATTTTCATATAATTGTTTAAAAAAATGTGCCTGCAAATTAATGGAGTTTTTTTCGCATAAACAAGATTTTAAACATTAATTGACAATGTAGCGGGATTAACAAAATACTGGCATGTCAATTGCGTTTAGGTAGTATTCATTCAAAAAATATATATTTACTGACATCTTGACCATGAAGCACGACATTTTCCAACACCTCAATGACTCAGATCCTGAAAACGATGGTTCTGATTTTATTGCCCTCATGCCACCGGATGGCGAAGATGAATCGGAAAAATTGCATAAGCCAAAGGAGTTGGCCATTCTTCCACTAAGAAACACCGTGCTTTTCCCGGGGGTTGTTATCCCAATTACTGTTGGGCGCGACAAATCGGTTAAACTCATAAAGGACGCCTATAAGAAAGATAAGATCATCGGAGTGGTTTCACAAAAGGATGCCAACAACGACGATCCAAACGTTGTCGACTTGTTTGATATTGGTACAGAAGCCATCATCATTCGTATGCTGAGAATGCCTGACGGAAACACCACGGCCATTCTTCAAGGGCGTCGTAAAATTCAAATCAGCCAAACCCTCAAAACTTCGCCTTATCTAATTTGTATGGCCCAACCGGTAGTGGATGAAAAGCCAAAGAAAGGCAAGGAGAGCAAAGCCTTGATGGCTTCCATCAAAGATATGGCCGGAAAAATTATCGAGCTCTCTCCTAACATACCAAGTGAAGCGAATTTTGCCCTTAAAAACATTGACAGCCCTAATTTTCTCATAAATTTTATCTCCTCCAATTTAAATGTTTCGGTTGAGGAAAAGCAGACCATACTGCAAACAACAGTGTTTAGCGAGAAGGCCACTTTGATGTTGAGGCATCTGAACAATGAATTGCAGCACCTTGAACTAAAAAATCAAATACAGAGCAAGGCTAAAGTAGATATAGACAAACAACAAAGAGAATATTTTCTTCAACAGCAAATGCGGGCTATTCAGGAGGAACTGGGACAAGATACCCCTGACAAGGATATTGAGGCCCTGAGAATGAAAGCTAAGAAGAAAAAATGGGATGAGAAGCTGGCGAAGGCTTTTAATAAAGAGTTGGACAAGCTGATGCGCACCAATCCTGCGGCACCTGATTTCTCAATTACCTACAACTATTGTGAATTGCTGCTTGAACTGCCCTGGAATGAATACAGCAAGGATTTTATCGACTTAAAAAAAGCGCGAAAAGTATTGGACAACGACCATTATGGCTTAGAAAAAGTGAAGGAGCGTATTTTGGAGTACTTAGCGGTTTTGAAACTAAAAGGAGATTTTAAAAGTCCTATTTTGTGCCTTTATGGGCCTCCAGGCGTAGGGAAAACCTCGCTTGGAAAAAGCGTAGCCCAGGCCATTGGCAGAAAATATGCCAGAATGTCCTTGGGGGGAATGCATGACGAAGCCGAGTTGAGAGGACATCGGAAGACTTATATTGGAGCTATGCCAGGGCGAATCATACAAGCCTTGAAAAAAGCCGGAACGGCCAACCCTATTTTTGTTCTCGACGAAGTGGACAAAATAGGGCGTGATTTTAGAGGGGACCCCTCGTCGGCTTTACTTGAAATATTAGATCCGGAGCAGAACACCGCTTTCTACGACAACTATGTAGAGCACGAGTTTGATCTTTCAAAAGTAATGTTCATTGCCACAGCCAACTCTCTTGATACCATACAACCCGCTTTGCTCGATCGCATGGAAATTATTGAAATCAATGGCTATACCGTTGAAGAAAAGGTTCAAATTGCAAAGAATCACCTGATTAGGAAGCAACAAAAAGAGCATGGGCTTAAATCGGGTCAAATAAAATTTTCGGATGCAAATCTCGAGTTAATTATAGAAAATTACACCCGCGAATCGGGGGTAAGGGCTCTGGAGAAAAGAATAGCCTCTTTGGCGCGTTACAGGGCCAAGCAAATAGTAGGTGAAGAGGATTATGAGGTTAAGCTCGACTCTGAATTTATCCAAAAGGTACTTGGACGCCAGAGGGTAGATAAGGAAATATATCAGGACAATACCTATGCTGGCGTGGTAACCGGTTTAGCATGGACTTCGGTTGGTGGCGAAATTCTTTTTGTGGAGAGCAAAACAACCAAGGGGAGCGGAAAATTAACCCTTACGGGTCAGTTAGGGGATGTGATGAAAGAATCGGCCATAACTGCATTGACGTTCTTGAAGGCCCATGCCGATTATTTAGACATCAATCCACGTGTGTTCGACCAATACGATGTGCACATTCACTTTCCGGCCGGCGCTGTGCCCAAAGATGGTCCATCAGCCGGTATAACCATTCTCACCTCATTGGCTTCCTGGTACACACAGCGCAAGGTAAAGCCCAATTTGGCCATGACAGGTGAAATTACCCTTCGCGGAAAAATACTTCCCGTTGGCGGTATTAAAGAAAAGATTCTCGCAGCAAAAAGGGCGGGAATAAACGAACTGATCATGTGCGAAAATAATAGCAAAGATGTTGATGACATTGGAGAGCGCTACACCAAAGATTTAAAATTCCATTACGCCAAGAACATGATACAGGTACTTGACTTGGCCTTGTTAAATGAAAAGGTAGATAAACCCATTTCATTTGAAATTGAAGAGAAACCGGTTCAGTATAAAAATTAAGATGAACTGTCTCTAAAAGAAAAAGGCTATCCCAAACGATAGCCTTTTTCTTTTAACCTTATTTTTTAATGATTTATTTCGCGTCTTGCTGCTTTTTAAAGGCGTCAATATCGAAAAGCAAGGAGAAGCGAATTGTGTTTTGAAGCGGGTGACGTTGGGTGAAAGGTTGCAAATATGCAGCGTCGATTCCAAAAACATTGTACCTCAATCCAATACCGAAAGTGGCATATTTTCTACCTCCTTTGGTAGCTGCTTCGTTGAAATAACCGGCTCTAACCGCAAACTGCTTATCATACCAATACTCTATGCCGGTAGCTATGAGATATTCTTTCAACTCTTCCTTAAATCCTCCAGGAGCATCTGAGAAGGATTGAAAGATTCCCGAAATCGGTGAAATGTCTTTGCTTTCCTTTCCATAGCGAATTACTTTTTTGTCATCTACAATACTGTCGCTGCCATCCACGGCTTTCCAATATACCGGGTATGTTGGTACGAGAAGTTTATTGATGTCAAAATTTATATTGAGTTCATTGTGTTCGTCAAGTTTGAAGCCAAAATTGGTTCCTAACCTCAGGTTAGTGGGAATAAAATCCTTTTCGGCAGAAGTGGAGTAGGTTACTTTATTTCCAATATTTGTAATGGTAGCTCCCAATGCCCACTTCACATCCTTGCCATTTATTTTAATTGGCTTTTTATAGAAAACTCCAATATCGCCTGCTGCTGCACGCCCGGGTTTAAATTGATTTCCGATAGTCCCCGTTGAACCACAGGTGAGGCACGAATTCACGAATCTCATGGCACCTCCCAAAGAGAATCTTTCAGATAGTTGGGTTGAGTAGCCCAAATCCAAGGCCATTTCATAGGGCGTCGCGTTTCCATTCGAATTGCCAAAATCATCAGTAAATTGGATTTCACCTAATGAAAAATAACGGATGGAAGCTGAAATGGCACTTTGATTGCGTCGCCCAACTTTAGTGTAGCCGGCTAAATCATAAAACCAAACATCGGGAACCAATTGACGGAGCCAAGGGGCAGCGTTTAAAGCTATCCCAGCCTTCTTTGGAATAAAAGCCATGGATGCTACATTCCAATGCATGGAGTTTGCATCGCCTTCTCTTGCAACTCCTGCATCACCCATACCGGCACTTCTGGAATCAGGAGTAATGGTAAGAAAGGGTACAGCAGTTGTAATTACATTTCTTTGACCAACTAACTGTGATTTGGTAGTCACATTTCCTTGTCCGGATACGTAATTTGTCATAGCAATTACTCCGAGTAATAGAGCGTTATGTTTTAGCATTTTTTTATTTACTTGAAGTAAAGATTTTGACCGATATGAATATTTTTTTTTAGTTGCGACAAAATTAAAAATAATTTTCAATAACCAACTACTTTAAAAGGACCATTTTTTGAAGCAATTCTTCAGTCTTCCCGTCCTCTGCCTTCACCTTAACTTTATAGAGATAAACACCTCTGGCCAATTTTTGCCCATATTCATCCTTCCCGTCCCACTCTATTTGGTCGACGTGGGAGGCCGCATTAGGAATTTTTGTGTACAGCGATTTTACAATTTTTCCGCTAATTGAATAAATATTGACCGAAACTGAAAGCTCCTGTCCTGATTTATTATGGTCGAATAATATATTGGTTTTTGTGGTAAAGGGGTTTGGGTAATTGAGAAGATTTTTAACGGACATATTCTCATCATTCGCCACCAAAAATTCGACTTGTATTTCATTGCTGTTGTTGTATACATCCCAGGCCCTTACCAATAGGGTATGGTTTCCGGGCGTTAAGTCGGCCATTTTAAAACGAATTTCACCGCCTTGAAAGCTGTCGAGGGTGGTAGAGTAAAATTCGTTAAGAATATAGTTTTTAGTACCGGGCTTTCCTTTGTTTAAAGTAGCCAGAATCTCTCTTCCAACCCCATTCCCCGCAGTGTTAATCCCATTTTCATCCCATAATTTAACAATCAGCAAGGGGTCTTTATTGACAATTCCCCCATTTACAAATTTTTCATCTTCCAAAAACACATCTATACGTGGCCCGGATTCGTCCTTAACCAAAGCATTTCCCGTACCCCCAACGAAGGCACTGTCGTAAACCCCCACCGCATCTGTTTTTGAATTGTAGGCATAACTGTATATTCTTCCATGGCCTATGGAATAATCGATATCTTTAGGCAGAATAAACGTGACCTTAAAAACACCTGATTTTACCGAGGCCTTCCCTCTATACAAAACACTGTTTCTCATAGTAAAAGGCATTGTTTTGCTTCCGGGATCATTAACCAGAGTCTTATAATTCTGTTTTTTGTCGAACAGAGTCACAGCCACATCTCCGTCAAAATCGAGTAGAATGTTGTCACTCAAATCGGTGACCATACCAGTAATCTCAACTTTGGACAAGGCCTTTAAGGTATCGAGGGAACTTGCCGTAATTTGATTACCGTTGATGGCTGTTATTTTGGTTTTTAACATCGGAATGTTCAGGTCGAGCAAAGGGTCGCCAAACATCACGTAATTGCGCGTATTGGTCTCATTCCACATGACATTTTTTACATCAGAATACGCCTGTCCTATGGTTTTAAAATGAGTTCCATCCTTCTCAAATAAATAATCCCTTAGCAGATTGAGGGCAAAGCGCATATTTAATCCAATATACACTTTGCGGGATGTGGTCATCATGCCTATGGCGCCACCTTCATTGTTGAGCATCATCAGTTCCCCGGGCGATTGTTCCGCCGGATTGTCGTATTGCGCCAAATCACAAGTGCCTGTTATGAAAAAAGTGAGTTTGTCATAATTTTTCCAACCCAGAATCTGTGGGCGGGTTACCACCCTTTCATGGGCCATTCCGCTGGTTCCGCCATGACCCAGATAATTAAACACCAGAGTTCCTTTTGCCAATGAATTGTTAATGGCCTCATTTACCTCAGGATAAGCATTGCCATTGCCTAAGGACACCTGTTTATAGGAATCTAAATATATCTTGGTGATATTGGTGTTCGAATATTTCGCTTCGACCACATCAGCCAAAAGTTCAGAGCCGTCGGTTTTACTAATGTGTTCATTGTCGTCTTCATCGTCCCCTAGCAAGGTAATAGAACTGCGCCATTCTCCCTTATCGGAATTGGTTTTATAATGAATGCACTTGTCTACCATAACCTCGGCTTCATAGGTGGAGCCTGCCGGCAAACGGCCGATGGCCATGTCCATTGACTCCTGAAAAGTTCCGTTGTCTCTGGGCCAATAACCTTCTATGTCGCCGAGTATGACAAAGTAGTCATCGGAACAATAGCTGCTCACCGAGTTGTTATACTCATAACTTTCGAGGGTTGGCAGCCAATTGGTGTTGCCCTTTATATTTTTGAAATCATAGCTGGCGTCGCCCAGGAGCAATAGGCCTTTTGGTTTTTTTGCGACGTCAGGTTCACGGTCATAAATCATTTTTACAAAATCTCTTATGGCTGAAATATCAAGGGCGCCGCTTGAAAATTCATTGTAAATTTTATCGGGGGTGGTAATTAAATAAGAGTATCCCTCCCTTTGTTCGTGAAATTTAGCCAGTTTTTCAGCTTGTGGAATGAAATTTTGATGCGTAATGATTATATAATCGACCGGTTCAAGCGCATGCAGGTTTTGGTTGGCTAATTTTCCGACAAATTCAGGCAACACCTCGCTTCCGTTTTTAAAAAGCAGATATCGGTTTAAGGTGTTCTTCGGATTAAAAATGAAGGACGAAAACGAACCCTCCTGAAAGGTTTTTTGGTTGCTTGCCTCTGTTGGATTGGTGACGTCCCAAATGGTGTAATCCGATGAAAAGTTTTCGATTTGGTATTTAACATAACCATTGATTCTTGTATCCAGATTGAAAAATAAGATCTGGCCATTCACCGGTTTGAGTTTTCTTTTACACTGCACCTCGAAATAATTCAACCATGCCTCCGACCCAAGTTGGGGTCTGTAAAACTCATAGGTTAAGGTAAAGTTAGGGATGGGGCTTAGTGCTACGGTTTGTTTATTAACGCTCACATAGTTTCCATCGGTGTCGAAGTTTACAGGATACCCGGGGTGAGTGATAATGAGCGCATCGCTGTTTAACCTAACATAAACAGGTACTGGGATAGCAGTCCGTACTGCGACCTCTGAGGTGATGCTCATCTTATCGGTATCCGTAATATCAGGCAATGAAATGTTAAACGAGTGGTTTTCAATAGTGAGAGCCTCTCCAAACCATTCCCGGCCGCTGCTCCTGAAATTTAAATTGTCGATTTCATGAACGTATAAATAGTCGGAGGTATTGAAGCTTCGAAGTGGCGAGAGGGTGCTGTTTTCACCGGTTTCGGTCAATCTTTTTCCCTGGCCCGAACCCCATGTAAAAAAATAATAGGCGTAACTTGAGTAAACATTTCTAACATGTAGATAGTCAGTATCCCTATCTGTCCAGGAATTTGGCCCTTTGCCAAAGAAGGATATAAAATCGCCATCGTCCAATTTATTATTTGAATTCCCATCAAAAATTTTAATGGCATTTTCAATCAGGTCATCGGGCCTTGGAATGGCAATAACTTCTGGTAACATACCTCCTCCGTTTCCATAAATCTTAAAGGTATTGAGATTGATATCATTGACATTTATGCCACTTTTTGTAAAAAAAGCTTTGTCGAGTTTATAGATGGCGTCCTGAGCAATTCTTATCTTGTACCATTCTCCGGTCGAAAGCACCGAGGTGTTTTTATTCCCCTTTTTATTTAATTTTTGAAAACCTGAGCCATTGTTTTTATAGGCTAAATCGAAGCTCACGAGTCGTTCCACCTCGTTATTGTTCAATCTAAAGGGTACTATTTTTACTTTTAGCCGATTTTGCCCACGCTCCTCGGTATTGAAATATTCGAATTGTTTTACAGCTTTTAGAAAGTCCTTAAACACTTCATTGGCTTCTATTTTCTCATAGGATGCATTGATGAGGGTTACCTCGAACAATGAATTTCCCTTTAAGATGGATTGAACCCAGAAGGGATATACCTTTTCAGAAGAATATACTCCGAATTGTGCATTTTTGAAATCGCCGGGAAATTGTGAATTTTCCAAGGACCATTCAATTTTATGGTGTTCAGTTTGGGCTAAGCATTTTGCGCTTGAAAAAAAAATAAAAGCCATTCCAAGCAACAATTTATTTAGTTTATAAGTCATACAGATATATCCAAAACAAAAATATACTAATTTTATTATGTAAATTGGATAAAAAGATGAATGTTTGTAAAAAATTAAGAGTTTTACACAATAATTATCTTTAAGCACAAGTTTAACAAAAGATAGAAAAAAAAAGATGATCAAACATTACTTCACATTTTGCGTAGCCCTGTTGTTTATGGTTACGGCAAAAGCTCAGGATCCCGAAATGACGCAATACTATGCGGCCCCAATTTATACTAACCCTGCTATGGCTGGAACCGGAAGTTGTGACGGAGGAGGTAGAATTAACATCAATTACCGTAACCAGTGGCCCAGTTTACCTGGAACCTTTGTAACAACACTCGCTTCATATGATCAGCATTTTGACGGAATTGGAGGTGGCATAGGAATTATAGCCATGAACGATGTGGCCGGTGAGGGCCGTCTGACTTCAAATACATTGGCAGGAATTTATTCTTACCAGCTTATCGTTAACCGAAAGTTCACCATGCGTTTTGGCCTAGAAGCACAATATGTAAGCCGATCGCTCGATTGGAAAAAATTGCGTTTCCCTGACCAAATTGATCCCACTAAGGGCTTCACACTTCCTACATCAGAGCCTATAGACAAGAGGACCATTAACTATCCTAATTTCAGTACGGGCGTATTAGGATATACAGAGAGATTTTACGCCGGAGTGGCTGTACATAATTTAATTCAGCCCATTCAGTCTTTTTTGGGAACGCAAGATTCAAAACTACCCAGAAGATACACCGTGCACACCGGATTGGTTATTCCATTGGATAATTCTTACGAACCCAACATGACCATTTCACCCAATGCCCTTTTCATGTTGCAGAACAAATTTACCCAATTGAATTTAGGCTTTTACTTTAACAAAGGTCCATTGGTAACCGGATTGTGGTATCGTCAAACGTTTGGGCACTACAAAAATTCTGATGCTTTAATGGTACTGGTAGGATTTAGAAAAGAGCGTTTTAAATTTGGATACAGCTATGATTTAACGGTTTCATCGGCCAGACAGGCAGCTCCCGGAAGTCATGAAGTTTCGGCTTCTATTGAATGGTGTGCTTCAAAGCGTTCGCACCGTTACAAGAAACTCTCTTGCCCTGATTTTTAATTCAGGAACAAAAAAGATTTTCTTTTAAAATAAATTTATAATATTATTGTAACCTTAACGTTAAAGTTAGACAAACACCGTCAGATATGAGTTTAAAAAGAATATTAGCCTTTGCAGGTGTAGCGGCAGCTTTTCTGATGCCAACCTCGTGCAGCAAAAAAGAGCGCTCTTCTACAACAGGGTGGAAGTACAATGATGCCAAATGGGGAGGTTTCGAAACCCACGATTATGCGGGTCAGGAAACCGGTCCGGGTTTGGTTATCGTTGAAGGTGGTGCATTCACCATGGGTTCGAGCGAACAGGACGTTACCTATGAACACAACAACATTGAACGCAAAGTTACAGTGCCTTCGTTCTATATGGACGAAACTGAAGTAAGTAATCTTCATTACCTTGAATACCTTCACTGGTTGAGCAGAGTATATGTCGATTATCCAGAAGTTTACAAGCAGGCTTTGCCTGACTCACTTTGCTGGAGAGATAAATTGGCCTTCAATGAGCCTTACGTTGAATATTATTTCCGTCACCCTGCCTACAAAAATTATCCTGTAGTAGGGGTAAATTGGTTACAAGCCACAGCTTATGCTGCCTGGAGAACCGACAGAGTAAATGAATATATCCTGATTCGCGAAGGCATTTTGGTGCCTGATGCGGCACAGGTGAATGAAGAGAATTTTAATACCAGTACTTATCTGTCAGGTCAGTTTGATGGAAAAGTTGGAAAACGCCCTATTCAAGCGGTGAAAGGCGGTACAAGAAAAGTGAGAATGGAAGACGGAATTATGCTTCCGGATTACAGACTTCCAACAGAAGCGGAGTGGGAATTTGCTGCCTTGGCTAACGTAGGCCAATCTACCTATGAAAACATCAATGCTAAAAAGATTTATTCATGGGGTGGACTTACTACAAGAAATCAAGGTCGTAAGGAAAAAAACAGAGGCTATATTATGGCTAACTTTAAGAGAGACAAAGGAGATCAGGCCGGTATTGCAGGCCGATTAAATGACGCCTCTTTCATTACACAAGATGTTCACTCTTATTGGCCAAATGATGTTGGCTTATACAACATGAGTGGTAACGTGAGCGAGTGGGTTATGGACGTATATCGTCCCCTTTCTTATGAGGACATGACTGACTTTAACGCCATGAGAGGAAATGTTTATAAGAAGAAAAAATTAGATGCAGATGGCGTGGTCGATATTAAAGATAGCTTAGGTCGATTGACTTATGTGCCAGTTACCGAGGAAGAGAATAAAATGCGTCGCAATTATAAAAAATCAGATAACATAGGTTACCTCGATGAAGACGTATATGCCGACGGGGAGCAAGGGTATGAGTATGGTGTAACTTCCCTGATTAACAATAAGGCCAGGGTTTACAAAGGCGCCAGCTGGAACGACAGAGCGTATTGGGCAAGTCCTGGAACACGTCGCTTCTTAGATGAGGAACAAGATTTATCAACACTTGGCTTCCGTTGTGCAATGCACAGAGTAGGTTCAAGTAAATAATTAAAAAAATATTCAACAAAAAGCCATCTTTCAGGTGGCTTTTTTGTTTAATCTGTGATTAGAAGAATAGCTCAAACAAAATATCAGAAATTAGTTATTCAAAAATTCTCTTTTTAAAACGTTATTTGCAGCTTGAAGGATAGCAGACTGGCCAGCAGGGTATTTTATTTCGAGGAATCTCAAACCCTTGAGATGGCAAAAAAAGCGAGAGAAATGACTGCGCTTGGCACAAAAGTCATCAATTTAAGCTTAGGAGAACCAGATTTTCCAACCCCATCTCACATCATTGAGGCAGCTAAAAAGGCCATGGATGAGGGCTTTACAAAATATCCACCCGTTGCCGGATTTGCCGATTTAAGATTAGCCATTTCTGAAAAATTCAAACGGGACAATGGGCTCGATTATTCTCCCGATCAAATTGTAGTTTCTACCGGAGCCAAGCATTCCATTATGAATGTAATTTTATCCTTGATTAATCCAGGAGATGAGGTGATTATACCTAATCCCTATTGGGTGAGTTACAGTGAAATGGTGAAATTATCCTCCGGAGTGCCTGTCTTTGTTCCTTCCAATGTAAAGAACAATTACAAATCACCGGCAAAGGCCATCGAAGAGGCCATCACTGCAAAAACCAAAATGTTTCTTTTTTCTTCGCCATGCAATCCAAGCGGTTCGGCATACAGTAGAGATGAATTGGAAGCCATAGCGGATGTTTTTGCCAAACATGAAAATATTTTTATTGTTTCGGATGAAATTTACGAACATATCAACTTCGTTTCAAGGCATGAGAGTATAGGGCAATTCGAATCGGTCAAAAACAGGGTTATTACGGTGAATGGTATCGCTAAAGCCTTTGCTATGACAGGCTGGAGAATAGGCTATATTGGTGCTCCGCAATTTATTGCCAAGGCTTGTGAAAAATTGCAGGGTCAGTTTACCAGTGGTGCAAATAGCATTGCCCAAAGGGCAACACTCGCTGCGCTAAATGGACCTTTAGAGCCTACCCGGGCAATGGCCGCCCAATATCTAAAAAGAAGAGATTTGGTAGTGAGTCGTTTGGCAAAAATTAATGGCATCCATTCGAACGTACCCGATGGGGCCTTCTATGTATTCCCTGATTTCAGTTCCTTCATAGGAAAAAAGACCGGGGATACCACCATACATTCTACCAAAGACTTGTGTTATTATTTATTGGACGAAGCCCATGTGTCAATGGTATCTGGAGAGGCTTTTGGAAACCCTGAATGCATTAGAATTTCTTATTCTCAAAGTGAAGAAGACCTCAATCTGGCGTTTGATAAGATTGAACAGGCCCTCTCCAAACTCACTTAACATTTTTCATTGTTATATTGAACACACAAGATTACATTCAAAAGTTCGAAAACCTCAACATACTGGTTTTAGGGGATGTAATGGTGGATGCTTATTTTTTTGGCAGCATTGACAGAATATCTCCAGAGGCACCTGTGTCGGTCATTTCAGTAAGCAAAAAAGATCACAGACCCGGAGGTGCAGCCAATGTCGCCCTTAATCTCAAGAGTTTAGGTGCCAGCGTATCTTTGGCTGCCATCGTAGGGAATGATCCTGAAGGACAGGAATTGGTTACCATGCTCCAAACTGAGGAAATCGATACACAATTTATACGGGTTGATGGTTCAAGACCAACCACTGTAAAAACCAGAGTCATATCGGACAATGCACATATTTTAAGAATTGATCATGAGTCTACTGCGTTTATGGCAAAAGAAATAGAGCAAAATCTAACAAGGGATTTACTCGACAATTTAGCCAATTACAGCGCCATCATATTTGAAGATTACAATAAGGGCTTGCTCACTGAATCCTTTATTACAGCAATCATTCAAAGGGCCGTGGAATTGAACATTCCAACTGTGGTGGACCCAAAACTCACCAACTTTTTTGCCTACAAACACTGCACCCTGTTTAAACCCAATAAAAAGGAAATCCAAGAGGGTTTGGGTTCTGAGGTAAACCTCAGCACTAGAGAAAACATTGAGAAAGCTGCCGAGCAACTTATCGCCATACTAGCCTGTGAAAATATAATGGTAACACTCTCGGAAGAAGGTGTTTTACTTAAGTCAAACACCCAAAATAAACATATCCCTGCCCATAAAAGGAATATCCTGGATGTAAGTGGTGCCGGAGATACTGTAGTAAGTGTAGCGGCCTTATGCCTTGCTGCCGGAATGCCTCTTGAAAAAATGGCTGAATTGTCGAATCTTGCCGGAGGTCTGGTATGCGAAAAAGTGGGGGTCGTACCCATTACCCGGCCCGAACTCTTAAATGAAGTGGAAAGATTAAAAATTTGACAATTCCAGATATTAACATCTTTACCACTATGGCTGCTTAAGCCTTTCTTATTATTTACCTTTGCAACACATGAAAAACATTTCTTCTGCTTTAATTTCGGTTTACGATAAAGAGGGTTTGGAACCTATTTTAAAGCTGCTAAAAAGTTTAGATATAAAACTTTACTCCACAGGCGGCACTCAAGTTTATATTGAAAGTTTAGGGGTTGAAGTGACACCGGTTGAAGACGTAACCGGATATCCCTCCATTCTAGGAGGCCGGGTTAAAACATTGCACCCCGGAGTAATGGGTGGCATTTTATACCGAAGAGAAGAGAAAGATGATTTGCATGAAATAAAAAAATTCAATATTCCCTCCATCGATTTGGTCGTTGTGGATTTATATCCATTTGAAGAAACCTTAAAAAAAAATTCGACACACGAAGAAATTATTGAAAAAATTGATGTGGGGGGGATCACACTCATACGGGCTGCAGCTAAAAACTTTAACGATACGCTCGTTGTTTCCCATAAAAACCAGTACCCTGAATTACTGAAACTGCTGCAGACCTATAAAGGTATGTCGTCTCTTGATACACGCAGGCATTTTGCCAGAGAGGCCTTTGGCAATACCTCCAATTACGATGCATCCATTCTCAACTACTTTTCAGGTCAAAAAGAATATGAATTGAGATATGGAGAAAATCCCCATCAAACTGCCAAATTCAAAGGCAATCTCGAATCATTATTTACGCGCCATAACGGAAAAGACCTCTCTTATAACAATTTACTGGATATTGATTCCGCCATAAATTTAAGAATTGATTTTAAGAAACAGCAACCCATGTTTGTTATTATTAAGCATAACAATGCCTGTGGATTGGCAATTAAATATACGGTTTACGAATCCTACATGGCAGCGCTTGAAGCCGACCCGGTTTCGGCCTTTGGAGGTGTATTGTGCTGCAATTCGAAGATAGACGTAAAAACCGCCTTAGAAATGGATAAGCTGTTTTTTGAAATTCTCATTGCCGATGCCTTCGAAGAAGAGGCATTGAATATTCTGAAATCCAAAAAAAATCGAATTATTTTGGAATTCAAGGAAGCGGAGTTCCCTTCACAAACCGTTCGGTCGGTATTAAATGGAGTATTGGTACAAGACAGAGATTCTAAAACAGAAACGGTCAAGGACCTTAGAACGGTTACTGTTAAAAAGCCTACCGAACAAGAAATAGCCGATTTGTTCATAGCCAATGTTTTGGTTAAAAACACCAAATCGAATGCGATAATTCTTGTAAAAAACGGACAGTTGCTGGGGTCTGGTACAGGACAAACAAGCAGGGTTGATGCTTTGAATCAGGCTATACATAAAGCAAGGCATTTTGGATTTGATTTGGCCGGGGCCGTCATGGCTAGCGATGCCTTTTTCCCGTTTCCCGACTGTGTAGAAATAGCGCACGGCGCAGGAATAAGCTCAGTAATTCAGCCCGGAGGTTCTATTAAGGACCAATTGTCTATAGAATACTGCGATTCAGTCAATATGTCTATGGTCATGACGGGATTCAGGCACTTTAAACATTAAACCGATAAAAAAATCAGGTTCTTTTTGATAATGAGCGACAGCAAGACCATACATGCAAACCGAGCCCTCATTATTTGGCTTTATAGCGGTTGTTTTTTGGTTTTTGCAATGGTGGTGGTGGGCGGCATAACAAGGCTTACAGGCTCAGGGTTATCTATAACCGAATGGAATATAGTTACAGGAACCATACCCCCATTGAATGAGCAAAGTTGGCAAGTAGAGTTTGATAAATATAAACTCAGTCCTCAATATGAAATGCTCAATTCAAACTTCAGTCTTAGCGATTTTAAATCGATTTATTGGTGGGAATTTATTCATCGCCTCCTCGGTCGTTTAACAGGCCTCATTTTTATAATTCCATTTCTCATTTTTTTATACCGAAAGCAAATTTCAAAATCACTGCTTCCAAAATTGATATTCATTTTTTTATTGGGGGCATGGCAGGGCTTTTTAGGCTGGTACATGGTAAAGAGCGGTTTGTTAAACGGGCCATTTGTCAGTCATTATCGCCTGGCGCTGCATCTTGTCAATGCCTTTATCACCTTCGGATACATTTTCTGGGTTGTTCAGGATTTAAGATCCGTTCATGACAGAAGGCGACCGCTTACATTGTGGAATTTTCTTAGTGTTGTTTTGCTTTTACTTGCGCTTGTTCAAATCGTTTTCGGTGCGTTTGTTGCGGGATTGCACGCAGGATTGGTATACAATACCTGGCCTAAGATGGGCGATGAATGGATAGCTGAATCGGTTGGCTATGCCTTGATGAAGGATGGCTGGAGCAGCTGGTTCAATAATTTAGCAAGCGTACAGTTTGTACATCGCATGCTGGCCATTGTTCTAATTGTATCTATTTCAGTGATGTGGTTTGTGCGGAACCGTGCGCAGCTTAACCTTACAAGCAGTCAAAAAGAGGCTTTGAATTGGTGTATGTTTTTCACTTGCCTTCAGTTTTTATTAGGTGTGACCACGCTTCTTTACAGGGTTCCACTATGGATGGGTGTAGCTCATCAAGTAGGCGCCTTTCTGGTTTTCGGAGCCTTGGTTTTTAATTTAAGTGTCCAAAGGCGAACTTAAAGGTTTAGAAGTCTGCTGTAAATTTTTATCTCACTCAAAATTGTAAGGATGAACTGATGTTCAGGCTAACTCAATTCAAAGTACAATGGTTTTGCAAGAGCATACTCCCTATTTAAAAATGCCCTTAGGTTTTTAAGAAAGCCCTAAATACAAAGGACCGCCTTCCCTAAGCGGTTTAATAGAAGATTTTCCTTATCAAAATCGTTGAAGTAATTTTCATCATTGTGATAAATGAGAAGGACAATAAGCTGTATTTCCTGTATGTCGGCATATTCAATAATCGATTTAGAAAAACTGCTGGTATAGAGGCTACTTTCGTCCTCTTCGGTTTCAGTTGCATATCCGGCTGCTGCTGTTCTTTCGGCCAATTCTTTATTTTGCTTGTGAACCTCCTCTTTGTTTTCGGAGTTGTAGTATCCCAAAAAATGAATTTTCGAGTGAAAAACGGAAGCAAAATCCTCGAAGCGGTTCATGACTGAAACGTCATGGATCTTGCCCAACAGGGGCACCAAAATATTGAGATAACCTTCATGAGGAGGTTGGCAATGTCCCTGCACAATGAGCGATGGTATGTTTAATTGCCTTATTAATCTTAGAACGTTCGATCCCAAAAAATCTTTACTAATCCCTTTAATTCCATGAGTTCCTACAATAATGAGATCCACCCCGAGTTTAGTAATACTCTGTCCTATAATTTGAAAAAAATCACCAAAATCAACTTGTACAGAAAAGGGAATGCCTTCATCGTCGAGTTTTGAGGCAAAGTCCCTTATTTCATTCACAATTGCTTTCTCCTCATTGCTACGGGATGGCGGGGCCACATGCAATAAAACCAATTGGGACAAACTTTGCCGTGTCAGAAGCGCAGCATGCTCCATAGCCAATTGGCTAACCCCCGTAAAATCGACAAGTAATGCAATCTTCTTCATGGTTGATGATCAAATACTTTTAAAATAGATTTAAATATTCTTGCCATCACAGTTTTATCATCGGTGATGATTTCTGCAAGGGCTACCATTTCAGGCGTAAATTTCAAATCCTTATTTTGGGTAGACTTCATCCCTTTAGGGATTGAAATTTCAACGCGGTAAAAATTAGAATTTGGCAAAAGCGCTATTTTTTTAACCTTGCCTTCCAGCATACCATAATCGTAATCGGGATAATTTTCGAGAAGAAGGTGGACATTCTGCCCAGTTTTTACTTTTCCAAAGCCTGCAATGGGGATCTCTGCTAAGGCAATAATCGAGTCATTCGGTTGAAATACAGCAAAAACTTCTTCCCCTGGTTTTACAAATTGGTTAATCTGATAGTTGTTTAAGTAGCTTAATTTACCATCCGAAACAGCGAGGAGTCTGTATTTTTGTTGCCATCCATGAATGTAATTTATAATAATTTTTACATTGGATTTAATCGATTCCAGGTTTCCCTGAAACTTGGCATCCTTGGTGTAAATCCCTTGACTGAGTTGCAGATTAAGGTTATTGATAGTCACCTCATATTGCAGTTTTGTCTGCTTTAGCTGCTCGTATTGGATTTTTTTGTTATTAAACTCGCTTTGTTTTTGAAAATAGTCCTGACGTGAGATTACCCCATTTTTATACAATTGGGCATCAGACTCAAATTTAACGGAGGCATTTTCGAGTTCCTTTTTGGAAATCTCGAGCATATTCAGAGTGATTTTGAGAAGCTCGTTCTGACGGGAGATATTTTGTCGAATTTCGCTTATTTGAGCATCGTCAATATTGTAGGTTCTCTCGAGGTTATAAGCGGTTATATCACGCCTAATTTCATTGACCACCACTTGCAAATCGCCCAGCGCAAGTCTTGTGGTATCAGGAAGAGGCAATTTTGAGTCGTGGCTTTCTATGGCTTGGTTCAGATTACTTAAATAGCCTTCTATATAGTTTATGCCATTAATGGAGAGTGGATTTTCAATCTCAGCAAGCAATTGACCTGCCTTCACATTCTGTCCGTCCTGAACAAACAAATGGGTGATTTTACCCCCTGTTTGGCTGATGATTTTTATTGGTGGGACGGATGTTGTGAGTCTTGAGGTACCGGATATGATGTCAGGGTATTTAACAAGCCAGGTTAAAAACAATCCCGATAAAAGCAGACCAAAGATAACCGTAATCCCTCTTCTGACCACCCAGGAAGGAATTCTTTGCATGATCTCCTGCATCTCTTCACTTCGAATATTTAAATCATTCTTTTCGGCCATATCTAATTATCCATTTTATCAAGTTCAAGTTGATTTTTTACCAGATTAAAATAAGAGCCTTTTAATTCAAGCAATTCTTCGTGTTTTCCTCTCTCTATGATGCGGCCTTGGTCGAGCACCACAATTTGGTCAGCGTTTCTTACGGTACTCAGTCTATGGGCAATGATCACCACGGTTCTTCCTTTGAACCAACGATCAAAGTTTTCCATAATGATTCTCTCGTTTTTTGAATCGAGGGCCGAGGTCGCTTCATCAAAAAACAAGACTTTAGGATTTTTATAAACCGCCCTGGCTATGAGAATTCTTTGTTTTTGACCTCCTGAAACCCCTACCCCACTGGAGCCAATTTTTGTATTATAAGCCAGGGGAAGATTTTCTATAAATTCTTTGATATTGGCTATTTCAGCCGATTCGATCAACCGTTTCTGATCGATGTTTTCAACCCCGACTGCGATATTTTTAGCAATGGTATCGTTAAAAATAAAGCCATCCTGCATCACCGCACCGCATCGGTCTCTCCATGCCGACTGCGAAATATTGGCCAAATTATACGTGTTCAAGAATATTTCACCCCGCGTTGGATTATAAAATTTCAATAAGAGTTTCATGAGGGTAGTCTTCCCACTTCCGCTGCCACCGACAATGGCGGTAATTTTGTTGGAAGGTATCTCCAAATTTAAGTTTCTAATAATCCAGCTCGACTCCGGACCTGCATATTGAAAGGAAACTTTATTTACAATAATGTCGGCGATGTCCGGCAGATCGTCAATTTTTGTAGAGCCCTTAGGTTCCTCATCTTCTCTTCCATGTATTTCTTCCAGTCGCTCCAAGCTCAAGCGTGCATCCTGCAAACCGTGCATAAAACTAACCAATTCCGCGATAGGACCATTCAATTGTCCTATGATGTAGGAAATTGACATCATCATACCCAGGGTGATATCTCCTTTAATAACCAGGCTGGCAGTTAGAAATGATATGAGAATATTTTTTACCTCGTTGATGGAAGCAGCACCGAAAGATTGGGTTTGATTTAAGGTAAGGATGTTTAATCCCATTTTGAAGAGCCTTGCTTGCAGGTATTCCCAACTCCATCTTTTTTGCCTTTCAGCATTATACAATTTGATTTCCTGCATTCCATTAATCAACTCGAGCACCTTTTCCTGGTTTTTTGCAGCGAGTTCAAACATTCGATGATCGAGCAAAGCCCTTCGTTTTAAGAAGAAGGTAATCCATAAAACGTAGCAAGCACTTCCACCAAAAAATACCAGAAAAATGGTTAAGTCATAGAACAGGAGAATGGCGCCAAAAATAAACAGGTTTATCAGTGAGAATAATACACTTAGTGAACTGCCGGTTAACAGCCTTTCGATACGTTTGTGGTCGCCTATTCTCTGTAAAATATCCCCATTCATTTTGCTATCGAAATAGGAAATGGGAAGTTTCATGAGCTTTGTAAAGAAATCGGAAACCAAGGAAATATTGATTCGACTGCTCATGTGAATGAGCAACCAACCTCTTATCAGTTCAATACTAGTTCTTCCGAAGAAAAGAAAGATCTGAGCGAAGAGAATAAGGTAAACATAATGGATGTCTCTATTTCTGATACCGATATCGACCACACTCTGAGTGAGAAATGGAAAAATAAGCGACATCAAACTACCGGCCATCAACCCGATAAATATTTGAATGAGTATTTGCTTATGAGGGTATAGATGCGGAATAAGGAAGGCGAAGCCTTTTTTCTTATCCTTAGGATCGGTTTCCAACTCATAAAACTCAGGGGTGGTTTCTATTAAAAGAACCACACCCTCCTTTACCTTGTCATCGGCCCCTGCACTTATCCAATGTTCTATAAATTCTTCCGAACTGTAATGGACCAAACCCATTGCCGGGTCAGATACATAGACCTTGCCATTTTTAACCTTATAAACAACGATATAATGGTTCTGATTCCAATGCACAATGCAGGGCATTGGAGCGGCTTCGGCAAGTTGCTTAAAGCTTATTTTTGCCCCAAGAGAGTGGAAACCTATACTTTCGGCTGCAGCACCTAACTGCGATAAACTTGATCCCTCTCGCGTGGTATAGCTCTTTTCTCTTAAGGTAGTAAGAGAATATTGCCTTCCATAATACTTAGCAATAATTCTTAAACAAGTAGGGCCACAGTCCATAGCATCTGCCTGGAGAATGGAGGGAAAGAATAGGCGATTTTTTATTTTTGACAATGTGATGGCAAGTATAGAACATATGACTTGGATTTTAAAAAAAAATAAAAAAAAAGAGCCGGTATGTAGTGATACCGGCTCTTTACTAGGCAGTTAAATAATCTTTTAGATGATGATATCTGGCATATCCATAGAAGCTGGTCCGTGGCCAGGCATTCCACTTGGACCTCCTGGAGCTCCTGGAGGTAATACGTTTCCTGAAGGATCGTATGGATTGTCAGCTACAATAACTGGGCCACCTGGAAGCACAACGCCATCCTGAAGTGGGTCACCTGGTAAAATAACATCTCCTGGATTCATAGGACCACCACCTGGAGGGCCTGACAATACAGGACCGTTACCACCTTTAATGTTTTGACCGCTAACGGCTTCATCTTTTAAATTGTCGATTGATTTGTTTGGATTTTCCATATTTTGTTTGTTAGATCAATTCAAAGTTAAGTAAAACTTTCAAATAAAAAAAACATTTTCTGAAATAATTGAATAAATAATATTAATATCCGCGCCCATATTTTAGAACCCATTGAATGAATGAAAGTTAGTGTTTTAATTGCACCATGCGTCTGGCTATAAAAAAATTTCAACCTGTCATAGCGCGCATTTTAAGATGTTTCTACACCTATATATATGTGGCAATAAATCTCCCTGTTAAAAACGACTTAAAAAGTGATGCCGGGCATTACCCAAACTTAATGTGCGATGAGCATCCAGTAGTTCTTTTTGCCTTTTTGAATGAGTAGGTATCTATGGTTTAGCAGGTAAGATTCTGTGATCAACATTTCAGTGTCTTCGGTTTTTTTGCGGTTAATGCTAATTCCTCCTGCAACTATCAGTTCCCTTGCGCTACCTCTGGAGGCTATGATTGAAGTTTTCTCGGTAAGCAAGTCAATCAGCTTAACACCTTCCGTCAATTCACTTCGTTGTATTTTAACCTGTGGAACCCCATCAAAAATTTCCAAAAACAAATGCTCATCCAGTGTCTTAAAATCCTCTTCGGTTGATTTACCGAACAAAATATTGGAAGCCTTTAGGGCATTGAGGTAATCTGATTCGGAGTGGACCCGAATGGTAATATCTTTTGCCAGGGCCTTTTGTAAAATTCTAAGGTGCGGTTCAGGTTCGTGTTCCTTCTCAAGTTTTTCGATTTCTTGTCGGTCGAAAAGGGTGAATATTTTGATGTAATTTCTCGCATCTTCATCTGATGAATTAAGCCAAAATTGGTAAAATTTATACGGGGAAGTTTTCTTCGCGTCTAGCCAGATATTGCCAGCTTCCGTTTTGCCAAACTTGGTTCCATCCGACTTTTTTATCAAAGGGGAGGTGATGGCAAATGCTTCGCCCTGGGCTTTTCTTCGGATGAGTTCAGTTCCCGTAACAATATTCCCCCATTGGTCGCTTCCCCCCATTTGAAGGAGAACATTTTTATTTTTATAAAGCCAGTAAAAATCATAGCCTTGCACCAACTGGTAACTGAATTCCGTGAAGGACATTCCACTTTCAAGCCTTGACTTTACCGAATCTTTGGCCATCATGTAATTAACCGAAATATGCTTTCCTACATCTCGGATAAATTCAAGAAAACCCATTTCCTTAAACCAGTCATAATTATTCACAATTTCGGCTGAATTTGGTCCGCAGTCAAAGTCCAGAAACTTTTCGAGTTGAGCCTTTTGACAAGCCAAATTGTAATTGAGGGTATCCTCGTCCAACAAGTTGCGCTCTGCGCTTTTACCACTTGGATCTCCAACCATTCCGGTAGCTCCGCCAATTAAGGCCATTGGCTTGTGCCCTGCTCTTTGAAAATGGAGCAATAGCATGACCTGTACAAGATTTCCAACCCCAAGTGAGTCGGCTGTTGGATCAAAACCAATATAGCCTGTCACCGAGCCCTCCGTTAATTTTTCTTCAGTGCCGGGCATTAAGTCATGGAGCATATTTCTCCAGCGCAATTCCTCTATAAAATTTTTTATCATTCGCTTGCTTGTTCAATAAAAGGGCTTCCCTTCTTCAGAGTCCCTTTCCATATATTATTAACCTGGTGCTTTGAGGCAATAAACTTTGGGCAAACAAGAGCATGCTCTAGTTTGCTACATCAGAAATAAATTGTATTCGCATTAAACCGAGTTCCTCGTGGGTAAAATCGCCTCCAAATGTGGTAACGGCTGCATCCACATCGTCGACTTGCGACTTTCTGAAATGCTCGTAAATTTCTTTTTGAGTCGCCTCGTCCATTAGCTCATCAATAAAATACTTGATGTTTATTTTTGTCCCGGAGTATACAATATTTTCCAGTTCAGCCAATAAATCGTCAAAGCCCATTCCCAATGAGATGCAGAGGTCTTCAAGATCGGCTTTCTTATCAATATTCTGAATGATTTGGATTTTCTTGCCCGACTTATTGGCAACCGTTTTCAGCACCATGTCCTGAGGTCGCTCGATCTCATTTTCTTCTACATAGCCGGCAATGAGTTTTACAAAAGGTTCGCCGAATTTTTTGGCTTTATTCTTACCTACCCCCTGAATATTTTCAAATTCCTCGATGGTAATGGGATACTTGGTTGCCATTTCTTCGAGGGCTGTTTCCTGAAAAATAACATAAGGAGGAAGGTTCTCAGCCTTGGCAACCAGTTTTTGCAATTCTTTGAGTTTAACAAAAAGTTCTTCGTCGTAAACATTTTCAATTTGAAATTGCTCATAATCTTCGTCCGAAACTTTTTCAAATTCCTGATCTACTGCCAGTTTATGAGGCTTTGGGTTTTTAAGAAATTTCTCTCCTTCAAGTGATAGGCTTAGGAGGCCGTAGTTTTCAATGTTTTTGGAAATGTAATTTTCCAATAAAGCCAGTCTAATCACACTTTTCCAAAAATTGGCGTCTTTTTCGCTCCCAACGCCAAAAGATTCCAATTGGTCGTGGCGATAAGCCTTGATTTCATCAGACAATTCACCTCTGATTAAATCGATAATGTGTTCCTGGTTAACTTTTCCGGCGGTTTCCTTTACAGCTTCCAGAACATCACTGAGTTCTTGTGTAACGTCGTTCATAGTTTTTGGGTGTCTGCAATTATCACACATTTTGTTGCAATTTTCCTCATCAAAATCTTCACCAAAATAATGCAGTAATATTTTTCGTCGGCATTGCGAGGATTCTGCAAAGCTTGACATTTCAAAAATGAGTTGAGAGCCTATTTCTCGTTCAGCGACCGGCTTATCTTTCATGAATTTTTCCAGCTTTTCGGTATCGGCGGGATTGTAAAATAAAATGCAATCGCCATCCATCCCGTCTCTGCCGGAGCGTCCGGTTTCCTGATAATAGCCTTCCAGAGATTTAGGCACGTCGTAATGAATCACACAACGCACATCCGGCTTGTCTATACCCATACCAAAAGCTATGGTGGCTACGATAACGTCGACGTCTTCCATCAGAAACGCATCCTGGTTGTGGACCCGTGTTTTAGCATCCAGACCAGCATGATATGGCAATGCCTTGATGCCGTTCACCACCAGGATCGATGCAATTTCTTCGACTTTTTTTCTGCTGAGACAGTAGATAATAATCGATTTTCCCCTTCGGGCATTGATTAAACCCAGCATATCTTTGAGGGTTTTATCCTTTTTGCCTTTTTCTTTTACCTCATAATATAAATTGCCTCTGTTGAACGATGATTTATAAACAACGGCATCGTTCATGCCCAGATTTTTTTGTATATCAGATTGCACCTTGGGAGTTGCGGTAGCGGTGAGGGCAACTATTGGAACATCGTCAATCGACTTGATAATTTGTTTAATGCGTCGGTATTCAGGTCTGAAATCATGACCCCATTCCGAAATGCAATGCGCTTCGTCGACCGCTACAAAGGAAACTTTGATGGAACGCAAAAATTCAACGGTTTCATCCTTTTTTAGGGTTTCAGGAGCAACATATAACAATTTGGTTCTACCGGAAGTTACATCGCTTTTTACTTTCAGGCTATCCGTTTTGGTAAGAGAAGAGTTCAAAAAATGTGCTATGGCATTGTTGTCGCCAAATCCTCTTATCAAATCAACTTGATTTTTCATGAGGGCTATAAGAGGAGAAATAATAATAGCTGTTCCGCCTTTTATAAGGGCTGGCAACTGATAGCATAAAGATTTGCCTGCACCAGTAGGCATGATTACAAAGCAATCCTCTCCTTTCATGATAGATTCTATCACTTTTTCCTGATTGCCTTTAAAACTATCAAATCCGAAAAACTCTTTTAATTTTTCTTTTAAATCCAACACTTCAACATTCATAATTTCCTTCTCCTTTTTAAATTCTGATTTATGCCACTAAATTAATATATACGTTACGAAAGTTGCAAGCATTATATTTATTTTTGCAGCCCATATAAAATTGTCTTTTTGGAAATTTTCCGCGAAATAAAACAAAATGGAATAAAAACCTTACTCACTGAGTCAGAATCTGTAAAAAATCTAATTAATTTCATAAATGATGATTTTGCTGAGATTGTTCACACCATTCTAAACTCGTCGGGTAGGTTGGTAATTACCGGTATAGGTAAAAGCGCCATCATTGCAAATAAAATTGTAGCCACCCTTAACAGCACCGGAACGCCATCACTGTTTATGCACGCAGCCGATGCCATACACGGTGATTTGGGTATGATTCAACGAAGCGATATCGTTCTCTGCATTTCGAAAAGCGGAGAAACTCCTGAGATCAAAAACTTGGTGCCGATTTTAAAAAAAGGGGGCAATATTTTGGTTGGCATGGTTGGCAATATGAACTCCTATCTCGCCGGGATGAGCGATTTTGTAATCAATACCACCGTTGCCGAGGAAGCCTGCCCAAACAATCTGGCCCCAACCTCAAGCACTACAGCTCAACTAGCCATGGGAGATGCCCTGGCCGTATGTTTGCTTAAAGCCAGAAATTTCACTTCCGATGATTTTGCACGTTACCATCCGGGAGGAAGCTTGGGCAAGCAATTGTATCTTACCTTGAAAGACTTTATTTTTACAAATCCAAAGCCTAAGGTTTTTAGACATGACAACATAAAAACGGCCATCATGGAAATTACCAAGGGCAGAATGGGTGCTACTGCGGTGGTGGAAGAGAATGGAATGGTTTGTGGAATTATTACCGATGGAGATATAAGAAGAATGCTCGAGAAATACGATTCAATTAAGGGAATTGAGGCTGAAAGTATTATGTCGCATAACCCTTTAACCTTAGACTGCACTTGCATGGCTTTTGAGGCAGCAACCCTGATGGCCGATAAAAAAATCACCCAAATTTTGGTAACCGAAAACGGACTTTACGCCGGTATTGTTCATTTTCATGATTTAAACAAAGAAGGAATTAGTTAGAATTATACGATGAGTGAGAATTTTGCAGTAATAATGGCCGGTGGCATTGGTAGCCGTTTTTGGCCAATTAGTCGCTCCAACAATCCCAAACAGTTTTTAGATATTCTGGGCACAGGTAAAACATTGATTCAAATGACTTACGAGCGATTGGCGCACTCATTTGAAAACGATAAAATATTTGTAGTAACCAATGAAGATTATCTCGATTTGGTGAAGGCACAATTGCCGGCGATACTTGAGCAGAACATACTGCCCGAGCCCGCGCTAAAAAACACCGCTCCATGCATTGCTTACTCAGTCTACAAAATTTATGCTAAATATCCGAATGCCAATATTGCCATTTTGCCTTCCGATCACTTGATTTCCGATGAACAGAGCTTTAATCAGCGCATTTCCGATGGACTTGAATTTGTAAGTAAAAATCAGGCTATTCTTACGTTGGGCATTAAGCCAAGCCGACCTGATACAGGCTACGGGTATATTCAATACCTTACCCAACCTGTTGAAGAAAATATTTATAAGGTAAAAACATTCACTGAAAAGCCAACCCTTGAAATTGCAGAAACTTTTATAAACAGTGGTGATTTTTTGTGGAATGCAGGTATATTTTTAAGCAGCGCTAAAACCTGGATTGATGCTTTCGAAACCCACCTGCCAGAACTTGCAGAATTATTTATGGCAGGTAAAAAGTTTTACCACACACCAAATGAAAATGATTACATCGCAAGGAGTTACCCTCTATGTTCAGCCATATCTATCGATTATGGGATTATTGAGAAAGCAGCGAATGTATTTGTAATACCATCCTCCTTCGGATGGAGCGATTTGGGTACCTGGCGCTCAGTAAAAGAAATAGCACCGAAGAGCGATGACGGAAATGTCATCATAGGTGAAAATATTATTAACAGAGACACCAAAAACTGTTTTGTATACAATTCTGCTAGAGGATTAATAATTTTACAAGGTGTAAACGATTTAATGGTGGTGGAAAGCGACGACGCCATCCTTATTTGCAACATGGATCAGGAACAGGAAGTAAGGCTTATAGTTTCTGATATCAAAGATAAATACAACGGAAAGTACAATTAATTGGGGACGCGGTTGATTTTTAGTAAGCGTGCAATCACTACACTTTGTGGTGTATGTGTTCTGTTGCTTTTTACCTCCTTTGCACCCAGGCGAAGTTATTTAGCCACTTATAAAGAAGTATACTCGTGCATACACTACGAGAAAAATTCGATTTCAAGGGGTACCGACAAATTTCTGTTTTCATTTTTTAACCATCTCGACCACTATATCAAGAGTCGGATGGGCAAAATAAATATCGTCCACATAGGAGATTCTCACGTTCAGGCCGATTATCTCACCTCTGAAGCAAGGCGTTTGTTTCAACAGAGTTTCGGAAACGGTGGTAGAGGTTTTTTGTTTCCATTTAGAATTGCCAATACCAACAATCCCATCAACTACAGTGTAACTTATGGAGGAAGATGGAGCAATTGCAAAGCCATACAGGCAGGCGACGAATGCGTGTTGGGAATAAACGGACTGGTGATCAATACCCGCGACAGTAACGCCTTCATCTTTTTCGATCCCAATCGAAACAGAAACAGCAATTTCAGTTTTAACAGTTTGAAGCTATTTTATCAAAGTGATGCCAAGAGTTTTAGTCCGGCCTTTTTCAACAACAGCGACAAGCATTTTTTCTTCGACGAACAACCTGTGGAAGAGGGCTACTCCCAATTTTATTTTAACAAACCTCAAGATACCGTAAACCTGAAACTGATCAAATCGTTTCCCGCCCAAAATCATTTTCAGTTTTACGGTTTGAGTTTAGAAAACAATAATCCGGGGCTCATTTACCACGCCATTGGCTTGAATGGAGCCTTTACCAAATCGTTCAATAAAAGCGTTCTGTTCACTCAACAATTGAGAGCCCTGGAACCAGATCTGGTTATTGTTTCCCTTGGGACCAATGATAATTTTTTGCCGGAAAATCGCTATTGCATTTATTGCATAAAAGACAATCTGAGAACCCTTTTGGATAATATCAGGGCTTCAAAACCAGGGGTATCCATTTTGCTGGTGACTCCGGGAGATTTTTATTTAAAAAATGGCAGCCACAATTCAAACAACAACACATACAGAAATGCCATTTTTGAGCTCGCCGACGAATACAGCTGCGGGGTATGGGATTTTAATGAAGTAATGGGGGGCAATTATTCCATTAAATGCTGGGCCGAACAGGGGCTTGCCAGAACCGATTACATACATTATTCAAAAAAAGGATATGAAGTTCAGGGACAGTTGCTTTACAGAGCCATCATGGATGCTTATGAAAAGAGGTTTAATTAGTAAAGTACCCAGAGATATGAATACAGAGATATTAAGTACAGAGATATTGCCATGGGAGATTTCTCACCACTCTGTACTAAAACTCTCTTTATTAAATAATGATTTTAAAAAGTTTATATAACCAATGCTAACCCTCCGGGAAATATTTATTTTTTCTGAAACATCGCCATTGCTTTTCAGTCAATATCTGTTTTTGTTTTTGCTTACGGCTGTGTATGGAGTGTTTGCCATTATTTATGACCGAATAAATCTCAGAACCCTCTTTCTAACCGCTTTCAGCGTTTTCTTTTACTACCGCACAGGGGGGCTGTTTTTTATACTGTTGGTTCTTTCCACCATTTATGATTTTTATCTGGCCAATGCCATTCATAAATCGGAAACACCTTGGAAAAGAAAACTCTTTCTTATCATCAGTCTGACGGTTAACTTAGGATTACTGGCCTTTTTTAAGTATTCCTACTATTTCACCGACGTCATAAATTCAATAGCGGGAACACATTTTAAGGCCATCAACATATTCGCCTCTTTGTCAAACAACCTATTTGGTTCTCATTTCGACATCTTAAAAATTATTTTACCGGTAGGTATCTCCTTTTTTACATTTCAAACTTTGAGTTATACCATCGACGTATACCGAAGGGTGATACCGCCCGCAAAAAACATTCTGGACTTTGGTTTTTTTGTCACTTATTTCCCACAGCTGGTTGCAGGACCCATTGTAAGAGCGGTAGACTTTATACCTCAAATTGCAAAAAAATTCTCCCTTACTGAAAGGGAATTTGGGCACGCCTTATTTTTAATCATGGGGGGATTGATTAAAAAAGCAATCATTTCCGACTATATATCCGTAAACTTTGTCGACCGGGTTTTCGACGACCCACAACTTTATTCAGGATTCGATAACCTCATGGCCGTTTATGGATACGCCATTCAAATTTACTGCGACTTCTCGGGATACAGCGATATGGCCATAGGCATCTCGCTTTTGCTTGGGTTCAGACTCCCCATTAATTTCGACTCGCCTTATATTTCCACCTCCATAACCGAATTCTGGAGGAGATGGCATATTTCCCTCAGCACCTGGTTGAAAGATTATTTGTACATCGCATTGGGTGGGAACAGAAAGGGCAAAGTGCGAACCTATGTAAACCTCCTGCTAACCATGCTCTTAGGAGGATTATGGCATGGGGCAGCCAATAAATTTATCATTTGGGGTGCCTTTCACGGAGCCGCTCTTGCCATACACAAAGCCTATCTTGAGTATGTGCCATGGGCGAGACGTCAAAATTCAAAGCTTTACAACCTGCTGGCAGGAATTTTAACCTTTCATTTCGTATGTTTTTGTTGGATCTATTTCAGAGCCGATGATGTTTCAACGGTTCAAACCATGCTGGGACGGATATTCCATCATTTTTCAATTTCGGATATAGCCCTGAAAATTAAATCGTATCTCACCGTTTTTGGAATCATAGCCGCAGGTTTTGTTCTTCATTTCATTCCAAAAAAGTTCAAAAAAGGTGTAGAGGACAAATTTGCCTCCGCCCCTCTTGTGTTAAAGGTTGTGATTATGGCTATTGTAATTATTGGCGTTTACCAAGCCGCCAGCAGCGATGTGCAACCGTTCATTTATTTTCAGTTCTAGTCTGTAAGGCCAATTTATCCAATGCTCGTCCACCCTTGCTAATAAGTCAATTTACACATCTTCCTTTATGAAAAATTTAACGCCGTTAAAAGCATCGTCTGATAGCACCCTAAACTAAATTACCTGTCTGTACATTTAAATTAAACTACCTTTGCACCATGGCCGGAAATAAATACGAACCCAACAACTGGATTGAGGCACAAGTTCTCGAGTTGCTAAATGAAAACCCCGGCAGAAGAATGAATTATAAGCAAATTTCAGCAAGATTGGGATTTAGCTCTAAGAATGACCGGGAACTCGCCGATACGGCATTGAGAAATTTGGTTTTAAAATCAAATATTAAAGAACAGCCCATGGGCAGTTTTTTTTGCGAAGCCAAATCGAACTTTTTGGTAGGTCAAATCGAATTCAACAAGCGGGGTGCCGGTTATCTTCTTACCGATGAAAACGAACCGGATATACACATTGCGCCGGGAAGCACCTGGCCGGCTTTAAACGGAGATAAGGTAGAGGTTGAATTGGTGAGTTCCAAGCGTAAAGACAAACCTGAAGGCAAGGTGGTGAGGGTAATTGAAAGAAACCGAACCGAATATATAGGCACAGTGCAAGTATCTGACGGCTTTGGTTTTTTTGTTCCTGACGATACGCGAAGTCATACCGATTTCTTTATACCCAAAGGAAAACTCAGGGGTGTAAAAAATAATTACAAGGCGGTGGTTAAACTCGAAGATTGGCCTCGTATGGCCAAAAATCCCAACGCCGAAGTTATCAGAGTGCTTGGAAAAGCAGGAGAAAACAATACCGAAATCAATGCCATTTTACTGGAATTCGGGCTTGACCCAATTTTCTCCCCTGAAATATTAGCGGCGGCTGATATATTTCCAGATAAAATTGCAGAGGAGGAAATAAAAAGCAGAAAAGATTTTAGAAAAACGCTGACCATTACTATTGACCCTGCCGATGCTAAAGATTTTGATGATGCCTTGTCGTTTAAAATTTTGGATGACAATCGATTTGAAGTGGGCGTTCATATTGCCGATGTTTCGCATTTTGTAACTGAAGATTCAATTATAGATAAGGAAGCTTATAAAAGGGCGACGTCTATTTATTTGGTTGACCGAGTAGTACCCATGCTTCCTGAAAGGCTTTCGAATGAATTGTGCTCGCTTCGTCCAAACGAAGAAAGTCTTTGTTTCTCAGCTGTTTTCGAGCTCAATGCGGAAGGAAAAATTTTGAAAGAATGGTTTGGAAAAACCATTATTTATTCCCACAGGCGGTTCAGCTATGAGGAGGCCCAAAGTATAATCGAAGCAGGCGAAGGTGAGCTGGCCAGCGAACTGTTAACCCTGAACTCCATCGCTAAAAATTTAAAAAACACCCGCTTTAAGGATGGGGCTATATCCTTTGAAACGGAGGAAGTAAAGTTTGAATTGGATTCCTTGGGCAGACCTATAGGCATTATTAAAAAAATAAGGAAAGATGCTCACAAATTGGTTGAGGAATTTATGCTGCTGGCCAATAAGAGAGTAGCCACTTTGGTGAGTACCAAATATAAACCCTACTCCATACCCTTTAGATTGCATGAGCCTCCGCAGCAAAACAAAATGATTGATTTTGCAGTAACGGCAGGTCGCTTTGGTCATACAATAAAAACCGAATCCCATGAAGCTTATATAAAAAGTATTAATGAAATGAATGCCAAAATCGAAGGCAGCATGGAAGCTTCCATATTAATGCCTCTGGCAGTTAGAAGCATGGAGAAAGCTTTTTACACTTCTAAAAAAACAGGTCACTTTGGCCTTGGCTTTGAGTACTACGCCCATTTTACCTCACCCATACGAAGGTATCCCGATTTATTGGCTCACCGTTACCTTCAAAAAATGCTTACCAAGCAAAATCCAATTAATCAGGATGGACTGGAGGAAGCCTGTAAATGGAGCAGTAAGCGAGAACAATTGGCCACAGAAGCCGAGAGAGCTTCTATTAAGTACAAACAAACCGAATACATTTCCAAGCATATCGGAGACACCTTCGAGGGAATTATTACAGGCATAACCGAATGGGGCATTTATGTAGAAATTATTGAGAATAAGTGCGAAGGCATGATACGCCTTAAAGATATGACCGACGATCAATATGACTTCTATGAGCAGGGGCGATATGTGATGGGCAAGCGAAATAAAATAAAACACCAGCTTGGCGATATTACCAACATCAGAGTAAAACGCACCAATGTTGCCAAACGCTTAGTCGATTTTGAATTTTGTTTATAAAAAAACAGACTCTTAATTTATTTTTTTTTGAATGACCTTTGTGGTCAATTAACATGCATTCTTATCCCGAACTATTAGCGCTTATTGAAGAGGAAATTGCCTCGCAACCGTTTAAAGGGACTCCTCAAAATTTATACGACCCCTTAAATTATATTCTTCAATTAGGCGGTAAGAGAATAAGACCCGTTCTGGCCTTAATGGGCTGTGAATTATTTTCCGATAACTTTGAGAGGGCTATGCCATTGGCTATGTCCATTGAACTTTTTCATAATTTCTCTCTCATCCATGACGATATTATGGATAAGGCTCCCCTCCGGCGAGGGAAACCAACCGTTCATAAAAAATGGGATCGTAATATCGCCATTCAGTCAGGCGATTTGATGCTGGTTAAAGCTTATGAGGCACTCGCTCAATCGAAAGTTAAAAATTTAAATTTGTTATTCGAGATTTTCAATCAAACAGCCACCGGTGTTTGCGAAGGCCAGCAAATGGACATGAATTTTGAAAAACAAGACGATGTTACTGAGCTTGAGTATATTGAAATGATTCGTTTAAAGACTTCGGTTTTGCTCGGCTGCAGTTTGCAATTGGGTGCCATGGTGGCCGGCGCAAAAGTTGAAGATGCTAAAAGCCTCTATCATTTTGGAATCCATCTTGGGCTTGGCTTTCAACTCATGGACGATTATCTCGACGCCTTTGGGACCCCTGAAGAGGTTGGGAAACAGCCGGGTGGCGATATTTTAAGCGGCAAAAAAACGCTGCTGGTTATACAAGCTTGTAAATTTAACAAGGACGAACTGCTCTCCATACTGCATGACAATCAACTGGATTCGATGCTTAAAATCAGTAAAGTCAAAGCCATATTTAAAAATTCAGGTGCTGAGGTGTATGTAAAAAATCGGTCGATGCTCGAATTTGAAAAAGCAGAATCGGAATTAATGAAAATCGAAGCCCCTGAACAAAGAAAAACGGAGCTGTTTAAATTATTGGATTTTATTAAAATGCGTAGATTTTAAAAGTGGCCTCGCCAAACTTAAATATCCCTTTGGCTGAAAGACTCAGACCTAACACCTTAGATGAGTTTATAGGCCAGGAACATTTATTGGGGGAGGATAAACCCATAAAAAAACTGGCAAAGAACAAAACCCCAAGGAGCCTTATTTTTTGGGGACCCCCCGGGGTAGGCAAAACCACCCTTGCACGACTGTTAAGTCAATCGTGGGATATGCCTTTCTACAGTTTGAGTGCCATCAGTTCCGGCGTTAAGGATTTGAGAGACATCATTCTCTCGGCCGAACAGCAAGGAGGCGCACTGCTTTTTATTGATGAAATCCATCGATTTAACAAATCTCAACAGGATGCTCTTCTGGGCGCCGTGGAAACCGGTACCCTCACTTTAATAGGTGCCACAACCGAGAATCCAAGCTTTGAAGTGATAAGTGCTCTGCTTAGCCGCTGTCAGGTGTATGTCCTTGAGGCTTTCACCTCATCCGATCTTGAAAAAATCCTGAACAGGGCTATACTTTTGGATGCCTCTTTAAAAAAAATCAAAATACATCTTAAAGAAACCGAGGCACTATACCGCTTTAGTGGGGGCGATGGACGAAAACTTTTGAATTTGTTCGATATTGTTATACACACAGGAAATGAAAAAAGCAAAGTCGAAATCACCAATCAACTTGTAGAAAAGACGCTTCAACAAAAGCTTGCCTTGTACGATAAGTCAGGCGAGCAGCATTACGATATCATATCGGCATTTATAAAAAGTATAAGAGGAAGCGACCCGAATGCTGCGGTATATTGGCTTGCGAGAATGCTCGCGGGTGGCGAGGATATTCGCTTCATTGCACGCCGTATGGTTATACTGGCAAGTGAAGATATTGGGCTTGCCAACCCAAATGCCCTCTTGATGGCGACCCAATGCTTTCAGGCCATAGAAATGATTGGGATGCCTGAAGCGAGAATTATTTTAAGTCAGGCAGCCATTTATTTGGCCACCTCCGCCAAGAGCAATTCCTCCTATATCGCCATTGAGAAAGCCATGGATATAGTAAAGAAAACCGGTGATTTAGCTGTTCCATTGCATTTGCGAAATGCGCAAACCGCATTGATGAAAAATCTTGGATATGGCAAGGAATACAAATATGCACACCACTTTGATCAGAATTTTGTAGATCTTGAATTTTTGCCTGAGCATATAAGTGGTACTTCCTTATTCGAACCCTCTCCTAATCCAAGGGAAGAGGAAATAAGAAAATATTTAAAAACGAGGTGGGGTGATAAATACCGTTACTGATCTTAAAAAATGAAAAAAAGATGGTCAGGAGTGTCTTAAAATGCTCTGGCATAGAAGGGCACTAACCCTTCGCCATCAATGCTTCAATCTCTTCTACCTCTATTGGCATAGAGATTTCATCCATTAAATCCAGTTGGCCTTTTTCGGTAATTAAAATATTATTTTCGATGCGGATGCCGATGCCTTCCTCCTTGATATAAATTCCGGGTTCGCAGGTGAAAAGATTTCCTACCTGCATTGGCTCATAACGCATACCCACATCGTGCACATCAATGCCCAAAAAGTGAGAGGTGCCATGCATGAAATATTTTTTATAGGCCGGCCAGTTGGGGTCTTCCTTGCCAATTTCATCCATGGTCAATAATCCTAAATCAACCAATTCCTTTTCCATAAGCTCCTTGCCTACAATTTTGTGGTATTCCATGAGCATGGTGCCTGGGGTAAGAAGTTTGGTCGCTTCTCGCATGACGCGCAAAACCGCGTTATAAACATCCTTTTGTCTCTTGGTAAATTTGCCGCTAACCGGAAAAACACGGGTCATATCAGAGGCGTAGTTGGCATAATCCACGCCGCAGTCAACCAATAACAAATCGCCATCCTTACATTGCTTTTTGTTTTCAATATAATGCAATACACATGCCGATGCACCGCTGGCTACAATGGGATGAAACGAATGTCCGTTTGCGCGGTTGCGGATATATTCATGTATCAGTTCAGCCTCAAGTTCATATTCCCAAACACCGGGTTTTGTAAATTTCAACAAACGTTCAAAACCCAACTTTGAAATGTGGATGGCTCGCCGGGTCAATTCAAGTTCTTCGTTTGATTTTACGCTTCTTAGGCGTTGCAAATGGGTAGAACTTCTTTCAAAATGGTGCAAGGGAAATTGTTGCATGACTTCCTTCACGAAATCCAATTCCTTGTACGGCGATTTAAAGCCAAACCTGTCATTTTCATTAAGAGGCAGATACACCGACTTTGCAAGATTAATGATAGGCCTTATGGTACCCCAGAAATTATCATTCCAGAAAACGGTTAGGATGCCGGATACTTTGGTAGCATCCTCCTTGGTGTATTTATACCCTTCCCAAATGGCAATCTTTTCGTTGGTTTGTTTCAAAAAAAGACATTCTCTGAATTCCTCCACAGGGCAATCCGGATAAATGACCAAAATTGAATCTTCCTGATCGATTCCGCTTAACCAAAATAAGTTTGAGTTTTGTTTAAAAGTGTGGTCTGCGTCCCCGTTCAAAACATATTCGTAATTACTGGTAAACAGTGCGATGCTGTTTGGCTTTAAGATTTTTTTAAACTTTTCTCTGTTTTCAATAAAAAGTTTGGAATTTATTGCGTCGTATTTCATGGTTTTATTTCGCTTTGGTCTATAATATTTTCCCCGCTTGCGGCTTGAGAAATATCCTTGTTTTCATAAAAGATTTTTGTGAGAAGCCAATAATTGAGAATAACCACCCCTACCCCAAGTAGGGCAATAAAGACCCCTAAAACCGGGCCAATATTGGATTCACCCATCCATAAATCATTGGTTTTGGTATAATCGAAAACTTTCTCGCTCAACCACCACCAACTGAGCAAAGTTAAGCTTACAAAGAATAATGCTGTCCACACAAAGGGGGCTTTCAATTTTCTTCTTGCATAAATGATGTTAGAAAATAACAGCAGCAACGCTGTGCCGATATAATTGGTATTTGAGAGATAGCCTTTGTATTGATAAAAATCTTTGACATTTTGTTTAGAATCTTCGGTTCCGGAAAGGGTATTCGAAGCTAAATAGGCATAAAGCAAAGCTACGGTCATCGCTAGGATGGCAATTCCAAAAAATAGAGAATGCAATTTTAGTTTTCCGATGTTCCTCACTTGTCTGCAGCCATGCAAAAAAAAGCAAATTCCTTTAGATGCCCTCGCATAAAAGAAAAAGAATTTAGATTGGGCAATTAAAAATATATTTGCCTTTCAAATTATCAAAATGACAAGAAATTATACTTTTATCCTATTCGCTTTTGTTGCTTTATTACAGAACGCTTGTAAGCAAAAATCCCCCATCAGTGCCGGAATTAAACTCAGTTTCATGGATACGCTCGTCTCGCCAGGCGATGACTTTAACCAATACTCAAACGGAAAATGGCTTTCTAGCAATCCTGTACCTTCAACGGAGAGCAGTTGGGGTAGTTTTAATGAGATTAGAGATAGAAATTTTGAAAAATTAAAATCCATTGTAAACGAAGCAGCCGGTGATAAAAATGCTAAAAAAGGAACCGATCGTCAAATGGTTGGCACCTTTTACCGACTGGCCATGGACAGTTTAAAAGCTGAAAAAGAAGGATTAAGTCCTATAAAGTCGCTACAGGAATCCATTGAAAATATTAAGACGACAGATCAAATGATCGAACTCCTTGCAAGATTTCATTCCATAGGAATTCCGGGAATGTTTGGGTTTTATGTCACCTCAGATTTAAACGAGAGCAAAAAGAATACCCAGTATTTAAGTCAGGGAGGGTTCAACTTACCCGACAAGGAATATTTTTTTCAGGATAAGCATAAAAATATAAGATTAGCCTATCAGGCGCACATTGTTAAAATGCTGCAAATGGTTATGGAAGCCAATCCTGCTTTGCGTTTAAACAGTGCTACGCCCTATAAAATTGAGAGCATGTTGGCATCCAAAGCCATGAACTCGGTAGAGCGCAGAGATATTAAAGCACAATATAACCCAACAGCCTACCCGGCCTTTAAAACTAAATACCCAATAATAAACTGGGATTTGTATTTTAAAAGCTTGGGGGCAAAACCATTTGACATCCTTGTGGTAGAGCAACCCGGCTTTGTAGAAAATTTAAATGCCTTGTTTCAAAGTGTTTCATTGGAAGAGTGGAAGTGCTATTTGCACTGGCAATTAATCAACGCTACTGCTCCTTATTTGAGTAGCGGCCTGGTAAAACAAGACTTTGCATTTAATGAAACCATTCTAAAAGGAACCACCACTATGAAACCGAGGTGGAAGAGAGCTTTAGACAATACCGATGGAAGTTTGGGTGAGCCATTGGGAAAACTTTTTGTAGAAAAATATTTTAACACCGAGGCTAAATTAAAAATCAATGCCTTGGTCGACAATCTCACTGCAGCTTATAGGGATAGAATAAAAGCCCTGTCTTGGATGAGCGAACCCACAAAAAAGCAGGCCTTAACCAAGCTGGACAAAATCATTCGCAAACTTGGTTACCCCGACAAGTGGAAAGATTACAGTTCACTGCAAATTTTGGATGATTCCTATTGTATGAATGTGCTGAGAAGCAATGAATTTGATTATAAGGAAATGATAGCTAAGATTGGAAAACCGGTGGACAAAACAGAATGGGGAATGAGCACCCCTACGGTCAATGCTTACTACAATCCTTCCATTAACGAAATTGTTTTTCCGGCCGGTATTATGCAACCGCCATTTTTTGACGCCAATGCCGATGATGCTGCTAATTATGGAGGGATAGGTGCAATCATTGGCCATGAGCTCACCCATGGTTTCGATGATCAGGGAAGCCAATTTGACGGAGAGGGAAATATGAAAAATTGGTGGACCAAAGAGGACAGCACTCAATTTGCTTCCAGAACAGGAAAGCTGGTTAAGCAATTTAATAATTATGTAGCCATTGATACCTTAAGAGTAAACGGGATGCTAACTTTGGGTGAAAATATTGCAGATTTAGGTGGTCTGACCATGGCCTATTACGCCTACAAAAAGTCACTAAATGGAAAGCCTTCCCCTGTTATAAATGGCTTAACGGGTGAGCAAAGATTATTTATTTCATGGGCTCAGGGATGGAAAAATAACATCAAACCTGAAGCCTTAAAGCAGAGATTAGCGACAGATCCACATTCACCGGCTAAGTTCAGAATACTAGGCCCCATGAGCAATATGCCGGAATTTTATAAAGAGTTTAATGTAAGCAGTAAAAACAAAATGTACATACCTGCGTCAGAGCGGAGTTTGATTTGGTGACATTGATGTGACAGAACTGTCTCATTTTTATGCGGTTCCCTGTAACGTTTTTGCGAATACTTCTTGTCTATTAAGAAAAATTTATACTTATTTGTACAATTATTACAACTTCAAACACATGAAAAAAATTACAAGTTTACTATTGGTGTTGATGGCAAGTGCCTCTGCTCTTTTTGGGCAAACCAAGACTACTTACTGTGACAGTGTTTCTGTTACATTTTCAGCCACCGAAACCAGTTCAGGTATCAAATTTACCTATAAGGTTTCAACTACCACCCGAACCACGCCAACTGTAATTGCACAGGAATGGAATTTTGGAGATGGTACCAGCGCGAACACTGTTGATGCCGTAAAAGTTTATACGAAATCAGGGTCGTTTTATCCATGTATAACCGTAAAGGTTAAAAATCCACGTGATAATACCTATTGTTACCTTAAGTTTTGCGACTCCATTACCATTAAGGATCCTTGTGCCGGTTTTAACCCAAGCATGGGTGTAACAGTTGGCAACAACGGAGAGGTTACCTTTGAGGCATCAGCCAGCAACACTTCAACCGCATACACCTATAGCTGGAGTTTTGGAGACAACACCACCGGCACCGACAGAACTGGCACGCATACCTACAAGGCCGGAACTTATAAGATCTGTGTAACCATAACCGATCCTAAAACCAAATGCAGCAAAACCCTTTGCAAGGAAGTTACCATTACCGGTTCAGACCCATGTGCCTCCTTCAATCCAACAGTAACTGTAAATGTTGACCCCAATGGTGTATTGAGTTACTCCGGGTCCACAACATCCTATAGCTATTCTTGGGATTTTGGAGACGGCACCAGTTCAACCACTTATAGTGGAACGCACCAATACAAAGCAGGAACTTATAAACTGTGTGTAACCATATCCGGCTATGTAAATAACACAAAATGTACAAAAACCCTTTGTAAGGAGATTACGGTTACATCAAATGACCCCTGCAAGGACTTTAACCCAACTTTCAGATATGAAATAGCTACCAATGGTTTGGTGTATTTCATTGGTTCAGATTTAACCACCAGCACACTGACTTACACATGGAGCTATGGAGACGGAACTTCAGGTACAGGCTCCAAGAGCAGCCACACTTACAAGCCCGGAACCTACAAGGTTTGTGTAACTGTTTACGATTCAAAAACCGGTTGTAAGAAAACCATTTGCCAGGAAATTACTGTTCAGGGCACTAACACAGACCCATGCAAAGATTTCAATCCTGACTGGAGCTACAAAGTTGATGGAAATGTCGTGATTTTTGAAGGACATGGAACGACCTATACCTACAAATGGTCAGCAAATGGAGCCTATTATACCGACCGCACCTTCAAGGTTGACTTTAAAAAGCCTGGCACTTACAAGGTATGTGTGGTTATAACCGATCCTAAAACCAAATGTTCTAAAACAGTTTGTAAAGAAATTGTTATCAAAGGAAAAGACACCACTGATCCATGCAAGAATTTCAATCCAACCATTAGCTTTAAAACCGATGGATTAAATGTGTATCTGGCTGTAGATGGAGGAAAAGGTGCAACCATGGAGTGGAATTTTGGAGATGGAAGCAAAGGAAGCACCGATCGCAAAGTAATGCATACCTACAAAAAGGATGGTAAGTACACCATTTGTGTAACTGTATACGATGCCAAACGTCAGTGCAAAAAAACTATCTGCTTTACAATTGAAGTAAAAGGTAAAACCAGCGATCCTTGCGCTGATTTCAACCCCGACTTTACCTATAAGGTTTCCGGTAATACGGTTACAGTTGAAGGAAAAAATATGTCAGGTGTAGAATACAGCTGGAGCTGGGGTGATAAATTAGGCGATAAAGGTCGCACTGGTTCTCACACCTATAAAGTTGCCGGTAAATATCAAATCTGCATGACTGCCTATAATCCTACCACTAAGTGTACTAAAACAGTATGCAAATACATCGAGGCTGTAGGACAGAAGATGATGGGACAAGACAATGGAGGCAAAGAAGTACTCTTAGCCTATCCAAATCCAGTAAGCACCAATGTTTCTATCGTAACTTTGAGTGAGAGCCCTGCAACAATTTCTGTAAAAGATATGTATGGTGTAGAGGTTATGAAAGTAAGCTCAACCCCTGATACCGACAAAGCCATCCATATGGTGGTGGACAATTTGCCAAGAGGAAGTTACTATGTAATAGTAGAACAGGATGGCAAGATCAGCACCACTAAATTTGTAAAGTAATAAACGGTTTTCTAAATCGATAGTAAAAAGCGAGGTTACATTTAACCTCGCTTTTTCTTTATAGCTAGCCCAGCTGAAATATTATAGTTAATACCCTCTGTTCAGATATTGAGTTAAAGAATTTTATTTTTTACTCCTTAAAGGACTTGGACCTGAAGCCGATAAGATGATGATTCTCAAATGAACTGCTCAGATTAAATGATGGTTGCATTCATGCCGTTTTTATATTTAACCAACAACATTATGCGTTTAATGAAAAAAAAGTTCTTCACGAACCTTTGCACGATAGGCCTTCCAGTGTTATTCAGTAGACCTTAAATAATATTGAAGAAGCTATGGCAATTAAAAATAAAAAATATTAATTTCGCAGCCTTATTGTCCGATGGTGTAACTGGCAACACGTCTGGTTTTGGTCCAGAAGAGTCTAGGTTCGAGCCCTAGTCGGACAACTGAAACAAGTTTATGATAGTCGGACCTTGATTCTGACGAAAGTAAAACAAAGATGGAAAAAAATCCAAAAGTAAAATTATTCACCTGCAGAGGCTCTCGCTATCTTTCTGAAAAGATTGCTGAAGAATTTGGGCAAGCGCTTGGAGATGCATCTTGTTCACTTTACAGTGACGGGGAGTTTCAACCAAGCATCAATGAATCGGTAAGAGGTATTGATATTTTCATCATTCAATCCACCAATCCACCTCAAGACAACTTAATGGAATTGTGCCTCATGATAGATGCTGCCAAAAGAGCATCAGCCCATAAGGTGGTTGCAGTGATTCCTTATTATGGTCTGGCTCGACAGGACAGAAAAGACAAACCCCGTGTGCCTATTGCTGCAAAAATGGTGGCTGACATTTTAACGGCCGTTGGTGCAGACAGGGTAATGACCATGGATTTACATGCTCCACAAATACAAGGTTTTTTCAATATACCTGTTGATCACCTCGACGCATCCGTAATATTCATTCCCTATATACAAAGTTTAAAATTACCAAACCTAAAACTTGCAGCTCCCGATGTAGGCGCTTCGAAAAGAGTGAGGTTTTTCGCCCAGGCTATGAATGTAGAAATGGTCATATGCGACAAGGAGAGGAAAATTGCCAATGAAGTGGCTTCCATGACCGTGATAGGAGATGTAAAAGGATACGATTTGGTGCTCATAGATGACATTTGCGATACCGCAAATACCCTTTGCAAGGCAGCACAACTCTTAAAGGAAAAAGGAGCCAAATCGGTGCGTGCCGTATGCACCCATCCTGTATTGTCGGGTAAAGCTTATGAAAATATCGAAAATTCAGAGCTGGATGAAATGGTAGTTACCGACACCATTCCTATTAAACACGTTAGCAATAAAATAAAAGTTTTGAGCTCGTCTAAGTTGTTTGCCAATGCCATTAGAAATGTCATTGATCATAACTCCATCAGCTCATTGTTTAGCATAGAAAAAGCATTCCAACAAAAATTAAATGTATAATAAATAAATGAAGACAATTGTTCTTAAAGGAGATGCCAGACCTGATACTGGCAAAAAGGCAACAAAGGCCATAAGAAAAGAAGGTAAAGTGCCTTGTGTAGTGTACGGAAAAAATGGCAATAGCCATTTTGGTGTTTACGAATACGATTTTAAAAATCTTGTATATACCCCCAATACTTATTTGGTTCAGCTTAATTTGCCTGAAGGTTCAAGACTTGCGAAATTACAGGACATTCAATTCCATCCTGTGTCTGAAGCCATCATTCACGCCGATTTTTTAGAAGTCGACTTAAAGGCGCCACTAACCATCAGCATCCCTATTCACCTAAGCGGAACCGCTCCGGGTGTAAGAGCCGGTGGTAAGTTAACTTTAAAGATTAAGAAATTATTGGTAAAAGGAATGATTAAAGACATTCCTGACGCCATCGATGTGAACATCGAAAAGCTTGAAATTGGTCAAAATATAAGAGTTGGAGACCTTTCTGTGAAAGGACTGGAATTCTTAGACACAAAAGCCAATTCAGTAGTTTCGGTAACAGTAACTCGTGCAAGTATCAGTGCAGCAACCGAAGAGGCGAAAGCTGCTAAGGCCTAATACTCAACAAAAGTTCTTATACGTAAGGGGGATTCATTCCCCCTTATTTTTTAGAAAAGCCTGAATGGTTAACTCAATGGCTTTGTCGATAGGGGTAAATTGGTAATTCAAAGCCTTTTTGATTTTCTCATTGCTGTACCGAACCCTTTTAAAGCCGCTCATGGCCGTTTCCTTTGTGATTAATCCACGGGTTCCACTTATTAAATTCCACAATAAAGAAAGCCGCCAGGCTATTTCAGCCATGGCTTTATTCACTTTAATAGAGGGTTTTTTCTTTCCGAATCCCTGGGCCACGTTGTCGAAAAAATCTTTCAATTCCATATTTTCTGAGGGCAAAAGGAAACGCTCATTTTCTATACCTGAATTGGCTAATTTTATCATGATCTCGGCCACGTCGTTAACGTAAACAAAAGCGTTTGCTCCCGGCGTATAAAAAGGAAAGGAATGGTAAGCATTCAAGAAAAACCTTCCGGTATTTTTTTGCCAATTGCCGGCGCCTATAATTAAAGGTGGGTTCACAATCACAGCCGGCAGGCCCTCCTCCACGCCTCTCCATACCTCTATTTCAGCATAATACTTACTCACAGAGTAATTTGATGGACTGGATTTTTCATCCCATAAGTCAGATTCATCGGTCAATTCATTTTCCGGAGCGGCTCCCACAGCTGCAGTGCTGCTCACATAAATAAGTTTTTTTATTTTTTTGTAGAGGCATACGTCAACCAAGTTTTTTGTCACCTCCGTGTTGTTTCTCATGAGGTTGTGCTTGTCGCGTTTTTCAAAAGAAACCATACCGGCACAATGGTAAACCATCTGCCCTTCCGATATAAATTCTTCGTAGGAATCGGGGATAAGCAAGTCGGCCTCAATCCATGTCAGGTTTTTTATCACCAAAGAAAGCCCATGTCCAAAATATAAGCCTGCTATGAAAGTAAACTCTTTTAGCGAAGTCTCCCGACGTTTGACTGCAGTAATGGTGTACCCTTTTTCAAGTAATGCACATAGCAAGTGGGCACCCACAAATCCACTTCCTCCGGTAACAAATACATCCTGCGTCATGATTAAATTAACTTTGCTAAATTACTCCATCCATTGATGACATGCTCAAGGAATTTTTAACCCCCTACATACCAAAAACAAATACCTGGAAAGAGACTTCTATTGGCAATCTCACTTGCTTTTATGACACAGAAATTCCTGAATTTTCCGAAACCGACATAGCAATAATTGGGATCAATGATGGCAGAAATTCATTTGGCAACGAGGGGTGCAAGGCTGCGCCTGATCATATTAGAGATGAATTTTATAAATTAATAAGACAAAACACCCGATTGCGACTCAGCGATTTGGGTAACATTATCACCGGTGAAACTTTTGAAGACAGTTTATCAGCTCTTTGTTTTGTTACCGAAAGCCTTTTGAAGGAAAACATAGTTCCGATAATTTTAGGTGGTGGTATCGAGATGGCCTTTGGACAATATAAGGCCTATGAAAAAATCAGCAAAAATTTGGAATACGTCTGTATCAGTGCCGACTTTGATTTAAAAAATGAAAATTATTTAAGAAAAATTTGCACCTACCAACCCAATTATCTCTTTAACATCAATGTTCTGGGATATCAAACCTATCTGGTTGAAGATGACAGCTTGAGCATGATTCACAAACTTTTTTTCGAGGCCAACCGATTAGGGCCTCTTAAAAAAGAGCTCGCCGATGCTGAACCGATGATAAGAAATGCCGATATGATAACCATGAATATGGGTGCGATAAAATTGGCCGATGCTCCGGGCAATGCCAATGGCAATCCTAATGGCTTTTCAGGTGAAGAAGCTTGTCAACTCGCTTGGTACGCTGGTGTTTCCGACAAGGTCAAAACTTTTGGAATGTACGAACTCAATCCCGATTTCGATAACTTGCATCAAAGTGCCAAACTCGCATCACAAATGGCCTGGTACTTTGTAGATGGCTTTTACAACCGAAAAAATGACAGTCCGCTCATGCACACCGATTTTTTAAAATACCGCTGTAACTTAGGGGAGAATCAACCGGAAGCTATATTTTATAAAAGCAAGCTGAGCGATCGATGGTGGATGGAAATTCCTTTTCCAAACAATTATGGAGACCACAGCGTTCTGGTACCCTGCTCCTACAGCGATTACCTTTTGGCTTCAAAAGGAGAAATGCCTGACCGATTTTGGCGCAGTTTTCAAAAAATAAATATGTAAATTTGAATACTATTATAAATGATTAAAGGTTTAATTAATATGAAACTTCCTAAAATACTCCTGGTGGCCACGATGGCTTTGGCCTTTATTATCCTCACACAGGCTTGTTCTTCGGCAAAATCTCGTAGAGGATGTGATGGCAATAAGAAAACTAAGGTGCCATTTGGCTATATGTAGGGCCTGCTGAAAAAGTTCAGTGTGCGTGCAGGACGAGGCGGCAAAGCGCAGATGTACTTGACGTACCTCAAGCTGCAGCCGCCGAAGTAATGCATGTGCAATGAACTAACGACTTCATAAAGGAACTTGATGCATGCAATTTTCATAATTTACTGATTTTATCGTGCATTAAAAGAAATAAAAGCCAATATAAACCTAATCCTATCAAGCCTTTGAGTGTTTTTCAGCAGGCCCTATGTAGGAGCAAGTGAATAAAACCACTCTAAAAGCACTTTTTGGATCATTTTTTATTACCAAAGGTGGTCAATAGAATTCTCAATCTTTACCTCAAAATGCCCATTCATACTTTGCTCAAGTAGGTATAGGCACATGTTGCTATGTTGAAATTCTTCCATTTGGGAGAGCGGCTTATTGAGCAGTAAGCACAAAAAACTTCGAATGGCACGCCCATGCATACACACTAGAATCGTTTTCTCATCCGTCGAATTCATCATCGTTCTGAAGGCTGATTTTTGTCGTTCATACATTTGAAGCGGAGTTTCTCCATTTTCGATGGCTTTATCCAGGTGCCCCGCCTTCCAGTCGGCTAACATGTGCTGATAGTGCAGTTGGTTTATTTTATTAGGAATAGCGCCTTCCATAATACCCCAGTTTATTTCATTCAGCCCACCAAGTTTTTCATATTGAATATTTTTTTTAATAAAAGGTTCTACACTTTGGAAGGTTCTGTTTAATTCCGAAATATAAATTTTATCAAATCTAATGTGTTTATACGCCTGATGAAATAAATTTGCCTGAAGTATCCCTTTCTCATTTAAATCAGAGTTGATACCGCTTCCTTGAATGATTCCTCGTTTATTGTAGTCGGTTTCTCCATGTCGAATGAGGTAGATTACTTTATTTGTATTGAAATTTGAAAACATGTTTTACAACCACAAAAATATAACACTGGAAGCATTAAATACGCGTTTGAAAAACACTCTGGCTACTCAGTTAGGTATGAAGGTCATTGCGTTTGGCGACCATTTTCTGGAAATGGAAATGCCTGTAGATGAGCGCACCATTCAACCCATGGGTCAATTAAATGGAGGAGCCAGCATGGCGCTTGCCGAAACCGTTGGAAGCCTGGCTGCCAATTTATCTGTTGAGCCACAGTTTGCCTGCGTTGGAGTAGAAATTAATGGAAACCATATTAAATCTGTGAGTTCAGGTAAAGTGGTTGGAACAGCTAAACCCATTCAACTGGGGCGACGGTTTCACGTATGGTCCATTGAGATTAAAGACACAGAGAACAAGCTGATTTGTTTATCCCGATTAACCATGGCCGTAATTGACCGCAATCCCAAGTGATGAACGAAATGCCTCGCATTTATTGGCGTCCATTTGATCAAACTGCGGTTTATACCCTTTTAAATCCCAATTTTAAAAAAGTGTTAACCCCTCGAATAAATGAAGAGGGATTTTTATTTTTCCCTTATCAAAAAGGCGAGAAGGGTTATCTCATAAGAGGAGATCACCATAAGGTAGAAAAAACAGAATTTTCTGTTCTAAAGCCAGGTCAGGAAGTAAAAGAAACTGCCTCCAAAGAGTTCTACATGAGTATTGTAGAACGTGCGATTAAGGCGATTAGTGAAAAAAAAGTGAGCAAGGTTGTCATTGCGCGATCGCATTTACAAGCCCTCCCAAGGGATTTTGATGTCAATGTATTTTTTAAAAAATTATGCGCGACCTATAAAAATGCTTTTGTTTATGGCATTGAATTTGAAAATGAAATTTGGATTGGGGCCAGTCCGGAAATTTTATTAAAAAAATCCGGGAAACACTTTCAAACCTATGCTTTGGCAGGAACCCTTAGGAAATCGGAAAGTAAGCAGTTTAATGAGAAGGAAAAGCACGAACAAGCCTTGGTTTTGGAATATATAAAAAGGGTTCTTGAAAATAATAAGGTTACAGACATCGACATTTCAAAGGCAGAAAGATTTGAAGCCGGTAACCTGATACACCTGATCAATAAAATATCATTTGCAGCACAAGAGCCTTTGAATTTAATTAAAGGGTTACACCCTACGCCTGCTGTGTGTGGTCTACCCTTGAGAGCCGCTCAAAAATTTATCGATAGCTCCGAACCTGACAAAAGAGAATTTTACAGTGGGTATTTAGGTCCGGTTTATAAAAACCAAGATTTTGATTTATGGGTTAATTTAAGATGTGCCAAAATCAGCGAAGAAGGCATTCGCCTTTTTGCAGGGGCAGGCATCGTTAAAAACAGCGATGCAAACCTGGAATGGATGGAAACGGAGCAGAAAATGGATACGCTGCGTTTATTGCTTTAAGAATTTTCGAATTGAAGTGGCAACATGTTCAAGCTCCTCATGCGAAGGAGATAATTTTTCCCTTGAAAAATCCATGTCGGATACCGAGTGGATAGGTATGAGGTGAATATGGGCATGTGGCACCTCAAGACCTACGACAGCGACTCCGATTTTTTTACAGGGGACGGCCAGTTTGATGGCTCTGGCTACTTTTTGAGCAAATAAATTTAATGCCGCAAAATCAGCCGGTGGCAAATCAAAAATATAGTCGACCGGGATTTTAGGAATAACCAATACGTGACCGGGTTTAAGGGGCATAATATCTAAAAAGGCCAGATGGTCTTCATCTTCTGCTATTTTATAGGCAGGTATTTCACCGGAAATTATTTTTAAAAAAACATTGCTCATGGGACTATGAAGCTAAAGAGATATCCAAAATTTCAAAGGTGATGGTTCCAACCGGTACTTTAACATCGACCAATTCTCCTTTTAATTTTCCCATTAATCCCATTCCAATAGGCGATTTAACCGATATTTTTCCCGATTTCAGATCGGCCTCTTTTTCCGAAACCAGGGTGTAATCAATTTTGGTATTGGTTTTTTTATTCAAAACCGTAACTTTAGTGAGTATACCCACCTTACTCAAATCGACTTTGGTTTCATCCAAAATTCTGCTTTCGCCTAAAATGGTCTTTAATTTTGAAATTTTCATTTCAAGCATTCCCTGTGCTTCCTTGGCAGCATCGTATTCGGCATTCTCCGACAAGTCCCCTTTCTCCTTAGCCTCGGCAATTTGACCGCTAATCCTTCTTCGATCTACCTTTTCAAGTTGTTCAATTTCTTTTACAAGGGCTTCGTAACCTTCCTTAGTCATGTAATTGATTGCCATTTCTTTTTATTTAATTAGTAAAGGTATAAAAATAAAGTTGCACCAAACTTTATAGTCTGATGCAACTCCACAAATATAAATTTTTTGTTTTGAGGTACGAAGCCCGTTGTAACTTTTTTTACTCTGCAGCGCCTAACGACATCTTGATGCCAATGCTGTGTGAGCCTGAAAAAGGTCTTGAATCTCTGTAGGAATAATCCAGGGCAAACCTGTTTCCATTAGCGCCATATGGCAATTCAAAAGTTATGCCTCCCATCAGGCCATTCTCAGCTCTTTTTCTGGTTGAGTATTTCATGATACCTTTTTCATAGGCGTATCCTGCTCTAACCATAAACATGCTTTTGTAAGAATACTCCGTTCCGAAGGTAAGCTGGTTTTGCGAAAAGGCATTATAAGTAAAATTAGCTGCCACGCTGAGCATGTGAAATTGAGACTCTTCGTTTTTGTCGAGCTTAATGTCATATGAGCCGCCAATATTAATTAAGGCCGGGATATTATATTTTGCAACCCTCTGGTTTACGGTAACCTCTTGATCGTCCTTCGGATTCAATCTTTTTATGGCGATACCGTCTCCGGAGTACTTCGAATCAGGGCCGATATTTTTTATGGAGACCCCAAAATGCGTATCGTCTTTAGTTTTCCAGGTGGTTCGGTATTGGATTCCAGCGTCAACGGCTACTCCTTGTAACTTTATATTTGAAGCATTTTCCGAATACACCCTTAACAACACACCACCGGTAATTCTCTCTGTAAATCTTCTTCCATAACCTAAACCTAGGTTGGTCAAACGAGGTGAAAAAGTACCTAGTCCGCCATTGGGTTGGTTTTCAGTGGTTATGTTTATTTCACCTACATCGATTGAGCTCACTGCAAGACCTATGGCATTGTCATTTCCTAGGTTTTGAGAAAATCCAAAGCTGCTCACATTAACGCCTGAACCTGAAAACCATTTGGTTTGGGCAAATGAGAAATCAGTTTTGGGTGTATTTACAAGTCCTCCTAGGTTCATGTACATCGACTCTATGCCTTTAATATTTGACTGTGAGGCCCATCCTAAACCGGATGAACGTGCCCATCCATTGACCACCAATTGATTGGCGCTGGATTGGCCTCCTCGATCGGGGTTCCCTGCATTCGAGGTCAAGGTTAAAGAACTTAATACTGCTATATAAAATATTCTCGTTTTCATTTTTGTCATTATTACTAAAGGTTAGAAAGAATCCAGATCCAATTCACGCATCACTCCCATCCATTTAATAACCTTTTCGCCAAGGCCGGGTGCATTGACATGTATAAGGTACACTCCGCTGGCTATAGGCACTTTGGCGTCATTTTTCATATCCCAAACCACATCCGTACCGTCATCGTCTTTTTTAATTCGACGGGTAAGGGTACCATCAATGGTGTAAATGGAAATATCGCATCGAACAGGCAGGTTGGTAATTTTAACCTTGTTTTCAATGTTTGTATTTTCATAATCGGAATAAGCATAATAAGGATTTGGCACGATGTTGATCATATCGAGCGCCTTGGTTCCAAATTCAGTCGAAACCTCAGTGTAAACGGCATCGGTGTTAAAAGTGTAACGTGGGTTATCGTAGTTTTGCGAATTGTCCATTGTTTTGTAAAAGCGATAAGGTTTTTTAACCCTTATTTTAAACCTTACTTCAGTTTCCGGCACCGGCATTCCATCAACTTCTTTCATTTGATAACCATAATTGAGATAGGCCGGAACGACATACATACACTGGTACATTACCTTATTGATGGCGGTGGTTCTCACAGTTTCAGAGGTAGAACTGGTGATGTCTTTTAGAATATCATAATAAGCCTGTCCTTCATCGTAACGTGGTAAAAATGGCTGGAAGGTTGAACTCAAGCCAGCATAGGAACCCATTACATAGATATAATGACGGCCTCCGTTGTTCATTACCCCTCCCAAAAATCCGTTATCAGAGGTTGGGTTCCATTTCATATCACGACCATTATTGGCATATTGCCGGGAGTCTTCACCGAATATGATGTTAAGCCTTTCGCCTGTTTCAACATTTATTGCATAGCCTGGGAACCAACTTCTTCCCATTTCCCCGGGAATATTCTTACCGTTCTGATCGATAGAGGCGTGGGCCCTTAGATTAAACTTTTTGTTCGATCCCTCGCTCAAAATATTGTCATCGCTCATTTCCAAAACGCAAGATCGTGTCCATTTGCTGCGATCAGGTGTTATTACCAACTCAACACTCGACAATTGATTTAAAGCCCACTGTGCATTGTTCACAGGAGATCCGTCAAAACCAACCCCTTGAATCTGATTCGCAGTGAATTTAGCTCCTGCATTTCCTGTGAATCTTGAGGTAAGTCTGTAAGGTCCTACTCTGCCTTCCCACATTTTTTCAAAATTGTCGAATGGATCCATGGCATTGCCATTGATGGCATAATCATTCTCAGTTGGGTCTTTATAGGCATCACCTTTGCCATTGGTGCCGGCGTGAATCCAATTCCAAAATGGAACGCCATCCTGATCGCGCATCGCGGTGAGCCATTCTTTGCCTTTTTCGGCAAAGGTCACATCACAGGCAATGGCGCCATTGGTTTCGTCGAGCTCGGGACTTCCAGGATCGAGAACCTGATCAATGCTAACCGACATACCCCAATCAACAGGACTCTTTCTGTAAAATCCGCTGGCCTTAAGGGTTGCCAATTGCTCATTTGGAATATTGATGGTATTTTCTGAATAAAGCGTGTCATTCAATCGATTGGTATTCTTTTTTACGAGTATCCAACGTGTGGCAGCAGGCCTTACTCCGGCCTCACGCTTTTTAATGTTAGCCTGTGAAGTTCCGAAATTTATGGAGTCCTTTAATTCAAGTAAAACAAGTTCAAATTCACCCTGTGGAACCTTCAAAGGATCTACTATCGACACTTTAACCGGCCCTCTTCCCACATCGTATATCGGATTATCAAGGAAATATGGCGACTTTAAAATAGTTTCTTCGCTCTCCTTTGTCAAAGTCACATAATTGCCACCGTTTCCGCTTCCCTCCATTCTTTTAATTTTAGGGCCCGCTCCATAACCCCCGTTGACCTTAGTCCCTACATACCGAGGCTCCGTATTTCTGGGTGAAGCCACAATTTTCTCAACAAATCGACCTGCCAGGTATTGGTCTTGGGTGCTGGTGGGTTCGGCTGCATAGGCCAGAATCAAATAATGATAGGTCTTAAAATTGACCAAGGCTTTGTTGGAACTTGTTGCAAAGGCATCTTCTTTAATTGATAGCGAATGAACAATACCTTTGTTACTGCCGTCAATCATAAGCTTTGGAATTCTCTGCCCTAAGGTTGGATCAAATGGCTTGTTAACCAATCTGATGACATTATTTTTTAAATCACAACTAAAAATCTCTCTTGCTTTATCAACATCTTCAAGGTCTCCGGTACCAACCGTTCCGTCTTTCAATTGGTAAATTCTGTATCCTTCAAATTTATAAATCTGAGGCTTGTTGTTTTCGTCAAGTACTGTGTCTTGAAACTTTTCAATGCGTTTGGTATCTCCAAACATGAACACAAGTTCATTGTCTAACTCCTGAACCTGAGTTTTTGGGGCATCAGGACCATCCACAGGATTAAAACAGTTGTTGAATAAGGTTTGCGCCTTATCACTGGCCAATTTTAGAAGAGCCAAAGAACCCTCAGCACCGCCTGTACTTGCTCTGGCCCAAACCACACCTACTGTAAGTTTGTTTACAGCACCCGGCTTAAGGGTGAATGGTCCGCTGGTTTGCAAGAAACGTCTGTCGGCCGGTGGATTGCCTGCAGAGCGCTCATTCCAGTTTCCGGTTACTTTTGGATCGGTATCAAAAGGGAAGAGATAATTGGTACATGCTGTACCTGTTCTTCCGCTCTTGTAATCGAGAGTCATACACTGCCCATTTTTCCAACGACCGGTTAGGTAATAATAATAGTGGATATTTCTTTCGGGGTTTCCATAAATGGTAAAATCATTATCGTAGTACACAAACTTGCTCATGCCAAGTTCGTAGGTGGTATCTCTGCCATTAATGGTAGTATCTTTTTTGGGTCCTTCAAAAAAGTCGACCCCAATACTTGGAGGATTTAGGCCATAACCCAAAATTCCTTCATCGTTATCGTCGCCATTGTAGCAAAATCCCAGGCTTCGACCCACATCACAGCCCACATAATCGTCCCTGTAATTGCCTAAATCGGCATCAACCCATTGACCAAAATAGGTATCGTAAAGCGATTGCGCGCCTCTGTTTACAATCCTTGTGGTATAAAAGGTCATGTTATTAATCTCATCGTTTGAAGCATAAGCGAAAGCCATGGTATGTAGCTCGAGTCCTATTGGCAATCCGGCCGATTCGGCGTGAACATTTCCTTTATCATTGTACACAAAATAGAGAATCTGATCGGGTTGATCTTCAGGTTTATTCTTTTCGTAGGTGGTAAGCTTTTTGCCTCTGCATTCGTTCTGTAATACGGGGTAGTCGCCACCCAAGGGATCGTACCTGCCATTTTTATTAAAATCGAGATAGGGAGCCATTGGAGGATCATTTACGGTTTGGTTGCCTGGCCAACCACTGATGTTGTCCGACAAAGAGGGGATGCCATTTAAAATATTGGAATAATGTTCTATAATTTCGGTTCGTTTAATCTTGTAAATATTGTCCCATTTTTTACAAGTCGTTTCATCGGTGTTGGATTGGTCGTCGAGGGGGCCGGGCCAAAAATCGCTTCCTCCCTGACGATACGTCATGGCGGCTAATTTTAAGCTTCCGCTTCCTCCTTTTCCATCATACCCTCCAATCCAAATAGCACCTGAAAATAAAGAATGCTTTCTTACAGAGTTCACGTTAGCCTCCACCTTAGGAATTTCATACTTAGGGTTCGATAAATCCCACCACATGTCACCGCCATTCAGAATTTTTGTTCTAACGTTGTTTACGTCCAAATCGGCACTTGCAGTGGCCGGATCACAGGCCGCCGCAAACTTCATCAACTTGGTTGATTTTTCGGCTGGAGGGATAGGTTTGCTACCTAAATTTTCCCGGCCAAAAGCTGCATTATTTAGAATCAAAAACATCCATACCACAATTGGGTAAGTAAGTTTTGATGGGTTCCATATTTGTATTCTATGTTTCATTTCTAAATTTTTTAAATTTTAATTTTATATCGTGTTCTCCTTAAGTATCAATGATTAAAGTTGGAATCTCACTCCAATTCTGAACAATCTTGGTGTGGCGTAGTTAAAAGGACTATTCACGCTCAGGTTGTAGAGATCAATAAACGATTGCTGGCTAACCTGCTGCGAAACTTTAAGCTGGCCTTCAGGTGAAGAGAGGTATCCATCGTCGTTTGGCAGTCCGGTAAAGGCATAGACGCTTTGAACTATTTTGCCATTGAACACATTTTGCACCCATAGGAAAACGGTCATTTTTGTGAATGCCATTCTATCGTCTTTCATCTGTTTTTTCTTGAAATCGAAAGTGCGGTTAAAGTTTAAATCCGCTTTGAATTGCCAAGGCATTCTTGAGCCAAATGGATTTCCTCTGATTTGGCTACGTGTAACCGTACCCAATGCAGCTTGTGCTGTAGCCGTTGGACTCAAGTTGGCAGTGTAAGGTGCTCCTGAACGCGCTAAAACGATAAAGTTGGCATCAAAGTTTTCCAATACGCGCTTACCAAACCAAACCGGTCCCTTGTAATCCTTTCCTGCGTCATATCCATAGCCGAAAGTGGTATTAAAATTGTGGCGGAAATCGACATCCAAAGGATAAAGTGAGCGAAGGTTAGGCTGATTGGCTTGCAACAAGGCCGATTGAGAATTGATATTGGAACCGGTACCATCGGCGAAGAGCAGTGTATAGTTTGCCCTTAATGAGAAATTATTGATGCCTCTGTACTGGTATTCTGCTCTAAAAGCCTTATTGGTTGAAAAATCAATATTGGCATAACTGGTGTATGAAACCGGGTAGGCCTGATTGTAGCGGTATTGGCCAAAATCATTTCTGATTTCAGAATACGATACAATAATGCTAAGCGCTGAAAATTTGCTCAACGTTTGCTTATAACCCAATTCGTACATGGTTTTGATACGGGGTTTCAAGGCCGCATTGGGTAAAAATCTGCTCTGGTCTGCCTCGAGGAAGGCATAAGATCGGATAGGGGTAAACGTAGCTCCATCGGTTGGGCGCTGTGTTAACACATCGTAGTTGGCGAAGAAAAGAGCCTCCTTATTGATAGGGAACGAGAACCATACACGGGGTAGAACATTGATTTGAGGCTCATAGTCTTTGAAAGCTTCCTTCACAATGTCTTTGTTGTTGGCATCCACCAGGTAAGGTTGAATGATATTGCTAGCCGTTTGTTGGGCTAATATTTCAGGATTGGCCACCTCAACACCTGAGGCGTCGTACCAGGTGTTATCCTTACGGTATCCCAACACTTTGGTCGGATTTTTTGCATTGTTCACATAAATGGCATAGTCTTCGCCAATGTTGTCAGGATGCGAAATTTTTATCCCGTTCATTTCAGACACTTCACCAACCGTTTTGATAGGATAAAGTGAATAAGGGTCCTTTAAAGTAGGCTGATTGGCGTCATAGCGCTCAATTCTCACCCCAACTCTAAAAATCATGTCTTTGATGGCAAACTTATCTTGCAACCAGGCGGCACTGTATATTGGCGCAAAAGAACCCACGCTGCGGTTTTGTTTGTCGAGCAAGAAGTCATTGATTCCAAAACGTTTTCTGGTGCGATTTCCAAGATAATCGTAGCCCGCATAACTTACATACTGATTGTTTTTATTGCTGAGGTCGTCGGCGCTAAACATATTGAGATTCAGGTCGGATGGAGCCAAAGCATTCACATCGATAAAAGAGGTTTCGGTAATCTTATTTCCATAAGCATCCACTGCTCCATCTTTTATGAGTTTCGCTCTCAAATTTTTATCGAATTGTGTTTGCTGATCCGCATCCACTCTGATGTTATACTTTACGGTATCTAAAAAGCGGTTCTGATCATCAAAAGAATGCACGCTGTTTAGAATGTATTCTCCTTGAGTTACCTTATCGAGGTTGGCTATTTGCTTATTGACCAACTGAGGCATCAAAATCCAAAGGCCTGTGGCACTCAACCCATAGGAGCTCAATATATTTTGTTCATAGGTCATTCCAAACTGAAAATCGTGTTTGTTTTCTTTCTTTTTGCCGGTGTTCAGGGAGGCTTCTCCTATGGCATAGGCCGAAAATCTTTCTTGTTGAGACTTGCTATAACCTGCAATTTGGGTACCGGGATTAAACCAGAGTGAATAGGTACTTGGCAGGTTAAAGCCATTAAGCATACCGAGGGCGGCTGCAATCTGTCCATCACTTTGAGCGCCTCTTGAATTAAAGGTATTTCTAAAATAATCAAAAGCATTTTCGGTATAACGGGCTCTGAGTGGGTTTTGGTCTCCCTTTTCGAAGGTGATCATGGTATCTCTGAAGCCTGTGAGTTCATAATAGCCTTGTCTGATCACGGTATCGCTCTTCCCGTTCTTATTGATGATATATTTTTGTGGCTCAGCCTTATATTCGTAAACAGGAGCCCTGAAGTGATTAAACTTTCCAACATAACCGTAGGCGAACACGTCGTCCTGGTGGGTATTGCTTTTGCTGCTGTTTATGCTTGACTGATAATCGACGCGCAAAGAATAAAAAGCGTCAGTAACCGGTGGTGCTTTGGCATCCTTATCTTTTTTATCTTTATGATCACTGCTTTGATACCCTATTTTTTGGGTGTAACGCAGGTAAGTCATATAGGTATTATTGGTGTTTACACCGTATTCATCATAATTTAAAAGCGAAGAGGCATAGTTGTATCCTCTTGATTTCTCCATATTGGCCTTTCCAAAGAAGGTAAGAACGGAAGATTTTGTGGGGGTATACTCCCATCTGGTGCTAATGGTTCCAAAATAATAAGGAACATTTTGTCTCGCCTTTTGCAATACCAGATCGTTCTGAGTTAAATAGGATGATGTGCTGATAAATCCCCCTCCATCGGGGTTTGCACTTAAGGGGTTATCCTTGATGTTTTGCAAAACATCGTCCTTCACCGTCCATGAACCCAACACTGTGGGGCGGTTGTCTTTTTGATATTCCAGGTGACCTGAAACGTTGTATCCAAAGAGCACACGTTCTTTATCTCCACCACCTTTATTAATAATTTTAAGTGGGCCTGAAAACGACATCTCAAGGGTATTGTAATGCCATTTGTCGAATAAGCTCGAAGTGATGTATTCGTAATACTGCGACTTATATCTGCTCGGTCCTTTGGTGGTTATGTTAATGGCTCCACCTGTCAAATCCCCAAACATCGCAGGAACTCCACTTTGAATAAGGTCTATCTGCTCCTGGCCAATGGTGGCAATTCCCTGGTTTCCGATTACGGGTACCCCGTCTATAAATATTCGGGTACCATCGGTACGGTTTCCAAGAAAAGAAATTCCACCTCCTGCAGTTACATTGGATCCTGAAGAAGTGTTCGCAATTCCTCCCAATCCGCGTTGCGGCAATTTTAAAATATCCTTAGCGCTTAATGTAGTTTTGTTCTCGTCTTCTTTCAGCAATTTGCTACCGCCGGTCACCACAATCCCCTCCAAATCGATACCATCTCCATCTTTACCGCTGGTTTCCATCTCAAAGTTCCTGAATTCAATGGAGCCACTGGTAATGTTTACACCGGTAATGGTAAATTTTCGGTAACCTACATAGGAAGCTTCAATATCATACTCCCCCGGGTCAAGGGTCTTAATATTGTAGTTTCCGTTTTCATCGGATGATGCCGAACCTTTTATAATTCCGTCCTTTTTGGCCACCACGGTCACATAGTCTAAGGCCATCCGGGTTTTTTTATCCGTAATTTTGCCTCGGATCTCTCCATAGTTAGACTGAGAGTATCCCCAACTGCTTACCAAAAATAGCCCCAGCACGGTTAAGTAATGTTTCAATTGCATAATTTTTTTTTATTTTTATCTTTATTTAACAAGGGTTGAACGATTTTTTTACCAAACTTCAATAATTGGGTATTTTCACTAAATTATCAAGGGAATTTTTGGGCTTCTTTAAAACTTGTTTCCCCCTGAATAAATTCATCACAAACGGCCTCAATTTTTGTGGCCAGACTGAGAGAAATTTTTTTGTAAGATTGCTGTGTCCAGCCTCCAACATGGGGAGTAAGAATCACATTTTTGAAATTTAGCAAAGTTTGGAATTCTTCAAATTCCTGATTATTAAGTTGGGTAATCTGTTCGTTTCGAAGTACGTCAGAGCCAAACGCTCTTATTTTTTTATTTTCAAGATTTTGTATGACATCGGAGGTTACCACGATTCCGCCACGTGATAAATTGAGCAGTACAAAGTCTTTTTTAAATTTTTGAATAAAATGTTGGTTCACCAGGTTGGTGGTTTCTTGGGTAAGAGGGATGTGTAACGACAATACATCGGTTTCATTAAAAATCTCCTGCATGGTAACCTCCCTTACACTTTCGTTACCAAAACCCGTTTTGTATTTATCGTAGGCCATAATTTCTACACCTAATCCCTGGAGAGTTCTTGCAAAGGCGCTTCCTGTATGTCCAAAACCAATAATGCCTACAGTTTTTCCAGACAATTCTTCCCCTCTGTTTCCTTCCCTGTCCCAAATAAAGTTTCTAATTTCCTTATCGCCTTTCGATATATTATTCAATAAATTCAACAGCATTCCAAGCGTATGCTCGGCCACTGCATTACTGTTGGCCTCAGGTGTATTTACCACATGAATTCCCGCCTTGTCGAGCCAGTCTACCTTTAAATTGTCCAATCCGGAGCCGGCCCTGGCCACTAATTTTAATTTATTGGCCTTAATGCATAAGGCTTCCGAGACAAAAACTTTGCTTCTCACAATAAGAATATCGATACCTTCCAAGGCATCAGGAATCTCATGAGCTGCGATATCAGGCTGGTAAACCAACTCAAATTTTTCTGAGTTTAGTTTCTCCATAAAAACAGGATGAAGAGGGTCCACTGCCAATATCTTTAATTTCTGTCTCATAATATGGTTTAAAACCATGATTCAAAAATAAGTGAGTATCGATAAACTTTGTGTTTAAATTGACCAATGGTGTAACCGGGATTTATTAACGGTTAATTTTTGGTGAATCAACCCTTGCCAAAACTCTACTAAAGAGCTATGTGTGTGGAGTTTACGTCCTTTTCAAAGAATTTTTTGGCCATCTCATTAAAAGTAGCCTCGTCGTCTGTTGTAAAAAATTGGTGTTTAGCCTGTTTAACACAGAGTTGGTTTATTTCGGGATGGCGCCTTAAATAGTCTTTTAAACTTGTGGCTACCAGTTCGCCTTGTGAGATAACCTTTACCCCTTCCGGAATATAGTGTTTAATTTTATTGATAAGCAGTGGGTAATGGGTACAAGCCAAAACAATGGCATCCAAATGTTTCGATTTGTTAAACAACTCGTCGAGATATTTTTTTACAAAAAAGTCAGCGCCATCGCTATTTGCTTCATTGTTTTCGATTAAGGGAACCCACATAGGGCAAGCTTGTTGAAAAACTTTAAGCTGAGGCCATAGCTTGCCAATCTCAATAGGGTAGGAATGAGAGGTCACCGTTCCTGTGGTACCCAAAATGCCAACACTGTCTGTTTGGGTAATCTCACCTATCACCTCTGTTGTCGGCCTTATGACCCCAAGCACCCTTTTTTTCGGGGCATGGTGAGGCAGATAATTTTGCTGAATATTTCTCAGTGCTTTAGCTGACGCCGTATTGCAGGCCAAAATAACCAATTCGCATCCCTGGCCGAATAAAAACTCAATACACTCAGTCGTGTATTGGTTTACCGTTTCAAATGATCTGTTGCCATAGGGCGCCCTGGCGTTATCGCCTAAATAAGTGAAATTATACTCAGGCAGAGTTTTCACCAATTCTTTAAGAATGGTCAATCCTCCATATCCGGAATCAAAAACGCCTATAGGTCCCAATCTTTATTTATTACCAATCAAAATTATAAAGTTTCCGCATAAATTGGTTCAATTATTAACTATCAAAAAGCCCCACATTAAACATGCAGGGCCGGATGTTAAATAATTTTTATATCAATCAATTGATCATTAATTTTTTCTTTACATCGTTCATCAAGTCGTTGGCACTGTTGGTAACCAAAACACCTAAGCCTTCAGAACTGTCGAGCACATAATCATAACCTCTGGTTTTGGCCACCTCATTAATCGCCGCTTTAGCCTTATTGTAAATAGGCATGTACAAAGCCTCCTTTTTCTTCATCATGTCGTTTTCGGCACTCTGACTAAACTGCTGAATGTCGGCTTGAAGATCTTCAAGCTTTTTTTTCTTTATTTCCATAATGGCCGGAGGTGACGTGGTATCCTTTACAAATTCATCGTATTTGGTTTGCAACTCGAGCTGCATGGTCTCAAGCTGTGCACGCAGCACGCCTTCATAATCCTTCATTTGTTTCTCGAAGTCTTTCATCTCAGGCATGGCTTGCATTAGGTCGGCCGAATTAATATGGGCAATTTTGCTCTGAGCGTGTGAGCTAAAAGCCAGCAATATAACCGAAAGGGCAGTGAAAAATAGTCGTTTCATTTTCTTTAATGGGTTTGTTTTATTTTAAGTGTGGTATAAATTTAATTTTATCTTCTGGGTGGAATTCCACCGTTGTTATTGTTGTTAGAGGGCGGCAAATCAGGGTCGGTTTTATCCTTTTCTTTGGCCTTGTTTTTTTCGTCGGCAGTAGGCGTTACGCCTAGGGCGGTTAATATGTTGTCGCTTTTGTCGTATTTGGCATTGCTAAACAACATGGTCATGTCGCTTGATTTATCAAAAATAAAATCAAACCCTTCATCCTTGGCTATTTTTTGAATGGCTTCAAAAACTTTATCCTGAATGGGTTTTACAAGTTCTTGTCTTTTTTGAAACAATTCGCCTTCGTATCCAAATTTATCCTGCTGAAACTTTTTAGCCTCCTTCTCTTTATTTATGATTTCGTCCTCTCTCTGTTTTTGTTGATCAGGGGTGAGAAGAATTTTTTCAGCCTGATATTCCTTGTACATTTTGTCGATGTTCTCGTATTTGGCATCAATGTCTTTTTGCCATTTCTCAGCCATTTCATTCAATTTCTTTTGAGCAGTTTTATAGTCCGGCAAAAGCGAAAGAATATATTCTGTATCGACATAGGCGAATTTTTGGGCATAATTTGCAAATGGCAAGGCTGTCAACAAAAACAACAGTAGAAATATTTTCTTTAGAGTGAAAAAAGCATTTGATTTTTTCAGTTCGGTAAGGCCGGAAACGCTATACTTTAAGGATGGATTGTTCTCTGAGTTCATAATTTTTGTGATTTATTAAAAAGGCTTTACAAAAACACCTCCTAATGGCATCACTTTTTACAAATATTTGCAAACATACATATTTTTCAGGGGGTTGAAAAAATATTTCAAATTTTTAGAGGCCGGGAATATGAGTTTAAATATGGACACTTAGTGTTGTAAAATGATTTCCTTTGAGTGTGCGATATTGCTTTGATGAAGCTTTCTATCCAACATAGTGCAAGCCAATTTTATGGTATCCGGAAAAATTCCCGGGTAAGGTGAGGCAGGAATGTTCAACTCCATTTGACCCTTTACCGGTTTGCTGCGCTCCGATAAGTTTAAGCGGGGAAATCTTTGGTTAAAGTTTACTGTATCGCCGGTACCGGGTATCAGGATTTTTTTCCATTGCTTGTTTTCTTTGATAAAATATTCCACTTTTAAATTGTAGTAAAAACCTCCAAGGTAATTGAATGGAGGAAAGGTATCCTCTTTCGAAAGCCCTAAATCACCATCGGCGTCTTCATAATTTAATGTCATTTTAAGAATGCTGTCCTTTCCTGTCATATTTTTGTAAATCAAAATATGGTCAACCGCTAAAACCGGAGAGCCTTGCTCGACCTGATTTTTATCACATCCTGAAACAACAATGAATGCGATTATAAACGACAGAAATAATTTCAAGAATGTGATTTTTGAAGAAGCTTCTTTTGATTTCAACGCAGCGGCTTTAGAAATGTTTCGGTACCAGTCCAAAAATAATAAGATTTATTCACAATATTTAAGTTTACTTAATAAGCGGCCGGAAGAAATAAAGCAGGTAGAAGATATTCCCTTTCTGCCCATTGAATTATTCAAGAAACACCAAATAGTATCGGGTGATTTAGGTAAAAACTTTGATGTGTTTACGAGCAGCTCTACCAGCAAGCAAGGATTGAGCAAACACTATGTCAAGGATATCGAAATTTATAAACTATCCTTTCTGAAAAGTTTTGAAAAAGTATTTGGAAACCCAAAAGATATCACCTTTAGGTTTCTTCTTCCATCCTACCTTGAGCGGTCAGGCTCATCTTTGGTTTGGATGGCTAATGAATTATTGAACATGTCGGGAAAAGGAGGATTTTATCTGCACAATTTAAACGATTTGGCCCTCCATTTAAAAGAAGATCAAAAGCTAAAAAAGAATGTGATGCTCTTTGGGGTGAGCTTTGCATTGCTTGAGTTTGCCAAACATTTTCCGATGGAATTAACAGGTATAGCGATTGTTGAAACCGGGGGTATGAAGGGAAGGGCGCCGGAGATTACCAGAGATGAATTGCATCATCAGTTAAAAAAAGCTTTCAAGGTAAAACACATTGCTTCCGAATATGGAATGACCGAGCTTTTGTCTCAGGCCTACGCCCTCAAGCAAGGATTTTTTAACTGCCCACCTTGGATGAGGGTACTTATCAGAGACCATACAGACCCTTTCGCATCTGAAAACACCCAAAGAACAGGCGCTATCAACATTATTGACCTCGCAAATATGGACAGCTGCTGTTTTATCGCTACTTCCGATTTAGGCCGAATGCATGATGACGGAAGTTTTGAAGTTCTGGGTCGTTTGGATGGCAGTGAACAGAGGGGTTGTAATCTGCTTTTTTAATCAGGTGCCCCTTCCTATTGTATGGATTCCTTATTTGTAAAGACATGAGGGGTATATTAACTTTGCACCCTTATTTGGTGTAATATGAAATTGCATAACAAAATAGACCGAAATATTTTAAAAAAGCAGATTTTGGCTTCGGAAGAAGCCCGTACTACCCTCTCCTTCTATAAATATTGGCCAATATTAAACCCACCTCTGTTTCGGGATCACCTTTATTTACTCCTTGATTCTATAGGCGTTTTGGGCAGAATATACATTGCTTCTGAAGGTATCAACGCACAAATTAGTGTGCCGAGCTCTTCGGTAAACCTCTTTATTGAAAAACTAAACGAAATTACTTTCCTGGAGAATGTAAGGCTAAACTTCGCCGTTGAAGACAACGGTAAATCCTTTTTCAAACTGACCGTAAAAGTTCGGCAAAAAATTGTGGCCGATGGCTTAAACGATCCTGATTTTAAAGCTTGGGATTTCGGCAAGCACCTAAATGCCGAAGAGTTTAATGCCCTTACTTCGCGCCCAGAGACCACCCTCATCGACATGAGGAATCACTACGAAAGTGAGGTGGGACATTTTGAAAACGCAGTGATACCGGACGTGGACACCTTTAAGGAAGAGTTGGAATTTGTGATTGATTTGTTGGAGGACAAAAAAGACAAACCGGTGGTAATGTATTGTACCGGTGGCATCAGGTGTGAAAAAGCAAGCGCATGGCTCAAGCACAATGGATTTAAGGATGTGTATCAACTCGAGGGGGGCATCATAAAATATGCCAAAGAGGTAAGAGAGCAAGGCTTAGAAAATAAGTTTAAAGGCAAAAATTTTGTATTTGACGAAAGGCTTGGTGAGAGGATTTCGAATGAAATTATTGCCCATTGTCACCAATGTGGAACCCTTTGGGACAGCCATACCAATTGTAAAAATGTGGGCTGTAATCTTCTTTTCTTACAATGCCCGGCTTGTGCCGAGAAATACGAGGGTTGCTGTTCCGACGAATGTAAAAACATTGCTAATTTGCCAGCTGAAGAACAAAAAGTCATTCGAAGCCGAAACGACAGTGGTATAAGAATATTTAGCAAGGGGCGGTTTGAACACCAAACTTAATAGAGCAGGTGGTTCAGGCTTTTATTTTGAGTAGCCTTAAAATGGCTGTCAGGTGCGACAAGGCAACGATGGGAACGATAAAAGTGGGCAGCCATACAAATGGAAAATATAACACCGCGACATTGGGCTGGTCAAAACTGAGAAATTGAAAGCCGTAGGGCAAGGAAAGAATCGCCAGGCTCACAATGTTCATGAGAAGCAACAAGCATAGAATATTCCAAACAAGAATGACCTGGTTTGAGAGTTTCTTTTTAATAAACCCAAAGTACCAGATAAGCGGAGCCGTTATTCCTGCAATAATATCAAAATTCCAACCTTCGAAGGTCATGATTTGAGGCACCTTGCCTTCGAGAAAAAGCCAAAACAGCACGATTTCTACAGGAATTCTCACAACATGTAAAAAGGTTAACCATTTTAGGTTAAACTTTGAAATAAAATGACGTCCTCTTTTAGTGAGTAACAGGTAAAAAAGGGTAATCATTACGGGCATCATGGTAAGCGGAAGGCGGGGTGGAATGCTTTCGATATTGGCGTAAAATCCATTGTAGCTTACGATGCCTACCAAGAGCAGCCAGCCCGATAAGAGTGCTATGGTTCTTTTTAATTCGCCTGCAGCAAATGCAAAAACATAAAAGGTAAGCAAGGTCGTAAGTACAAAGACCAGAGAAACAAAAATTGGTAAATCACTCAGCATATAAAACCATTAACTACTCTCTAAAATTTCCAACTTTACAAGATCTATTCTTGCTTCGTCAAATTTTAAAATTTCTACTTTAAATCTTCCTATGGTTAAGACTTCTCCAACCTTTGGAATATTGCCATGTTCAGCAATGATATATCCCGCCAGGGTTTCGTACTCTCCTTCCGGTATGCTAAAATTAAATTTTTCGTTGAGGTAATCCACTTCGAGAGACGCCGACAGCTCAAATATATTTTCGGAGTGCTGCAGTTCTGTGAGATGGGCATCGTCATCATGCTCGTCGTCGATTTCGCCTAAAATCTCCTCCATGATATCCTCCACCGTGATAATTCCTGCGGTGCCTCCAAATTCATCCACCACCAAGGCAATGCTCTTTCTTTTTTTTACAAACTCATTTAACATTTGCTGAGCGGTCCGACTTTCATTGCTTATTAAGATGGGCATCAAAATCGACTTCATGGATTTTGGCATTTTAAACATGTCTATTTGATGAACATACCCGATGATGTTATCGATAGAATCTCTGTAAACCAATATTTTTGAATGGTGGGATTGAATGAACAATTCTCTGAGATTTTCCATAGAGTCGTTCACTTCAATGGCTACGATATCAATTCGGGGCCTGATGCAATCTCTGACCCTCACGGTTCCAAAGTCGAGGGCATTCTTTAAAATTTCAGCATCTACATCCCCTTTTCTCTGGTCGTGAAGCGTTTCGGAAATAAAATGTCCCAAATCGACCTTGGTAAAGGCAGGGGCTGTTTCTACAAAATGTTGGTTAGTGATAATCCTCAAAACACTTTTCGCCAACCAAATGGTAAATTGAACTATAGGCCACAACAAATAGTAGATGATTTGAAATGGGTATATTAATATGGAAAGAATAAAGTTTGGATTGATTCGGAATAATGCTTTTGGCAAAAAATCAGCCGTAAATAGCACGATGACCGTTGAGATAATCGTAATAATTAAAAGTCTGGTACCACTGGAAAGGTTAAAAGGCTGCATGGCCAGTTCCAATTGCCGGCCAATAAAAATACCATAGATGACCAACACGATGTTATAAGCGACCAGTATGGTACTGATAAAACGGGAAGGGGATTTGTAATAATCGGAAATGAGTACTGCCCAGTTGCTCCCCTGTTTGCGCTTTAATTCAATTCTTAGCTTATTGGCCGAAACAAAAGCAATTTCCAGGCCTGAAAAAAAGGCGGCCATCAAAAGAGAAACAATTATTACAAAAATCGGTGCTACCATTTTGGAAAATACAAATATACACTTGAATTGCTTTGATTATTTCAAATCCAATTTCCTTGTTAATTTCAATTTATTCGCCTTGGTTTGCCAATCAATCAATTATTGAATCATGGGAAATCGGGAAACATTTAGAGCTCACATTGAAAACAGCTATTCTTTTAATGGAAATTCTATTCTGCTTGGAGCTTCAGTTTTAGAAGGTACGGTTAATTTGAACAACCTGGTCAACGCACCTCTAAAAACCTTTAACAGGCATGGCCTGATTGCCGGAGCTACCGGAACAGGTAAAACCAAAACCTTGCAATTGCTCACCGAAAGATTGTCCTTTAGCGGCGTTCCAACCTTAGTGATGGATATAAAGGGGGATTTAAGTGGGGTTACACAACCGGGGCTTATCAACCCAAAAATCGAAGAGCGCATTAAAGCAACCGGAGAAAACTGGGTGCCAAGAAAATTTCCGGCCGAACTTCTCACCATTTCCAACGAACCCGGTGTAAAACTTAGGGCCACCATCAGTGAGTTTGGACCGGTTTTGTTGAGCAAGATGCTTGAATTGAATGATACACAGGCCGGAGTGGTGTCTCTGGTGTTTAAGTACGCCGACGATCATAAACTGGCCTTACTCGATATAAGGGATTTTAGAAAAACCCTTCAATTTCTAAGCAATGAAGGAAAAAAGGACATTGAAAAAGAATACGGTTTAATCAGTACTTCATCCGTAGGGGCCATTTTACGAAACCTAGTAACCCTTGAAGAGCAAGGGGCCGAATTGTTTTTTGGAGAACCCTCTTTCGACATCGACGATTTGATGAGAATGGATGAGAATGGTTATGGTTACATCAATATACTGCGGCTTACCGACATACAGGCCAAACCCAAATTGTTCAGCAGCTTTATGTTGGCGCTGCTTGCCGAAGTTTATGCCGGTTTGCCTGAGAAAGGGGATATTGAGCAGCCCGAACTGGTGATCTTCATCGACGAGGCCCATCTTATTTTTAACGAAGCTTCCAAAGCGCTTCTCGACCAGATTGAAACCATCATAAAACTTATCAGAAGTAAGGGCGTTGGGATATTTTTTATTACACAAAGTCCCGATGACATTCCGGAATCCGTTTTGGCGCAATTGGGCATGAAGATACAACACGCCCTAAGGGCCTTTACGGCCAAAGACCGAAAAGCCATCAAAACCGCGGCCGAAAATTATCCCATATCCGACTATTATAAAACCGAAGATATCATTACCCAATTGGGAATTGGGGAAGCCCTCGTTACCGTGCTCAACGAAAAAGGAATCCCGACCTCCCTGGTGCATTGCCTGATGAGCCCGCCTTGCACGAGAATGGACGTGATCACAGAAACTGAAATTGGAAGTTTGGTGGACAACTCCAAGATTGCCGACAAGTATAACCGAACACTCGATAGGGAAAGTGCCTATGAACTGCTGAATGAGAAAATCGCAGAAATTGAAAAAGGCCAAAGCGCCGAAGCATCAGATTCCTCCCCTAACACGACAGCAAGCAGAGAGAAGTCTGTTTTTGAAAAAGTAGCCAACAGCAGTGTGACCCGAACGGTGGTAAGAGAGGTGACCAGAGGTTTATTGGGTATGCTCGGCATAGGCGGTACCCGCAGACGGACCACCAGAAAAAGCGGTTGGTTTTAATAAAATTCTTAGCGTGAATAGATTCGGTATTTTTTCCTCCCTTTAGTTTTAAGGATTGCATGCCAATTCATTAAGCAGAGGTTTTAAGACCTTGTGAATACCAGAGGTCCATCTTAAAGATTTATGTAATGGCTATTTTATAACCTGATTCAAACTATTTGAGCTTATCTTAAATACATCGTTCAGCAGCTCCCAAAAAAAAATCCCGGAAGCACAACTCCCGGGATTTTTTTTGTATGGATGTCAAGATTAGTGTTTCACTTCAAATCTTAATACTGCGGTTTTGCCTTCATCTGTGCTGAGTTTAACCTGATAGATTCCGGCTGCAAGGTTATGATCAGAGATGGTGATTGAACTGTTGAAGCGTTTGTTTTCCATAACGATTCGGCCCAATTCGTCATAAATGGTCATGTTTACCATGCCGCCTATGCTTACTTCTACTGTAAAATTATCTCCCGCAGGATTAGGATACAATCTGGAGGCGAACGCATTTTTCAAGGATTGAGATACGCTTCCCACCAAAGTGAGGGTAACATTATAGTTGGCGGCCAGTCCTTTGCATTCGTTTGAACCTGTTTCGGTCACAGAAAGTGAGCCGGTAGTTCCGCTTGGGTTCCACTTCACCTGAACAATGTTGGCACCATTGGAAAGTACCGTGCCGTTAACAGCCGACCAGTTGTAGTTGGACCCAAGTGTAAAGGGCACACTGTAAGTTTGCGTACTTCCCTGCTGAGCAGTGGTAGGTCCGCTTACATTGATAACTCCCGGACTTGGCAATACTCTTACCACATAGTAGGCCGAATCTTTACATCCTTGGGCTGTTCCCACGTTGAGTTTCACATTATAGCTACCGGCTGAAGCATAACTCCTCGAAGCATTGGTCGTAGTTACCGTTGAACCGTCGCCTAGGTTCCAGCTTGTGTTGTAGGTGGCCACTCCTGAGGTGGTATTGGTATAATTAAACACGTTACCGATAAAGCACTGTCGGTTGTTATTCACAGTGAAAGAGGCCGTTGGGTTAGGATGAATGGTAACCGATTTTGAAGTGCTGTCGGTACATCCTCTGTCCGAAACTACCATCAAACGGATGGTATAAGTACCGGCCATGGCATATTTCTTAACCAGATTCGTGCCATTCATTGAGCTTCCATCTCCCATAGTCCAGCTTCTGTTCATAGATCCTGAAGCGATGGTTGAAGCATCGGTGATATTAAATAAATTAATATTGAGGCACTGTGCTGAATTGCTAATATTAAACCCGGCCGTTGGTTTAGGATGAACCATCACCATAGATGAGCTTGAGTCTTTACAGCCATTGCCACTGGTAACCACCAATCGAATGGCATAGCTTCCGGCACCTGCATAATTTTTGGCAGGGTTGGTTAAACTTGAAGTTCCTCCGTCGCCAAATGTCCAGGCCCGGTTAGAAATAGAACCCGACGATATGCTTGAATTATCGGTGAACACAAAATTGTTTCCATTGAGACATTGTCCGTCGTCGTTGATGCTGAACCCTGCTTTTGGTGCCGGGTAAACCACCACTGTTTTGCTTGAACTGTTCGCGCAACCGTTTAGAGTTTTAACCGTTAACGATACGGTATAACTTCCTGGGGCTGTGTAATTGTTTGATGGATTTACCTGATTCGAGCTGTTTCCGTCACCAAACTGCCAATTGTAATCAGCTGCACCTGTTGATGCATTTGTAAAATTGATGGCTTGTCCAATACAGCGATCGGCCGCATTGAAGGATGAAACAGGATTGGCATGAATTACAAGTTGTTTGCTGAGCGTTTCCACACAACCATTGGCACTGGTTACGGTTAATTTCACGGTATAGGTTCCAGGATTTGCATAGGTTTGGGTAGGTGACATCGAGGTCGATGTATTTGAATTTCCAAAATCCCATGCATAGGTAGTTCCACCGGTACTGGTATTGGTAAATGAAACTGTGGAGCCGGCACAAACGCTGTTGGCAGTGAAATTAACAACCGGCTTGGCAAATACAACTACTGAACTTGAATTCGTATTGACACAGCCTTTGTCGGTAGTAACGGTAAGCATTACTGTATAGTTTCCTGCTGCGCCATAAGTATACGATGGGCTCGCAGTCACACTGCTGTTTCCATCTCCAAAACTCCACTGATGGTTCATGCTTCCTGACGATAAAGAGGAAGTATTGGTAAAGGTAGTGCTCAATCCTACGCAGAAGTTGGTTCCATTGGTAAATGAAACACTGGCTCTTGGGTTTACTGTAACATTAGAGGTTGTGGTATCTGTGCAACCATTGATAGAGGTTACAATCAACCTCACGCTGTAGGTGCCCGGAGTAGAGTATGCTTTGCTTGGGTTGGCAGCTGCCGAAGTTGTGGCATCTCCAAACGTCCATGCATGGGCAGCCACACTAATCGAGTTGCTTGCAAAGGCCAAATTGTCGTTGGTGCAACCATCGCTCACTTTAAAGGAAGCCACCGGTCTTGGCCAAACTGTAACCGTTTGGGTAACCGAATCTTTACAACCGTTGGTGCTTGTAGCCACAAGTTTTACGGTGTAATTATTCGCCGAATTATAAATATTGGTTGGCGAGGCCTGTGTGCTGGTATTGCCGTTTCCAAAGGTCCACTGATAGGTTGAGCCATTGGTGGTGGTATTGGTGAAACTCATCAATCCACCTCTGCATATAGGGTTAGGGGAAGCACTAAACGAAACATTTGGTTTTGGGTAAACTGTAATCGTTTTGCTGAGTGAATCCTTGCAACCATTAGCGGAAGTAACGATTAATTTAGCTGTATAAGTTCCAGAGGCAGCATAGGTGTAAGTTGGCGAACTGGCCGCACTTGATTTTCCATCCCCAAATACCCAAACGGTAGCGGTAGCCCCGGTAGATTGGTTGGTAAAGGATACTGCATTTCCAAAGCAATGGTTGTTTGCGGTGAAGGCCGGAACCGGTTTGGGGAAAATGGTTACCGTTTTAGTGACAGAGTCCTTACAGCCGAAGGTATTGGCAATCACCAATTTCACGTTAAAATTACCTGCCGTAGCATACGTCTTGGTTGGACTTGCAGTGCTTGAAGTGGTGGCATCTCCAAAATTCCAGCTGTTTGTGGTATTGCCTGTGCTACTATTGTTAAAATTAATGCCAAGGCCTAAGCATACATTGCTTCCGGTAAAATCAGCTTTTGGTGAAGAGTTCACCGTATGCGACTTACTTGTAGTTGCAATACATCCGTTAGCAGAAGTTGCAGTTAAAGTTACCGTATAAGTACCGGCCGTTGGATAGGTATAGGTTGGGCTTGTAGCGGCTGATGCATTGCCATTTCCAAAATTCCAGGCATAAGTACTGCCTCCTGTGCTGGTATTGGTAAACGAACTGGCGAAACCTAAACAAACATTGGCCGCATTAAATCCTGCTACAGGATTTGGATGTATGGTCACTTGTTTGATTACAGAATCGGTACATCCGTTAACCGAAGTAACTTTCAATTTTACGTTGTAAGTTCCTGCAGCGGCATAGGTATTGCTTGGGCTGATAGAAGTCGAGGTATTTCCATCTCCAAAATTCCAGGCATAGCTTGTTGCACTGTTAGATGAATTGCTGAAACTGGTAGAGAATCCAATGCAATTGTTAGAGGTGCTGAAAGCAGCTACAGGTTTTGTAAACACACTCACCGTTTTGGTAATCGAATCCTTGCAACCGAAAGATGAGGTTGAAACCAATTTTACATCGTAGTTCCCTGCACTGGCAAAGGATTTGGTATAGCTGGCTGAGGTGGTTGTACTGGTGGTAGCATCACCATAGCTCCACAACAAGGAGGCATAGTTGCTAGATGAATTGGTAAAGGAAGTCGCTCCAGGGAAGCAAACATTGGTTGCGGTAAAGGCCGGGGTTGATCGGATATTGAAGACCACTGTTTTAGTGATGGAGTCCTTAAATCCACCCGGTAGGGCAATTCTGAATTTAACAGAATAGGTGCCTGGACTGTTGTATTTATGTCTGGCATGTTGAACATTTGAAGTGCTGCCATCGCCAAAATTCCAGAAGAAGGTAAGACCCGATCCTGCACCACAGGCATAAACAGTATTATCGACAAAGATGGCCGAATCACCCTGGCACTTCAAGGTAAAGGTGAAAGAAGGGGTTGGCGTAGTAGCTACAATTACAGATTTAACGCTTGAATCCTTGCATCCCAAATTACTGGTCGCAATCAAGGTTACACTGTAGGTTCCACTTGATGAATAGGTTTTATTTGGAACACTGGAGGTGCTGGTGGTTCCATCGCCAAACTTCCAGAGATACGTTAAGGTACCCGAGCTTATGGTTGATGAATTGGTTACCGGCATAGGATCATTGAAACAATGGTTGCTGGCGGTATTCACTACATTGGGTTTTGGATTGGTCTTAACCTTTAGTGCGTTACTTACTCCACTTGGGCAGCCTGTACTTTGAGCCAACCTACGGTAATAGGTAAGCGTGAGGATAGATCCCGGTGTGAGGGTTGAAGAGGTCGCCCCGCTGATATTTGACCAGTTGATACTATCGGTTGACGATTCCCATTGGAAGGTGTAAGTTCCCGGTCCACCTGAAGGCGCAGTAACCTGGGTAAAGGCTGCAGGGGCAGTTCCGGCACAAATGGTTTGACCGGCTGCAATGCTTCCCCCGGCAATAGGAGAGAACAACTTTATTTTTATACCATTGCTTCCCACCGAGGCACAAACCCCTGAGGTAACCAAAACGCGGTAGTATAAAACGGCGGTTACATTGGTTGGGGTATAGGAGTTGCCTGTTTGTCCCGAAATATTACTCCAGGAAGTGGAGTCGGAAGATTGTTGCCACTGGTAAGTATAAGTTCCAAAACCTCCTGTAGGATTGGTAGAAAACGCGAGTGGAGTTCCCGTTCCATTAAGACAGATGGTCTGAGCTGAACCAATGGTTCCGGATGTTAAAATTGGGTTTACGGATATGGTCACGGTGTTGGAATAGCTTGGACCACATCCTGATGTAGTCATGGCCATTCTGCGGTAGTAACGCGTAGCAGTGAGGGTACCCGGTTGATAATCCAACCCTGTTGACCCGCTGATGTTTGTAAAATCCACATTGTTTGCCGAAGACTGCCACTGATAGGTATAGGGAGCCTTACTACCTGAAGCCAGGGCCGAATTTGTAATTAAGGTTGGCGTGGAGTTATAGCAGATAGTTTGATTAGCGTTCACTGTTCCACCAACTAAAGGTGTAAGGATATTAATGGTTCTCGCAGAACTGTCCTTGCAGCCTTGAGCTGAAGTGGAAATAATCTTAACTGAATAAGACATTCCGCCAACGGCATAACTCTTGCTGGTAGTGTTGCCTGTGCCATTGCTTCCGTCGCCGAAGCGCCATGTGTTTGAACTAATGGTGGAACCCGTCACTGTGGATGTGCTGGTGAAGTTCACAGAGTTGCCAAAACAAGTATCTGAATAGGTAAAGCTTGGTTTTGGCATAGAGAAAATATTTAATGTTCGACGTGAAGTATCATTTCTTCTGTCGCCATCTAAAACAAGATTCGAGGTGGCCCTAATATTATAGGTTCCGCCATTCAAACTATTGAATGAACTTGTGAATGTGTATTGCAACGTATCAAGTGGAGCAATAGGACCGGCAACGACTTCGTTGGCGTTTTGGGATACAGAACCGGTAATATTGAGATTCACCGGAATATTAGAAGCGGCAGAAGTTCCTAAATTTCTCAAAGTAATGGTAACGGTGGTGGTGGCTTTACCGCAAGTATTGCTTAAAGGCATGCGAATACCTACCAAGGTCATATCGTTCACAAGCACCTCACTTGAGCCAATGGTTGGGGCCATGGTGCTCCTCATTAAATTACTGTAGTCGTCACTTACATTGGCCAGAGGAGTGGCTTTACCCGCAACCTTCAATTTTTCATTGTTGGTATTGATTAAAGTAAGGTTGCCATTGTCAGGATCGGTAAACAATTTCGATGGATCAATCTGATCTGCGGCAGTTCCGGTATTCAAATTAATAGAGTTTAAATCCGTCATGCCATTGAGTTTCCAGTCGGTAAAATTGTAATCTGAGAAGTTCCATAAACCTACAGGATTGCCAGTCAGGTTGCTTAGCAAATTAAAGTTACTTGCATTGGTTTGCCAACCGGTTTGGAAGGTAGTGATCACATTTTGGTTACCAATGGCATAGTGCTTTCCTGTTCCCCCGCTTCTCTCATTCATAAAAATATTGTTTCTGGAATCCACGATGGAGATATAACTGGAAGTAACAAAATTATTTCCTCTCAGATAACCGAACGACGACTGCACACCTGAACTAGCTGTACCTCTTATATAAATGGAGTTATAATAAGAGTTAACCCTGAAATTACCTGAGGCACTTTGCCAAATACCAATAAACATTGGACTGTTGGTTTGGTCCTTACCCAGACTAATTTGATTATTTTGAATGGTAACCGCATTTTGAGGAGACGAAATGCTCACACCAACCACTGTTGGCGGGGCAGCAATATTTGTCAGAGTAGATGCATTCGAAATATTGTAAATTCGGTTGTTTTTTATCATGAGGTTATTAGATCCATTCATTCCTATACCCACTGCGCTGGTTGACACAGTCCCGTTGTTGAGGGCGCTGAGGTTGTAGATGGTGTTGTTGGCAATCATTCCTCCAAAGTTACTAGAGGTAACTCCAATTCCAGTAATAGCAGTAGGTGCAATAATGGCTACACTGGAGCTGTAGGTTGACAAATTAAACAAGCGGTTATTGGTAATGGTAGGGGGCGTGGTGCTTGTGTTGAATATTCCGCGCAAGGTGATTCCTGCTTCTGTACCATATGAAGACATGTTGGCCACCACATTGTTGTCGATAAGCACACTCATTGCGCTACTCGATGCCATCTGACTTTGAATACCTATCAAGCTTCCGGTTCCTGAATGCTGAATGCTGTTGGCGGTGCTCATTGATCCAACTGTGTTGTTTTTGATGGAAACCATTCCATTGGACACAAATATGCCAACAAAAGTTGAAGCTACGCCTCTCATGTTGAGGTTGATGCCCTGTACCATGTTGTTTTCCAAATTACAGCTTCCGTTTGACTGAAATGTTATTCCATTTTGTTGGCCTCCACCGGATAAAACAATTGAGTTGAGGTCTGATGGTGAGCCAACAAGATTGTTCTCAATGTTTGCACTCACGTTGTTTTGGACAAATATTCCTGTAAAAATCGAACTGCTTCCTACATTAGGTCGTCTGATGTTTTGGATGGTATTGCCCTTAATTTCTGAGCTATTGTATAAAGAACCACTGGTAAATGAAATACATCTCAGATCCACATTGGCGTTGTTCACCCATGGGCTTCCACCACAGTTTTTAGCCGACCCTCCAAAATAATTGTTGTTGAGCTTATGGCCGCCGGAGTGAAACTGCGCTTCCATATAGATGCCATATTGAAACGCAAAGGCAGGAATACTGTGGCTGCGATAGAAATGGTTGTTTATAATCTTCCAATTGTTTCCGTTACCTACGTTGCTCAACCATATGCCATATTGGGTAAAGTTTGAGATTTCGTTGTCCATCAATACATTGGCGTGATTTTCCTTGCCCACATCTCCAAAGCTGTATAGGTGAGTAATAGGCATGCCGGCAGGAAATATGCCGGTTCTGTCATGCTCAAACAAGCAATTTGAAACGGTATCAAAACTATTCCCGTTCAATTTATTCGAAGTGCTGAATTGAACACTTGCTGCGGAAAGCGATATGTTACCACTTTCAATAATGAGGTTGTGCAACCTGTTGTTAGTGGCTTCATTAATGAACAAGAAAACCTGTCCACCCGTATTCGAGTTTCTGAATCTTAGTTTTCTATCCGTTGCAGCTCCATTAAAATCGGGCACTCCAGTGAATTTTACCCGGTCCGTACCTTCCAGTCTTATCATGGTCGCTGCATTCCCAGAAAGCAATCTTTCGCCTGTTGTGAGAGAGTCAGGACGTATGGTAAGGGTAAAGGTTCCGTTTCCATTGTCGCCCAATTCATTAAGGGTCACCGTACCGGGTTCATTGGTATTGGAAGAAATCACTGCAGTAATATCTCCGCCAAGAGAAACTGAATTTAAGTATTCGAAAAGTCCGCCCGTACCAGATAGGCTTGTATAGGTTTTACCCGCGCCTACCCTGAGCTTAGTACCGGCTGCCAATGCATTAACAATTCGGTATGACATTGGATTCACCGGGTTAACTGACACGGTGCTTACATCCGAAGCCACGGCATACAAACCATTGGAGATGATATTTCCGGCATTGTCAGCGGCTACCACAAAGTAGCGGATGGTATCGCCAACGCTTACACCTCCAAGAGTTGTATAGCTGATGTCAAAACCAGCCATTGCATTGGTGGAACTTCCTGAGAGTGAAGAAGCCGCAGATGAATACCAGGTACCGCTATTTTTGTTAAAATAAATTCTTGGAATTCCTGAACCTGTCATGGGTATCCCAACATTATCCGTAATTCTCACGTTAGCTAAGGTTCTGTTGCCGCTCGTGTTACTTCCATTGGTAAGCGGATTGAAGGTGATAACAGGTGCAAAGGCATCCGAAGACAAACTGAAGTTACCGGAGTGTGCTCCAATATCATAGGGCGTTCTGCTTGATCTTAAATTTCCATCAAAGTCAACCGTAGTGCTTACATCTGAAGACCCTTGGCCTTCAACAGGGTTTGAGCTTGAAAGTCTTAAATCAACTGCAAAAGCAGCGCCGGTAGCGTCCACAAAATTAGGATTCACGCTGGCACTGTTTAAGTCTAAGCCTGTAGCCAGTTGCCAACTTGAGGCACCTGATAAGGTGGTATAATCGCCTGCCACTGCAATATTATTACCAACAAATCCTCCGGCACCCGGAGCATACAAAATATTATTATTGGAATATATCAAAGTAGGACTCGCCAATTGCAAGGCATAATTTTTACCCGTAGCACTGCCTGTATTGTTAATGGCATTCACAAAAATGTTGTTTTTAAGGTTCATTCGGGTTGTTGTGGTGGAATAGGGATATCCGGCCGGTAAACTAAAGGCCGCACTTGTCGAGGATCCACTCGAAGGTGACCCACCAAGATATATGCTGTTATGATAATAGTTAACATTTGAATTGCTAAATATTTGCGATATCCCGTAAACATTATAAGGTCCGGTAAAAGCGTTTCCTGAAGAGTCGATTCCGATTCGGATCATGTTGTTTTCAAAGGTGGCCACATAACCCCAATTGTAAATTCCATACATGGTACCTGCGCCACTGGTGCTCAATTTTAAGCTATGCACATTGTTTCTGCTTGCCACACTTGGAGTGATGCTAGAGGTTGTGTAGTAAAATATTCCGGCAATGTTCACCGGATTCGAAGTGGCAGCATTGGTTTGGCTAATAGAGTGAACTGTATTTTGGGTCAAGTTACCTAAAAGTCCGGCTCCATAATAATTCAACCCTATCATTCCCATTGAGGTAACGGTACCTGAAGAAATGGTCATCGACCTTAAGCTGGAAACGGTATTTTGAGAAACCTTGATGTTAGAATTGGTCAAGATATTGATTCCTATCATTTGACCCGAGGTGGGGGTGGCACTAACATATTGCAAATCGGAAACAGAATTATTGGAATATTCGGAAAGCGGTTGATTGCTCTGCGAAAATATTCCCTGAATACCGGTAGCAGCGCTAAGTGCTGTTGTGTTTGCAGTGCTCGATATGAAATTTTTAACCGAATTGCCTTTCACCATATTTAAACCACTGGTTAGTGCTATACCCACCATACAATGTGTTCCAACATTGTCCATATTTCTAAAACCGGCTATCTTGTTGTTTAATATATTTTGAACGTTTCCGGAAGAACCAACCACGATCCCGGCCACAGCTGCTGCAGTGGTAGAACCTGTTGCTCTGGACAAGGCAGTGAGCGATTGTACGGTATTATTAACTACGTTTAATTCACCGGTACCCCCGGTTATGATAATTCCACGCACGGCAGTACTTGTGAAGACAGTGCCTCCTTTAGAATTTAAATTGGCAATGGTGTTGTTGCTTACCGTTAATTTAAAGGCAGTGGTACTGGTAATCCCTATCAAACCCATGTCTCCGTCGGCCAGAATGCTGTTCGGGGTAAATAAATCACCGATGGTATTTCCGACACTTCCTCCTACATCCACTACACCCCCACCGGATAAATTAATCCCAACAAATTGGGTAGCTAAAGTCCCGGTATTGGTAAAGTATATATTTTTTATGGTATTGCCTTGTATGGAAACCCCATCCTGGGTACCTGCCGACACCAAAATACCGGTAAATACTGACAATACACTGTTCTTCCAGGCCGAACCTCCTGCATTTGGCGCGCCTCCGCCAATAAAATTCCCACTGATGGTATCACTGTTTGAAACAATGCCCGGACTAAAGTTTATAGACGTTTGGGAAGCTGTAGCCGCTGCCGAATTTTTCCAGTAAAAATGGTTATTGAGTATGCGCCATCTGTTTCCTGCTCCATTGGCCACACAGGTAATACCAAAATTTGTAAAATTGTAGATTTGACATTCGCTTATGGTGATGTTATCGTTGAGCAGGAAGGGCAAAATAGCCGTTGGTGTTTGCCCAAGTGACTGAATTCCATTGGTCATACCCGTTCCGTTCGTTGCTCTGATATGGCATCTATTAAAGGTATTGTTGTCGTTACCTGTAACAATTCCTGTAGAGTTTATTAATACAGCCGTTGGATTTCCTTCCAACACACAATTTTCTATCAAGTTAAAGGTAGCATCATTTTGCAGGGTAATGGCTGGTGTAGATCCCGTGCATTTGATAAATAACAAAGTATCTGATGTGCTGCCACCGGCAGGAATTCCTGAAATTTTTACCCTATCGGCTCCATTTAAGCGAATCATACCACCTGTTCCGGTACCAATAACCTGAACCCTTCCTGACGAGGGTCTGATGGTAAGGGTGTAGCCACCTGAACCTGTTTCATTCCATTGGTTCAAGCCAACAGCACCTGTCTCGCTTAGGTCGCTGGTGATTTCAACCACCGTATTGGCAGATAATCCTGTATTGTTGATGGCTTCGAATAAACCGGTACCAGAAGCAGTCAAAGAGGTAAAGGGCTGACCTGTTCCAACCTGAATAGTGGTTGAGAGCGTGGCAACAATGGTATAGGCATTTGGCGTCGTTGGAGGGGTTGAGACTGAATTGACATTGGAAGCGATGGCGAACATGGCATTAGAAGCGATATTCGCAGCACTGTCTTGCGCCAAAATGTAATAGTTTATGATGTCAGAGGTAGAAAGCCCTCCTAAAGTGGAGGCGCTAATCGTAAACGACCACATTCCGTTTTGTAAATTACCAGAAGAAAGCGTACCTGGAGAAGACGAATAAGATCCGGTGCTTTTTTTGAAGTAAACTCTGGGCGCATTAGCCGAGCTTGAAAGTGGCATTCCTTTATTATCAAGAATATTGACTAAAAAAGTTCGGTCACCAGTTGAACTGGTGTTAAACAAAGGCATATGGTTGATAGTTGGCGGAAGGTTATCAGTTGAAATGGTGGAATTAGACGCATCTGCTCCAATATCGCTCGGACTTAAACTAGCCCTGCTTTGTCCGTCATAATCTGTCAGAGTATTGGATAAAAAAGGATCTCCGGCGCCTTCCGCAGGATTGTTGCTATTAAGGTGCATGTCAACCGTAGAGCTGCTTCCTGAAGCTGCAACAAAACCCGGATCCACCGAGGCACTTTGACCATCAAGTAAAGTTGAAGCACACCAACCGCCTGTTCCTAATAAACTGTTGTAAGCGGTTGTGTTAATGATACCCACTGCCCCATTGGTTGAAGGGGCATATAAGAGGTTATAATTTGAAAAGATTCTTCCATTGCTGATAATGCGAATGCAGGCATTTCGACCGCTGCTGCTGTTAGCGATGTTGTTATAGAAAATGTTGTTCCTCAAATTAACAGTCTCAGTGCTTGTAATGGTACTAAGGAATTCCATACACGCGGTATTGGTAGTTCCGGCAGATGCTCCACCCAAATAGATGGAGTTATGGTAGTAATTAGACGATGTGCTCACCCCATGAACGATTCCTTTAATGTTATAAGGTCCTGTGATGTCATTTCCCGTTGAATCGACTCCCAATCGTATCATATTGTTTTGGAAAGTGGCAATTCCGGAGCCCATATAAATACCGGTCATCAGTCCTATACCTGTTGTGTAAAGTTTAAAACTGTGAATAAAATTGCCATCAACCATTGAGTTATTGCCAAAGGTTGAAGCAGTGAGATAGTATATTCCCAATATACCCGAAGCGGTGGTAGGGTTGTAATTTTCTAAATTATAAATTTGGTTTCCGGTAATGATTTTATTAGCAGAAGCACTGGCAATATAAATCCCTATGATAGAACTGGAGGTAGTAGTTCCTGTGCTTGTACTTCTTGACCAAATGTTGCGAATTTTATTGTTTCTGATAAAGGTATTTGTTGAAGCCGTATTTATCCCTATGATTTGGTTGGATGACAAAGCAGAAGCCGAAAAATTTTCAAAGGTATTGTTGAGTATGGTTGCCGTTAAGGAGGTGCCATAGTAGATTCCCTGAATACAAGCAGAGGTTGTAGTAGATGCTGAAGTGCTGGAAGTATAAATTCCACTCACGACATTATTGGTTATATCGGTTACACTGCCTATATAAATACCGAGAACAGCCGTTGAGGCAGCGGCAGTGGATACCATATTCCTTATTTCATTGGCATCTAATACGGTGCCGGCCGTAGAACTGTTGTAAATTCCAATAATAGCTGCAGAGGTGGTTGTACTTGTACTTGGCGCACTTGAAAATAAACCATTGATTTTGTTTCGCTTAATGTTTCCTATTCCGGAGAAGTTTGCCAAACCTAGAATCCTCGTTTGACCAGTCGTTGAGGTACTGTTTAAGGCATCTGAACCATTGATACCTCCAATGGTGTTATCCAGAATGTTCAGATTGGCGGAGCCGGACTGGTTTATAATTCCTACCAAGCAGGCAGAGGTGGTGGAACCTGCGTTAGCAATATTCGTCGTAAAAGACCTGATCGTGTTGTTTGTAATAAACACTATGGAGCCTCCAGTATTCACAATGCCTCTAATGGCACCTGTAGTTCCTGTGCTGTGGTCTTGGGTAATATTGGCGATGAGATTATAGCTTATGACCATATCTCCCGAAGATGAAGAGGAAATACCAATCATAGGATTATTCCCCTTGGAAGAAATACTTCCTGAGGTAGCTGCATCTCCAATGGTATTTCCCTTACCAGGAGCTCCTCCAACAATCATTGAGCCACCGGCTGGGTTAATTCCCATAAAAGTTGCAGTGTTGGATACGTTTAGAAAGCTGATATTCTGTATAATGTTATTCTGAACTAAAGTAGGTGTTCCCAAACTGCTTGTGATGCGAATTCCTCCCATGGTTGTGGAGGTTGAATTCATATAGAGCGGAGATCCACCGCAATTGGCCATTGAACCGCCGATAAAGTTACCGCTAATCACATTGGCTATAGAGTTGGCTGTTGTTCCGGGGGTAAAGTTTATGGCCGTCCACGAGGTACTTGTGTTACCCTGTGGCAAACCGCTCACAAGAATAACACTGTCGTATAAACTGTTGCCTGTTATGCTCCACTTTTCACCATTGCCTAAGGAACTGGCTATATTGATACCAAAATTCAAAAAGGAATAAATTTCGTTGTTTGAAATGGTATTGTTATCGTTTTGAAATAGTAGATTAGAGGCTGGATTTGAGGTAATTCCTGAGGCCAGGGTAGTATTCCATGCCGTTCTGGTTATTAAATTATTTGCAATGGTATTGCTGTCGTTACCCCAAAATCTTGTGGAAGATCCAAGAAAAATCGCACCACTGGTTGACGTGGTGTTTGCCGAGCGAATCTCACAATATTGAATGGTGTTCCGAATGGCGTCATTTTGTAAGGTAAACACAGTACCGGCAGTATTGGTATTGGAAAAGAAGAGCTGTCTGGAGGTACCTGTGCCACCGGGGCGTCCGTCGAAGGTAACCCTTCTGGTGTTGTCGAGAATGAATAAAGCAGAGCTGCTGTTTCCACTAATCACTAGATTGGTTGCAGCCGCTGAAGGTCGTATGGTTAATGAAGGATTTGAATTTACGGTACCGCACACATTGGCATTAATGCTGGCAATAGTGATGGGGAAGGTTTCAACGGAGCTGTTGTAATTGCTTTGCAACTCCAAAGTCACGTTGCCATTGACTCCACTCATTAGACAAGAATCTATGGCACTTTTTAGGCTCGCAAATTTTCCTGTTGGCCCCACACTGTAGGTGCCGGAAAATGGAGTAGGGGTTCCTACCATATTCATGGAGGTAACCATGGTGTCGTTTAGTACATTTCCGTCGGATGACAAATTGCTATAGGCTTTTACATTTAATACACCCTTCCAGGAGGAGGTGTTTAAACTGGTCATATGAATAGTATCACAGGCTCCCACGGCAAGGCCACGGGTAAACGTCTTGTTATACGTACCGGAGCCTACCCCTGAGAGGGTCATCACCACAGGAATAGAGGTACTTGAAGAAATGGCTGTGGTGCCCAAATTGCTTATTCTCACAACAAACGGATCCGGATTCCCTCCACAAATATTGGTAGGAGATACCAGGGAGGCGATGCCTACGTCGTTGCTTGTGGTACTCAAGCTTATGGTATAGTCTTCTGCTTCCCCGTAGGTTTGATCGTCGCAAGCCGGATTAGAGCCGGTAGGACAACCGGAAGGTCCATATCTTGAACGAACCCTTAAGCGGGTGGTTGTGGCAGACCCACTCGTAGGGATGGTAAATGTAAAATTGGTATAAGAGGCGGTGTTGTTAGGAACTTGCCCTGTTGTGTTACATCCTGTAGGGTTTAACCACTCATCCGCATCGAGAAAATCATTGTCTCCATTTAAGTCGATGAAGAAAAACATATTGACAGCATAGGTTGGACCAGTGGTAACCCCAAAAGTATATTGGGCACCTTTAACCAGAGTGAACATGGGACTTGAGCTTAACAAAGTGTAATAACTTGTCGCTCCCTTACAACCTTGATTTCCAACCCCACTAGGCACGTGAGCCCTGTCGTAAACCGTTACACCACAACTCGATGTAATCTTCATGGCATTGACTGCCATAAAATACGTTGTACAATAAGTTTGGCCTGTATAAGGCGCGTCGCAATAGGGAGATTGGGCCTTAACACCAAAACTGAATAAACCTAATAATAAGGCAGTAAGCGATAATTTGCTAAATTTTGAACACAGATTTTTCCTTGAAGAAGTAAAATTTTTTTTCATATACATTATTAAAATTGTTTTAGGTAAAAAATAATAAGAGGCAAAAGCCAAATAGTTATTTTTCGGTAAAAAAAGGTCATGGACGCGTAAAAACAAAGGAATTGGAATTAAAATGACATTAAAAACTAACCTTTGGTTGTATGTGCCTCTTTTTCAAGGCTTTAATTTTTTGCGTTTTTTAATAAATTATAAACTAAGGTCTGCAAAAGGATTTCAAACCTTTTCAATTCGCTTCTAAATCTAAAATCTTATTTTTGCGCCATTGTTTTTTAACAAAACCAAATTTTGAGATTATGAGCAAAGAATACAGGGTAGTTGGCGTTATGTCGGGAACATCCATGGATGGAGTCGATTTAGTGCATACCACATTATGGCAGACCGGAAATAAATGGAATTATAAAATCAACGCTGCCAAAACAGTTGAATATGATGAGACCTGGCGATTGCGTTTATCAAAGCTCCGCACCCAATCGGCCTATAACTTTGTGAGAACTGACCGTTACTATGGCGAATATGTCGGAAGACTTATCCATGACTTTTTAAAGGAAAACCAACTGGATACCGACCTGATTTCTTCTCATGGGCATACCATCTTTCATCAACCCGAAAACAATTTAACCACGCAAATAGGTGATGGAAATGCCATTTCAGCCATTACAGGTCTTCCCTGTGTGTCTAATTTCAGGGCCATGGACGTTATTATTGGCGGTCAAGGGGCTCCTTTGGTAGGCATCGGCGATCAGTTGCTTTTTGGCGAATACGACATGTGCCTGAACATCGGGGGATTTGCCAACATTTCGGCACAAGTTAAGGGAAAGCGAATAGCCTACGACATTTGTCCGGCCAATATTTTGCTCAACCGCATCGCCCGGGAATTTGAATTGGAATTTGATGAAGATGGCAAGATTGCTGAAACCGGCAAAATAGATTACGATTTACTCGGAAACTTAAACGTATTGCCATACTACAAACTGCCTTATCCTAAGTCGCTGGGGAGGGAATGGATCAATCAAAATTTTTGGGGAATTGTCAGGGAGAGCAAGATTGAAAAGCAGGATAAAATGAAAACTCTTGTTGACCATATCGCTACGCAAATTGGTCAAAATATTGATGATCTTGCCAATGGTGATTCTTCACAACTAAAGGTTTTGGCAACTGGAGGTGGCGTATTAAACCCTGTTTTAATAGATTTTATAAAATCGAACACCGACGCAGAAATTGTAGTACCCGATGCCGAACTCATTAACTATAAGGAAGCATTGGTTTTTGCCCTGATGGGAGTGTTAAGAGTCGAAAACAAACCCAATGTTTTGTCAAGTTTAACCGGAGCAACTTCCGATTCGGTGAGTGGTTCATTGCATGGCAATTTTTCAAGCCTGATATCATAAAATTTAAAACTGATTTATATTTCAGCAAGGTTTCATTGATTATACAAGTTTTTAAATATACCGCTTTAAGCACCCTATTTTTCAAACGGGGTTGCGAAACATCTTATTATTCAAGTTTCTTTTTTTATAGCCCACAGCACCTGTTCTGTGAAATAAATTCATAAATTATAAATGTCATTATTAAAAAAATTCGAGCATAAGCATCCTGAAATTGTCTTTGAGTGGAAAGATTCTGAAACTGAGGCGGAGGGTTGGTTGGTTATCAATTCGCTTCGTAACGGCTCAGCCGGGGGCGGTACCAGAATGAGAAAAGGGTTAAACCGTCACGAGGTTACCTCCCTGGCCAAAACCATGGAGGTTAAATTTAGCATTGCAGGTCCGCCTATTGGTGGGGCTAAATCAGGTATTAATTTTGACCCCAGAGATCCTCGCAAAAAAGGCGTGCTAAAGCGCTGGTACAAGGCCGTTTTCCCCATTCTCAAGCATTATTATGGTACCGGTGGTGATTTAAACGTCGATGAAATACACGAAGTGATTCCCATTACTGCTGAGCTTGGTTTGTTGCATCCTCAGGAGGGTACGGTCAATGGCTATCTGACCGATTATACACCGGAAGAAAAATTGCAATCCATTTCCCGATTACAGGAAGGGGTGAGCTTAAAAATAAGCGATGAGAGATTTACCCCTGCATTAGAACGAGGTTACAACATTTCCGACATGGTAACAGGATGGGGTGTTGCTGAAGCGGTAAGGCATTATTACGAAATTTGGGGGGGCATGATGCAGGGAAAACTTGCCATCATTCAAGGTTGGGGCAATGTGGCTGCTTCAGCGGCTTGGTATCTCAGTAAAAATGGGGTGCTGATTGCAGGAATCTCGGATAGAACCGGGGGAATTATTAAAAAAGAGGGCATGGGTTTTGAAGAAGTGAATGCCTTGTTTTTGAACAAGGATGGCAATTCGCTTAAAGCCGAAAACATGCTTAGCCCTGAGGAAATGGATGAGAAAATTTGGAGTCTGGGAGCCGAAATATTTATACCCGGTGCCGCTTCGCGTTTGGTCACCGAAAACCAGGTGATTCAGATGATGGAGGGAGGCATGGAGGTGATCAGTTGCGGTGCCAACGTTCCTTTTGCCGATGAGGAAATATTCATGGGTAGAATCAGCCGATTGGCAGACGAGAACATGGCCGTGATTCCCGATTTTATTGCCAATTGCGGCATGGCAAGGGTGTTTGCCTATTTGATGAAAAAGGGATCGGATGTCAATGATGTGGCCATATTATCCGATACCTCTAAAATTATCAGAAACGCGCTCATGCGCTTGCATCAGTTTAATCCAAAATCAACCGGACTCTCAAACAAGGCTCTGGAATTGAGTTTGACAGACCTTGTGGTTTAGGTTGACTAAACGCTAGTTTTTCTGCTTTTTTTTAATTTTTACAGGGCTTTCTTTGATAGCCTTATAATAAGGATTATCTTCGGGGAACTCGATTTTCAACTCGTCTAAAACATACCAACTCTGGTTGAGTTTAATGGCCACAAATTTTATAAAAAATGCTCTTTTGCCTTTATGGCCAAACAGGGTAACATAGGCGAAGGGCGTGCCGTTTTCATATTTCCCTTCTTTCACCTCAATTTTATCTTTCTCGCAGGTTTTAAATTTTAATTTATTGGCTTTGGCCCTTGCGTATAGTGCGCGCAGTTGCTTATTTACCTTAAAATAGATGCGATTCCTTCGGATTTTTATGCTTTGCGGGTTTGCCTTAAATTCAAGACTGTCGAAGGTTTCTTTTATCGCATCTGAGGTCGGTATTAAGCTCATTAAAACCGATGGATCTTTTTGCTGCAAGGCCCACCACACACTGTCGCCCAATTGTGAAGATTCCGAAATACCCCATTGTTTTTGGGTTGTAGTGTCTTGCTCCGAATTTTCATTTTGCGCAAAGGAACCCATCGAACCAAAGAGAAGAGGTATTGCAACCAAGAAACTCAAGTTAAACTTCATAGCTTAAGTATTATCTAATTTAACCGGTCTATCCTGTACCTTAATAAGCCCCATTTCTTTTTCGAATAAACCATTCCAAAGTTAAGAGGAAGAGTATCAATACGAAAACCCATTTTTGATGGATTAAGTCTTTATAATCCTTTTGCTCATACATCACAGGTTTAACCATGCCTTGAGATTTAATAAAACCTGCCACCTCATCTATTTCGTCAAAAGCAAAAAATTTGCCGGAGGTGAGTGTCGCTAACTGTTTCAATAACTGATGGTTGGCTCGGGTTTCGGTAAACTCCAATTGCAATGGCTTTACAATGATGATGCCTTTGGCCACTTCATTGTTTCCGCCTTGACCCACTCTGGCTATATAAAGATACGTCCCGGGTGGTAAGAAGCCGGCATCCAACCTATAGGCATTAGAGGTTCTGCTAAAGGTGAATGTGTAATTTTTACCTGTTTCGTTGGTCATGGTAAGCTTTACCTCTGCTTTGTTCACCAATTCGTAACTTTGGTTGTAGAGTTCTGCATTCAGAATGATGGCTTCATTCTCAAAAAACGCGTTTTCAATGGCATACACTCTGAATTTTCTCTTGTCGTTTCGCGCAACCAGATATTGCACCGATTTACAAACTATATCGTTACTCACCAGGTGGTTATTGTTTCGGTCAAAATCTGTCAGGCGCCATCTCCAGAAACCTTCTCCCGTCATAAAACCATAGCGGTTGTTCTCCTCATCATTAAAGCACAGCAGAGGCTGATCGGTTTTAACACTGCCTATTTGCTGAAAAACCATGATCTGCTCTTTATCCCGAACAGTAAAATTGCCAAAAGGAACGGTAAAGGGAGGAAAGGATGAAATATTTGATTTAACCTCCTCCGGATTTTCAAATAAATTAAAACCCGGATTTACAATACCGGTCGTTTGATTATAACCGCCACCGGTTTGGGTGAAACTCATGCCCAGTTTTAATGCGTTGAACAGCGTTAAATTGGTTTGTCGGCCAAGAATAAAGAGCATGGGCATTTTGTTCCTTTTGAGGTCTTCAATCGCTGCCATCTGTTGGTTCGAATTGGGAATTTGATGAAGGATGACCAGGTCGTAACCTTTTGCTTTTTCAGAGTTAGGGCTTCCACTTAAATCCAATTCCACCTTATAGTTTTTATTTGATTCGATGGCTTGCCGTAGAGCCGACAGGTCGGGGTGCGGACTCTTGGCTACAATGAGTATTTTTTGACGGGCATCAATTACATCAATAAAAAAGTCTTTTCGGTTGTTGAGATAGGTAACTTCGTTCTTCAAGTGGCTCAATTCGGCCGAAAAATGCATAATTCCGGGCTTATCAGCCTCCAGATTCACCTCTACAGAAGTGAAGAAGTTTGTGGCGTTGGATTGAATATTACTTTCATAAATGACCTTGTCCTTATTAAACACCTTAAGCTTAAAGGCCTCTCCTGAACATTTGAAAGCCTGAATATCGATAACCGCCGGAAAAGTATTGTTGAGATAAGCAATGGAATTGCAACGAACATTGCTGATTTTAAGGTCTCTTTTTAAGGTGGTGTCACCCAGCCCAACTGTGTATACGGGGTACTTTTGATTCTTAACCGAGTAGAGTGGGTTGGTTCCCTTGTTGTAAATGCCATCGCTTATAAGCACCAAACCTGCAAGGTTACTGCCCGAATATACATTGGAAATTTCATGGACCAGCGCTGACACATCGGATTGTTTCTCCTTAAAGTCAGGGTAATCCCTTACCTTCGGTTGATCGCCAAACAGATAAGGTTGCACCGATATTTCATCCCCAACCTGCTTCTGAAACGTTTTTAAAAAGCCGGATAATTTTTTTCTGTATTTGGCAGAATCGCTGCTGTTGGCTATGGACTCTGAATTATCAAATGCCAGCACCAGAATCGGTTTTCGGGTTTCGCTGCTGATATACTTTAACAAAGGGTTGAGCAATAAAAAGGCAATAATGCTCACCGATAAAAATCGGATGACTGCCAGAATGAAGGTTCTGATTTTTTGATTTGAATCAAAGGCTACGCTTTGCTGGCGATAATAAAGAAGAGAGGCGTAGAGAGCCCCTGCCGCCAAACAAAATAAAATAAACCAAAGTGGGTACTCGGTGAAAAACTGAACCGACATGAATGGCAAAAATAGCCCTAAGCTTTGATAAAATAACATTTAAATGTCTCTGTTCGGTTAATTTTTTTAAGCTAAGAAGCCTTTTAATCCCTGCGATTTACACCGAATAGGCTCTAAAGTATTTGTTTTTAAAAAAATAATGCTTTTATATTGTGTAGCCCAATAGAACTATTATGAAAAAGTTTTACTTCACATTGTGCTCATTTCTTTTGTTGCTTCTTTTTAGCAATTACCATTCAAAAGGACAGGGCACCCCTGAATTGCTGTATTACAAATTTAACGACACAGGCCGCAGCATAAAAAACTATGCGAGCTCGCCTCCCAGAAATACACAAACCGCCACCATCAATGGAGGAATAAATCAGGGCATCGTTGCCGGTACTTGTGGTGGAAAAGCGCTCGAAGGTACAGGTACTGTGAGCACAACAGATTACATTCAAACTTACTGGAAAGACAGTTTGATTGGAACTTCGTGGACTGTTTCATTTTGGACACGAAACCTGGACAGTTCCACCGCGCTTTATTACTTATTCAGCGATCCCAATGCTGGCAATTTCAGAGCCTTTATGGGCGGCGCCTCAGGAGCAGGCAATATATTTTTAAGAGGCCCTTTTACGGATGTACTGTTAACAGGGGGTAGTGGAAAATTGCCCAGGGTATCAACCTTTGTGTATGATGCCAATGCCGGATATATTTACGCTTACCTCAACGGCAAGCTCATCAATTCAGTGGCCCAAAGTTCAATCACCATTAACAGTTCCGGATCTTTTATACTCTGCGGATTGGGCGGAAGTGCAACCTATGGGGGCTTAAACCCGAATGGGGTGATGGACGAATTTCGCTTTTACAACAGGGCACTCAGTGCCACTGAAGTATCAAAACTCTTATACTACGGAAACACTTCAGCCACCGTCAATCAGGTTGTTTGTGGAGCAAGTAGTTTTAGAAGTCCCAGTGGAAAATATACCTGGACCAAAGATGGCACTTACCGAGATACCATGCTCAACAAAGGAAATTGCGACAGTTTTATGACCATCAATTTGAGTTTTGGAAACAATTCGAGCAGCAGTTTAACGGTCACAGCCTGTGATTTTTATGTTAGTCCTAGCAAGTCAGTGGCCTGGACAAAAACCGGAACCTATACCGACAAAATAAAAAACAGAGGGGGGTGTGACAGCATCATTACCGTTTACCTCACTATTAATAACAGCACCTACAAAACCTTAAATGTTAACACGTGTGGTCCTTATAAAAGTCCGAGCGGAAAATATACCTGGAACACCTCAGGGCAGCACAACGATACGCTCAAAAATAAAAAGAACTGCGACAGTTTAATAACCGTTAACCTCAAAATAGGGTATACGACAACCAGCACCTTGTCGGTAAAGGCTTGTGATTCCTACCGCAGTCCGAGCAAAAAAAGAACCTGGTTTCAGTCCGGCCAATATAAGGACACCTTAATCAACACAACAGGTTGCGACAGTCTCATCACCATTAATTTAACCCTAGGGAAGACCAGCTTCTCTGCTTTAAATGTAAAAGCCTGTGACAAATACACCATTCCAAGTAAGAAAAGGGTTTTGACTCAATCCGGGCAGTATTCTGATACCCTGATCAACAAATCGGGATGCGACAGTGTCGTCAACATTTCCTTGATTGTTTCAAAGAGCAGCTATGCTCAAATCAATCCAAACACCTGTTCCTCCTACACCAGTCCTAGTGGAAAGTACAAGGTTTCTTTCAGCACTTCTTTTTTCGATACCATACCGAACCGGGCCGGTTGCGACAGCATCATACTGATTGACGTAAAGGTGAATCCAAGTACCTCAAAAACGATATCTGCCACCGTTTGCAATCGCTATTTAAGTCCCAGCAAACGCTATGTATGGAAGGTGTCGGGCAAATACATCGATACCACTGTAAACAGCAAGGGCTGCGACAGTATTGTTACCGTTAATTTAACTGTAAACTCTGTGAACGTAGTCGTAACTCAAAACAAAACTAAGCTCACTGCCCTCTTGGGTGGAATGACCTACCAGTGGTTAAACTGCAGTTCCAATTATTCAAAAATTCCAGGAGCAACCGGTCAAAGCTATATTGTAACCGCCGTCGGAAAATATGCGGTCGAAATTTTCGATGGCAGCTGTACCGACACTTCCACCTGTTTTAATATTACCGATTTGAAGGTCTCTCCAACCCTTGCCGATAGGAATTTGGCCATAATTCCCAACCCTACCCGTGGTCAATTTGAGCTTTCGGCTTCAAAGCCGTTTCAAAGCGCAACCTTGAGCCTATTCAATTCCATAGGTGAAGAGGTTTACCGAATGGACCGTGTAGATGGCAGTCGGGTTAGGATGGATTTGAGCTCGCAAAGCAATGGGATTTACTTTTTGGAAATTATCGAAAAAGGCGAAAGAGCGAGAATTAAGCTGGTAAAGTATTAGTACAAATTATTCTTCATAAAATGTGTTTTTGCATCAACTGCTCATACCTGCTGTATTTTTAGATTACATATTTGCGCTCCAAATTATTTAGGCTGGTTTCAAAAAACATTGCAGATAAACGAAAGGTCAATCTATAGCCGGCTTTGGTTTAAGCCTAAGGTATCCAGTGAGGACTGTTTGCGAGGATTTAGCACCTGCATTGAAAATATCACCGAGACTTAAGAAAAATCAGAGTCACATAAGATTATCCATTAATTTTACATCCTGTTTTTATGGAAAAAAAATTGTTTCTCCTCGACGGTATGGCTCTTATTTATCGGGCCTACTTTGCCTTTAACCAGAATCCACGTTTAACGAGTGCCGGACTGAATACTTCTGCGGCCTTTGGCTTTACCAATACTTTACTGGACATACTCAGAAAGGAGAAGCCGACCCATATTGGCATAAGTTTCGACACCTCTGCTCCTACCGAAAGGCATATTGAATTTGAGGCCTACAAGGCGCACCGTGAATCGATGCCGGAGGATTTGAGCAGCAACATACCCTATATATTTAAAATCATAGAGGCCTTTAACATCCCGATGTTTAACATAGATGGTTACGAAGCCGACGATGTGATAGGCACCCTGGCCAAGAAGGCTGGTCAGCATGGATTTAAAACTTACATGATGACCCCGGATAAAGATTTCGGGCAATTGGTGGATGAAAATATTTTTATGTACAAACCACCCCGCCTAGGCAATACTTTTGAAATTCTGGGGGTAAAAGAAATTCTATACAAGTGGGAAATAAGCAGGGTTGAGCAGGTAATTGATATTTTGGGTTTATGGGGCGACGCAGCAGATAATATTCCCGGCGTACCGGGTGTGGGAGAGAAAACGGCCAAAAAACTGATTCAGGATTACGACAGCATTGAAAACCTGCTTCAAAACACCCACATGTTTAAAGGAAAATTGCAGGAAAATCTCATTAATTTTGGAGAGCAAGCCCTCCTTTCCAAGCGATTGGCCACCATCAACACCAATGTTCCGATTGAATTTAATGAAGAGGCTTTGCTTGTAGAAGAGCCCAATGCCGAAAAAATAAAGGCCATTTTTGGAGAACTTGAATTTAAAACTTTAACCCAGAGGGTGCTTGGCGAAGCCCTACCCGCAACTCAAGCTTCAGGCTCCCCGACCCCTAAGCAAGAAAAAGCTGCCTCCACCGGACAGTTTGATTTGTTTGGCGAAACCTCCCACACGGCAGAAGTGTTTGCCAACAAAGTGGAAGCATCACAGGAACATTTAAAAACCATTACCGACACCGGGCACACTTATCGCTTGGTTCAATCCGAAGCTGAAATCAAGGAGTTGGTTGATGAATTTAAAAAACATAGCCTCTTTTGTTTCGATACCGAAACCACCGGCCTCGACGTAAAAACGGCCGAAATTGTGGGGCTGTCTGTTTGTTTTAAAAAAACAGAGGCTTGGTATGTACCCTTTCCCGACAACCCAAAAGAGGCGGGAGAGATTTTAAAGCATTTCAGGGTATTTTTTGAAGATGAAACGATTGAAAAGGTGGCGCAAAACATTAAATACGATTTGGCCATTTTGGCCAATTACGGAATAGAGATCAAAGGCAAAATGTTCGATACCATGCTGGCCCACTATCTGCTCGAGCCCGACCAGAAACACGGCATGGATGTTTTATCTGAAAAATATCTGGGATACAAGCCTGTTTCTATTACTGAATTGATTGGAAAAAAGGGCAAAGATCAGCTCAACTTCAGAGAAGTGGATATTGAATTAGCCAAAGAATACGCTGCCGAAGACGCTGATATTACCTGGCAATTGGGAGAAATTTTTAAACCCATGCTTAAAAAAGAGGATACCCAGGCTATTTTAGAAAATATTGAAATGCCATTGGTACCTGTGTTATACCGCATGGAGAATGAGGGCGTTAAAATTGATAAAGCAGCCTTAGGCGAATTATCTCAATTGCTTGAATCACAAGCCATTGAGACCGAGAAAGAAATCTACGAACTGGCGGGCGTTAAATTTAACATTTCGAGCCCAAAGCAGCTTGGAGAGGTGCTATTCGACAATCTAAAATTGGATCCCAAGGCAAAGAAAACGAAAACGGGGCAATATCAAACCGGTGAGGAAGTGTTGAGTTTGTTGGTGAATGCGCATCCTCTCCCCCAGAAAATTTTGGATTTCCGTCAGGTACAAAAATTAAAATCGACCTATGTGGATGCTCTGCCTCTGCTCATTCACCCCAAAACCGGCCGGGTTCATACCTCATTTAACCAAGCCGTAGCGGCTACCGGGCGATTGAGCAGCAATAACCCAAATTTACAGAATATACCTATCCGAACTGAGAAGGGAAAGGAGATACGCAAGGCCTTTGTACCCAGAGATGAAAACCATATTCTGCTCAGCGCCGATTATTCACAAATTGAGTTGCGAATTATTGCCTCCATCAGCAAAGATGCAGGAATGATAGAGGCCTTTAATCAGGGTTTGGATATTCATACGGCCACTGCAAGTAAGGTTTGGAACGTACCCATCGCATCGGTCGACAGCGACATGCGCCGAAAAGCCAAGACCGTAAACTTCGGAATAATATACGGCATTTCGGCATTTGGCTTGTCGCAAAGGGTGGGTATAAGCCGTAGCGAAGCGAAGGAAATTATCGACAACTACTTTGAACAATTTTCGGGCATAAAAAAATACGTGGCCGACACGGTAAATTATTGCAGAGAGCATGGTTTTGTTAAAACCCTGGCCGGCCGGCGGAGGTACATTCGCGACATTACCAGTAATAACCGAACCGTTGTAGGATTTGCGGAGCGAAATTCTATTAATGCCCCTATTCAAGGAAGTGCAGCCGATATGATTAAACTTGCGATGATAGAGGTAGACAAAAAGTTGCGGGAGCATAAATTTGATACCAAAATGATTTTGCAAGTGCATGACGAATTGGTATTTGATGTGCCCAAAAAGGAGTTGGCTGAAGTGACTCCGGTAATTGTAAAGGCCATGGAAAACGCAATGAAACTTGAGGTCCCTGTTTTGGTAGAGTCAGGAAGCGGGTTGAATTGGCTGGAAGCCCATTGATGAAGATGATTGACTAGCTTTTGTTTGGACTGTTCCACTATGAAACTGCCGAAACTTCAGGCAAGGCTGCAAAAACCTTTTATAAAATCTAGCATAGAGTTACAAATCTGTCGGGCAGTTTTAAAATCTAAATTAAGAATTCTGTTCCCCTTTGCATTAAACTTGATTAAGTTTGCACCATGGGACATCTCTATTTCGCCTCCGATTTTCATCTGGGAATCCCCAATGCCCATGAAAGTTTGATAAGGGAGCGAAACCTGGTTTCATGGCTTGAATCTATAGCCCCGCAAGCAGAGGAAATTTTTTTGGTTGGCGACGTCTTCGATTTTTGGTTCGAATACAAGTATGTGGTTCCCAAAGGTTACACCCGATTGTTGGGTTGCCTTGCCAAGCTCGCCGACAGTGGCATCAAACTCCATTTTTTCAAGGGCAACCACGACATGTGGATGTTTGGATACTTCGAGAATGAATTTGGGGCTACCATCCACAGCAATGAATATGTGTTTGAACGCAATGGCAAGAAATTTTTTGTACACCATGGGGATGGTTTAGGAAATGGCGATGCCAACTATAAAGTGTTAAAAAAAATATTTCGAAGCAAACTATGCCAAAGGACATTTGCTTTTCTGCACCCTTCTATAGGCATGGGGCTGGCCAATTATTTTTCTTCAAAAAGCCGACTGGCCCAATCGAAGATTGAAAATGAGAAAATTAATCCTGAAGAGGAATGGTTGGTCCAATATAGCCGGGAGTTGTTAAAATCGACCCCTTACGATTACCTTATTTTCGGTCACCGCCATTTGGCTTTAGACATCCCTCTCCATCAAAATTCAAGATACATCAATCTTGGCGATTGGTTTACGTTTAACTCCTATGCAGTGTTTGATGGAAATGAAATTGAACTCAGGAAATGGCCCAAAACGTAATATCATAATGGCTTATTCATTTATAAAGCCCATTGGGCCAAAACAGCAGGCCGGATTCAAAAAAAGATATTTAACGCTTGTTTTAATTTCTCTGTTTTTTGGTTTCTCATCCTTCACCAAGAAAATGGACATTAGAGAAATACAGGGCCAATTCAAATTTTTCACTACCGATAAAATTGGGAATGTTTTTGTATTGACCGCCAAAAACGATATTCAAAAGTTCAATTCCTCAGGTAAAAAAATGACCGAGGCTAATTTCAAAGTATTGGGAGATGCCACCCTCATCGACGCCAGCAATCCATTGGAGATTTATGTTTTTTATAAGGATCAAAACAAGTTGGTGTACTTCGACAACATGCTCAATTACAGAGGAGAAACCGATTTATATAAGACCTTAGGGGTCAACAACATTTTGGCTGTTTGCCGAAGTTACGACAACGGGATATGGTTTTTCGACCCTGATAATTTTAAATTAATAAAAGCCGGCAAGCAAGGAGACAGGCAATCGGAATCCATCAATTTAGCCAATGTCACCGATACCGCAATCAGTCCTCAAATGTTGGTCGATGACGGCAAACAGGTTTATATGAAAATTAATTCAGGCCGCCTTATGGTTTTTGATATTTTGGGAAACTATCTCAAAACCCTCTCCTTGGAAAATTTCACTTCCTTTCAGGTAAGAGCTGAGCAAATCATTTATGCAACCCCTAAGGATCTCTTCATTTATAACCCGGCTACCTTTGAAAAGGATTCATTTAAACTCAGCGAAAAGGGGGATTTTATGGGGCGGGATTTTATAGGCATTCGGACTGAAAATTCTCAAATTTATCTTCATGAATCAACCAAGATTTCTGTGATTTCTTTTTAGCCGGTTTCGGGTTTAACTATTTAAGAAATTGTAGGAAACAGTTCTCTCAAAAAATCATTTAGCCTAGGTACGTATTGATTAAAAGTCTCTAAAATAAATTTTTTTCCAACTTGTGGAATATTTAAGGTCCTCCATTTATCAGTATACTATTGATTATTAGTATATTACATTTTGTGGCCCAATTTTTGTCGATTCCATTTAGATTAAAAAAGATTAGTTCAGTTTCATCTAAAAATTATTTTATTTATGAAAACAAAGTTCAAAAATTTTTACTCATTAAACATTAAGGTGATTATAATGAGGATGTTATGGTTTAACAATTTTAAAAGGAGCATTAGTTTATTGTTGATGCAGTTAAACTTTTTTTTCATAATGCAATGTTCTGCTCAGAGTTGGTACAACAACAACTGGAGTTCTCGTAAACAAATTACAATCGATTATACAAAAGTAAACTCAAGTGGTGCGCCTCATAGCAATTTCCCAGTCCTCATAAACTTAAATTCAGACAATGATTTAGCTTCCAATGCAAGATCTGACGGATTTGATATTTTATTCACGTCTAGTGATGGGACAACTAAACTAGATTATGATAGAGAAAGATATTCATCCGGTACATTGGTAGCATGGGTAAAAATTCCAAGTCTTTCGGCTTCGTCCAATACAATAATCTATATGTATTATGGTTATTCAGGGGCATCAGATCAACAAAGTATGAATGCTACCTGGAACTCAAATTATAAGGCTGTTTGGCATTTAAAAGAATCAAGCAATGGCACGTCCAATGAATTTGTGGAGTCAACAAGCAATGCTAAGCATGGTACCGGGCAACCAGGGGCTGGATACTCAACTCAAATTGATGGCAAAATAGGAAAAGCTCAAGATTTTGCGAACGATCGTATTACGATTGCAAACCCGAACTTTGGTCTTTCCACATCTGTAACATTTTCCTTTTGGCAATATGGGGATGCGGCAGTGCAGCCTGCTTCCCATTTTCTATTTTACGGCTCCGATGCGAGCGCTAACAGAGTTGCATCCATTTCATGTCCTTATAGCGATGGAACAGTATATTATGACTGTGGTAACAGCGGGGGAGGTTCTTACGACCGTATTTCGAAGGCTGCAAGCGCTTCCGAATATGAAGGTCAATGGAATTATTGGGTTTGCACCAAAAACACAAGCACAGGAGAAATGAAACTATACCATAATGGTAGTCTTTGGCATAGTGGGACCAGTATGACTAGAACTCTTTCAAGTTTCAATAACTTTGATATAGGCGGTGCATGGAATGGAGGATTATATGATGGTTATATCGATGAGTTTCGTATTTCTGATATTGCGTTGGGGAGTGGCTGGATACTTACAGAATATAATAATCAGAATTCACCTTCTAGCTTTTACTCAGTTGGAACTCAAGTATTACCTGTGGAACTATTGTACTTTGATACAAAAATTAATAAAGAACAGTGTATCCTAACCTGGGCCACTGCCTCAGAAACTGATAATGAATATTTTTCAATAGAAAAAAGCAGAGATGGCTTGTATTTTGAAACCATAGCTAAAGTTGAAGGGGCAGGATATAGTCAGCAGATATTGAGATATTTATACACCGACTCCCTACTTCAGAAAGGGGACAATTACTATAGATTAAAGCAAACGGATTATAACGGGGATTTTACCTATTCTGACATAAAAGTTGTTAGTTACTTTTATTCATCTGGAACTAATAATTCTATAAAAGTACTTCCTATTCCAACTTCAACTAATCTTTGGCTTGAGGTAAACAGTGAGTCGGTAATGAAAACAAAATATTGCATCATGAACGCTGTTGGCGACCTTATTTTAGAAAAAGAAATTACTCTAAGTCGTGGACCAAATATAAATAATATTGACCTAAATTCATTAAAAAATGGTGTTTACTTTATTCATATAGAAGGATTTGAAAACTTAAACATGAAGAAATTTTTAATATTAAAATAAAAAACATTGAATAGGATGAACATTAGTTAAATAATTGGTTTATATAAAATATGTTCTCCAACTTAATCGAGATCGTAAGTGACAATAGTGTATATTTTTGAAACAATAAGGTTCAAATAAAAGATCACTCCATGAGTCCCTTTTAATATATTAGACCCTTTTAATATGTTTCTGTGTCCGGCTTACGATACTATTCTAAAGTAATTTGGCTCTGCTAAAATACTAAGATTAAACATATCTATTAAAACGCCCATTGCTCAAAAACCAGTATAATAGAATTATCTTTGCGGCTTATGCTAGACAAGCTGGAAGCGATTAATGCGCGATTCAAGGAAGTGGAGTTGCTTTTGAGCAGCGCCGACACCATGTCGGATATGAATAAATTTAAGCAACTCAATAAGGAGTACGTCGACCTCAAAGAAATTGACGAAATTTACCAGGAGTATAGATTATTGCTTAAAAATTTGCAGGAGGCCAAAACCATATTAAATACCGAAAAGGATGAGGAATTGAGAGAAATGGCCAAATATGAAATCGACGAACTGAGCTCGAGGCAGGAAGAATTGGAAAAACTTACCAGGTCGAGGTTGTTGCCCAAGGACCCTGAAGATTCAAAGGATGCCATTGTGGAAATCAGAGGAGGAACAGGAGGCGATGAAGCCAGCATTTTCGCAGGTGATCTTTTAAGAATGTATTTAAAGTACTTTGAGAAGAAGGGATGGCAAGCTTCCATTCTCGATGAGAATGAAGGTTCGGCAGGAGGATATAAGGAGGTTGTGGTAGAGGTTACCGGCAGGGATGTGTATGGCACCATGAAATTTGAAAGCGGGGTTCACAGGGTACAACGCGTGCCAGATACTGAGGCCAGCGGAAGGGTTCATACCTCGGCAGCCACCGTGGCCGTGTTGCCCGAGGCAGAGGAAGTCGACTTTTTTTTAAATCCGGCCGACGTAAAAATGGAAACCTCGCGAAGCGGAGGTGCCGGAGGGCAGAATGTGAACAAGGTTGAAACCAAAGTACAGCTCACCCATATTCCCACTGGGGTTGTGGTAATTTGCCAAACCGAAAGAACACAGCTCAAAAACAGAGAAAAGGCTATGAATATGCTGAGATCGAAATTATATGAAGAGGAAGTACGCAAGCACGAGGAAGCTATAGCCGGAAAGCGCAAGACCATGGTGAGCACAGGCGACCGAAGTGCCAAGATTCGAACCTATAACTATCCCCAGGGACGTGTGACAGACCACAGGATAGGATTAACCTTGTACAACTTGCCCGACGTCATGAATGGCGACATTCAGGAAATAATTGAACAGCTGCAATTGGCAGAAAATGCAGAAAGAATGAAAGAAGGCGGATTGAATTAATTTTGTAGAATATGAAATATGCCGTCATTTTGTGTTGTTTAATCATTTCTCAATGTAAAATGACCCCTCCTGTTAAAATGTCAAAAACCATAATAAAAACCACAAGCGCTCCGGATCCCATCGGTCCTTACAATCAGGCTGTATTAAGCGGTAATACCCTTTATGTTTCGGGGGCCATCGCCATAGATGCCAAGGATGGCCGTATGATACAAACCGACATCGAAGCCGAAACCCACCAGGTGATGAAAAACCTTGGTGAAATTCTAAAGGCTGCGGGAATGGACTATTCAAACATTGTGAAGACCTCCATTTTTGTGATCGATCTCAACAATTTTGCAAAGATTAATGCCGTTTACGGGAGTTACTTCACAAAGGATTTTCCGGCAAGGGAAACCGTACAGGTAAGCGCATTACCCAAAGCGGCCAATGTTGAAATTTCGGTAATTGCGGTTAAATAGCTCACCATTAAAATCTTGAACTCACGGTAATCACGATATTGGTTGAGGCAAACTTATTGCTTACCGATACGGCAGGTTTACTGGAGTCGTTGAGCACATAGGGTTGATAAATATCCTTGGTTGCAGCTTGAACCACGCCGAGATCCAGCGCCCAATCTTCTTGCTTTATACCCAGGCCGCCTGTAATAAAATGGGTTCTGAGATTATCAGATTTGCTTCCAAATGGCGAACCATAACTGGCATACCCCCCTCTGAGTCTGAAATCATCGATAACCAATTCTCCACCGATCCTATAGTTGATGGCAGCGCTGTATTTGCTTCGAATGTCGTCATTGGCAATTTCCATGGCATTTGATCCATCGTCGCTTCGGAGGCGCATGGCCGCGTAATCTACTTTTTCCACGTCGGCGCTAATAAAACCTCTCTTACCTGCAAGGGCTGTCGCGCTCAAGGTGTAGCGAGCCGGCGTGAGCAATGTATAGGAATAGTTACCCTTTTTGCTCACAAAATTAAAATAATCGCCATTTCTTAAGGTCGAATTCATTTTAAAATCGTAATTATCCGACAATTTAATAAGTTGCGGTGTTTGCAGGTTTGCGCCAAGACGCAGATAATCCGCAGCCCTCACAATAATTCCCAATCGCCCTGAAAATCCACCGCCGGTAGTGCTTAAATTCTCGGTGTAATTAAAATGGCTTAGGGATAAGTTGTTGTTGTCGGCCGGGTCGTTGGTTTCGCCATGGGTTCTCGTTTCTCTGAAATTAACGCTGGTATAGGAAACCGTTGCACCCAGGAAAACCAAATTGTTATAATTTCCTGCCATGGAGAAATTATATTCATTCATTCCTCCCTTTTGTTGCACCAAACCCTTTTGCAAAATATCGTGAAATATCGGGTTGGCGTGGGGGGCGTATTTCCTGTTTCCAACCGAATCGATCAGATAGGCCTCCCAAGCCATGGAGGTTTTAGAAACAAACCCATTGTCAAAATCGTCGTCAGTGGCCCTAATCTGGTTTACCGTTAAGCCATTTGCCCTTTCAGCAAAATAATCCATCAAGCTGGTTTTGGTATTTACTCCTGAAAAATTGGTAACCCTGTTAAAATCGGCAACCCTGGCCTGGTTAAAAGAAATGGTATAATTTTTCCAGCCCTTTTCGTCTTTTTTAACGTCAGTTTTATTGGCAAAAACCAATCCGAAGTTAGGTATGTTCATCTTGAAAGTATTGTCGGAAACCGAATTGTTGAAGTAGGTACCGGTATTGGTATTATTTACAAACCCAATAGAGAACGAAAATTCTCCGTTGCGGTATTGCGCCAGTCCTGCTGGATTTACTGATGCTGAGGAAACATCAGCTCCCAATGAGCCGACTGCTCCGGCCAAAGACATTGATTTGGCCGTGCTGCCAAATTTTTTGTTGGTATAGCGAATGGCATCTATATCGTTTTGTGCTACAACTTGCAGACAGAGAAGAGACATTAAGCCTGATAAAATTGACTTTTTCATAATTATGTTTTTATGCATTGTTGAAAGTTTTTAAAAAAAAAATTTGCTGATCTATGGTGATGATGCGCCTCTCCTTCACTTATTGCAATTGGTTTTTGGAATGAAGTTAAGGGGCTTAGAGATTTTGCCTTTGGCATCAGCCATATTAAATCTCCATCCTGAATTTATCTACCCCTGCCTCTTGAGGGACTGGATGATCCTCCGCCGCCGCCACCTGAACCGGGCGATGTTGAGCCACCACTGCTGCTGCCTCCTCTTGAACCACCGCCATCATAAGTTCTTGGGGTACTTCTGGGTTCATAACTTCTTTGGTTATTTTCGGGTGGACGGCTGCTGCCTCCATTGTGGTTTTCGGCAGGTGCATCGTAACTTCTGCTCCTACTTCTCGAAGGTGCTGAAGGTTGTTCTTCATTTCTGTTTTTGCGCGAGCCGTTATTGGTTCCGGGGGTATTTCCCGGCTCGTAATTCCTATTGCTATTATCCGGAGGGGTATCATAACCCCTGCTGCGGCTTCTTGATGGTGCCGATGGCTGACCTTCGTTTCGGTTGCCTCCCGACCCCTCATAGGTTCTGTTGCCGTTTCCGGAGCCTCTGTCTCTTTCTGTATTAGCCGGCTCATAAGAGCGTCGGCTATTATTTCCTCTTGACTCAGGAACCGTGTTGTTGCCTGAATTTCTATCGTACTCGGTAGGGCTGTTGTTTCCTCTTGAAGGTGGGTTATTTCCTCCGTTATAATCGGGAGTGGTGCGGTCAATTTCTCTGCTTCGGCTGCGTGAATTGTCCTCGTTGCCAGGGGCTACTGTGCCATTATTACCTGAAGTTCCGGGATCCGTGTATCCTGGGTTGGAGTGGGTCCTACCGTTACTTCCCGCTGATGGATCGGCCTGAGTTTCTCCACCTGGTTCCATGCTTCTGCCTCTGTTACCAGGATTAGTGGTTCCTGACATGCCGTCTCTGGGTTTCCTTGGGTCGTATGTATTTCCCTTGTCTACCGGTATCTGTTCAACCATTTTTCCTCTTCCTCTTGGCGAAACCTGATCGTTTCGGGAGGTGGAGTGGGAATTGCTTCCTATGGTTTCTCTCGGTCCATACATGGTATTGTTTGTTCTTACAACTCCGACACCTACATTGTTGTTATAAACCTGGTTATACCAATTGCCTCCATAATAGCTGTTGAACCCATTATATCCATAATTGTAATAGCCCCAGCTATTGTAAAATGGCGAGTAATAGGGATTATAGTAGCCGTAACCAAAGCCCCCATAGTAAGGATTTGAGTAATACCCCCAGGCATTGGGGTACGCAAACCATGGATCACAAAAATTATTATACACCGGGCAAAAGTTTGTTCTCCAACCCCAACCCGGGTACCCGTAATTGTAACCTATGTTCCATCCGTTCCAAACATTGTATCCCACCCAAAACTGAGACCTCAAAGGTCTGTTCCATCCCCAGTAAGGGTTGCTGTAATAGGCGTTGTAGTAACTGCCGGCATTGTAGTAATTGTTGTAAAGCCCGGCCTGATAGCCGTCGCTAAATCCGTCGGAATAGCGAAAGCGGTTAAAAGACCTTCCATATGAAAAATCATCGTCTTCATCATAGTAGTTGTAGTTGCCGGATCCCGAATTATCATCCTGGTTGTAGCTGTTTGGAGCACCTGAATCCGGAGTACGCGCGATATCTTCCCCCTCACCTTCCTTATATTTTCTGTAATCGGGTTCCCTGTCATCTGAGCCCGGATTTGTAGTTACAGGGGTTTGAACATCCGGCGTTGGCTTGTTAGTGGTTGCGATATCCTTTTCATCAGAAGGCGTAAAATAGGCATCATCATATTGCCCCAAATTGCTATTGCCTGAGTTTTTGAACGAAGCACAGGAGCTAAAGAAAAATAAAACGACGATAAATTGTAAGAGTGTCTTCATGATTGAAATATTTAATTGTGCATTTAGTATAACTTTGCCAACCTTAACAGACAAGAATTATACCAAAGGTACAATAATAAATATAGATGGCTTTTCAAAAGATAAAAAGGGAGGAAGACTACTCAAAATGGTACAACGATCTGGTTGTAAATGCTGATTTAGCTGAACATTCAGCCGTAAGAGGTTGCATGGTCATAAAACCATACGGTTATGCAATCTGGGAAAAAATGCAGCAGCAATTAGACAAAATGTTTAAAGAAACTGGACACAGTAATGCTTATTTTCCCTTGTTTGTTCCAAAGAGTCTTTTCGAGGCTGAAGAAAAAAATGCAGAGGGATTTGCCAAAGAATGTGCCATTGTAACCCACTATCGATTGAAAAACGATCCTGACAACCCGGGCAAATTAATGGTTGACCCCGATGCAAAATTAGAAGAAGAACTCATAGTTAGACCAACCTCCGAGGCTATTATTTGGAGCACCTATAAAAATTGGATTCAAAGTTATCGCGATTTGCCTTTATTAATAAATCAATGGGCCAATGTGGTGAGATGGGAAATGAGAACCCGTTTATTTTTAAGAACCACCGAATTTTTATGGCAAGAAGGACATACCGCTCATTCAACTAGACAAGAGGCTATTGAAGAATCAGAAAGAATGCTGGAAGTATATGCAGAATTTGCTGAAAGTTTTTTAGCTATACCGGTTATAAAAGGCGTAAAGACCCCTAATGAGCGATTTGCCGGAGCAGAAGAAACGTACACCATAGAAGGGATGATGCAGGATGGCAAGGCCCTACAAATGGGAACCTCCCATTTCCTGGGTCAAAATTTCGCCAAGGCCTTTGACGTTAAATTTGCGACAAAGGAGGGCCATAAGGAATACGTATGGGCCACCAGCTGGGGTGTAAGTACCCGCCTCATGGGCGCATTGATTATGGCGCATTCCGACGATGACGGATTGGTGCTTCCTCCAAATTTAGCGCCGATTCAGGTCGTTATCGTACCCATATATAAAGGTGAAGAAGAATTGGAAACCATTTCAAAACACGTAAGACCTTTGCACGATGCCTTAAAAAAAGCAGGTATTTCTGTTAAATACGACAACCGTGATACCCAGCGCAGCGGGTGGAAGTTTGCCGAATACGAGTTGAAAGGTGTGCCTTTGAGAATAGCCATTGGACCGAGGGACTTGCAAAACAATACCGTTGAATTGGCTCGTAGAGACACCAAAGAAAAAATGAGCGTAAGTATGGAAGGTTTAACCGAAACCATACAAAGGCTCCTGGATGAAATTCAAGTTAACATTTATACAAGGGCTAAAAATTTTCAGAAATCCAATATCCATAGTGTGAATTCCTTTGCCGAATTTGAAGCGGCTTTAGAAAAGGGAGGCTTTGTAAGTGCGCATTGGGATGGCTCTTCAGAAACCGAAGAAACGATAAAGGAAAAAACCAAGGCTACCATTCGATGCATACCGCTGAATAATACGTTTGAAGAAGGGCTGTGTATTTACAGCGGAAAACCCAGTCATCAAAGGGTTTTATTCGCCAGGGCGTATTAGATCATTTTCTTGGGCTTATTAAGCACCGGTGTTTTCACCAAGGGCAACCACCAAGCCTTCCATTTCATGGGTTAAATAAATCTGACAACTCAGGCGACTCTCTGTATCGTCGAGCAAAAACGCCTCGTCAAGCATGGCTTCTTCATCCTCACTCATTGGCGAAAGTCTGTGTTGGCTTTTAACCAGAACATGACAGGTAGCGCAAAGTGCCATGCCTCCGCAAGTAGCTTTAATTTGCAAATTGTTTGCGCGAATGGCTTCCATTAGGTTCAAGCCCATGTCGGTAGGGGCTTGAATTTTGTGTTCAACCCCCAGTAAATCTATTACTTTTATGTTAATGAGATTGTCCATTTAAGAGGCAAACGACTTTACACCTGTGACCGTCGTATACTTTAGAACCAAACTTTTGTCCGGATAAATGCGTTTAAAGGCCGATTGCACCATGAGGGTGGCTTCGTGAAACCCACATAATATCAATCGAAGTTTTCCCGGGTAATCGTTAATGTCGCCTATGGCGTAAATTCCAGGAATATTGGTACTGTAATCCGTCACATTTACGGGAATGGATTCCTTGGTTAAATTAAGTCCCCAATCCTTCAACGGACCCAATTTAGGCGAAAGGCCGAATAAGGGGATGAAATAATCAGTGTTGATATTCACCATTGATTCATTTTCAAAATTTGTAATGCCGACCGAATGAAGGTGTTCTCCTCCCCGTAATTCATGCACTTCAGAATTGAGCAATAATTCTATTTTTCCTGAGGCGTGTAAATCCATTACTTTTTGAACAGAATCGAGGTGCCCTCTAAATGTAGTTCTGCGATGCACCAGGGTTACTTTGTCTGCAACTTCAGCAAGAAAGATAGTCCAATCCAAAGCTGAGTCACCACCTCCGGAAATGATCACTTTTTGCCCGCGGTATTTTTCGGGATCCTTGATAATGTAATCAATACCCTTGTCTTCAAACTCTGATAAATTTATTATTTCAGGTTTCCGCGGTTCGAAACATCCAAGTCCGCCTGCTATCGCAATAACGGGCGCGGCATGTACGGTACCTTTATTCGTTATGAGCTTCCATCGGCCATCTTCCATTTTTTCAATGGTTTCAGCCCTCTCTCCTAAGGTAAATCCGGGCTTAAATGGCTCCGCTTGTTTCAACAAATTGCTAACGAGTTCACCTGCTAAAATTTTCGGGAATCCCGGAATGTCGTAAATGGGTTTTTTTGGATAAATCTCGGTAAGTTGTCCCCCCGGTTGGGCCAAAGCGTCTATCAGATGGCAGTGGAGCTTGATGAGCCCCGCCTCAAACACCGTAAACAATCCACAAGGACCTGCACCTATAACAAGTATATCAGTTTCAATCATCGGCTATGTCAGCTTATAAATTTGCCGCAAAGGTATTGGTAAAAACATAGCATCGCATGATAAAGTTTTTAGCGCCTGAAGTATTTTCAACCCGATGCTGAGGCGTTTTATTGTAAAAAAATACTGACCTTTGAAAACCATGAGCCGTTACAAATACGAAGAAGGACTTGAATCGCAGAGGCTGAAAACAAGAATGCTTACAGAAGACGATATGCTCGCATGGACCGGGTTTTTATCCGATAAGGATTGTGTAGAATTTTTCCCCAAAGTAGATTATGCAGCAGAGCAGCGCTCGAAAGAGTGGGTCGAAAAACAACTGAAACGCTACCGTGAACATAAATATGGCCTACAGGCCCTTCACAATAAAACGACCAACGAATTTATCGGGCAATGTGGTTTGTTGGAACAGGAGGTCGATGGTAAAAAAGAATTGGAAGTTGGGTACCATCTTTTTAAAAAATATTGGGGAAGAGGATATGCACCTGAAGCAGCAAAACTGTTTTTGAATTACGCTTTTCTTAACGACCTTGCAGATTCTGTTATCTCCATCATTCATCATCAAAATTTAAAGTCTCAGAAGGTGGCATTGAAAAATGGTCTGATAAGGGACAAAGGAACAAAATGGTTGGACATGGACGTTCTGATTTTCAGAATTGAAAAAAAAGATTGGCAAATTCGGGAAATGAATTTTTAGAATCCTTGCAAAAAAGAATGCCTTTTTATTCCAGGATAAGTCGCTTTACCAGGGTTTTGCTGTCCTGACTCAATCTAATAAAATACAAGCCAGAAGATGCGTTTAGGCCTCTGATTTCTATATCGCTTTTGAGATCCAAATCCTGCTCCAAGCCAAAAACCTTGTGACCAACAGCGTCATACATCTCGAGTTTAAAAACGCCCGACAATCCCGCGGTGATAATTTTAAAATCTCCTTGAGATGGGTTAGGCAGAATAAATACCTTTTCGGAATCGTCAATGATCGGTTCTTCGGGTTGCTTGCCTATTTGCAAACTGTCTGCTATAAAGGCATAGTAGATCCGGTATCCGAAATCGGTTCCAAAATTTTTCAAAACTGTGTTGGCAGTTGCTTTTCTCAACCTGAGGTATCCTGAGCCCTGGGCTGAATTGGCCCAAAAACTCAGCCCATCGGTTCCTTCATCAGTCAACTCGAGGGTGTAGCAGCCCGGTTTTAGATTTTTAAGCGTGTCTCTGTATACTTTATTGGCTGCCAATTGATCTCTTTGGAGAATGATGCTGTCGCGAGAATCTCTTAATACATATTTATTCTCTGTAGGAAAATTATTTGTTTTAAACTCAATGAACAATTTATCTTTATAGATATCAGGCAATTTAAAGTTAGAGGTCTCCATGTTGTTATCCGGATGGTCATCGGCCTTTCCGTTTCGGGAAAGAACGGAGCATTTAAACATATTTTTTCCATCGCCTCTAAAAAACCCAGCATCATAAATAGGCAAATCCACCACTTCTGTTTGCAAAAATCCAAGCTTGCCTTTCCATTTATATTTCATTGTGTAGCCTCCCGAAACCGAGTATTCCAGTTCGCATGCATTCATGGTATCTAAGGAGTTATTTCTGAGAATAATTTTCGGTTCGGCGCAGGCAGGGTTAAATCTGCTTCTTATTTGCTGTGTGCTCGGTGCAACCACTTCCAGAATTTCAGCATCGTTTGCAAAATTGGGTTTTCCGTATTCAATGAGGTGGTGCGCCATCACGTAGTTTCCGCCACCCATACCCAAATTATCGGTTGGCACAGGTGTAATTCTATAATCTAAACGAAGGCTATCGCCCGACTTAAACCGAGTGACATCCCATTCATTATCCTTCACCTTATCACCGGGACACCATCCTTCTCTGGCATAAGGCCAAGTTCCTCCCTGTGGAAACACCGGATTGTCGGCGCAGTCGAGGGTTTGCCAAATGCTCCAGTCCCCGATCAATTTGGAGCCTGAATACAAAGAATGGGTGTTATTTTTCCACTCACAGCAGTGGGGATACTTTCCGTCGTTGCTATTGTGGCCGTGGCCTGTGATGCGTCCCCTGTATTTAAGTACAGCTGATGAATCCATTATTTTCAGAGCTTTTGGGAAGAGTCTTTTATCGGATGAGAGATCGGCATAGCTGTAAGAAGTAGCGCCCTTATCCCAAATCTGGTTAATTTTAAGAACCTTTGCAGGTAGGTTTCCCTTCGTAAAAACAAACTTCAAATCGAGCAACTCCTGGGTATTTCCGGCCGATAATTTCACCGAATCTCTCAGTAAGTTGAGGTAATCGGTGACGTCATAAACCCAGGTAAAGCCATTCGGGCCCAGAGTTAAGTTTATGCCATAGGGAGTAATATAGCGGGCAATTTCAAAGACTTCGGAAGACTTGGTGGTTACAAAAGTATAGGTAAGGTAATCCCATTCTCCGCAGGGATATTTGTTGTCGTATTTAGATACCTTGGGGTAACATTTTAAAGTATAAAGCATCAGCACCTTTCGATACTTGATGTCGGCCGATGGAAATTTAAACATCCCTGAACGTTTAGTAGAATCTTTAAACGTGAAAGTTTGTATCGTATCCGATTGACCTTTGACAACAGAAGCAATCATTAAAAAGGACAAGAAAAAAACACTGTATAATAATTTCATTTCTTAAATTGAGGTCGTGAAAATAAACTAAAATTGAAAACAATGCCCGATGAAATTTCAGGCCATCTTAGCCTAGGATTTGTCTCTAATGATTTGCCCGGCAGCAGGTTGGGCAATAGGCATAATGACCAAATCATTGATATTTACATGAGCTGGGCGATGGATGCACCAGAGGATGGCTTCGGCAATATCATCGGCAACCAGGTTCTCAAATCCTTCATACACCTTTGCTGCCTTTTGGGCATCTCCCTTGAATCGAACCAAAGAAAATTCCGTTTCTACAGCTCCGGGATGAATGGCGGTCACCCGAATTTTATGTTCGGCCAACTCTCTTCTCATGGATTTGGTGAGCGCGTCCACAGCGTGCTTGGTACCACAATACACATTGCCATTGGGGTAAATTTCTTTGCCCGCTATGCTGCCCAGGTTAATAATATGTCCGCTTTTGCGTTCTACCATGCCCGGCATAACCATGCGTGATACATAAAGTAAACCTTTCACGTTGGTGTCGATCATTTCATCCCAATCGTCCAGATCTCCATCTGAAAAGGAATTCAATCCAGCAGCCAGGCCGGCGTTATTGATCAGCAAATCAATCGACTTCCATTCCTTAGGCAAATGGTCAAAAAACGTCACCACCTCTGATCTTTTGCTTACATCAATTTTCTTTTGCAATACCCTTACTCCAAGAGCTTCCAGTGCTTTCGAAACCTCTTTCAGTTTGTTTTCGCGTCGGCCACATATGATCAAATCATAACCCGACCCGGCGAGCATTAATGCTGTAGCCCTTCCTATCCCTGCGGTTGCACCTGTAACCAATGCTATTTTTGAATTCATTATGATGTCGTTTTTTTGCCCAAACTCTTAGTTGGGATTGCGAAATTAAAGATTAAAATTTGCATTGCTTTATTTTCTATGTCATTCCACACCACACATAACGAACATTACATACTTCTCGAACCGGAATTTGAATACCTTGAAACAGAAGATTTAGACGACATCATCAATTTGATCTTGGGAGACAATCCTGATATGGCGCATGTCATACTTTTTGCCGGGACTCTGAGCTTTTTAGCCGACGACGATTTAGATCAACTTAAGTTTTTGAATGAAGAGCTTATGGCTAAAAGCGGATACCTCCTCTTGGTGACCACTTCCGAAACTCTGCAAGAATTGGTAGGCGATCCTATAAAAACCCTTCCGGGCATTGATGAAGCTATAGATCTTATAGAATCCGATTGGCTCGAGCGGGATCTTTTTTCCGAATAGCTCAAAATCCAAACACAGCCTTTTTAATCCGGAATTTTCAGGACCAGAACTCACTGCCATCTATGGACTAATCGACAACATGAGTCATTCTGGTATGGGGCTGCTTTCAGGGTTATGCCTATGCGATAACAAGAAAAATGCAGGATCGGCTTAAGGTGCTTATTTTCTTTACCATAATGCCAATGCTTTGAACAATCTATTAGACAAGCCCAAAGCTTGCATGCTGATTGTTTTTTATTTGCGATAATAGGATGGGGAGATAGCCGCCAACAGCAGCTTGTAAGGCCTTTATACCTTGCCCGAGTGTGGGTTACCTCCCTTTTGAAATGGAAGCCCGCTAAGTGAAAAAGAATGAACAGCTTCATAATCCCCATAAAGGTTTGTTAAAATAAATGGTTATCCACAAGCGTTTTAAAGACGGGTAAAAATAAATTGTTGTGGCCACCTTATATTTGATGGTTAGCGATGAGCAAATACGAGAAAAACATGAGCAGTAAAGGAAAGGTAGTCGATAATTTTGAAAATGAGTTGAGAACACCTCCCAAATCAAAGGCAGGTGACAAAAAAGCTGCAAGATCCACTGCAAAGTCTGATCCGTCCTACAAATCCACGGATTTTAGCGATGTCATTACCCTAAAAGATGACACCACACGCCGCATCATAGGAATATTTTTAGTTTGCTTCTCGCTATTTTCTGCAGCAGCTCTGCTTTCCTTTTGCTTTTACTGGCAAACCGATTTAAGCGTATTGCAAGCCGAGGACTTACTGGGCAGTTATGAACTTAAAAACTGGATGGGTTTTTTGGGAGCTAATTTTGGATATGCCTTTTTATACAAAGGGTTTGGGCTCCTTTCGTTTGCAATTCCAGTTTACAGCATGCATTATGGAATTTGGCTCATGGTCGATAAAAAATTGCTGAATCCTCTTGTGTGGTTAAAATACTTTCTTGGAATAGGCATCTGGTTTATAGTGGCCACCGGCTCTTTATTTCAAAATTACACCCCGGTGCTTGGAGGAGGAATTGGCTATTACCTGTTTCAAAATCTGCGTGAAATGACCGGTTTGATTGGCGCCGTGGTTTTGTTGCTTATCTCAGCTTATCTTATCTCATGGTTGGTATTTGGCTATGAACCTTTCGGATTAAGAGATTATGCAAGGAAGTTATTTCATTCAAAATCAAAACCTTTGGATGAAGAATACCATGACGATGGGACCCCCATTTATGCAGGAGAAACCTTGTTTGAGAAAGACCGAATTGAATTAAGCCATGAGGAAGATGAGGAAGCAAAGCAAGAATTCAGTTTCACCATTGCCGACGAAAAGCCGTCGAAGAAGGCTGCTATTGAAGAAGAGGAGTTGGAGCTGGAGCTTACCGACACGGAAGCTGAAATCGAGGATTCAGAGCCCCCTTTTGTGATCTCAAAAAATAAGGAACCTGAGACTCCTGAACATTATACCATCGATACCCCTTTCGATCCTACACTCGAGTTGAGGGATTATCAATTTCCCGAAATTGACTTTTTAAACGATTATGGAGGAGAAGGGCAGAAAGAAGTTTCAATAGAAGAACTGGAGAAAAGCAAGAACATGATTGTAGAAACTTTAAAAAACTACAACATCAGCATCTCCAGTATAAAGGCTACCACCGGCCCAACCGTTACTTTATTCGAAATTGTCCCCTCGGCGGGTGTAAAAATTTCGAGAATTAAAAATCTTGAGGACGATATTGCTTTGAGTTTAGCTGCTCTGGGCATTCGTATAATTGCCCCCATACCGGGCAAAGGCACCATTGGGATTGAAGTTCCGAACAAAAATCCAAAAATTGTTTCCATGAAGTCCATGCTTTTAAGTCCAAAGTTTCAGAAATCTGAAATGGATTTGCCGGTATGTTTGGGTAAAACAATTGCCAATGAGGTCTTTGTTTCCGATTTGAGCCGTATGCCTCACTTGCTGATGGCCGGAGCCACAGGTCAGGGAAAATCGGTAGGATTGAATGCTTTGTTAATTTCATTGCTTTATAAAAAGCATCCATCGGAATTGAAATTTGTATTGGTGGATCCCAAAAAGGTCGAACTCACTTTGTTCCGGACCATTGAAAGGCATTATTTAGCAAAGTTGCCCGGCGAATCAGAAGCGATTATTACCGACAACAAACAAGTGATTACCACCCTAAAATCGCTGTGTTTGGAAATGGACACCCGGTACGAGCTTTTGCAGGATGCCATGGTAAGAAACATTAAAGAATACAATACAAAGTTTATTGCCCGACGACTCAACCCAAATGAAGGCCATCGTTTTTTGCCTTACATCGTGGTGATTATAGATGAGGTCGCTGATTTAATCATGACGGCAGGTAAGGAGGTTGAACACCCTATTAGCCGTTTGGCACAGCTGGCCCGAGCCATAGGAATACACCTGGTTTTGGCCACACAGCGCCCTTCAGTCAATATCATTACCGGAACGATCAAAGCCAATTTTCCTGCCAGAATTGCATTTAGAGTGACGTCAAAAATTGACAGCCGAACCATTTTAGATGCCAACGGGGCAGACCAACTGGTGGGCAGAGGCGACATGCTTTTTTCAAATGGAAACGATTTAATTCGACTACAGTGCCCATTCGTTGACACACCGGAGGTCGAAAAAATAACCGGTTTTATCGGTTCTCAGAGAGGCTTTAGCCAGGCCTATATCCTTCCAAAAGTAGCCGATGAAGACGGTGAGACTGACTTGGACGATATGGCCCCGGACGACTGGGACAGCATGTTTGAGGATGCCGCTAAGGTTATAGTGAGCAACCAGCAGGGAAGTACATCCTTGTTGCAACGAAAAATGAAAATTGGATATAATCGTGCGGGACGCTTGATAGATCAAATGGAAATTGCTAATATTGTAGGCCCATTTAAGGGAAGTCAGGCGAGAGAAGTTTTGGTAAAAGATGAATCGAGTCTGGAACAGATATTGCAGGAGATTTTGAAGAAGTGAAAGCTCTAATTGCCAATAGCCAAAATTCAAAACGATTAGAGTCGGCTTCAGAAATTTTTAGTGCACCGACACATAGAAAGTAATCAGAAATGAAAAAAAGTATCATCAAAAGAATTGAAAAATTGAGAATGTTCTTGCCCTTGGCTTTAGCATTCATCATTTTTACTGGCTCAGCTTTTGTGAATAGTGATAAAGCGGCCAGCCAGATTTTAGATAAAGTATCTAAAAATTATCGGTCATACAAAACGATCAAGGCCAATTTCAAAATCAAGATCTTTAATAAGCAGGATAAGAGTTCCCAATCGGAAAAAGGAACCTTGTATGTAAAAGGAAAAAAATTCAGGGTTGAAATGGATGGCCAGGAAATATACTGTGATGGTAAAACCATGTGGACTTACCTAAAAGATGCCAATGAGGTACAAATCAGCAATTATAATCCAAAAGGCAACGACATCAATCCAAGTGAAATTTTTACTGTTTATGAAAAAGGCTTTCTTTCCAAATTTATTGGAGAAGGCAAAAAGGGCTCTGTTGTAACCGAGAACATTGAGCTCACGCCCACCGATAAAAAGAAGCCGTTTTTTAAGGTTAAATTAACCATAGACAAAGTGGCTAAAAAAATAATGGATATGACCGTTCTCAACAAAAACGGAGTTGAGTCGCTCTATGAAATAACAGGTTTTAGTTCAAATATCAGCATGGAAGACAGCTTTTTTAAATTCGACAAAAAAAGCAAGCCCGGAGTAGCTGAGATTGATTTGAGATAACCCTAACACAATTTTACAGAAAGCCCTGATTTTAAAAGATCAGGGCTTTTTTTGTAAAAAAATAAATTCAACTTGATATTCCATCCAATTCCCCTTAGGTTTGAAAAAAAAATAAGACAATGCTAAATAAAACTCTCCTTCTCATCACACTCTGTCTGGCGTTCATTTTTCAAAATTGCAAATCCACAGATGGGGATGAAGACCCAACACCTATTGTTCTTGTAGCGCCTGAAGTCACTTTACCCCCTGTTATTAACAATGTCGATGGGGTGCTAGCTGCCATCATCACCTCTACCAAGTCGGCAGGTGTTGAAACCAAAGCCGGTACAGCCCATGCCGTTTTTTTTAATAATAAAAATATGAAATCTTTTCTCGATGGAGGAAAAGTTACAATCAACGGAAATGCCACCTCTAAAACCGACGCCAATATTTACTTTTTTGCTGCAGGAACTTCTAACCCTACCGGAATAACCTATGGCACTCAAATACTGTGGTCGGTAACAGGAAATACAGCCACCGATGTACCAGCCATTAGTAATAACGACGGTTCAGGCTTTCCCAATGTGTTAAGTGTACCTGAAGTTATTAACCTGAGCAAGGACCAGGATTTTCAGCTCAACTGGGGCTCGGGCATTGGTGGAGATTCCATTATTGTTTTTATTCAGGGGCCTTCTGCAAATTATAGAAGAGCGCTTGCTTCCGGAACTTCAAGCCATGTTATCACAATGGCTGAAATAGCCAAATTAGGGGCCGGGGTTGGCCGCTTACAATTGTTTAATTATAAGCTTACCAATAAAACTGTTGGAACCAAAACTTATGCCTTACTCAAGCAGTGTGTAGGTTTGTGCAACAGGGTTAACATCACGCAATAATTTTTAATAAACCTACGAAAAACCGTCCCTAAGCATTGGACGGTTTTTTTTTACCACTTCCACAACATGAAAAATTCAGTTCTCGCACTCCTAAGTCTGCTTCTGTTTGGCTGCAATCAAAATCGATTTAAGGACATCACCATATCCATTCAACCCATGGATGTTGAGAAAGAGAAGCTCTTTTTGCTCGAAGAAATCAAAGCATCCATATTAGAAAACCCTGAATTTAAAGTGAATATATTGCCTGCGGTTTCCCTCCCCAAGAGTGCATGGTATGCCACAAACAAGCGGTATAAGGCCAATAAAATTCTATTGTATCTCAAGAAAATTAAACCTGCAGAAAGCGACTACATTCTTGCCCTTACCTCTAAGGACATCAGCGTAACAAAAGGCGGAGGCAAGGATTGGGGTATATTTGGCTTGGGGTACCAACCCGGAAAGTGCGCCGTTATTTCCACCTTTAAATTGGGAAAGGGGAAGAAGCTCCTTACGCGGAGAGTTCTTAAAATTACAAAGCATGAATTGGGTCATAATTTTGGATTGCCCCATTGTACCCATTCTAAAACCTGCGTAATGCGGGCTGCAGAGGGCTCCATAAAAACCATAGACAGGGTGAGCAATATTTATTGCAAGAATTGCATCGATAAATTAAACCGCTAAGCCTGATTTGATCATTTTATGCCAATCCCGGGCTCCCTTGATTCCAAGACAAAATATAATTGCGGCATAAACCGCCGTCGGATATAAGCCCTTTTGAAGGTAAACCATCACCATTAATACATCGGCTATCAGCCACCAAAACCAATTTTCAAATTTTCTCATGGCGGTGAGTATCTGTCCAACCAAACTTAAATCCAATATCAGGGCTTCAAGAATCGGATAACTGCAATGGGTATATACATTGAGATAGAAATAAATTAAGGGAAATATCAGAAGCGTGATAGAAATAAACAAGATCCGATTTTTGAAGTTCAACATTTTCGGGATTGTGACCTCTTGCTTTGACCAATTGAGCCAGCCCCATGCGCCCGTAAGCAGAAAAATAATCTGAACCACAAAATCGCCATAGAGGTTTTGGTGCCAAAAAAGCCACAGGAAACAGAGTATGTTCACCAAACCCAAGGGCCAGGTAAAGACATGATTGATTACCAAGAGGTACACTGCTGCAATACCAAATGCCACGCCAACCCATTCAATTACTTCCATAGAAGCGGCAAAAATAACTTATAGCAGGGGCTTTCATTAATTTTTATTACTCATATGTAAATAACTTACTTTTGCAAAATAATAGCCAAGTAAAGCAGTTACATAGTGAAAAATAAATACATCGACCTCATTCAACAAACCTTTAATTTTCCACAGGAAGAGTTTCAGTTAGAAGACAATACCCTCACTTTTCACAACATCTACCTGATGGATTTGATTAAACAATACGGCACACCGTTGAAGTTTCATTACCTTCCAAAGATATCGGAAAACATAAAAAAGGCGAAGATGTGGTTTAATGTGGCCATGGCCAAATGCGATTATCGGGCCAAGTACCATTACTGCTATTGCACCAAAAGCAGTCATTTCCAATTTGTACTGGAGGAGTCTTTAAAGAACGACATACACATCGAAACCTCTTCAGCCTTTGACATTGACATCATTGAAGCCTTGTACCTTGAAGGAAAAATAACCAAGGAACAATTTATCGTATCGAACGGATTCAAAACCGATCTGTATATCGAAAATGTGGCGCGTATCATCAATGAAGGGTTTGAAAATACCCTGCCTATCTTGGACAATAAAAGCGAATTGGACCGGCTTACTGCCTTGGTTGATAAGCCATTCAAAATTGGCCTGCGCCTGGCAGCAGAAGAGGAACCAAAGTTTGAATTTTACACCAGCAGACTCGGAATCGGGTATAAGGACATAGTCCCCTTTTACGAGAACCAGATTAAGGATAAACCACAGGTAGAAGTAAAAATGCTTCACTTCTTTATCAATACAGGCATCACCGATACTGCTTATTACTGGAACGAGTTGCATAAATGCCTAAAGGTATATTGCGCCCTTAAGAAGATTTGCCCCAGCTTAGACTCCCTCAATATCGGCGGAGGTTTCCCTATAAAAAATACCTTGTCGTTTGAATACGATTACGCTTACATGGCTGAGGAAATCGTAGCTCAAATTAAGCAGGTTTGTAATGAAAATGAGATCGAAGAACCCAACATTTTTACTGAATTTGGTTCGTTTACGGTGGGAGAAAGCGGAGGAGCCATTTATCAGGTTCTGTATCAAAAGCAACAAAACGACCGCGAGAAATGGAACATGATCGACAGCAGCTTTATGACCACCTTGCCCGATGCATGGGCCATCAATAAAAAATTTCTGATGCTTCCCATTAACCGATGGGATAAAACTTACGAAAGGGTTTTGCTGGGGGGATTGACATGCGACAGCGACGATTACTACAATTCCGAACAGCATGTCAATGCCATCTATTTGCCGAGAATCAATATGGAAGACCCCCTCTATCTGGGTTTTTTTAACACAGGCGCTTATCAGGAGAGTGTTGGAGGTTATGGCGGAATTCAACATTGCTTAATCCCGGCACCCAAGCATATCATCATTGATAAAGACCATGAGGGTGTGATTTCAACAAGGATTTTTTCGAAGGAACAGAGCTACAAGAGCATGTTGAAAATTTTGGGTTACTAAATTCTACAACTTAAAAGCTCTAAAGCCCTTGTTAATTTTTTCCATAAAAAAGTCAATTTGTAATACTCCCCAAAAATAGGACCAATGGGTTAGTTAAAAAAAGACTTAATTT
>CAZTXB010000004.1:0-214863 GCA_964617955.1 uncultured Chitinophaga sp.
AGATTTTTAACTTAACTTTCTAACCTTTTGGTTTAAAATTGGGGAGTATTACATTGTAGAGTTTATAAACGCCTTTTTGTGTTGTCTGAACATTAAAATCACCCTGAGAAGGGTTTGGAAATATAATTGCATGAACCGAGGTATTACAAATTACCGGATTGGCATGAAAGTATTCAAATTGTCCATTATAGTCAGTTTGTTTCAGTCGGTAGTATGCCATTTTTGATAAGGGTTGCTTATCAGTAAAGTTGTATTTGCTTATTTGGCTGGTATTTCCATTTCCCGGTACCCGACAAATTTCAGTAAAATTAGCATAGTCCTCTGAACGTTCAATAGTAAAATAATCGTTACTTATTTCGCTGACGGTGGCCCATGTTAAATTTATCTTATTATTTATGCATTCCGCTTTAAAATCAATTAACTTAACGGGCAAGGCACCACTTGAATTAATATATGCTGCATAAATATCAACAGCCCCATTTCTTCTGTCTTGCCAAACCATAATAGCTCCATTACTCGACCCGGAAATCATCACAGGATGATCTTGAGATGTACTGGCATTGCAAACTGCCACCCCGTTACTAGTCCATTGAGTAGCTCCGCTTGAGTTAACCTTTTGAGCATAAATATCATGGTGGGAACCATTTCTATAGTCTTCCCATGAAAATAACGCTCCACCACTACCATCGGAAATAACTCTTGGCAAATATTGATCTAATGTCGCATTGCATATTACTATACCGTTGGAACTCCACTGAGAAGTACCACTGGAGTTTATCTTTTGGGCGTAGATGTCCTGAGTACCTCCATTTCTCAAGTCTTCCCAAACCGCAATAGCACCACCAGAACCATCTGAAACAGCTGTAATTGTATATTGATGACTGGCAGCTGAAGTAACAACAATACCATTTGCAGTCCATTGAACTGTGCCACTTGAGTTTATTCTTTGAGCATAAATGTCATACCCTGTTCCGGAAACATCATTAGTAAATAAAATTATAGCTCCGGAGCTGCCATCACTTACTATTTGTGGACTATGTTGATTATTGGAAGCGTTATTTATTATCACTCCGTTCCCTGTCCAATTAACAGACCCACCGGAATTGATTCTTTGAGCATAAATATCCGTATTGGTTCCGCTTCTATAATCCCACCAGGTAATAATTGCTCCCCCACTTCCATCAGTAATTATATTACCATTTAATAAGTTTGAGCCACTAAAATACTGATCATTTGTGGCGTTACAAATGATAACACCATTCGATGTCCATTGCAAGGTACCGCTCGAGTTGATACTTTGAGCGTAAATATCTTGATTTATTCCATTAATTCTATAATCTAACCAAGTAATGATTGCTCCTCCACTTCCATCGCTACACATTCTGGGTGATGTTTGAATGTTCGTAGCATTGCAAATTATTACACCATTACTTGTCCATTGAACAACACCACTCGAATTTATTTTTTGTGCATAAATATCATATGTCCCACTTCTTCCATCAGGCCATGCAATAATAGCTCCCCCACTTCCATCTTCAACCATTGTGAACCAATCTTGGTCTCCAGTACTTACTACGACTGCAACACCATTTGAAGTCCATTGAATATAACCTGCAGAGCTAATTCTTTGTACATAAATGTCATAGTTTGCGCCACCCCTATAATCGCTCCAAGCAATAATTGCTCCATTATTCCCATCACTTACCATTTGTGGATTATATTGAGTGTTTGAAGCAGTACAGATTGGGTTATTTACTGAACTGCTGGTCGACCATTGTGCCAAGGATGCATTTGTTAGAAAATAAAGTGGAAATTGAAGAATCAGATTTCTTCTTAAAATAAATAGCAGATTTAAGTTAAATATTCTCATAAATGATTATTTTTTAAAATTAGTTTCTATTTCGATTTTAAATGTCAAAAATTAGCCCAAGATATATAACTTTAACATAAGTTGCACAATTTGAACAGTTTAATAAATCAAATAAGATAAATTCATTTTTCAGTAATTTTCCAAAATATAGAATTTATTTCTACATTTAGGAAAAATTTGGGATCATCAAAGGGTTATTAGGATTCATCTAACATTCAATAATAATTTCATATAGTAAAATTTTGCACACATCAGGACATGTCATTAACAAGCCTATAACTAATAATTTCTACATTAATTTTTTAATAATCGTTTTGCTATCAATCCGGTCAACCGGATGTCCGGAAAACAAGGAAAGAAAATATTTTCAGATAACAAACCATGTTAAATGTGAGTAAAAATGTAACTTTTGAATAGCAATAGTAAATTCTCATTAGCAACTTCAAAGAAATGGCTATAATAAATATCATACAATAGTTGAAAACCACTAATTTAGCAATTTTTCTTCCTTTTCAAATTGATTTAAAAAGCAAAACCAAACATGAATTTTTGCATTAAATCAGCTTAGAATGGATAAATGAAATATCGATATCCAATTTCAATTTGCATTTTGAATTAGCATAAAAACTCCTTAGCTGAATGGAGGAATTCAAGCCTCCATATATAATGCAATCGATACAATCCGTCTACATACGCCAAATCATATCATTTTTTGTAGCAAGGAAAACACAATCCATTTTGCGGGAGAAATAAACCCAAAACATGCAATACCTATTTTATTTTTCCTTAAAATTGCAGCATGGGAAATAACATTTTAAAAGGAAAGCGCGGCATCATATTCGGTGCCCTGGACGAACGATCCATCGCATGGAAAGTAGCCGAAAAATGCCATGAAGAAGGCGCTAACTTTGTATTAACCAATGCCCCGATAGCCATGAGAATGGGTGCCATTCAAACCCTGGCCGAAAAAACCGGGTCATCCATTGTTCCTTGCGACGTAAGTTCTGATGAAGACATGAATGTGCTGATTGATCAATCCATGGAAAAAATGGGAGGTAAATTGGATTTTGTACTGCATTCTGTGGGTATGAGCCTTAACATTCGCAAAAAAAATGCCTATACCGGGTCGAATTACGATTTCATGCACAAAACCCTGGATATTTCTGCCATGTCGTTTCACCGCCTTCTGCAGACCTGTTTTAATAAAGACGCCCTGAACGAATGGGCCAGTGTATTGGGCTTGACATATATCGCAGCACAACGCATATTTCCTGATTACGGAGAAATGGCCGATGCCAAATCGCTTCTTGAATCCATTTCAAGAAGCATGGGGTACCATTACGGAAAGGCCAAAAAGGTGAGAATTAATACCATTTCCCAATCCCCAACCATGACCTCGGCAGGCTCTGGAGTTGGAGGCTTTGACGCTTTTGTCACCTACGCCGACAAGATGTCGCCATTGGGCAATGCCACTGCCGAAGACTGCGCCAACTATTGTGTGAGCATGTTTTCGGATTACACCAGAATGGTTACCATGCAAAATCTGTTTCACGATGGAGGCTTTTCGTTTACCGGAGTAAGTCGCGAAATCATGGACATGATGAAACCGGACTAAAGCGCCCTTCAGGTCTTTCTGCCAAGTGGGTCTAATACCCGATAATTCAATAGAAGTTTTAGGATATTAACCTTACTTTTGCAGCCATTTTTAAAACACGAAATGGATAGAAAAGCGATTATAGGTTATGTATTAATTTTTATCATTTTAATGGTAACCTTCTATATCAACCAGCAGAATGCTGCTGAGATTGAAGCCAAGGCAAAAATTGAAGATTCCCTTAAAGTAGTTGAAAAAGCACCGGAAGCCGAAAAAGCGGCTGTGGTGACTCATGCAACCGATAGCGTTCAATCGAGCCCAAGTATAAAGGCCGATATGACGCCTGAGAAAAAGTTTGTAATTCAAAATGCGAAATTAAAGATCTCGATTAGCAACAAAGGCGCCAAAATTTCAGGAATCTTATTAAAGGGACTTAAAACCTTCGACTCGAGCGACCTTTACCTTTTGCAAAACCCAAACGATACCTTCAATTACAAGTTGTATTTTAAAGACGGGGTAGTAAACACCACCGATTTGACATTTACCCCTTCAGCACTTTCAAATAGCGCCATCGTTTTGGAGGCTCCTACAAACGGAGGAGTGGTTAAAGTTAAATACGAACTCAAATCGCAAACCTACAACCTGAGTTACAGCCTTGAACTCGTTAATTGTGAGGGCCAGATTCCACAAAGCCAAAACTACATCGATTTTAAATGGGTAAGTCATATTGGATTGGCCGAAAGAACCATCGAAGATGAGCAAACTACCACCACCATTTACTACAAGTACAAAACCGATAACGACGTTGAGAATCTGTCGACGAGCGAATCGGAAGAAAAAAAACTACAAAAGGGGGTTGAATGGGTTTCGTATAAGCAAAAGTTCTTTAATACAACGCTCATTGCCAAAGAAGGTTTTCAGGATGCAGTAAGTATTGCTGTAGAGCAGCCCACTGAAGCCAAAAGGGACAACATTAAAAAAATGACCATGTCGGCCATTCTACCTTACAGTTTCAAGCCAAACGAAAAATACGAATTTGATTTTTATATTGGAACCAACCACTACCCTACCCTGGCCGCTCAGGAAATTAGCTTACAAAAAGTCATTTCGCTCGGTTTTTTTGGATGGGTGAGCAAGTACATGATTATTCCCATTTTTAATATGCTTGCGGGATTCATATCCAATTTCGGTCTCGTGATTTTAATGCTTACCCTCATTATTAAATTGTTACTGTTTCCCTTGGTTTACAAAAGTTACGTATCGTCGGCAAAAATGAGGATTTTAAAGCCCGAAATTGATGAAATCAAAGAGAAGTATGGCAGCGATATGACCAAGTTGCAGCAGGAAAACATGAAGTTATACAAGCGTGCAGGGGTTAGTCCAATGGGAGGATGCCTTCCAATGCTCCTTCAGTTGCCAATTTTGCTCGCGATGTTTAATTTTTTCCCGGCCAGCTATGAATTGCGTCAAAAAGCTTTTTTATGGGCCACAGACTTATCGACTTTTGATTCGGTTCTGAATCTCGGATTCAACATCCCGTTTTATGGCAGCCATGTGAGTTTATTTACGCTGCTCATGACCGTTTCCACCCTCCTATACACAAGGATGAACAATCAACTCACCGGCGTGAGTGGTCAGATGAAATACATCAGCTACATTATGCCTGTGTTGTTTTTGGGATTCTTCAACAATTATGCATCGGGGTTAACCTATTACTACTTTTTGGGGAACATGATTACCTTTGGGCAAAACGTGTTAATCAGAAAATTCTTTGTAGATGAGGTTAAGCTGCACAAACAAATTGAAGAAAATAAGAAGAAACCGGTGGTGATTAAAAAATCAGGTTTTCAGAAAAGACTTGAAGAAATGGCCAAAAAAAATAGCGCCAACTACGGAAAGAAAAAGTAAGCACTTTGCGGCTTAAGTGTAACTAAGTCAACATTTTTTGTTGTAATTTTTTAAAAGTTTTTAATTAAATCTTGATTTTATCGAAATAGCTTTATTACATTTGAAGTAAGCTAAGATCGGCAATTTGCGATTTCTACTACTACTAACACTATTCGGAAATCTTTTTTCCCATGACACTTTTGCGCAAAAGGCAGGGGATTATTTTTTACGAGGCAAGGCAAAGTACGATGAAGGAGACTACGGAGGTGCCATTGTTGAGTACGACCGAGCCATTGCCCTGAGTCCAAAATCACCGGCATTATATAACAACCGAGGCATTGCAAAAAGCAAACTTACCTATTATAGTGAGGCCATTTCCGATTTCACCCTTGCCATCAACTGTGATTCTTCTTTTTACCTGGCATGGTTTAACAGAGGCAATGCCTTTAAAGAATTGCTAAAGTATACTCAAGCCCTGATTGATTATGATGTGACCCTGATGATTAAAAAGGATTACAAAAGTGCATTTATCAACCGAGGAATTGTAAGGTCTTTAATGAAAGATGAAAAGGGTGCCATTGAAGATTTTAGCCATGTGCTTAAATCAGACCCCAGCAATATCAATGCCTTATACAACAGAGGATCTTCCTACCTGGCGCTCAAAGAGTATGCCAATGCCATTAAAGACCTGAATAAGACCATAGAGCTCGAACCGGATCATTTTAAGGCCATTGTTAACCGTGGAATTTGTTACCTCGAACAAGATGATTTTGACGAAGCCATAAAAAACTTCAATTTGGCCATAGGCCTGCAGCCTTCCAATGGCGAAGGCTTTTACATGAGGGGCATCGCCCACTTAAATTCCAGTGGGGTAACTTCTACGGCCTTTAACTCTTCAAAGAATAAAAAGATTGTGCTTCAAAACAACAAAAAAATGCAATTGGCCTGTTCCGATTTTGAAAAGGCAAGAGGGTTTAAATATGGCAAGGCCATAGAAATGATTGCCGAATATTGCAGGTAAACTTTGCACACGAGGTAATACAAGGTGCACACAAAATTAACTGTCGGATGGAGTCACACAAGGCCATCACAGTAAATTTTTTCAGATAGGGAATTAACACAACCTTTTTTCTAAAAAACCACGAAATTTGTAGAAAATAAACGCGATGATAAAATTCAAAGCTACGGTAATCCTGCTCACCGTATTTACCCTAATTCAATCCTGCAGCCGCGTACCCATTACCGGCCGACGCCAAACCCACCTGCTTCCTGAAAGCGACTTAATGGCCATGGCATTAAGCAGCTACAATCAGGTTTTGGCCGAAAGCAAAGTCGAAACAACAGGCCCTAACGCTCAAAGTGTGAACAAGGTCGGTTTAAAAATATCACAAGCTGTTACCAATTATCTTAACAATCATGGCTATTCAAAAAGGATTGCCAATTATCAATGGCAATTTACGGTAATCAACGACCCAACCATTAATGCTTGGTGCATGCCCGGCGGCAAGGTGGCCTTTTATACCGGAATTTTTCCTATTTGTGCCGACGAGGCAGGTATTGCAGTGGTGATGGGGCATGAAATAGCCCATGCCATCGCACGACATGGAAACGAGCGCATGAGTCAAGGCCTGTTGCTTCAAATGGGCGGCGTAGCCTTAGATGTAGCCACCAGCACCAAACCATCCGAAACCCGTCAACTCTTTCAGTTGGCTTATGGTGTAGGAGCCAACCTGGGCATTATGCTTCCCTACTCCAGAAAACACGAAAGTGAAGCCGACCGCATGGGATTGATTTTTATGGCCATGGCAGGTTACGACCCACATCAGGCGCCTCTGTTTTGGGAAAGAATGAGCAAGATTGGCGGGGCGAAACCACCGACCCTTATAAGCACGCATCCATCAGATGAGAAAAGAATAAAAGACTTAAACAAAGACATGGCGGAGGCCATGAAATATTACAAGCCAATTTAAACTGTCAACACATCAACCTTAATAATAAAAATTAATGGTTTTTAGACAGGACTTATTTAATATACCTAAAGTCATGCCCTGATTTTAAGTGCAGCAAGGATTCATACATGAGTTTAATCACATTGTCCAAATCGTCCTTATGGATGGTTTCAACCGTGGTGTGCATGTATTTTAGTGGAAGGGAAATTAAGGCTGAGGCGACCCCTTCGGCTGAGTAAGCAAACATATCGGTGTCGGTACCGGTACTTCGGGCTGTGGCATGGCGCTGATATGGGATTTTGTTTTTTTCGGCCACCTCTTCCAACATTTTTAAAACATTGTTGTGAACAGCCGGGCCAATGGTTAAGGTTGGTCCTTTGCCGCAAGCAATGTCTCCCTGGTCTTTTTTGCTGTACATAGGGGAAGTGGTGTCATGGGTAACATCCGTTACTATGGCAACGTCAGGTTTTAAGCGCCTCGATATCATTTCAGCCCCTCTTAATCCAATCTCCTCTTGCACCGAATTCACCACATAGAGGGTATAGGGAAGTTTCTTTTTATTTTCTTTGAGCAATCGGGCCACTTCCGCAATCATAAATCCGCCTATGCGATTATCCAGAGCTCTTCCTACAATAAAATCCTTATTGAGTTCCATCATTTCGTCCACAAAGGTGATTACGGAGCCAATTTGAATTCCCATTTCCAAAACCTCATCCTTATTTTTTGCGCCGCAGTCGATAAATATATTCTTCAGCGTAGGGGTTTCTTCTTTACCCGAATCTCTCACGTGGATTGCAGGCCAACCAAACACGCCTTTGACAATACCCTTTTTACCATGGATATTCACGCGCATACTTGGCGCAATTTGATGGTCGGAGCCTCCATTTCTAATCACATAAATGTATCCCTCCGGAGTAATATAATTTACAAACCAAGAAATTTCATCGGCGTGGGCTTCAATGACTACCTTATAATTTTTGCCGGGATTAACCACCCCAACGGCAGTGCCATAGGTATCTACAATATAATCGTCGGTAAAGGGTTTGATATAATCGAGCCACAGTTGCTGCCCAGAGTGTTCATGGCCTGTTGGGGAAGCATTGTTGAGGTATTCTTTTAGAAATTTTTTTGATTCTTTGCGCATAATAGTATTTTGTGCAAAAATACGAAGTAAGTCAACTTAATCATACCACAGTTTTCAACCATGCTTGAATCTTAAAAGCTCTGTTTACGGTCGCTAAAGAGCGATTAAATTCTATTTTTGACACCCTTTATTCCCTCTTATGAGCCCTGCCCCATTAGGAAGTTAGAGTCGAAAAAGAAAACACCGAACCTTTTAAGATGCATCCGGGCCTATTTTTTATGGAACTTCACTCTGTTGCTTTTCTCTCCTTCTTTCAGTTCAATAAAGTACATGCCTTTTGCAAATGCGCTCAGGTTAAGGGGAAAGTGATTTCCGTTTAGGTTTTCAAGTTTGCCAATTATTTTTCCGCTGAGGTCGATAATCGTCAATTCACCGTCTTTGACTGGATTGGCAGTGTAAACATTTAGAACCTCTGATGCCGGATTAGGATATACTTCCATATGGTTTTTCAGGGCCTGGTCGATGCCGGCCAATTGAACGTGATAGCATTGAGAAGTATCGGTACAGGAATTTTGGGTAACGGAAACGGCATAATCTCCCGTTTTTTTAGGGAAGAAACTTTTGTACTCCTCACCCAAAATTGGTGCCATATTTTTGTTGCAATCCAACCATTGGTAAATCGCGCCATTAGCATCCGCATGCAAGGATAAGTCGATGGGAGTTACTGTAGTCAGAACTTTATTGACCGTTAGCTGGAGCGTGATGCTGCTGTCGCACCCCTTGGCATTGGGTATAATCTGGTTATAAGTTCCGCTTTCGGTATACACTTTATTGTGGAACACAAAATGCTTGCAAGCCGTGGTTTTCACTTCACTAAACGAGTTGTTAATGCTTAGGTTGAGTGTAATGTTGCTATCGCATCCCTTGCTGTTTTTGAGGGTTTGCAGGTAGTTGCCCGATTTGTTGTAAGTTTTTCCATTCAGTGAAAACGAATGGCATGCTTCCTTGTCCATTTTAAAGGCAGTGCTGTGATTTATGGTAAGGTCCAGGGTAATGTTACTGTCGCACCCGGCAGCATTGATAATAGTTTGAGCATACATGCCGCTGGCCGTATAGGCCTTACCGTTTGAAGAATACTCGTCGCAGGCCACCTTTGTCACTTTGGAAGCCGTTGTTTTTAAGATGGTTAAATTCAGGGTAATGGCTGAATCACATCCCGCTTTGTTTTTAATGGTTTGATTATACTTTCCACTGGCCGTATAGGTTTGTCCATTGAGCTGGTATGTATCGCAAGATTTCGTATTCAGAGTGCCTGCGGTGTTTAAAAAGGTGAGTTCAAGTAATAAAAAACTATCGCACCCGGCCTTATTAACCAAGGTTTGGGAATGGCTACCGGCTGTAGTATAAGTGATTCCATTAAGGGTATAGCTTTTACATGCCGACTCATACAGCGTTTGAATAGTGGTCGTATTCACCGTCAGCTTTAAGTTCACAACGCTGTCGCAGCCTGTCGAATTTTTTAATTTGGTGCTGTAGTCTCCACTCTTGTAATAGGTGTTGCCATTGAAGCTATAGCTGTTGCATGCAGCGACTTTAAGGTCTGTTCTGCTCGCTTTGCATAAACTGAGTTTTAACACAAACCCATCCTCAGTACCAACCGGCGAATACTGTTGTGTTCCTGATCCCGGATCAAAATCCATTTTGGTTGAAACAAAGCCTCCGGCAACATAAACTGATTTCAGATTGTCGACAAAAATGCTTGTCCCTCCGTCAGCATCAGCATTTCCCAAACCGTAAGCCCATAGGTAACTTCCTGAAACATCGAGCTTGGAAATAAACACATCCCAACTGCCATTTGAAGTGATATTGCTGGTACTGCTTGAAGGATCAAAGTCGGCTACATCTGAAAAAATCCCGGTGGTATAAACGCCTTTGGCATCATCAAGATATATGGATCCTCCTTTATCCTCATAGGTACCGCCCATGCTTTTTGCCCAAACAAACCCTCCGGAACTTGAGAGCTTCCAAACATACACATCGGTACCACCGCTGGCATTCATAGTGTAAACTTGTCCTTTTCCTGTTCCGGGATCAAAATCAGGAGAGGATTCGTAATACCCGGTACTATAGGCATTACCATTGCCATCCACCGCGATGCCCCTTCCTTCATCTTTTCCACTTGAACCGGTTGAAACTGCCCAGGAATAATTGCCTTTGGCGCCCAGTTTACAAACGAAAATATCGATGTCATTTACTGATGAAAGATAAACTGTTGATTTTGGATCCGGATCAAAATCAGCTGTTGAGCTGAAAGAGCCGGTGGTGAAAACATTCGTTCCAAGGGAATCGAGTGCTATACCAAAGCCGATGTCATCGGCGTTGCCACCCATTTGATCTGCCCATACATAATTTCCTTTGCCGTCGAGGTTGAGAACAAAAATATCTTTTCCTCCTGCCGAAGTAAGGCTATAACTGCCTTTAGGGCTGGGGTCAAAATCGACTGTACCGCTAAAAAAGCCCGTAGTGTAAACATAGCCTGCGCCTGAAACTGCAACTCCGTTTCCAATATCTTCAGAAGAGCCACCCATGCCGGAAGCCCATACAAACTTACCAGAGGCATCGAATTGGCATACAAAAATATCTTTACCTCCGTTGCTGCTAAGAACCGTGGATGAACTTCCAGGATCGAAGTCTACAGTATCCTGAAAAAATCCGGTCACACAAATATTTCCAGATGCATTTACACAAATGGCGTTGCCGGCCTCATCGGCACTTCTGCCTATATTAACTGCCCATACAAATTTCCCATTGGCATCCAGTTTACAAATAAAAATATCCTGTTTGCCATTTGAAGTTAAATAAGACGTTGCGGACGGACTGGGGTCAAAATCTACCTTTCCTAAAAAATAGCCGGTAGAATAAACATTGCCCGACTTGTCCACAGCTACAGCATTGGTTTGATCATAGTCCGATTCGCCCATGGTGGCCACCCATTCAAAATTGGGTTTTTGTGCAGAGGCCGTCAGAAGCACTCCAAAAAGAATAAACAAAGTCAAAATATTTTTCATTTCAATTGATTTTTACTAAACAAACTAATTGTTTTTTAAGCAAATAACCTAAGCAAATGAAAGTTTGTTTATAATATGACTTTTAAAATATTTATAACTTTCAAAAAAAAATACCGCTGATCTTTAACAAATCAGCGGTACTTTTAGGATTAAATTAAAACCTAGGCTGTAAGCCTTTTAACCAGGCGTTTGCTGCGTTCCTTGAGTTTAACAGAAATCAGATACATGGCCGGCACTAATATCAAGGTGAGAAAGGTTGCAAAACCCAACCCAAAAATCATAGTCCAGCTCAAAGGACCCCAAAATGCCACGCTATCACCACCAATAAAAATATGTGGATTCAGTTCCGTAAACATCGTTACAAAATCAATATTCAGCCCAATGGCCAATGGAATAAGTCCCAATATGGCAGCAGAGGCTGTTAAGATAACCGGTGTCATTCTGATGCGCCCTGCCTCAATGATTGCAGCCTTGCTCTCCATGCCCCGCTCAATGAGCTCATCGGTGAATTCGACCAGTAATATTCCATTCCTTACTACAATACCCGCTAAGGCGACAATGCCAATTCCGGTCATTACAATAGAAAACTCCATTTTAAAAATGGCGAATCCCAGGAGCACTCCAATAATGCTAAATATAATCTCACTGAGAATGATCAGAGGTTTGCTTATGGAGTTGAACTGTAAAACCAAAATGAGGATGATAAGGCCGATGGATGAGAGAAGCGCCATTCCCAGGAAGGCTCCGGTTTCCTTTTGCTCCTCCTGCTCCCCTCCCATTTTTACGGTGATGGTTTCAGGCACCTTAAAATTGTTTACTGCTTCGGTAACCTGAGCCACCACTTCATTAGGATTATAGTCTCCCAAAACGTTAGAAGAAAGGGTAACGAGTCGTTTTTGATTTTTTCTTTTGATACCTCCATAGGTATTGCTATAGTGTATATCAGCCACCGAGCTTAATGGAACTTCCCTAATCAATCCCCCCATGTTCATATCCCTGTAGGTGATTTTTAAATTCATCAGCTGGTTAATATTGTCCCTTTGGCTTTTATTAAATCTCAGTTGTATCGGATAATCGTCGTTTTCATCCTTAAATTTAGAGATTTCCTTGCCATACACAGCGGTTCGAATCTCCATGCCAATTTGGGCGGTGCTAATGCCTTCGTGATTCGCTCGTTCACGATCAATATCTACCACAATTTCAGGTTTAATATTAACCAAATCGGATTTCAACTCCTCGACTCCTTCAATATTAATGCTGTCCAAATAGCGCTTCATTCGGGTACTGTTGTCTATCAATTCATCAAAATCATCGCCGGCAATCTCAATGCTTATAGGTTTAGAGGTAGGAGGCCCGTTGGCTTCCTTTCCTACCGTAATGGCTACGCCAGGTATATCCTTAACGGCTTCTCTGATTTTGGACAGGTACTTTGAGGTAGATTCGCCATTTCTTTTATCAAACTCTACAAATGACACGGAAACTTTGGATTTATTGCTGGCCACGCTTCGGTCATTTTCCTGTGGGTCTGTGGCTCCGACAGCCACGTTGGAAATCACTGATTCTACTATTTTATTGTCATTTCCTAGAACCTTATAAATTTTTTCTTCCACCTGTTTGGTCACCTCGTCGGTGTACTTTTGGTCGGTACCCACCGGTAAAGTGATGTAGGTGTATATAAAGTGAGGTTCTCCATCAGGGAAGAACACCACACTCGGTTTTCTGATGATCAAAAACACAATGGAGAAGAAAAGCAAACCTACTGTCCCTACCAGTAACCATATAGGACGCTTGGCCTTGAGACACCAGGTGAGCATTCTGGCATAATAATTCTGTATTGAAGGCCAGGTTTTGTTCTGAAACTTCTCTATCACTTTAGATAAAACATATTTATTTAACAGGAACAGCAAGAGCAGGGTAACAATAAAATTCCCCCCTCCAAAATTGCCTGTGAGGTACATGAGCAATGCTACAGAACCAAAAATAATGGACACCACTTTTGTGCCGCGCTTACTTTTGCGAATGACTTCAGGGTCTTTAGGATCCTTATGGGGTTTCATGAACTGAACCGCGAAAACAGGATTGATTATGTAGGCCACCAGCAGGGATGCCAGAAGGGTTACGATAAGGGTAACCGGAAGGAAAAACATAAACTTTCCGATGATTCCCTGCCAAAAGGCCAAAGGAACAAAAGGTGCCAAAGTGGTCAGAGTTCCGGAAAGAACAGGAAGGAACACCTCCCCTGCTGCTAGTTTGGCTGCCGTTTTTATTGGAACCTTTCCGTTGTCGAAAATACGGTGTGTGTTTTCAATAACCACAATGGCGTCGTCCACAACAATGCCAAGAGCCAACAAGAAGGCGAAGAGCACGATCATATTCAAACTAAAACCAATAGCAGGAAAAACTAAAAAGGCAATAAAACATGAAAGAGGCACCGACAAGGCAACAAAAACTGCGTTGGTAGCACCCATAAAGAACATTAGAATAAATGTAACCAATATAAACCCTATGATGATGGTGTTGATGAGGTCATGCAGAGTAACTCGGGTATCGTTACTTTGGTCACCCGTTAAAACCACCTTCAAATCTTTTGGAAATTTCGTTTTCTGGAGTTCAGCCACAATGGCTCTGCTTTTGTCACTGGCCTCAATCAGGTTCTCGCCGCTTCTTTTGATGATATTAAGGGTAAGTACATTTTTGTGATTCAATCTGGCATAACTCTCCTGTTCCTTGAATGCGTCCTTAACGGTAGCTATGTCTCTCAAATAAACAGCAGCCCCACTCATTCCCCGAATCATCAGGTTTTTGATTTGGTCAATGTTTTCAAATTCGCCTGAAATGCTCAAGCTCCTTTGCATATTTTCCATGATGATATTTCCACCGGCTATTCTCATGTTTTCGAATGCTACTGCATTTTCAATATCACGCAGGGTGATATTGGCAGCTTCCATTTTATACATGTCCACATCAATCTGAATCTCTCTGTCCAGCGCCCCGACCAAATCTACGCGCGTTATTTCCGAAAGTGTTTCAATCTTATCTTCGGCCATTTCAGCATACTTTTTGAGCTGATTGAGGTCGTAGTCGCCTGAAATGTTAACGAACAAAATAGGCATCTCACTGAAGTCGAGTTCCATCACCGTTGGCTCTTTTGGCAAGTCGTTGGGTAAATCACTCCGGGCTTTGTCAACCGCATCCTTAACCTTGCGCTTGGCCTCAGTCACATCCACATCGGTATTAAATTCTACAACCACCATCGAAAAATCCTGAACCGAATTGCTCGTGAGTTTTTTAACCCCTGAAATAGATTTGATTTGTTTTTCGATGGGTTTAGTTACCAAATTTTCAATGTCGGCCGGAGCTGATCCCGGATAAATGGTATTTATCATGATGGTTGGAATCACGATGTCCGGAAATTTCTCTTTTGGGAGGCTAAAGTAGGAGGCAATGCCAACCAGGGTGAGAATGATTGTAAAAATAAAAATACTGGTTTTGTTATTTATGGACCATGAGCTCGCAAAAAACTCTTTTGGTCCTTTATGATTTTCTGTCATTTTTTATGAATTATTGACAATGGAAATTGTTAAATAAAAATAAATGTTATGAGGATGATAAAGATTAAAATTTGATTTCATCCCCATCTTCTAATTCCTGATAACCTACGGTGATTAATTTGTCTCCGATATCTAATCCTGAGGTAATTTCGGTAAACCCTTCATACGTTTTTGAGATGGTTACCGCCTTGCGGGTTGCACGTGTGGTGCCATTTTTATCGATGGCTACCATTACAAAACTCTGATCTCCCACTGTTTTGACTGTATTTACAGGAACCACTATCGCCTTCTCTACAAAATAGTCGATAATTTTGATTTGGGCAAGCATGTTAGGCTTGTACTCAGGACTTGAACTCAATGGTACTTCGATACCGAAGGATCTGTTAATGGGGTCAATAACTTTTGAAGTATAGGTGATGGATCCTTCCTCCGATTTTTTCAAATCGGGGAAATAGAGTTTTACTTTATTTCCTGTTTTAATTTTTCCGGCATAGGATTCGGCCACATCGGCCTTAATTTTTAACTTGTTCGAATTCACGATGCGAAAGCAGGGATATCCTGGGGCAACTGTTTGACCCACTTTAGAAAACACAGCGTCAACAACGCCATTAATCGGAGATTTGATACGTGCCATACCTATTTGTTGGTTCATGGTTGCCAATTTCTTTTGAAGAGCCTCGTAATTATTTTTTGCAGTCAAATACTGTACCTCCGACCCCACTTTTTGATCCCATAGGTTTTTCTGTTTTTCGTACAGTATTCTTGCAAACTCAATTTGTTGCTTCAATTCATTTAAGGCTACTTCCGAAACCGTGTTATCTATTTCACCAAGGGTTTGCCCCACAGAAACCTGTTGACCTTCTTTTACAAAGATTCGCTGCAAGGTGCCCGGCATTTCAGGACTCACACTGGTATTCTGGTCGGCGTCAACTGTTCCCATAATTTCGATGTAATTGGTAAAAGGGGTATGGGAAACCGCCTCTACTTTAACAAGCTTAGCTTTTGAACGCAAGGCAGAGTTTGAATCTAAAGCCACAATTTCAGCCTCCAGTTTAGAAATTTTTGTATTGAGTGCTTTTCGGTCTTCCTTGAGTTTTGCCAATTCCTCTTTTTTCTTTTCTAAAACTCCGTTTTCTGAATTGCCGCAGGCTCCAACTAAAGCCGCACTTAGAATGAACAGTACTGATTTAAAAATTAGTTTCATTTTTTTATATTTTAGTTTTTTGGGGTTGTAATTAAAGTTTTCCGTAGGCCTTTTTTAATTCAATTTGAGCGTTGAGCAAATCGAATATGGCGTTGAGATAATTTGTTTGAGAAGTTTTTAACTCTTGTTGTGCATTGGTTATTTCCAGGTTTGAGCCTATGCCCTCCTTTAATTTCACACTGCTTATTCTTAATATCTCATTGGCCAATTCCAAATTTTGCTTCTGAACCTCCAGAGTTTTTAAACTTCTGTTATACTTTACCAGGGCCGACTGGGCCTCGAGCTTTGAGGCGTTCTCAAATGCCTGAATTGTATTTTGAATTTGGGCAAGGTTAACGTCTCTTTTAATGAGTTGAGCCTTGTTGTTCATACCCGAAAATATTGGAATTCCCATTCTGAAACCCCAGAATGAATTCGCATACCAAGTGTTGAAATTAATGGTTTCACTGAAATTATTTTGCTGATAATTCGCGAAAAAAGCAAGGTTAGGATATTTGCTTACTTCAAAGCGTTTTTTATCAAGTGTGGTTAACGTTTGCTGACTTTTTAAGATCTGAAACTCAACCCTGTCTTTAGGACTAAATTCGTTACTTAAACTTTGATTGACCGCTTTATAGAGTGCTTCTAAATTATCTGTTAGTTCAATTGCCGACTCGATAGGCATACCCATATTAAGCTTTAGCAATTTTTCGGTGATCACCGCTTGGTCATTAAGGCTTTCCAACTGGACGTTCAGATTGGACAAGGTGAGTTTTAATCGGTCTACATCCACTTTTTCGGCAAAGCCATTCTTGTAATAGGCTTCCGTTTGGTTATATATGGTTTCGAGGGTTTTAATATTTTCCTTTAGCAGATCAACATTTTCTCTGGTGATGAGCACTAAATAATAGGCCTTGGTAACATTAACCGCCACTTCTTGTTTGTTCATGTTCGTTTGCAGTTTGGCCAAATCAGTCAAGGCCTGGGCCGCCTTCAGTCCAAGAAAATAACTCGCATCGAGCGCCAGCCAAGAAGCCGATACCACTGCACTGGTAGTGTAATTGTTACCAACGCGAATGGGTTCATTTTTACCGGTGGCTGGATTTGGAAACACAAAAACCTGCTTTTGAATATTGTTCACAAACTGGACATTGGCGCTTACCTGAGGTATTCCAATGGCGCGTGTTTCCATGACCTGGGCGTCGGAGTACTTTTCAGAAAGTTCTTTGTTTTTTACATCAGGATGCGTCTTTAAGGCATAATCGACTGCCTCGTTCAATGAGAATCTTGATGACTGGCCTTGCATGGTGTGAGAAACCAGAATAACCAACAAGCTGAGCAAAATTTTAAATTTATTTTTCATTCGTTAATGGATAAGTTATTATTTATATGCTAAATTGGATTTATATTGATTACATGTTAACTAGGCTTTTATAAAAATACTCCCTACCTGATTCAGTGCAAATTCCATTAAAGTGGTACTTTATCATTTCCATGTACACTGCACCAAACTCATAATCTATGTTGGAAAATAGCTCTGGGTTCGAAATGGTGTGTATCAGAGAAATGTAGAGTTGAGCAATAATTTCTGCATTGGCATCACTTCTGTAATAACCCATTTGCATTCCTTTTAAAAGGTTATTTTTAAATTGGTTATAGATAAATTGATTGCTGTGGTTTTCAAACAATTTCCATGCATCAGGGTGATATTTCCTCAGGTCATAAAATACCGAGGGATTGGTCCCTTTTACCTCTTCCGAAATGAAGCGGCTAATTTTTATTATTTCGTCGATTGGATTGTCAGCTGCCTTTAACGAACTCTGACAATACTGTTCCTTTGCTTTCAAAAAGTGATTAAAGGTTTTAATAACCAAATCATTTTTATCAGTGAAGCATTGATAGATGGTTTTTTTGCTCATACCTAACTCACGGGCGATATCGTCCATTGTTAAACTCTTTATCCCGAATTTTCGGAATAACCGATTGCACCCCTCTATGATTCTTTCTTCCATCAAGCGGCAAAAATAAAGAGAAAAACAATGGGAACATATAAAATCAAAAACGTTTCCATCGTTTTTTTATGTTCATTAAAAGAATTTAAGACAGGGTAACTTACCTGATAAGGGTAATGGTTCCTCGATACAAATAGGAATGTCCACTCACGCTGATGAGTTTAATGCTGTAGAAATAAATGTCGGGGGTACAAACCACTTCTCCTGATTTGCCATTCCAAGTTTCCCTTGGGTTGTCGGACTGATACAATTTATGCCCCCATCGGTCGAATATTTCCATAGAAAAGTGAGCATAATTGTCAAGGCTTATCCCAAAGGTGTTATTTTTTTCTTCGTCTTTATTATTTGGACTGAAAGCATTAGGCATATAGATGAGCAAATCCGGTCTCACATAAACCAGCTTTTCAAGGGTATTCGAGCATCCAAATTCGTCGGTTCCTTTAAGGGAAACTGCATAGATTCCCGTATCAGTATAGGTATACCTGGCGCTATAATCACTAGACGTATTGTTGGGTCGATTGTCGCCGAAACGCCACATCCAATTCAGGTCTTCTCTTGATTGGTTTTTAAAGTGAAATCCCGGCTGCATGATGGTGGTGGTATTGGTAGGCAAAATTATAAAATCAAGGATTGGCAAGGGCTTAATCTCAATATTCAGCCCCTCCTCGCTCTTGCAGTAATCGCTAAAGGCTTTAAATGTAAGGGCATGCTTTCCTACAGGTAACTTTGCCGTATTTAAATCTCTTGCTGAACTGATTTCCTGTGAATTTTGAATCCAGGCATATTTTAGACTTTCCACGCCACTGAACGCTAGGGTTGGTTTTACAAAGTAGTCGGTTTTATGGCAAGAAAAAGTATCCTTCAATTTTGTGATTCCCGGCACATCATAAACTCTGATGCCAAATTGTTTCTCGCTTATACAACCATAATTGTTGTAGGCGGATGCCTTAATAAATTGGGTCAAAAACTGCTGATCTAAGCGGCTGTTAAAAATCGGTGTATTGATAAAATCCTCGTGTTTAGAAAGGTCTTTTTCAAATACCCAATCCCCATAGTTGATTTTAAGTCGGGAACCATTGTCAATTTTTCCGGAAAGAAGTATGGGTTCCTCCTTGCAATACCTATCTTTTAAAAGGGCAACGTCTAGCTGTGGAGAAGGATGAATGCTTACCCACTTGGATGCGTTAAATTCGCATTGATCCCCTCTAATTTTATATTGGATGAGATAATTTTGAGATTCATTGTGCAGAGGGGGAGAAAAGACATTATTTTTAATAAACGCATTTTCCCAAACTCCGCCGGCGGGGGATCCCTGAAGCGTGATTGGAATTTCTGAGTCGCAGGCTTGATCGTCAATTCCTGCAATATTCATATCGGGCTTACAAAGGATATTAATCAGCACTTTCTTTGAATCATAACATCCGAAATTATCGTAAACATATTCGGCTTCAAATTGACCGCATGTATCAGTTAATACAAACTTTTTGTTTGTGAATAAATCAAAATCCCGGAACGACCAATTCCCATTCTCCGGATTCACGCCGGAAAGCGCGCTTACATCTATAGGCCCTGAATTCTGGCAAAGATTAATTGCATTATTAAACTTTATCTGCACTGCAGGGGTAATTTCTATGGTTCCGCTATCGCTATTACTGCATCCGTTCGGGCCTTTAACGACGGCAGAGTATCTGTACACCCCAAAACCGCTTTCAGAGGGATAGAACAGAAGGTAGCCTTTTTCAGTTTTAATATAATCTTTGAGCCCGCCCATGCTCCACTCATAAGTATAGTCGAGCTTTTTATAAGGCTTTACAATAAGGTGCTCTAATAAAACGGGTGTCTTGATTTCACAAATGGTAAGGGAACTCAATTCAACTTCAGGTATGGCTTGAATGATGACCTCAATGGTTTTTGACGAGTAGCAGCCTGAGTAATCAATTTCATATTGGCAGATGACCGTATCGTTATAAGAACTTAAATTGAAGTGGGTGTTAATGAGCCCATCGTTAAAGGCCGGGCTATTGGAGAACCATTTTCCATTATCGGGTAAAATATTTAAATCGTTTACGTTAAAAATGCCGGAGTTATGGCAGGTTAAATAGTTGTCCCTGGCAATAATTTCAGGCGTTTTAATGAGATTAATGCTTTTAATAAGAGTATCGCTGCACTGCCATTTGCCATTTCTGTAGGCCAGATAGGCAAGCAGCTTTGAATTTTGATTAATACTCGCAGAAATGGTGTTGCCATTACCGGCCTGGGTCCCATTCAAATTCCAATTCACAGAAAATCCGCTAGCAGGCAAATTAATGACAGTATAAAAATACTTTACCTCTTTGCAGATGCTATCGGCGCCCAAAATTGATGCCATGGTTTTATTGTTGTAATAAAAGATGGTATCAACAAAATAGGATTCACAACCATTGATGCTCACAATTTTAGCCTGGATAACATATTTACCTCTGGATTCCAGGCTCAGGGTGTCGAGGGTTTTGTCAGTTAAAAATAGCTCTGTCGCAGGGTTTCCAAAGTCATATACTTTCACCGAAAGTTTTGATTGAGCTTCAAGGGAGGCACAACTCAGTTCGTAATTCCCACAGCCCAGGTCGCGCTTATGGATGCGCAGTTCTTCTTTAGGCTTTACTTTAATATTTATTTGCTGATAGCTATACGCGTTCGTTGAACAAAAATTATCTTTTGCCAAGATAGAAACTGGATAAATGCCTGATAAACCTTTTCCTGGTTTCCACTTTAGGGTTGCGTAGTTATAAGGAGGGCCGGATTGGAAGGACTGGCTAAAATTTGCCCCTGAAGGAATGCTTTGTGCTGTATAAAAAACCGAGTCATATTTGGTTCCGGAGAAAATTTTATCATCTTTTGTTTCAATTTTGATGACCAGTTCTTCCCCCTCACACACTTCAAAGTAATCCTGGTTTAAAAATTTTGGTGAATTGTTGTCATCACTGGTTATCACACTGATTTGAATATCCCTTTTGATGTAGCCGATGAGTTCCCAATTTCCTGAAACTTTTCTATACTCCTCAACCTTGTATACCACGACTCCAATTTCAGAAACCCTGATGGGTAAAAAGATGACTGAGCCATTAAAGCGGTCTAAATAAAAACCTGATTCTTTGTTTTTATCACCATAGCAGGGAGGCATTTCGGTGCAATAAACGGTCAGAGGATAATTTGGACTATAACCGGTCCCATAATTGGCGGCCTTTTCGATAGATATCAACGGAGAGGTTAGGCTATACACCAATGAATCGCCATCGGCATCAATAGCAAAGCAACTTGGATACTGCGTTTTAGCATGGTTAACAATGAAGGTAGGGCTTGATGCAATCTTCGCTGAATTATTTTTTTTGTCCAAACACGCATTGATGAAGGCATCGATACAGAAATTTTGTTTGGCTTGACCTGTGCTGATGTTGTTATTTCTCTCAGCAAAAGTTACATAAATGTAGTATTGGCAATAACCTGCAATTTTGGAATCGTCTAAGTCAATAATGGCAGAAAACTGCTGCAATTCAATTCCAATGCTTGAGTTGGAATTGGCGTAACACGAGGATATTTTACTTCGACAAAGCGGAGATATATCTTTTATAAATTCACGTCCGAGAGAGAATTTGGTTTCTTTGCTTGAAGACTTGTCGATGCCTTTAACAAAGACGTATTCAATTTCTGAACAATTTTCAGCACTGTTTCCTCCGCCATTCCCATTGATCTTGCAGCCGTTGCAATCGCGGTAAACGTTGAGCGTAACTTTAAATTGATTGTTTTTTAAATGTTGGTAATAGATCTCCCCACCAAGCACATGAGAGGCGTTAACCGTCCCCCCCGTAACGAGGAAAAGCCATATTAAAATATGTCTTTTCAAGGTATTCATTTTTCAAATGTAATAAAAGGGGCAGATATATTCTGCCCCTTTTATCTTTTTTAACTAAAATTTATCTGACAAGTATCACGGTTCCATTGTATTTATACAACTCCCCGCTAAAACTTGTAACATTTACCTGATAAACATAGGCGTCCATCTGACAAGGGACTCCCCCACTAGAGGTGCCATCCCATGGTCGGTCAAGGCGATCAGACTCATAGAGCTTTTCTCCCCAACGGTTAAAGATTAAGATCTGATACGTAATATATCCACTGGCTTCCACCCAGAATTTGTCGTTTCGGAATGGGCCGGCACCATCAGGTGTAAACACGTTGGGTATGAAAACCAAAATGTCCGGATCAATAATAACTAAACGGTTGGTGGAGTCAACGCACCCGTGGTTTGTGACTACCTTCAGTTTCACATAATACTTGCCGGTATCACTGGTATAATAATACTCCGGATGTGTTTCACCTGAAGTGTCATTGTTTACATTATCTTGTCCAAAGTCCCAGACGTATTTCACCAACTTACTGCCAAGTATCAACTGCTTGGTGGTACTTTCGTTCGTAAATTTGAATCTCGGTAGGGCTGCGGTGGTTCTGTTGTTAGGATTTGGGGTAAAGCTGGCCACCGGTGCTGGGTACACAGAAATAGAGGTAGGATTGATCATGGTGTCGCATCCCCATTCGCTTGTAATTAAAATACTGTCTCTGTACAATTTAGGGACTGTATACGTTTTGCTGGCGTTCTGGGTGGTGATTGGAGGCACATCGTTAAAGCTAAAGCCCCACAAATATTGAGACCGGGCTGAATCCACTTCATTCAGAATACGTGTCGTGAAATTTGCTGTATGGGGTACACATCCATCAGGATCGTCGATGGTAACTATTGCGTGCGGTACAGGGTGTATGGCTATGCTCATAAAATCCTGAGCGAATGGGCACACCCCTTCTGCTTCTGTCTGACAAGTTATAAAAATGTAAGTCGCCGAATCACTCCTTGGCTTAGTGGTCAAAGTTGTAGGATTTAAGTTGCTGGCCTGGTTGCCACTCTCAAAACTTGTTTTAAGAACATCGTTGTCGTGGTACCAGGTTATTTTCTTGGTAAAGCTATAATCGGCTGTCAACTTAATATTCATCAAATTGGTACGACAAGTATCCAAGTCAGGGGTAATGATATCCACCACCGGTTTACTTTGCACAAATACCTGAAGGCTCTTCATGGTATCGCATTTTGTGGTTGGATGGGTATACCGATAGGTGAGGGTAATCCACTTGTCTCTCTCTGAAGCCGGAACCGACTTAGGCATAAAATAGCCTCCTCCGATGGTTCCCGCAACTGAACTGCTCCAAACTCCACCTGCAGGACTGGCCTCAAGGGTTACATCGGGGTCTATCTGACAGAATTTGCCGTTGTCGCCCTTTGGCGATATGCTTATGTTTACGTTAGGCAACGGGTTTATCCTGAGATTGGTATCTCTTTGAACCGGACATCCGCTGGCGGTGTGAATGTATCTCAATTTATAGAGACCAGGGCCATTCTGGAGGTTTAGACTCAAGGTATTCAACGAGTCGCAGCCTACCATACCGGGCTTAAGGAACGAAGTGTCTTTAAAACCAGGAGCATTAATCACTTTCCAGCATCCGTCGTCAGGGGTGACGTTTGAAAGTTTGTCGAGGCTCACCAATCCCTTGTCTATGCATAAATCAGGGAAAATATTAAACTTAATAACCGGCACCTTCCATACAAAAACAACCATGGTGTCTTTATTAAAGCAACCTTGTCCATCCTGGATAGTGATTTCGATAATCAACGAATCCTTTGCTGCAGATCCGATATCAATTGAAGCGGAGTCTACTTTTATCCACCAATCATAATTCAAACTTGGATCTTTATCGTAGATTAGATCAGCTGAGGTATTAATGGTACCGTTAGGTTTTTTCAGACTTTGAATCAATCTCCATTTCACATCCACCATTGAGTTTAAGTTTACAGGAGCCACGATGTGTTTTTTCAATGGCGCCTCAATGATATCCTGGCAGTAATATCCGCCTTTAAGTTGAAGTGCAGGCAGTGGATTGATGGTAAACTGCGTGCTGTCTTTATTGATACAGGTGGTTACAGGATCCTGATACGTATAAATGAGGGTAAACACTCCAGGCTTTACAGGATCGCAGGCATTTGGTGTATCGAAGACATTTGATTTCACGTAGGCCGGCTTTTCACGGCATGACCAAATACCGCCGGTTGGGCTTCCAAACGCAGCACTTCCCATCGCAATGGTACCATAATCGCAGCAGAATTTCTGTGGCGTGGTAAGCGTTAATACAGGAAGAGGGTTAACTTTTACAAACACCGTATCGTAATTAAAGCAAACCGTCGTATCTTCTTTTATGATGACTTTAAGTAAATAATCGCTTGAGTTTTGAACCTTGAACGCAGGTTTCCTGAGTTTGCTAAAAGGCGGGCCGACTTCGGTAACCCCTTTCCACCAATTATAGCTGCCTGATTGATATTTCTTGGTAGAGTCTAATCCTCCTGCTGTTAAAGTGAGTAAATCGTCAAAACACTTTACCTGATCAGGACCGGCATTTGGCCTGATGGTATCGTTTACGTGGAGCCTCATGGTATCCGTCCAATTACAACCCAGACTGTCTCTTACAGTTACGGTATAAATGGTCTCCTCATTAAAAGTTTCCTCATTCTTGGTGCTAAAGGTGGTGCCATTTCTTTTCCATGTCCACCAAAGGGTGTCTCCCTGTTGTAGGGTATCTCCGTCTTCTGGATCAACCCAATAAGCGTTAGAGGCGTCAGGTTTCACCGTTACACTTCCATACCAACATATCCTTAAGTCGGGTCCCATATCCACTTTGGGGTTGGGCTTCAGGAATATATTGATGGTATCGAAGGCCACACATTTGTTATCGTCGGTAATCTCAACCCTGAAAGTTGTATCATGGGTGCTCATGTAAACATCCAGATAGGTTAAGGTGTCTTTTGGGTCTGAATCTTTAGGGGTTAACCATTTGTATTTGAATTTAGGTACACCATTTACAGTTTTAGCTCCCAATCGCAGCGTTGTTCCGGCACATACAAAGGTATCGGGACCCAAGGCGAGATCAACTTCTAATAAAGGTGGAACTACCAGAGTGTCGAAATAATCGCTTGGGCAGTTCAAAGGAGGGTTGTTGATACGGTGGTGAATGATGTATTTTCCACCTTTCCTAAATTGAATGGTATCTACAGCTTTCTTTGAGACCAAAGCCTTGCTGGGTTTGAAGTTGAAATATCTGCTATCCAGTAATTTATTAGCCGAATCAGATACTTCCCACAAGTAGTCGGGGGTTCCCTTAAAATTGGGCAACACCTCACTTTTCACAGCATAAGCACCGCAAATGAGTTTGGTATATGTCCTTTTGGTTTCGGCAATTTGCTTCACCTTAACCGAATAAGATTTTACAGTAATGGCATTTCTTGGGCATGAATTATCTCTCGCCGTAACTGTAAATGTGTAAGGAATATCGCTGGCATTGTCCTTTTTAGGCGTCCAGCAAAATTTAGCCTTTTTTAATCTGGCTTTGGGATCAATAATCGTAAACGTACCTCCGGGTATTCCTCGGTTCCATGTCAGGTTTACCGTATCAGGAGGATTTGGTTTTTGAGGCGGAGGAGGGATAAACTGCTTATCATCGGAGGTGATGGTGAAGCAAATTTCAGTTCCCGCACAAGTCTCATACTTATAAGGACCATTGAGTATCGGAGGATTGTTATCCGGGCAGGTAATCGTGATGAACTGGATATCTCTTCGGGTTTCTCCGATTTTCTGATAATTTTTTGTCGAGTCCTTTCGCCATTCCGTTACCTTGATGGAAGCAATGGTTACCTCGCTGCAATCGGTTGGGGTAAATATAATGTCTCCTGTTTCAGGATCTAGGTAAGTACCAATCGGTGGGTTGGTATTAGGGTTTGGGCCTTTATTTTTATCATAGCCTGAAGGCCAGTAATCGGCAAATGGGCTCTGAGAATTTCTGGCTCCGCTCCATGATGTTTTGCCAGTCCATGATGTCATAGGGTCGGCCCAAACGTAAGAAAGTGAATCGTGATCAGCAGTATCAGATGCCCCGTTATTGTAATAGTAAGGTTGATTACAGCAAAGGATAGCCACCGGTTCTGAAGTAAGGGATGGTGAATTATTACACTTTTTAATGCACAAATCAATTTCACAATAGGTCCAGAAATCATTGCCTGAACCACCTGTTGTAATGGCCCCATTTCTACAGCACTGACCCACTCCAATTTGCACTTTGCAACATCCGTTGGCTTTCCAGGTCGAAAAATCGAAATCGAAGGAATAGGTATGCTCTTCAATAGCAGGCGAACTGGCAGTAATGGTTTGATTTTCAGGATTACAAAGTTTACCACCGCCAACACAGGTCGGAGTAATGTCCCTTATGCTCGTTCGGCTATAACTAATATTTGAAGTTTGGCTTCCTCCCTGAACGCATTTGGCGTTCACAGTAGGGTTATTGAAGGGAATACCCCTGCAATCACGGTAAATTTTAGCCGTAAACCGATATTTGTTACTTCCTAAACAAACATAGCTAATGTCAGCGCCCATCATGTGAGAGGCATAAAGCTGATTAAAAGTGCCCGTCAGTAAAAAAACGACTAGCACAAAACTCTTTCTAAGCATGAATTTAAGAATGTTTTGATTAATAATGTTTTGTAATGATCTTATCATAACTGCGCTAAATTATTGTTTTAAATTTAAAAAATTAGTATTTTTTTTGTAATAATTTGATTATCAGCATAAAAACTAATATAGTATATTCCTGTCTTTTCTATTCTTAACGTTTTTTCAACATTTGGATTTATTGAATTGAAGACTCTACCCATTTGATCGCAAACGGAAATTTTCTCATAGTTGACAAACCAATCCTGAAACAATTCCTGGTTTCGGGCAACAGGGTTAGGAAGGGGAGGGGCGCATGCCTGAGTCTGTTTTCCTGATATCCTATTGGTTTTATTCCACAGCGTTGAAATTTCATTTGTCTTGCTTGCAATAAAATCAAATGGATTGCCTTCCGATTTTTCATAGCCGAGTACTGCTACATCCAGTTCGATAAAACCTTTTGCCGCTAACTTATTAATGTCTAGGTTAGCCAGTATACTCCTTTGCCCGCCCAATCCCATTTCGGTCCACTGTTGTGTGCTATGCTTAGGGTCGGTGCTGCCCGGATAAATAAAATCTGCCATGTCAGACCCCGCGGTGCCATTTCCGCCATAGGACAGAGGCTTAGAGGATTTCCACTTGCCTTCCATGAGAAAACGGTTGTGTTCCGGAATATTTCCGGGCATACCGGTACTGGTATCAGTGTCGTTTGTGATGTAAAGGCTTGAAGCCAACTTTTTATTTAATAGCATCAAAGCAGCCACAGGTTTTGAAGTGCCAAAATGGTTATCATCGTTTTCATCCGCATTGTAGGCAAACACGGTTTGGTTGCCAACATGGGTTCCGCAAAAATTATCCTTGTCGTTGCCAAGCTCAAAAGCGGTATGGAAGGATACTTTAACATTCGAAAAGCTTTTTCCAGTGCGGTTTACGATAAAATATTTTATAAAAAATACATTGGGAATAGCGTTTAGGGAATAAACCATTCCATAAATTTCGACTACCAGCGGTTGGCCTCCCGAAGCTTTGTGTTCGGAGTAAGCGTCGTTTACTATGAAATAGTTGGATACATCTCCCTTTATATCAGGGTAATCACCCTGGCTTGGGTCATAATATCCATCTCTGTCGAAATCGATAAATGGAGCGAGGTATTTATTAAATCTGTCTTTGCCATTGGCGGGCCAATTTTTAATATTCTCAGGAATGATGTATCCGTTATTTTTAAAATTCTTAATATGGTTGCTGGTTTCTGATTTTGTCACAGCCCACACCTTATTCCAATCTTTAGGGTCAGCTCCTAAAAAAGTTAAACTGTCTATCGGGCCCTGGCTAAAGTCTGATTTATAGCTAAAACCATTGTTAGTTGAGATGTATAATTGGTTTGAGGCATCATAACCGGAAATCCACAAATTGATGAATTTAAAAAAGTGATTGTTGCTACCTGAGATAAACTCAGAGGATGCGCCTTTATTATAGTTGGCGAGCTGGCCATCGGCATTTATCCTCAATTTAAATTGACCATTTTCTTGCCAGTTACCGCTGACCTGAGCCATGGCAATCTGAGTTGAAATGATTAATATGAAGAGGATAAATCGCATTATTTAAGAATATTATATTTGGCTCCCAAGGTCAATGTGTATCCAAAATTGCGTTGGCGCAAAATGGCTTCACTGTTCAATCGGTTGTTTAAATTTTTGTAATATGACAATTCCAACAAGCCTTCACAATGTTCGTTAAGAGGATACAGAATTGCCATGGCACTGTAAAGGGAAGTATTTATTTTTTTAGATTCGGAATAGGCTAAGAGTTCAGGAACATTATCCTTGTGATTTAAAGTATAGGCCGTGTTCATAGAAAGGATGTTGAATAAGGCACCTGCTGAGGCTCTGTATTTCAATTTACCGAGGCTAAAATTATACCCAATTACCACAGGTAGATTTAGACTTTGATATTTATTTACAGAACTAAAATTGTAATCCTTGTTTTGGTTTGAATAGCTAGAATCTATAACCGTAATGGTCTTAGCCGGTAAAACAGGATGCAATATGGTAACCTGACGAGAGGTTTGGGTGAGTATCTCTTCATTCACTGTGGTGTTGTACTTGATCTTTTCATTTCTGTTTTCCAAGGTTAATCCTGTCTGAACAGACCAACGTGGGTTGATCATGTAATTTACCTTCGCAATGGTGGTTAAGCCAAAGGTGGCCTTTTCAGATTCGTTTCTAATTTCAGAACCCGGGCCTGAAAGCGTTCTGAAGGCGTAGTTTGGTCCTCCACCTGCTTCAATTGACCATTTTGAGGTATGAAATTGCGACTTATCATCCGGAATCGATGCGTAGTACTTTTTTCCAAGGCGCTTCGAAGTGTATACAAATTGCATGAGCGAAGGGTAAATGATGTAGCTCAATTTGGTCTGGTTGCGGCTCATCATGTTCAGACGTTCAAAACTGTTTTGGAGGTAATCTTCAAGTGGCTCATCCTTTTTAACTGGCTCGGATGTTTTTATCTTTTGTTTGAAAGCATGCTTCGAATGAAGACCTGAAGGCTTAATCGGTTTTATATGGGTCATGCTTCCTGTTTCTTGCTCCGCAGAAGCGGTATTCAAATTGCTCTTTGCATTGCGTTCATCAAAAGAAGGATCTTTCATGGTTTCGTTAGCGCTTTGCGAAGCATTCAGGTTTTTGTGAGTGGTAACTCCTCCTACTGAATCCTTTTGGTTTAAATACCAAAGGGTGCCGGTAACAGATATCAGAATCAGTAATACGGAGGCAGCCAATTTCCAATGTTGGAAGAGCAACCCCTTTCGTTTTGATTTTTGAATATTAGTCCAGATATGAGCAGGGGGCACCTCCTCATAGTGACTAAGCTTTTCAGCCATGATTCGTTCAAAATTATTTAACTCGGTACTCATTTTTTTGTATCTTTTCCAGTTTTTCTCTTAAAAATTGTCTTGCTCTCAGATATTGGGTTCTTGAAGTGGTTTCCTGAATATTTAACATTTCAGATATTTCCTTGTGTGAATATCCTTCAATGGCGAATAGGTTAAAAACTATTTTATATCCGGGAGGCAATTCATTTACTAAATTCATCAAATCCTTAACCGACATTTTTGAAATTTGACTTTCATCATTTGTCGGGTAATCTATGCCTTCAAGGGTATTCACCTCGTGGGCTTTCATTGTAATATACTTATTTTTTAATGCCGTATTTACCATGATTCTTCTAATCCAACCTTCAAACGACCCATTGAACCTAAAGGTATCCATTTTGCTAAAAACTTTGACGAATCCGTCCTGAAGAACATCCTCGGCTTCTTCACGACTTGCACAATACCGAAGACAAACTCCAAACATTTTTGGTGAATACCGCTTGTAAACTTCGTGTTGGTAAGCGTCTTTGCCTTTGATACATCCTTGAATAAGCTCTTCATCAGTCATCAACTTAAATTGATCATGCGTATTATGATGGGTGTTTAGGTTCAAGACTCTGTTATCGTAAAAATCGCTGCGTCAAAGGTGAATTATTTTATAGTTTTTTAAAAAATTATTTGTTAAATTGTTAATTTTCTGATATTTACACAAATAAGTGAAAACGCTCAGATCGGGTTAAGTTTAAGCTAATGTGCTTATTAATAATTTTTTTTGATTGCGAATATCACCACATTTGAACAATTTATATGACATTTGTAAACTTTAAAATAAAATGAGGAAGATACTAGTTCCAACTGACTTTTCAGCCATATCCGACAACGCCTTGCAATTTGCCTGTAATGTTGCGCATCAAATCAAAGGCGAAATTTTCTTATTAAATATCCAAAGTCTGCCCGCCAACGATGATGCAGCCATGGCCATTGAGTTGATTAAGACCATTGAGGAAAGCGACAAAGAAAAACTAGCAACGATGGCAGAAGCATTAAAAATTAAATACCCCGGATTGAAAATTGAGACCCATTTCGCTTTCGGAATACCCTCCCTGACTATTAAGGAATATCTTGAAACCAAAACCTTTGATTTTGTGGTGATGGGCACCAGGTCGGCTTCAGGAATGGATAAATTTTTGTTTGGAAGCGTGGCCGAGAGTGTTTCAAAACATTCGCCTTGTCCGGTTATCATTGTGCATGCCGACCAAACGTACAAACCGGTAAAACACGTTGCCGTTCCCATCGACATCAACTATAAGTTTTTTGAATCGCATAAGCTCGTAGAGAGGGTCGTGGAATACGCTGAGTTGTTCAAAGCGGATTTGAGTTGGTTTTATGTGAACACCGAGAAAAAAGACATCAGTGAAAACATTCACATGACCTTAGACGATGGACATAAAATTGATATTGAAATCGTAGATGCGGAGACAGTAGAAGCTGGCATAGGAAGTTATTGTCAGCAACACCCTCTTGATTTGCTTATTATTTTAAAACGAGATTACTCTTTGGTGCAACAGATATTTCACAGAAACAGTTTTTCAGAAATCTTAAATCATCAAACCCTACCCCTCATGGTAGTTCACTACTAAATCGCCTGTATCCATTCAATAATTTTTCTTTGAGCGATTCGATCTATACCACCGTAAAAAAAGAAGATTTAAGCGATTTTACGTATTCCGTATTTAAGGCCATTGGCTGCAGCCATGAAGATGCCTTGCAAGCCACAGGTGTGTTGTTAAAAGCCGATTTACGAGGAATCGACTCCCATGGTGTAGCCAGATTAAGCGGCTATGTGAGGCTTTGGAATAAAGGAAGGATTAACCCAAAACCAAACATTAAACTTGTACGGGAGACTCTTTCCACAGCAACCCTTGATGGGGACGCCGGATTAGGATTGGTGGTAGCGCCCAGAGCGATGCAAATCGCCATAGAGAAGAGCGCCAAATGCGGCAGCGGATGGGTTTCTGTAGGCAACTCCAACCACTTCGGCATCGCTGCCTATCATGCCATGCTGGCTCTTGAGCATGAAATGATCGGATATGCGCTTACCAACGCGAGTCCGCTGGTTGCGCCAACCCATAGCAAGGAACGACTGCTTGGAACCAATCCCATTTGTTATGCCATTCCGGCTCAGAAATATGCCCCTATCGTTATTGATATGGCCACTTCAGCGGCAGCCAATGGGAAGCTTGAGATTGCCCAAAGAAAGAATAAAACAGTTCCACGCGGCTGGATTCAAACCAAGGATGGATTGGATACCACTGACCCAAATGGCCTAAAGCATGGTGGAGCCCTGCTGCCTCTCGGAAGCAATACAGAACTAGGAAGCCATAAGGGATATGGCCTGGGGGCCATGGTCGATATTTTTTCAGGGGTGCTTTCAGGGGCCAATTTTGGGCCGTGGGTCCCACCCTTCGTCAGTTTCTTAGATGTTCAACCCAACTTACCGGGGAAGGGCCTTGGACACTTTTTAGGTGCCTGGCAAATAGATGGGTTCAGTGAAATTGAGCATTTTAAGCGCAATATTGATTTATGGATTGAGCGATTCAAAAATGCAACTTCTGTTGACCCTCAAACCCCGGTTTTGATTCCGGGAGAGCCGGAAGCAGCTGAAGAGAAAGTGCGAATTTTGAAAGGAATACCGATCATTGAAGCCGTAGTCGACGATTTAAAAAATCTCGCCGTGGAACATAAGCTTGACCATCCCTTTATATGATGTTTTCTAAAAACAAAATAACCAAATTGCTCATCCTTCTCGCTTTTGTGGGGGCCTTTGTTGGCATTGGGCTCTATGGTTATTTGGTATTGGTTAAAAACAACAGCTTTAAACCCATACAGTTTCAAAATGACAGCATCCGTTAATTTGCATGAATCCTGGCTGGAGCAGATAGGTGAAGAATTTGAAAAAACTTACTTTAAAGCGCTCAAAGACTACTTGCTTTCTGAAAAGGCTTCCGGGCGTCAAATCTATCCAAAGGGAAGTCAAATATTTGCGGCTCTAAACGCCACCCCAAGAAACAAAGTTAAGGCCGTGATACTGGGACAAGACCCTTATCATGGAGCCGGTCAGGCCAATGGCTTGTGTTTTTCCGTTAACAGAGGCATGCCTTTGCCTCCATCCTTAAAAAATATTTTCAAAGAATTAAGAGACGATCTCGGCATCCCACCTGCTGCTCATGGCGACCTAACACCATGGGCTGAGAGTGGTTTGCTCATGTTAAATTCGGTATTAACGGTGAGGGCCGGTGAGGCTGCCTCTCATCAAAATATAGGCTGGGAACGCTTTACCGATTCTGTAATCAAGAATTTAAACAGCCATGGAGAGCCTCTTGTTTTTATATTATGGGGAAATTTCGCAAAGACAAAAAAATCCATGATTGACCCTGCCAGGCATCTGATTCTTGAAGCTGCACATCCTTCCCCCTTTTCAGCTTATCAGGGATTTTTTGGCTGCAGGCATTTTTCTAAAACCAATACCTTTCTTACCCAAAATAAAATTGAAGCCATTAACTGGCAAATATGAACGGGGCTTCTAAGGGTTGTATATCAAAAGTAAGCGTCTTACAAGTTCTATGAGGGCCAGGAGTATAAAGAGTGAGCCGACCACTTTATCCAGTTTATGTCCTAAAATTTTCATAAGCTTGTCGCGGTAACGTATGGCCAGTTTGATAAACAAACTCAACAAAAGAAATGCTCCGAAACCTGTTCCCAATATAAAGGCAAAATAGGGTGACACCAGGCTTCCGGATTCAAAATCGATATAATTTTTCAGAAAAACCAGCACGCCAAGCCAAAACGGTAAAAGTTGAGGATTAAATGAGGCGAGCAACAGTCCTTTGGCAAATCCGGAACCTCTAGAACTGACCGGCTGTGTGACAGAGGTTTTTTTTATAAAATAATAAATACCTAATCCCAATAACATAAGAACCACCAGCCATCCAAAAACCTCCAAAAAGAATGGATACCGGTCAATAACATTGGCTCCCCAAACAGCTAAAGAGGCATAAAAGAATTCGGGTATGCTCCCGCCGATCGCTATCATGAGGGCCTGGTTTCTGCTCCTTGTTATGGCGGTTTGGATGACACAAACATTCACCGGCCCGAGTTGAAGAGACCCCCAAAAACTTATTAAAGTGGTGAGCAAAAAAACAAAGGCTTCGTTCATAAAAGTTTGCAAACCTAATGATTTATTCAATTTATGCACATTGTTTGAAAAGCAAAGAAGGGCTCTTAAATTTGCCGTCTATGGATATCCAAGCAAAACTAATTATGTTGTTGCCATTGCAAACGGGGAGCAGCGCTAAGGGAGAATGGAAAAAGCAGGATGCGATTTTCGAAACAGCCGAGCAATTTCCTAAAAAAGTTTGCATCTCTTTTTGGGGTGATAAAGCCGAGGATATAAAAAACATAAAAGAGGGCACCTCTCTGAAGGTTCATGTGAATATTGAATCACGAGAATACAATGGCAAGTGGTATACCGACTTGAAAGCCTGGAAAATTGAGTCTGCCGAATCCGGTTCGCCATCGGTTGGTGGGCATAATACCACCATCGACAAGCCTCATGATGAGGCGCCTGTCGATCTCAGCCCATCCGACGATTCGGTTGATGAATTGCCATTTTAGACTGTTCTAAAAGCTAAAAATCTGAGCAAAGAAGGCTGAAAAAAGTTGTGGCCTTAACATTCCCGTAAAAAGAAAGCCAAATACCGCTCCAAAAAAATGGGCGTCATGGCCAATATTGTCAGTGGCATTTTTAGCCATGTACTGAGAGTATAGCAAATACAAAAACCCATAGATGAAGGCGGGAATGGGCAGTATTCCAAAAAAATAAATGCTTTCCTTAGGAGCAACTAATATGTAGGCAAAAACTACCGCCGATACTGCGCCTGATGCCCCGACTGCGTTGTACCAAACATTGTGTTTTTGTTCCCTGAGCGTTTTAACATTGGCTACGGCCACCGATACTACATAAAGCACGAGGTACATGGTCGATCCGAAAGGTAAATAATCTGCATAAATCTGTTCCATTACATTTCCGAAAGAAAATAAAACGAACATATTGATGACCAAATGGGTCATGTCGGCGTGTAACAGGGCTCCGGTAAACATGCGATGCCACTCTTTTCGGTTCACTACAGAGTATGGATTAAAAACCAAGCGGTTAAAGATTTTTGAATTGTTCCATGCAAGCAAGGAGATTCCGCAGGTAATAAGAATGATAATCAGGGTAAGGTTCATGTATAAAATTAACTAATTTTGATTTTTCAAACTTACCTGAAATATTGAGGATGCCATGAAAAAAATTGCACTACTGTCCGACACCCATGGCTACATCGATCCGGCAATTTTGAAATTTTGTGAAGAGGCCGACGAGATTTGGCATGCAGGAGATTGGGGATCGGAAGTGAATGAAAGACTGGAAAAATTAAAAAAACCCATACGAGGTGTTTTTGGAAACATAGATGGCCCTTCTATTCGCAGAATATATCCCGAGACTTTGCGTTTTGAATGCGAAGGAATCAGCGTTTACATAAAACATATTGGGGGTTATCCCGGACATTACCCTCCGGGAATAAAAAATATTTTACAATCTTTGAAGCCTAATTTATACATCACCGGCCATTCACATATCTTAAAAATTGTAAGGGATGAAACCATTGCAGGCATGCTACACGTCAATCCAGGTGCGGCAGGTTTATCAGGATTTCACAAAATGAGAACCATGGTGAATTTCAAAATAGATCTTGGCAAGATTTTTGAAATGAATGTGATTGAGTTAGGGAAACGAGGTTAAGTTAAAGCATACAAAAAATAAACAATCGGGTTATGGGCCATTTAAAAACATACATTAAGCGATGAGAATTATTCTGTTATTTCTGGCCATTGGCTTTCTAAATTTATCGGCCATTTCACAACCCCTCCCCGACGGGCATTCTAAAAACAAAAAAGCCGTTGAACTGCTGCAAAGGGCCTTCGGTCATTTTGATGGCATGGAATATACCGAGGCTATCGCCTTATTAAAACAAGCCATTGAGAAGGATCCTAATTATATTGATGCCCATGATTTGCTTGGCCAAGCTTATTTTAAGAAAGGCGACCTGGCTGAGGCAGAAAAAATGTATTTAAAACTCATAAAAATAAATGACGCCTATTGGGTTTCCTATTTCGAGTTGGGCGAAATTACCTTTCAGATGATGAATTACGAACCGGCTGAGTCCTGGTACCGAAAATATTTGACTTACACTGATCTCCCACCAAAGGAAAAGACGGAAGCCGAAAAGCAAATCAAGAGTTGTGTTTTTGCGGCTAAAGCCATCAAGAATCCGGTAGAGTTTAGTCCCGAAAACCTGGGTACGGGCGTGAATTCGTTTATGAGTGAGTATTTTCCAACCCTTACCGCCGACGAGCAAACCTTGTTTTATACCATCATGGATAACCGCAGGCAAGAAGACTTTTTTATTTCAACCTTTAAGGATGGGAAATGGGGCGATGCCTTAAACATGGGACCACCCATAAATACCCCTGAAAACGAAGGCGCATCAACGGCATCTGCCGATGGACAATATTTGTTTTTTACAGCCTGCCAAAATCCCCAAAATTTAGGCTCCTGCGATTTATGGCTTACCTTTTTAAAGGGGGATAAATGGCAGGCTGCCATTCATATGCCGGATAATGTAAATTCAAAGTATAAGGAAACACAACCCTCCTTAAGTGCCGACGGAAAAACGCTTTACTTCGCATCGAACCGCCCGGGTGGTTTTGGAGATATGGACATATGGAAAACCACCTTTGAGAAAAATGTTTGGAGCAATCCGGTAAACCTTGGGCCCGAGATTAACACTCCCTTTGACGATGAGTGCCCCTTTATTCACCACGACGGGACAACCTTGTATTTTGCCTCTGATGGGTGGCCCGGTTTCGGTGGGCGCGACTTGTTTATGTCGAAATTGGGAGAAAACGGGCAATGGCAAACTCCGGTCAATCTAGGTTATCCGCTAAATACCGTGGGCAATGAGGAAGGTTTAATTGTGAACCGATCAGGAACCATGGGCTATTTTTCGAGCGACAAAGAAAGCAACCCAAACCACCAAGGCAGGGTTGATATTTACAGTTTTATCATGCCTGAACGTATCAAACCCGGTTTGGCAAGTTATGTGAAGGGAAAGGTTTACGATGCCGAAACAAAATTGCCAATCGCAGGAAAAGCCTTGGTTGAACTCACCGAACTAAAAACCTCTAAACTGGCCGGTTTTGCCAAAGCAAATGAAAAAACAGGTCAATACCTAATTGTCATTCCAGGCAACAAAGACTATGGAATGAATGTGGCAGCAGAGGGCTATTTGTTTTTTTCAGAAAATTTTTCAATAAAAGACAACCCCTCCTCCGATCCCTACATGATGGATGTGCCGCTCAAAAAAATAAAACCCGGGCAAACCGTACCGCTTTACAACATTTTATTTGATGTAAATAAGTTCGAATTAAAAGAAGAGTCGGATGCAGAGCTGGAGAGGTTATTAACCTTGCTGACTGTCAATTCAAAAATACGCGTTGAAATAGGAGGACATACCGACAATACAGGAGCCGAAACCATTAACCAGCCACTTTCTCAAAACAGGGCTAAGGCAGTGTATGATTGGTTGGTATCCAAAGGTGTGGCCACTTCCCGATTGAGCTATAAGGGTTATGGGGCCACGATGCCCTTAGCCTCCAACGACACACCGGAGGGCAAGCGGAAAAACAGGAGAACTGAAATAAAAGTACTATAGGAAGCTTTATTATCGCCAGGCATAATCCTTAGTATGAGCAAGATGTTTCTTTTTTTCCTGTCTCAAAACTGGTTAAAAAAAATAAACCTGAAAAAAAAGAAATATTTGTAATTTCGTGTCCTGAATTTACCATGAAAGAAAAAAGAAAATACGTAGGATTTTATTGGGCATTGACCATTGTTTCATTCATAGCACTCATGCTATTTTTAGTTTACCTTCCCGGAGGATTTTGGTTAGGTTGCCCTACTTTTTTCGGTGGCTTGGTGTTAGCCATGGATTGGGTATAGTCCCATTATACCGGCTACCTTCCACATCACGTCTTGATCTGAATGATTTTCGGATTTAGAGAATCACCAGTTTAAACGATTTATACACATTCGCATTCTTCAGGCGAATAAAATAAACGCCTCTGCTCAAATTGGCTTCTGTTTTCAAATTCATCGCATAGGATGTTACATTTTTATCCAAATATTTTGTAAAGCGAATTTTTCCGGATAAGTCATATACACTCAGCTCTGCACCAATTCCCTGACTCATTGTGAGGAATATTTCACCATCGGTTGGATTAGGAAATACTTTGAAGTAATTCAGTGTTTGCCTGTCCAAAGCCGAAGTCTTTTGAACATTAAAAAATGTAACCAAGGTATCATTGCTCTTTTCGTTGTCGCCAAATAGATTGCCAATGGCTCTTGCCCAAGCGATTCCTTCAAAATTAAAGGTGAGGGTACTGTCGAATTTCACAATGGCCGATTCATTCGGAGCTAAGCTAACCACTCGGTTGCTTTCCCAATAAACGCTTGAATTTTTATAAATGCGCAATTGAATCGGTGCACTTGAGACATCTGAACTTCCGAGGTTGCTCGCTTTTAAGACAGGTTGGTAGGTAATGTTGTGGTAACAATTTCCATTTTTATCCATTAGTACAAAACTATCGATGGCTAAATCAAAAGGTTTTACAATTTTAAAATTCCAACAAAAGCTGTCATTCGACTGGTTCTGGTCAAGGCCTCCCTTCACTAATACGCAAAATTTAAAATCGCCCGTTTGCCTTAGATTAATCAAACTATCCTGAAAAAAAGAATGGCTAGCAAATCGAGGCAAGGAATCGAAGGTACGCGTCAGTGACTTCTCAAGCTGGTTGTTCTTATAAAGATACATAGACACCAAATAGGGTTGTTTATAGGCTATAGATCCAAAGTTTTTCACAAGAATTTGAGGCTTGTGATAGGTGTTTTCATAAATAAAAGTGTGGTTTCTCGGGATGTTGCCATTGGTATCGAGCGCGAGATCATAATTTCTTGTGATTCTGAATCTGCTGTTTAAGGTATCATTGGCAGGTACCAGGTCTCCAGTTAGTCTTGTAAAAAGCTGTACGGTAAACTCACCCGTTTCGGCGGTGTTAAAGTTTCCGGGGAAGGTGATGTTAAGTTGAGAATTGTATGAAATATTGCCGGAAGAAAAAGCCGAGTCGGCAAAAACCAGAAGGTTTTTGTTAAAAATTTTTATAATAATTGGTCCTGCATTGTTCTGGGTTAAAGAACCGAAATTTTTGATCTTTATTGAGGGCCTTATCGGCAAAGACTCGATCGAAAGCACAGTATCCTTTGCTGGCAACACAATACTTAAGGGGCCAATATCTTTATTTGGGATTACCGTAAAAAAGCCCGTTAAGGTATCGTTTGAGGGTTCTTGATCTAGCTTAAGTGCTGTTTTAAAAAAGACCTTATACTTTCCAAATTCCATTGGAATATTTACCCTTTTAAAATTCACTTGTGTTTCGGTAAATCCTCCTAAAGTGGTGGTGCTTGAATCCGTAAAAAAGAGTTTCCCCTTTGTATCGTAAACATACATCAATATTTTAAAAGCCGTATCCTGGGTTTTCACGCCATAATTGATGACAGTTAGCTTAGGGAAAAAGAACCCTCCCATGGTATAAATATTGGTTAATCCCGGAACATCAATGGATTTAGGCGCCACATCATTTGATTTTTGAAAGACGATATTGTGTCTGATGGTGTCATTAAACGGGATACTGTCCTTATAGGAGGTGAAACACTCGGCGATATAATCACCAATGGTTTTAGGCACAATCTTGCTAAAGGAAACTATTTCCTGCTTTCCCGCTGCGAGTGATCGGGTGAGGGTTTCCGAATGAATCACATTGGACCCGTTTCTAATTCTGAACGTCACTTTAAAGTTGTTCTTATCTACGGTGCCAAAATTATTAATCCTTACGGTAGGCACAATGGTATCACGCTTATACTCGTAGGTAAATCCTTCTTCGGGCGTATACATGATATCGGCTCCGATATCGTGCTTGATAGAAATGGTAAATACCTGCTCCATTGAATTGTTGTCTACCACCTTATCTTTAGCCAAATTGGTAGTGACTTTGATTTTGTGGTTTCCCAAATAATAAAGTCTGAAAGTCGTATCAAAATATACATTTTTGGTTTGCCCTGCCAACAGTGTAATTTTCTTAGTGCTTTTGTATTCCTCGGCTCCTGCAAAACTTGTAATGGTACAAACCACCTCAAAAGGGCTTGTTTGGTCGTTAAATCCATAATTGGTAATGGAGGCGATTGGGCCAATAGAATCGCGCACATTGTATTCAATATTTTGATTAGCCGCTGGGAAGGTTATGGCTATAGGGGCCACATCGTCGGCCACCTGAATTCGGGGCTGAATGTTAAATTTGAAAGGATAACCCAGGGTGAACGGCACCCAGCTGGTATTGCCCATAGGAGCAGTAAAATAAAAAGTATTTGGCCTGATGGGGTCTTCATACTGAAAAGAGAATCCGACATTGGTTCTGGTATTCTGTCGGATGCCTACATAAAATCCGCCACCAACTTTTACCTTAGGAATGACAGGAAGAATGTAGGTGCCTCCTTTTGAGCTCAGTGAATCCGACATAAAAAGCACTTTTCCGGGCATACCTCCGCTTCCTTTATCATCCCAGATACCCACCCGAAAACCTCGCCCATTTGAGCTAAAATCTACCGCAACCTGATTAATGTAAACCCCGGTATCGGAGTAAAACTTGGCCACAAAATCACCGGTTTCTCCATTGAAGCCAATACCACCGGCATTGCCTTGGAAAGGATTGGTATGCGTATAAACATTATAATTCACCAGGCGTTCAACGGTATCCGCGTTATCGCTGCTTTCATTATCCTTGCTCAGGTCTATATTTAGGATATCTGTTCCGGATGAATCCGGTTTGTATTGCCCAAATCCGACTATCCTCTTTTCCCATGGATAAACGTTGGTAAGCATTACGCTGTCTTTGTGCTTATTGGCTCCCGAAATAGTTAGATAAACGGTATGGTTGGTAATAAGATTTTTTCCATGATTGAGGACTAATACCTTGATTGAATCTTTTACTCCGGCCAAGAGAGGAACTTTACCCAGGGCATAAGTCATAAGTATACCAAGGTTTTGACTATAGCGCGGAAAATTAATTCTGATATGGGGCTTTGTCCTGTCAGAGAATCTTGTCGTGTCAGGGGCCTTGCCATTTCCGTAGGCAATTTTTCCTTCATTGAAACTTTTAAAATTTGAAACCGAAAAACTGGTTTCATAGACCCAGAAGGTCGCTGAAGCTTGCCTACTCCACTGGTCGTAAGCAAAAAGGACTTCTAGATTTTTTTTGCCACCTGAAGTATCAAAGCGAAAGTAGTTTACATTGAATACAAAATTTTTATACTCATTGGTTCCATCCATTAAATTGGTCGGATTGCCATCATACACCAAAATGGCCCCTGATTTTGACTCCTTGGTCCAGTTTAAGCTGCCGGCAGGAAAGGAGTCTTCCTTCACCATTTTTAAATAAATTTTTAAATTGACACTGCCCGACATGTTTAGATTATTATCGTCCTGAGCCAAAAACTCCATTGTTCGAATGGTGTCACCATGCAACAAGCCTCCCAATACGGATGAAGGATAAATATAAGCATGGCGGCTATAAGCTGTGTCGAATTGGTTGGTGGAAGTCATTGGGCCATAAACATTCGTGCTAGTAAAGTTTGTTCCTGCACCCACAGTTACAGATTGCGTATAACCCAAAAGTGGAAATAATAAGGAAACGAGAAGGCAACGAAAATTCATGTTTATGAAAAATTTACCCAAACCTACGTTATTTTTCCAAAATACCAAGGCAGAGGCATGATGGAACCAAAATTAAAACCGCTATTTTTAATCCTAAAATTTTGTTTATTAACATCTTACCCAAAAAGCTAATAAATGAAAAATGACATTTCTATAAGGTTGGGCATAAAAAAGATTTTGAGATAAAGTTGCAAAGCAAGAAAGACTTTTTTCCATTTGTGTTTCTTAAAAATTACAATGGCAAGAACCAGCACCTATCTCAATTTTCCGGGCAATACCGAAGAAGCGTTTAATTTTTACAAATCCGTTTTCGGAGGGGAGTTTGGAAACGACGGCATTGCCCGCTTTGGGGACATCCCAATATCGGACGACACCCCTCCCGTTTCGGAAGCTGATCAGCACCTTGTTATGCATGTTGAATTGCCAATTACAGGTGGCCACGTACTCATGGGTAGCGACGCACCGGAAAGCATGGGGTTTAAGATTAATTTCGGGAACAATGTTTACATAAATCTTGAGCCGGATACCAGAACAGAAACCAAAACTCTATTTGATCAATTGTCGGCCGGAGGCAAGGTAACCATGGAACTTGCTGATATGTTTTGGGGAGCTTATTTAGGAAGTTGTGTCGATAAATTTGGCGTCCAATGGACTTTCAATTGTGCCGAGAAATAAGAAAAGTTATCTATGAAAATTATAAAACCTTAATTCTCATTGTGTTTTTCACGGTCGAATAAATTTTCGTACTTTTTTTTCATTTCCTTCTTATGGCCGTGATTAAAATCCTTATGAATTAATTCTGCCACCAGTTTTCCTGTTTTCATTGCGGCATTCATTGAACCATAAAGCAAATGATCACCGCAAACGTAGGCGTTTTTGCCGAGCCTTAGCTCTTGCTCCGAGCGTTTACCCAGGGCGATATCCTGGTTTGGCAAGGCGTATTCAATTCGGAATATTTTTAATAATTCCCAATCAAAAACCTGCTTACCGAATATCCACTTTAGCTCATAAAGAACTTCCGAAACCACTGTTTTGTCATCGGCTTTGGCATATCCGTTGAGGTTGACACATATCAGTTGCTTTCCTTGAGGAGCATACCCTTGATAAAGGTTAGTTAGAACTGCGATGCTGCTCACCAATTTTGGGTTGTTGGCATTTACACATACCAAAGCGCCTTTAAATGGCTTCGCATCGGCTGAAAAGTAAAGGCAGGTAGAACTTCTGTGATTGGCAGTGTGGGTTACCTTTTTCATTTTACTGAATATGGAATTATGTTCAGTAGCCGCTATAAATATATCCGCCTCCAGGGTTTCTCCGTTTCCCAAAGTCACCATATTATCACTGTAAGATTCTACGGTAGCATTGTATCTAAAGCTGGAAGTTAAAAGATTAGACGCCATTTGCTTTGGAATGGCTTCTATACCTTGCGCGGGAAGTGCAATTTTGCCCTCAATCATCATCTTATAGGTCATATCAAAAACTCTTCGGGAAGTAGTGAGCTCGTTTTCCATAAAAATCGCCGAAAAAAGAGGTTGAAAAAAACTTTTGATAAGTCTGTTTGAGAATTTTTTCTTTTTTAAAATACTGGAGGTTTTTACCTCGAATTTTTCGAAAATTTGTGTTTCTGTCAAGTTCTTAATTTCTATGTAGCGCTTCAGAAAGTTGAACTTGTCAGAAAAAGTAGAAATGTTTGAAAACAAAAGCTTTAATACCTTTGAAGGGTGCTTGAATGGATCGTAATACGTCTTTATTTTTTTTGCTTCGATGACCTTTACGCCTGCATCAAAGTATTTTAAATGAAGGGCATCATAATCCAGTAACTCTTGTGCATAAGCATAGGCCGTATGAAAAACATGAAAACCGCAATTGAGGGTAAATCCATCGAGGTGTTCTGTTTTCATTCGTCCCCCCGGTCGGTCACTTTTTTCAACAATGGTAATGTTGGTATATCCTTTTTTTTGAAGGTGAAGGGCGGCCGACAAACCGGCAACTCCTGCACCTGCAATCACTATTTTATGCTGATAATTGGGCATCCTAATGTTCTTAAAAGTTAAAAAACTCAGCAGTTTCCTCAATGGCAAAGCTAAGCGATTCATGCATACTTTCATCCAACCATGGGTGAGAAATCCCAAAAGTATGGTTTGCATTTTCTATCTTTATGAGAATGCTATGGTCGATATTCTCATAAAGCCATTCCGCGTCGGCTAAGGGTACTGTCTCGTCATTTGTGCCATGCAATAAGAGCAGCGGCTTTGAAAGACGCATCAAATTTTCCTTGATGTCGAACCGGTGCTTATTGGCGTAAAAATTTTCATAGAACTGAAAAAGCAAGGGCAGTTTTATGCCTGTTCTTAAATTTTCGACATAACTCACGCCATCATTTTTCCATTTAACGGGATCGCTCAGATACATGTACTTTTCGAAATCATTGACCGAGGCCCATGCGGCCACACTTGTCACTCTTGAATCGGCTTCGGCAGTGAGCATGGCTATTCCCCCTCCTCGGCTATGCCCGACTAGATGAATCTGGTTAAGATCATAATACGCTTTGAAAGGGTTCTCGGAAAGATAGAGCCAATCAATGACGGACTTTAAGTCGTCCAATTCAATTTCAAAATTGTTATGGCCAAAAGCGTTGAGGTCATGGATATCGCTCATGTCCGATGGACTGGTTCCATTGTGGCTGAAATTTATTTTTACGAAGAAAAAGTCGAGTGAGGCAAAGGCTTTAGCCATATGATTAAAGGCTCCCCAATCCTTAAATCCTTTAAAGCCGTGACAGAAAATAAATATTTTTTGATGCTTCGCCTTTTCACGGTAATTTACGTCGAGAGTAATAGGCCTCTTGTGTTTTGCCGCCATTTGCAATTCCTTCTTAACAATAGCTTGCTCACTCATGTTTTTTCATCCTTTCAAATCCATTCTTTCTCAATACTTCCATAGGATCAAACCTTTGTGCTTTTCTTCCCATTTTAACAATTTCAATCTTCACGATCGCATCTCCTTGTTGAATGTTCTCAAGGATCTCAATGCCACTAACCAGGTACCCAAAAACTGTATTTTTATTATCCATCACCGTGCTTGCACGCAGGGTTATTAAAAACTGGCTTCCGTTTGAATTTGGCCCGGAATTCACCATGGATAAGGTCCCTGGTTTGCTGTGTCGGAGAGAGGGATGAAATTCGTCCATGAAAAAATAGCCCGGATTTCCCCTTCCATCATTCTTAGGGCATCCTGTTAACAGCATATAGCCCTTAAATACTTTGTAAAATTTAAGGCTGTCGTAAAACGGTTGGCCGGCCGGTTTCAATGTATTAGGTATTATTCCCTGTGATAAACTAATAAAATTGGCCACCGTTATGGGCGTTTTCTCATATTCGAGTTTGGCAATGCAGCTCCCCTTATCGGTATAAATAAGGGCGTAAATGCCATTTCTATGGCCTGTATTTTTTATGAGCTTCTGATTGGGCGACAAGCAGGATGCTATAAAAAGGGATTGAACAAATAATATGGCCGCTATTCTCACAGCTGCAAAATTAAGACTTTGATTTGTGAACCACTGCTTATAAAATTACCTTTGCGGGCTTTTAAAAGAGAATGACCATAGAATCTGAAATAAATAAACGCCGCACCTTTGGTATAATAAGTCACCCTGATGCCGGGAAAACGACGCTGACTGAAAAACTTCTTTTGTTTGGAGGTGCCATTCAAACGGCTGGCGCTGTTAAAAGCAATAAAATAAGCAAGACGGCGACCTCCGACTTTATGGAAATAGAGAAGCAAAGGGGAATTTCGGTAGCCACTTCTGTCATGGCTTTCGAATACAAAAACTACTTAGTTAATATTTTAGATACGCCCGGGCATAAAGATTTCGCCGAAGACACCTACCGAACCTTAACCGCTGTAGACAGTGTCATTTTGGTGATCGACAGTGTGAAGGGAGTTGAAGAGCAAACACTAAAACTGATGGAAATTTGCAGAATGCGGCATACGCCCGTCATCGTTTTTGTGAATAAAATGGACCGAGACGGGCGCGATCCCTTTGATGTTTTAGAAGAAGTGGAAAAGGAATTAAATATTGCCGTTCGACCCCTAAGTTGGCCCATCAATATGGGTAAAGATTTTAAAGGGGTTTACTTGCTTTACAACCATTCTCTCAATCTTTTTGCATCCAATAAAACCAAATTGAGCAGCGACATCGTTGAGATAGAAAACCTGGATGATGAGAATTTGCCTAAGCTTATTGGAGAAAAGGATACCCTTAAATTGAGAGAGGATGTCGAGCTTATCAACGAGGTCTTCGAACCTTTTGATGTTTCGTTATACAGGGAAGGCTATCTCGCCCCCGTTTTTTTCGGTTCGGCCGTAAACAATTTTGGAATTAAGGAGCTACTCGATACCTTCGTTGAAATAGCCCCTGCTCCTCTGCCAAGAGAGACCACGGTTGGAGTCATACCCGCCTTCGATCCCAAATTCAGTGGATTTGTTTTTAAAATTCACGCCAATATCGATCCAAAACACCGCGACCGCATCGCCTTCCTGAGAGTTTGCTCCGGTAAATTTGAAAGAAACAAATTTTTTCATCACGTGAGGTTAAACAAGCAATACAAGTTCAGTAACCCATATAATTTTATGGCCCAGAGCAAAAATGTGATTGAGGAAGCTTTCCCCGGCGATGTGGTTGGACTTTATGATACGGGTAACTTTAAAATTGGGGATACCCTTACCGAAGGCGACAATTTTATGTTTAAGGGTATTCCAAGCTTCAGTCCGGAGTTGTTCAAGGAGGTCATAAACGTTGACCCCATGAAAACCAAGCAGCTTGAAAAGGGACTTGAACAACTCACCGATGAAGGGGTCGCTCAATTATTTACCCAACAACCCGGAAACCGGAAAATTATTGGTACGGTAGGGGAACTGCAATTCGAAGTAATACAATACAGGCTCAAAAATGAATACAATGCCAGCTGCAGGTTCGACCATCTCAGTTATTTTAAGGCGTGTTGGATGACCGGTGCACTGGCTAAAATTGATGAATTTTGCAGATTCAGGCTCAAGGATGTCGTTTTTGACAAGGACGGGAACAGAGTGTTTCTTGCTCAAACGGCTTTTGTGCTGCAGATGGCAAAAACCAATAATCCGGAAATAACCTTTCACGAGACCAGTGATTTTAAGCTTGAGGTGGAGGTGTAGCCATCGAAATAGCGCAAAAAAGGCAAGGGGATTAATTGTTCTACTTAACAGTTTGCACCGGACCCTTGTCTGTAGAAATAAAGAAATTTACTCAATTGACCATTGCCATCTTTAGGTTCAAAGGTCTTTAAGGTCTGTAAATTTCAAATTTCACCTTCTTTGATTTCTTGTAATAGTATTCTGCAATGATGGCAAAATCCTTTTTATACAAAATGGTGTAGGCCAATTCCGACTTTTGTGCGTCATCGGGATAACGGTTCGCCTTTGCTACTATAGCTTTAGTGTACGCTGAATGAAAAGCTGGATAATAAGCCATTTTACTATAGTGATGCGTTGAGTAGAAGTTCCATGCATCGTTGGTAACCAGCACGTCTGAATTCTTAATATACTGTCGGGAATAAATCATGCTGTAACGCATAAAGTTTTCTTTGTTATCCGTATTCGAAAACACTTTCATAATCCCGAATCTATTTAAGTAAAAGGTGAGATTACCGGTATAAATGCCCCCGGGTATGAGGTTCATGTTTAAATAAAATCCACTGTCGCCATCGGCCTTAACTCCCCAGTATTTGGGTTGGCCATACACAATTTCGTCGTTTCGCTGGTACAATACAGTAAAGGGATAATAATTAAATTTCTTGACGTGGAATTTTTGATCAAAAGCAACCCACCAAAGCCCTCTCGATTCATTGCTCGAAGGGAATTGCCCGAAATTATCTGACAGGCGGGGAGCAAGATTCCCAAACATGTGAATTCGATTATTGTAATCGAAGGCAAACTGGCAATTGAGGTCGTTATAAGAATTGAAGGCAAACGTATGTTTGTTAAGAGCCAGAACTGAACAGGCGGAATCAATCCACTTTCCCTTTATGGTATAGCGATAAATGAAAATTCTCAGTTTTCGGTGGTTAGGCTCAGGTAGGGTTTGGTAGGCAGTGATGGTATCCCTCTCGATTTTAATAATTTGCAGAGAGGTGCTCTTTACTGCTTCGTCATGACTGTGTGGATGAATCTCAGCTATGGGAATCAAGGTATGGTCTCTGATTTTTTGAATTTTTAAAATACTCCCTTCAATGTTGGCTTGTATTAAAGTTTCATTGGACATGAAGTATTCTCCCCTCCTCAACTCCGAGCTTCCCGATACCGGCTGTTCAAAGATAATTTCGCCTGATTCCAAATCCACCTCCCCGATCATATTGATTTTGTTCTGGTTCACAATATACAAAGTCTTTGAGTTGTTCAAAAATGTAAAATAATTGGCGGTCTTGGGCCCATTTCCATCTTCAAACGGATATTCGGCTTCCCATTTTAATTCTAAGTCATTGTCGAAATAGAGGATGTAAAGTTGGTTCAGATTGTCTTTTTGTGTAACCAGCAATTGACCCTTTTCCTTGAGGTCGATAAGAGCGACTACCTTTTTCCCTTCCTCTCCACAATTAATTTCTAAGGATTGTGCCATACATAAAGTAGCAACAACCATAAAAAAAATAAAAAACAAAAGCGATTCTTTGCTCATTTTCATTCTTTGCCAAAATTAGAAGATAATAGCAACACGCCGAAAAAAAATTTTAAAAAATGAGAGAGTCCTTTTATTACGGCAATTTGACGTCTATCCCGGGGCATAATTTTGTAAGAAATTCATAACGATTTTTAAAAAAAAAAAACAAATAAATTTTTTTTTTAAAAAATTAAATGCGTAATTAGCAGAACATTTAAAAAATTATTTCGCTTATACGTAATACCTCTACTTAAAATCTTATACAAAAAAGGCTGTTAGCCGGTAAGGTTTGTTCATTTTTAAAAGTAGGTATTATGAAAAATTATCAAATTTCCGATCAGGATTTAATTAGAAATTACCGTAAAGGTAATGAGGCTTGTTTTGAAATGCTTTTAAAAAGGCATAAAACAAAGGTGTTCTCCACTATTTTAATCATAGTGAACGACACCTATATCGCCGAAGACATTTTTCAGGAAACCTTTATTAAAATTGTTAAGACCCTTAAGTCGGAAGGCTATAGAGAAGAGGGAAAGTTCTTGCCATGGGTACTGACCATTGCACGCAATCTGGCCATTGATTATTTCAGAAAAGTGAGTAAAATGCCTAAGATCACCAACGATAACGGAGATGATATTTTTAGGAACCTCCCCATTTATGACGAAAACAGGGAAGAAACCCTTATCCAAAGCCAAAAAGAGGCTAAAGTTCGAGAACTGATTAAACTTCTTCCGAAAGAGCAACAAGAAGTTTTGGTTTTGCGTCATTACGGCGAACTGAGTTTCAAGGAAATTTCTGACATTACCCATGTGAGCATTAACACTGCCTTGGGTCGCATGCGCTACGCCATACAAAATTTGCGAAGAATTATTGAAGAACGCTCCCTCAGTCTGAGATAACGGCAAAGTTGTTTTTTATACCTCTTATAATCAGTATTTTGTAATTTATTTTTTCCTGTTTCATACCAAACAAGGTCTATGGTCGTTTTTATTTTAAACAACCATTAAATTGCGTATGACATGAAAACTACCTTTACCACCGACGACCTTATTCTTTACATTTACAGAGAAACTTCAGAAACCATGAACCAGGCCATTGAAAAGGCCTTGCAAGTTGATGAAGAGCTTCAAGAGCAATTCAGAAATTTAAAAATGGTAACCAATGAATTGGGCTCTGCCGAATTTAATCCGCACGATACGTCCCTCAAAATAATTATGGAGGAATCGTCTATTTCACAAAGCCAGGCTATTATTTAAAAGGAATAGCTCACAGCCAGACTGGGCAGTATAGGGAGTTGGTCAACTCTTTTATAGTTAACCCTGTCGAAATAAAATATGTTGGCCCTGTTGTATAAATTGGTACAGCTGAAAATGGCCTCCATTATTCTAACCTTTCCATCCGTCCTTTTGATTTTAAAGGTCTTTGTTGCCGAAGCATCCAAACGGTGATAATAAGGCAATCGCCCTTGATTAAGCCCTGCGTATTGAATACCCAGCACCCCATTGGCTTTAGTATAGTCGGTAGTGGCCCCTTTGTTAAAATCGAGGTATTCATAATAGCCCTGTGTTTGAGTGAATGGAAAACCTGAACCCAAATTCCATCGGGCACTTAGTTCAAGCGACTCATCTTTGAGCAGCTTATAGGTTCCCAAAAGGTTCACATTGTGTCGGCGGTCAAAATGGGGTTGGTAGTTTATGAGGCCGTCGTATCTCGACACATTGTTGTAGGAATACACCCCCCAAAAATACAATTTGTCGTAACTTGCCTTGTAGGTAATATCAAAACCATAGGCCCTTCCTGTTTCTCCTATATAATCGTTGCGCAAGTACCAGGGCTGCTTTTGGTTTTCGTTGTTGTCGTCGAATATTTTATCCCTATTGATGTTCGTGAGTTGGGTAAATTCTTTGATGTAAACCTCAAAGTTAAACTCATTTTCCTTGTTGAGGTCGTATTCAACGCCCAGTACGCCGTGGGTCGATTTCTGTAGCCTGTTATCGAAGGTTGTGTTACCCACTTGCTGGGGGTATTCATCAGGTCCCGATAAAAAACCGTAAAATAGGTTGACCACATCCCTATCGCTGCTTGCGCTCATTAAATTTTGAGAATACAATCCTGTAGCCGCTTTAAGTCGAAGGCGTTTGCTGAGATTGTATTTAGCCCTTAAACGCGGCTCCGGACTAAAGTCGCCGAAGGAAGCGTAATACTGAAAGCGCAAACCGGGTTCGAGAATCAATTTCTTATTGGCACTGATCATTTTATACCGCATGAATCCATTGAGCTCAGTCGTATTCTCCGATTGCTGTATAGAGCGGTTGGCCGAGTTGTATAAATTAAAATTGGTTCTAAAACCATTAATTTCAATGCCGTATTGAAACTCATCATCACCCATAAAATTGGTAAAATTCATGCCTGCATAAAAGCCATTAATACCAGAACTCCTTGGCTTGGCGTCCACTTCCTTTTGGTTCATGTCGTAATTGCTAAAGGTGAAAGTGGCATTAATAAGCGTATTAGAGCCCTGTGGTAGGAGAAAAAATTTGCTTCCAAAACCCTTAGAAACCCAACTGTATTTTGAAGCGTTTTTAAAATCGACATTGTCGGTATGGTGAAAACCGAAAAAGTTAATTTTTGAGCCGGAGGCCCCGTTAAAAGTAATTTTCCCATACAAGTCTTCGAACGAGTAAGGCAATTTATCGGCGCCGATGTAATTGTAAAATAGCTTCGACGATTTATTGAGAAATGAATTTTTATAGGATGCGATGAACGTTGTGCTGCTTCCATCCTCGGGGTTAAATTTTTTAAGCGGTCCTTCGAGCATGATTTTAGAGGTAAAGGTGTTCAAATTAACTTTTCCTTTGATTTCATTTTTATCTCCATCCTTTGTTTTGACGTCTACGATGGCCGAAATTCTTCCTCCGTATTCTGATCCAAAACCCGCACTGTACACGTCCGTACTTTTAAGCAAATCGGAATCAAAAACCGAGAACAGGCCGATGGAATGAAAGGGATTGTAAAGCGTCATTCCATCGAGAAGTACTTTGTTCATGATCGGTGAACCCCCTCTTATATAAAGTTGACCCCCTTGGTCGCCAGAAAAAACCACCCCTGGCAAAACTTGTAAAAATTGAACCAAATCGGGCTCGCCGCCTATACTCGGAATCATTTTCAGCTCCTTGGAGGTGATGTTGGTTACTGAAATATAGACGTCCTTTTTGCGTTTTTGCTTCTCAGCCGAAATATTAATTTCATCCAGATCAATGCCTGTCTCGTTCAATAAGATATTTTTTGTGAGCAACTTGCCCTCGTTTAAAGACACTTCTACACATAGGGAGTCGAACCCCAATGCTTTGGCGCATAAGGTGTATTTGCCGGGACTGAGCTTGGTTAACACATATAATCCCTCTTCATCGGAAGTAATGCCCTGATAGGTTTCACGAAGGTACACATTGGCAAAAGCTACGGCTTCTCCAGTTTTTTTATTGTAAACAAACCCTCTTATCTCAGATTTTTGTGCCATGGAAACCAGACATAAAATCCCTGCACAAAGCGCGTAAATATACCTCATTGAATCAGGTCGCAATTTATTCAATTTTAATGGAAAGGTGCTTATGAATTGACGAACGTCATTGATTAATTAACCATAAAATTGTAAAATTGTATACTTATCGATTTCATTTATGGGCCATTTCAAGTTGATCTTACTCCTCGCTTACGTTTTCATGCTCAACGCGTGTAAAAAAGATCCGGCTTTAAAGGAAGAAGCCATAAACATTGCAGGAGGGCCTACCCCTTATTTTGTGAAGTTGCCCAAAAATTTTCCACCCCTACCCATTCCTAAGTCTAACCCGCTCACGGTTGAAGGTATCGCGTTGGGAAAAAAATTATTTTACGACCCCCTGCTTTCAATTAACAACACGCAGTCCTGTGCATCCTGTCACCAACAAAATGTGGCTTTTGTCGACAAGGATTTGAGATTTAGCAAGGGGGCTGAAGGAGCCGTTGGAGGAAGAAACAGCATGCCTATTTTTAATTTGGCCTATTCCAAGGCATTTTTTTGGGATGGCAGAGCCAAAACGCTTGAGGAACAAGTTTTCCATCCCATTACCAGCCAAAATGAGATGAACCAAAATCTGGATGTACTTCTGGAAGAATTAAAAGCGGATCCTGAATATCCAAGGATGTTCAGATCAGCATTTGGCGAGGGCGAAATATCTTTCGATAAAACGAGCAAGGCCCTCGCCCAATTCATGCGAATCATTGTGAGTTCAAGTCCTAAATCTCTCGACACCTCTCTGCTCACCGGAGCCGAGAAAAGGGGTCTTTTGGTTTTTTTAGATGAAAACAAAGGCGACTGCTTTCATTGTCATGAATTGGGTAACTTTATGACCAATTTCAAATTCACGAATAACGGACTCAATCTCAATGCCTTCCTCGACCCAGGCCTTTATGCCGTATCGAGAAACCCTGAAGATGTGGGAAAATTTAAAACGCCTTCGCTTTTAAACATAAAGTATACCTCACCCTACATGCACGATGGGCGATTTAAAACTCTAAAAGAGGTTTTGGATTTTTACGATTCTGGTTTCAAGTTTGACCCCATCGGCAATTTTTACCTTGACCCCAATTTAAAAAAACACTTCGACAATTCGACGCAAAAGCCCATTCCGAGAAAATGGACAACACAAGATAAGTTGGATTTAATCAGTTTTTTGGAGGGGTTGACGGATGAGGGATTGAGGAGTAATCCTCAGTATGCAAAGTAACAATTATCTTAACTGTGATTTTTTGTCTGAACTGTGATTTGTGTGATTTTTATGATTGGGGTGATTGATTTAATAACCTTGTTATAATAAATTATAGCTTATGATAAACGAACAATACAAGTATTCAGAAATTACCTCAAAAATCATTGCCTGTTGTTTGACGGTTCACAAAACTTTAGGTAATGGTTTCCAAGAAGTCATTTACCAAAGAGCCTTGGCCATTGAATTTGAACTTTCAGGAACTGCATTCAGCAGGGAATTTGAAATGCCTATCTTCTACAAAAAAGAGCAGATAGGAACCAGAAGGGTTGATTTCTTAGTCGAGGGCCTCATTTCGGTTGAGTTAAAAGCCATCACAAAATTGGAAAACATTCATTTTGCACAAGCCATAAATTATCTGGAGGCTTATAATTTAGAAATCGGTCTATTGATAAATTTCGGTGAAATGAGCCTAAACTTCAAAAGATTCACCAACAAAAAATTTATATCACCCCAATCATAATAATCATATAAATCACAGTTCAGACCGGAACCAAACAAAAATTTTTAAATCACCTTTCAATTATTGATAAGAATTACTTACCTTTGACGTTAGTAAAACACTAAACCGTGATTAAGAGTTTTGGAGGAAAAGAAACCGTGAAGATTTGGAAAGGAGTTCAATCACAGAAACTTCCTTCTGAAATTCAAAATTTCGCGAGAAGAAAATTAAGAATGATAAATAGCTCTGTAAATATCACCGATTTGAGAATTCCCCCTTCAAATCACCTTGAGAAACTCAGTGGAAATTTATCAAAATTTTATAGAATAAGAATTAATAAGCAATGGAGAATAATTTTTACATGGAGTAATGACAGTGCTTATGAAGTGGAAATTGTAGATTACCATTAAATATGAAGTTATGGAAACATTAAGAAATATACATCCAGGTGAAATTTTGAAAGAGGAATTTCTCGACCCGTTTGAAATTTCAGTCTATAGATTATGTAAGGAAACATTTATTCCTCAAACACGCATTGGTGAAATCATCAAAGGAAACCGCCGAATTACCGCAGATACCGCGCTGCATTTATCAAAGTATTTTGGGAATTCTGCAAAATTTTGGCTAAGCCTACAAGATGATTTTGATTTAGAGGAAGAAACCAAAGCCAAGAAATCAGAATTTGAAAATATTCGGCCAATAAAGACCCATGCGGCATAATACTGTGATGCTAATTTTTTAAATTTGAAGTAACTTAAAAATTAAAAAAATCATACAGCCTCAAAAACACTTCCTTATTTTAGTGACTTTTCTGCTTCTGCATCCTCCATCCCAGGCCCAAAAAGCTGTGGTGGCCTTGCCTGCCATGAATATTGTTTATATTGGATTAGACAATCCTGTTAAAATTGCGGTGGAGGGATATAGCAATAATCAACTTGCGGTAACCGGCTATAATCACTGCATGATAGCCCATGTGAAAGATGAGGATTACGTATTAAAAGCTTCTGTGAATGGCACCTGTGGAGTTATCGTGAGCTATAAAAAAAGAAATTCCATTCAAAGCGACACCATTGAATTTAGGGTAAAATCGGTACCTCAACCGCTAGCCAGGTTTGGGGAATTGGAATCTGGCAAAGCCTGGCCATCACAATTATTGAATCAAAATACCATCAATGCCGCGCTTCCCAATTTCTCATTTAAGGGAATTGAATTTACAGTCATTCATTGTGAAATGCTCTATGTGACTAAAAGAGGCCCCGCTGATGCCTATCAGTGCATGGAAATCAAATTCCCGCTAAATTGAAACAACGCATTTCAACGGCCAACCCGGGTGATAAAATTTTGGTGGACGAAATTACTGCAGTTGGTCCCGGCGGTTATCAAAAGAGATTGTCTCCTATGTACTTTACCATTGATGGGCGAGCGAATAAGATGCTCGAAGAGCCGGATTTTTATACTATTCAGGATAATATAAACGCTAAAATTGACACCCTTTTCGAAAAATATGATTACTTAGCCTATATTAAAAATGAACCTTATATTTTGAAAGGATATGGCACAAAGTGTGGTAGTACCAAACTAATGCTTGAAGTTTAAAGAAATTTAAATAATACCGTTTTCGAAAAGCACTATTACGCCTCAGGTACGTTAAAGTCAGAATATGAATTTGAAGACAATGATACCATCGGAACAGCCAAAAGTTATTATGAGAATGGAAGGCTAAAAGGTGCCGGGCAAGTGGTTGCAAAAAATTATGCAATTTCAAAACACTACGCAGGGCGATTTATTTATGCCGGTACTTCAATCATTGGTTTAGACTTATTGGATAGTTTTCTAAACCACGATTATATCCCTTATGGTAAATGGGAAGGCTTTTATGAAAACGGGAAATTGGCCCTGGAATGCAAACTTAATATTTACAATTATGGTAAATTTTCAATAAAAGAAGGAAACCCTGAAGCCTATAATTTCATAGGAACTGCCTCAGGTCCTGAAGGCAGACTTTCTTCCATCAAAGAAGCTCTGAACACTTACGATTGTTATTTTAAACCCGGATTTTCAGGTTCATTTAAATTATACAACCGGGATGGGAAAATTATCAAAGAAGAAAATTTTAGAAATTGATTTAACTTAGTCTACTGAAAGAAGTCATTCAAAAATCAAGCTGCCTATTCTCACCATAGTGCTCCCTTCCTGCACTGCAATTTTATAATCGCCGCTCATTCCCATTGAAACAGTTTTGAAGTTTTCATTGCGTCTGAATACATCCTGTTTCAACGCATTAAACATTTCAAAGAGTTTTTTAAATTCTTCCCTTACCTTGGTCTCATTAGAAGTTAAGGTGGCCATACCCATCACGCCGCAAACTTTCACATGAGGCAAAGCATTGATCTCTTCCAAAACCGAAAGATTGACATGCGTTTCAAAACCAAATTTGGAGTCTTCCTCGGCGATATGAAATTGCAGTAGAATGGAAAGCGTTCTTTTTTGGCTGGCAGCCTGTTTGTTTATTTCAAGGGCCAGTTCCAGGCTGTCGACAGAATGAATCAGATGAACAAAAGGGGCGATAAATTTTACCTTGTTGCGCTGCAAATGCCCAATCAAATGCCAACGAATATCGTTAGGAAGCTCCCCCTGCTTTGACATCAGCTCCTGCACCCTGTTTTCGGCAAAATCGCGTTCTCCACAAGCATAGACCTCTTTGAGTTCATCCATACTCCTGAATTTCGAAACCACAACCAAAACGACATCTTCGGGCAGGTTCTCTTTTATTTTTAAAAGGTTTTGTTTAATCATATTACCTTTGGGGCTATGAAGAGTATATGCTTTTTGTCGCTTTCCATTATTTTATTTTTGGCATGTAAGCAAAATGTGCCGAAGGAGCAATCAGGCTATCATTTGCCAAAAAAGAAAATGACCGAAGTTCTCACCGATTTGGTACTCGCTGAAGGCAATCAAAAAGTGTTACAAAAATACGGATACAATACCAACATTCTCATCGATAGCTCTTACCAATTCATTTACAAAATTCACAATATTGAAAAATGGCAAATGGATTCGAGCTTTAAATATTACAGCAACCATCCGGATGATTTCACGAAAATGATGGATGAAGTGGTTGAAAATTTGAACAGGTTGGAGAATTGAGAATTGGATAGCATTAAGAAATATTCAGTTCAGGTTAAAGGCAATTTAGGGTAATTTTGTTGCCCTTTTTAAATATGGGCTCATTGATAAAAACAGAAACTAAAATTCATTTCAAGCTTCCCATTCCTGGCTGACATTGTACCCCAAAGACATAGAAATAAAAATAGGCTTCGACACCATACGACAATTGCTGGTAGAGCAATGCCTCAGCCCAATGGGTGAAACGATGGTTAATAAAATGGCATTTTCACGGCATGCCAAAACGATGCAACTTTGGGTGAACCAGACCTCTGAATTTAAAACGCTCATGGCAGAAGATGAGCCTTTTCCCGCCGATAATTATTTAGACATCACGAGTACACTGCACAAGCTCAGCATTGAAGGATTGTCTCTTACCGAAATGGAGTTGTTTACCATTCGTCAAATTTGCCGCTTGGTGGAACAAATCACTTTATATTTTAAAAAAAGGGAAGAGAAATACCCTGCGCTGTTCCAACTCTACGCAGGCCTTGCCATAAAAAAGGATCTTTTAAAAATAATCGATGAAGTTATCGATGAAAATGGCCATATTAAACCTTCGGCTTCGCCCCTCTTGTTAAAGCTTAGTGCAGAGATCAGTAAAACCGAACGCGACATTCACAAGCGGTTAATTGCCATTTTTAAAAAAGTGAAGGAAGAAGGCTGGGCAGGTGAAACCGATATTTCCATACGCGAAGGTCGCTTGGTTGTCCCAATAATTGCGGAGCATAAACGCAAAATAAAAGGCTTGGTTCATGACGAGTCGAACAGTGGAAATATATTATACATTGAGCCTGCAGAGATAGTTGAAGCCAATAACAGTTTGAGGCATCTGTACTTTGAAAAGCAGCGCGAAGTGGAAAGAATTCTTAGGGAAGTAACTCTAAAGATAAGGCCTTGGTTGCCCGATTTGGAAGATTATTTAAAAAAAATAAGCCTTACCGATTTTATTCGGGCAAAGGCCTTATTCGCTCTAAAAACGGATGCGGTGAAGCCCATCATTGTGGATGGTAAGGAAATGATGTTAGGTAAAGCCTTTCACCCGCTTCTCCTCTTAAAGCTAAAAAAAATAGGACAAATTCCTGTGCCGCTTGACCTTTCATTGGATGCCCAAAATCGCATCATGGTGATTTCAGGTCCTAATGCCGGAGGAAAATCAGTTTCCTTAAAAACCATTGCCCTTAACCAGTACATGTTGCAATGCGGACTGTTGGTATGCGCCTCGCCCGATTCTCGGTTCAGGCTATTCAAAAACCTAATGGTGGATATTGGCGACGGGCAAAGCATAGACCAAAATTTAAGTTCTTATAGCAGCCACCTCACGGCCATGAAACATTTTGTGAATTTTGCCGACAAGCATAGCTTCTTCTTTATTGATGAGCTGGGCAGCGGGACCGACCCGCAATTTGGGGGTGCCATTGGTGAGGCGGTTTTGGAAAGGTTAAATCAAAATCAAGCCTTTGGAGTGGTGACCTCTCATTTTAGCAATATTAAAAACTACGCGGGGCAAACAGAGGGATTTATAAATGGCAGTATGCTGTATGATCTCGAAAAATACGAGCCCCTTTATGTACTGGCCAGTGGTAAGCCGGGAAGCTCCTTTGCCATAGAATTGGCCAAAAAAACAGGCCTTAACAAAGACATTATTGAAAAGGCCAAATCTAAGGCCGGTAAAAGCCAGCACCGCATGGAAGAGATTCTGGCAGAATATGAAAGGGATATACAAAATGTAAAGGCCACCGAAAAAAGAGTGGTTGAAAAAGAAGCGAGACTGGATAAACTCATGGCCGATTACCAGGAACTAAAAACAAAACTTTCGTCTCAAAAAAGCGAACTCCTCAATCAGGCGCGCATTGAAGCGAGTGAGCGATTGAATCAGGCCAATAAACTCATCGAAAGGAGCATCAAAGAAATCAAGCAATCGAATGCCGACCCTTTAACCGTAAAAATCATCAGGACTAAGATTGGGGAAGAAAAAAAAATAAATGAGCCCATCAAAAAGGAGGCTAAGAAAGAGCCCATCAACAGACCCGAACTCAAGGAGGGGCAATTGGTCATCGTAAAAGGCTATGACACCCCGGCTAAGGTGCTTCAGGTTGGAAAGGAAAGGGCATTGGTTGAAATGGGACTGATCAAAACCCGAATCCTTATTGAAGATCTCGAAGCTCCGGAAGAAAAAAAAATCACCCCTTCACATCAAAAAATAAAAGGTTTCAATTATTCCGACGTCAGCAGAGAATTTAGCCCAAGGCTGGATGTAAGGGGATTAAAAACCGAAGATGCCCTACACAAAGTTATCACAGCAGTCGATAGGGCACTGGTGTTGAGCATTGACAAGATTTGGATTTTGCACGGCAAAGGCGATGGCATCTTGCGCAAAATGATTAGAGAAAATCTAAAAAAAATAAGCCATGTAAAATCGATGGAGAACGAGCATGCCGATTTTGGAGGGGATGGAGTGACCATTGTGAAACTTAGTTAGCCTTGGTTTGATTTTTTCCAAAGCTTGAAACTTTGGAGAAGTGTTGACAAATCAGTTGATATTGCTTTCCCAAAAAAATAAGTTTAATTTTGAAATAAGGAAAATGGAAATCACAGTTAAAACCGATAACAAAAATATTTAAGATATGCTTTTAAGCGTTATTAAAGGTTTGCGGGTTGATTATACTACACCAAATGAGAAGGAAAAAGTGAAAAAAATGTCCAAGACCAAAAATCCATTAAAATGATAATCCGCACTGTAGAAATAGATACCGAAGAACATGCCAAAGAGTTTGATGACATGATTAATAAATTTGATTATATAAAAACTTTGAATCAAGTTTATAAAATAACGGAGCAAGAGGCTGCATTAGGTATGGGACGAAAAGCAAGTAATGAAGAATTATTTGCCTACTTTTCAGAGGACGAAGATGATCAAAACCTTATTTCATCTGACCAGTTATTTTTGTCATATAAATAAAATTGGAAGTTTTTTATACCTCAAAAGCTCAAAAATCAATTCTTCTTATAATAAAATTTGTTGAGAGTAAAAATACCAAAAACAGTGGTAAAAGGTTTGCTTTAAAATTGGAATCCTTTGTTAAAAAATATGCAATGGAAAAGGTAGAATATGCACTCTGTTACAATGATGTTTTATCTTCACTTGGATATTCGTGTATAGTTTTTAATAATTGGGTAATCGCATTTAAAATAAAAGGGAATAAATTTATAGTTTATAGGATTATTTGGGGAGGCTTATTATTGTAAAGGATACTACAAGGCAAAGGCAATGGCATCCTAAACAACATTATACACGAAAACCTTGAAAAAATAATCATATATAAAAAATGAAGAACGAGCATGCCGATTTTGGAGGGGATGGAGTGACCATTGTGAGCTTAAAGTAAGGCTGCAGAAATTTCTCATTAATTCAAGTTTAAAACATTATATGGCGAGGCAAGATACTGTGTCTTTTAACCTCGTCTGCCCTTCCAACGGTAAGTCAAAATAATGGAAAGAATTCCGATCCACGCAACGTATGAAACATGAAATAACTGAGCCGGAACAAGCCAAAGGAGCAGTTTAATATTTTTAAAAAATGGCAAGACCACCGAAAAGAAAATGAGCTCAGCAGAAAGCTTAATCAGCCAAAGCCAAATAAAATTTTCGACTGATAAACCGAAAAACAACATAAACGGGCTGCTAAACATCAACACATTGAATCCAAACATAAAGATGGGTATCAACTTGGATCTGTATCCTTGATAAAAGCCAGTTTTAGATCCCCATCTCAATCTCTGGTTGATAAACTCCGGCAAGGATTGCGGAGAAGCTGTTTGCACGATGGCCTCTTCATCTTTTAAAAAAACGACACCATTTTTAAACTTGTTAAAAATTTTATGCATTAAAAATTCGTCGTCGCCGCTTGGCAAATGGAAGTTGCCTTCAAAGCCATTTACATCCACAAATGCCGATTTTCTATAGGCAAGATTGGCACCATTGCACATACCGGGAACTCCCTGACTGAGGGTAGCTGCACCGATTCCTATCAAACTGATAAAATCGAGCTGAAGCAAGCGGTTCCAAAAACCGGGCTGGTCAAAAAACATGACCGGGCCACATACCATTTGGGTTTGTGGGTTCAAAAATTGGCAACACAGTGAATTGAGCCAGCCCGGGCCTACCATACAATCGGCATCCGTACAAACAATGATCTGACCTTTAGCTTTTTCAATCGCCTTTTTAATCGCAGTTTTCTTCCCCAACTCACCTTCCTCCAACTCGATAACCAATGGCTTAAAATTCCTAATTCCCAATTCCCAATTCCTAATTACCTTTATAGTTTGGTCTGAAGAATGGTCATCGACTATTAACACTTCCAGGTTTTGAAAATTGAACTTTTGTTGGTTTATGCACCCAAGCACTTGAACAATATTTACTTCCTCATTGCGACATGGGATAATGAGCGTTACAGCATCCTCAGAATTTCCGGTTATTTTATACCTGATATGCAGCCAGCCAATGACAAACCAAAGGACCAGGCTTGCATAAATGAGAATAAAAATTAAGGAAACTGTCAAGGCGTTAAGGGTTAATTTTTGTTTTGAGCAAAGCCATCAATCCCCAAATGGATGGCAAAAGTAGGTTAATGAACCAAAGCATCGTACTGGCAGCAATGATACCGCCATAATCTATGGGTAAAAGATTTCCAAAAACCCAAACTGAAACGGTGGTGCGTATGCCCAGGTCGGCTACCGCAAATGAAGGAATGACAGATTGTATAAAAAAAATAGCCGGAATAACTAGCAATGCTTTGACAAAAGGGAGTTCGATGTTAAAAAAATAAAAAATTAAATAGTACTGAAAGGCAAACACCAGATAGCGCAGCAATGACAATGCACTCACTTTAAGCAAATCTACTTTGCTGAGCATGGCTCCTGCTTCCGAAAATTTCAGAAGCAGTTTATTTCCCGCCACATAATCTCTCAATCTGGCCAGGATCCCGGGAGTTTTTAGGAATACAATAAAGTAAAACAACGGCGCTAAAAACAGGCCCACTGTCAACCCATATTTCGACTCAAAAAAATAAGGATTATAGCGGTTTACAACATAATAAAAACCCGGTAAGCCCAAAAGAAGCGTCATAAAAAACTGACTCATGTTGCCTACCATAGTGAGGGCAACGATGCGGCTATCGAGTTTATTTTTGAGGTGCAGCAATCGCCCGGCAAACTCACCTACTCTATAAGGAGTAAGCATACTCAAAGCCAAACCGGTCATAATAGCTGAATAGGCTTTTAAGAAAGGAATCAGTTCAATTTTTTTAATCAGGTATTGCCATTTTATGGTTTCTAAACTCCAATTCAAAAAAACTAAAGCCACTGCAAGGAGCAGCAATGGCCACCTCAAAGCAAACGAAGAAATAAGCAGAGCACTTAAGGTATTCAGATTAAGATCTGAAATTTTGTAAATCAGGAATAAAAGGCAAAACGCCGCTAAGGCAATTTTAAAAATAAAATAGGCTTTAGGTCCCGATATTGTGAATTTTGGTTGGATGTGCCGAGACATTTAGGTTCTGCAAATCAAATATAAAAGATTGACTATTCCCTTCTAAAATGAAATCTAAACCAGATCTAAAAGCTATGTTTGCACTAAGCTTACGCAAGTGAACAAGGAAAAAGAATACGAGCGCATCATTTTAGGCTTTGACCCCGGGACCAATGTGATGGGGTATGGCATTATTGGGTGTAATGGTAAAAAATATGAAATCATTACCTTGGGTATTATTCATTTGTCTAAATTAGAAAATCAAGCCTTAAAACTTCAAAAAATTCATGAGCGAAGTTTAGCCATTATCGACATGTACCATCCGGATGAGGTGGCTTTGGAAGAACCCTTTTTCGGAAAAAATGTTCAATCCATGCTCAAGCTTGGAAGGGCTCAGGGAGTTGCCATGGCCGCGGCTTTACACAGAGGCTTACCCATTTTTGAGTACACCCCTAAAAAAGTAAAAAAATCCATCACCGGGAATGGCAATGCGAGCAAGGAGCAGGTGGCCGCTATGCTTCAATCGCTCCTAAATCTCACCGATCTGCCAAAGTTTTTAGATGCCACCGATGCTGTAGCGGTGGCCCTTTGCCATTTCTACCAAACCGGCAACACCTCCCAGGGTCTAAGCAAGCAATATACAGGCTGGGAGGCCTTTGTAAAGGACAATGACGGCAGGGTTAAGAAATAGATTGCAAGGTAATTGCCATTAAGGTTTGTTCTTTTTCATCAAATGCTCGGCCAGTTCGAGGTCACTCATGGCTAGCATATTTTCTGAAAGAAGCGTTTTGGCATCTTTAGCCAATGGGCTCTCAGGATATTTATCGACCAGCATTTGATAGCTTTTTTTGGCATTTTCAATATCTTTCAAATTTTCCCAATAAATGAACCCTTGTGCCATCAATGCATCGGCACATCCGGGATAGGCAGGAAACTGCGAAACTACCATACCATAAACCCTCACAGCGTCTTTGAAATCGCCGGCTGCCTGAAACAATCTTCCTGAAACGAGAAGCACCTTAGGTTTAAGTTCACTGTTTGAAGTTGCGGAACTCCATTTTTCCATTCTTGAGGCGGCGGTTCGTTTTTCATCAGTTGAAAAGGCAACTTTGCCATCGGCAAGGAGGTAATGGTGAATGGCCGAATCGGGATTGCTTTTTCCGCTGTAATATACATCGGCCAGTTTCAGATGAATACCGTAATACGACTCGGATCTAGGATAATTCGACGCATAAAATTTTGCCATTTCAATGGCATCATCCCAATGCTGTGTGATGTATTTGAACATAAAGCCTTTGTAGAGGTACCGTTCCGAAATCGAGTCTTTTGTAAAGGCCTTGGCGTAGTCGAAGTATAGGTTGGCCAGATCATTCATTCCCTTTGCCGAGGAAGAAGAATCGGAGGTTTCCAGGGCATAAATGGCATGGGCTATTTTTTCTTTTTTAGAGGTACAGGCACTCATTCCTGCCAATACAAGAATCACGGCCAAAGAGCGTGGAATTGTCAATTTAAACATGGATTTATTTTCTATTACTTTCTTACATCACCATTCCGCCACAAACACTCAACACCTGACCGGTGACATAAGTCGATAAATCCGATGCGAGGAATAATCCTGCATTGGAAATATCATCAACGGTGCCTCCCCTTTTTAGAGGAATGGTCTCCATCCATGACTTCATCACGTCGTCGCCCAAACCATGGGTCATCTCGGTTTGAATAAATCCCGGGCTTATCACATTGCAGCGGATATTACGCGAACCTAGCTCTTTGGCAATGGATTTACTGAATCCGACAATGCCCGCTTTAGAAGCGGCATAATTCGATTGGCCTGCGTTGCCCGTTGCGCCAACAACCGACGACATATTGATAATACTCCCTTTTTTAATTTTTAAAAAATTCCGAACAGAGGCTTTGGTGAGATTAAAAACCGATTTTAGGTTGACATTGATCACCTCATCCCAATGCTCCTCGCTCATTCGCATCAAAAGATTATCGCGTGTGATGCCGGCATTGTTCACCAGGATTTCAAAATCCCCAAAATCCTTTGCAACCTGTTCAACCAAATCATTGGCCTCTGAGAACAGAGCTGCATTGGAGCGGTAGCCTTTGGCCTTCACTCCATACTGATGGGTTAGCTCCATTTCTAAGGCCTGAGCTGCCTCCACCGAGCTGGCGTAGCTGAAGGCAATATTCGCACCATGGGCAGCAAACTTCTCGGCCATGCCCTTTCCAATGCCTCGTGAAGCGCCTGTTATCAAGGCCGTTTTCCCTTCCAATAATTTTGTAATCATGCGGCAAAAATACTTTCAAATAGATAATTTTTAGCATAAAAAAACCCGATTCAGGTTGAATCGGGTTTTAATTATGAGTAACAAAATTTATTCGTCTGCACCTCGCACCACTTCAAAGGCTCCTGCAGTAATGGTGGCTGTAGTGATGCCATTTGCCAAATTGCCGCTAAATGTTCCTTTGATGCGTCCACCAACCGGATCATATTTGGTAATATTAATAATCATATCGTTGCTTGGTTTTCCGTTGTCGTAAATGTACTTGGTGTCAATGCCGTTGCGTGTGATGGTAATCTCAAAATTGTTTACGGGGTCGGTCAGATACTTAAAGGTTCCGGTAGCCTTGCCTTGAAAAGAGAGTATGATATCTACTTTTCTGTTTTGCGTTCCTGAACTCGATGAATAGCCTGTGATATAAACTGAAGTCCTGTTATTGCTCACTTTGTAATAGCCGGTCATAAGCGTACTGTCCCACACCAGGTTATAAGTCTCTACCCCATTGAATTTGAAGGTATTGGTGGGGGTCACGGTAGTCTTGGTCGTATCTTTAGGTGTAGGAGTGGGATCTTCGGTGGTATTATCCTTGCAATTTTGAAAAGGAATAACCGCCGCGGCCAGTAAAAGAATCAGTATGAGTTTTTTCATTTTTTTATTTTTTTTATCGGATACAATTTTATGCTAAAATGTACACATGTACAAACTTATCCTCCATCATTCTGCAATATTTTGTTCCTCAAAGTTGGCGTAGCGCAGAAATAACGCATTCATACCTACCCCTATGGTCCCAATTTGCAAAAACATCATCCATAAATTAAAATACAGTTTTGAATGGTTGAATTTTACATACAAGGAAGGAAAATAAATGAGCGCTGAGAATACAAAGCTTATCATCAGAAACATTAGGAATCCAAATACAAAAATTTTGAAGGCTCTGCCCAATCTCACTACCTGAAAAGAATACTTAAGTGATTCGGAAAAATCCATTTCTCCCAACACCATACCTGGAACAAATAAAATAGTTCGCGTGAGTATGAGTCCCCAAAATAGCAAGGCTAGAATTCCAAAAAAAGGATTATTGGCCGCACTCACCATCACAAAGCCACTGGCCACTACAAAATAGCCAACACACAAAAGGGTGTAAAGTAAAATTTTAATCCATTGCGTATCCGGAATTAAGGTCTTCATTCGAAAGGGCTGACCAAGCATGAGTTTATTTTTTGTAAAACGTGCGGTCACAAACCAGAAGTAGGATATCATAACCACAACCAGTACAATGAGGATTAAGAAACCTGAGACCAGATTTGGGTATTTTAGCAACAAGCCTTGAATGGCTTCGCTTTGTTGCTTGAAATCAGGACTGGGATTCTGCATTAAATTTTCGATTTCTGCTAATCCCCCTTGACCAACTGCATTGGTCATTAGGAATTCCATTCCCAAAAAGGCTACAATTGACAATGCGATCGAGATGCTAAAAATGCTTAAAAAATTTTGTCCAAGCAGACGGTAGATCGAAGCTACCGGTTGAAGCTTATATTGGGTATTAATCATAATTTTTATTTTCTTTTATCTCACCTTCATCAAGCACATCTGCTTGAGAGGTTTTAATATTGCGATGAAAGGCCTGCTTAAATAAGGCCAAAGAATAGGAAACAAACACATAAACGAGCACACTCACGCCTATAAAATATAGAATGTGTTTTACGCTAAAATGCGGGTTTAAACCAAAAGCCCAAAAAAGCAGTGAAAAGGAAAGTATTTGCAAGGATACTGCAGTGATAAACTTTAATATTTTAAAAACTATTTCAACCATGGATTCTCCTCCTCCTCTTTAAACTTTGGAGCATCGTAGCGCGGAAAGAAATTGGCCATAGATACCGCAAAGGGAACTTTATAATACATCACATTTTTAAGAGTTGGGTTCATCTCAAGGTTTACCTTGTAATTTTTCATCCAGTCGAGTGCGATCACATCCTTGTTAAAGTACTGACTAGTTAAGGATTTCAAACTGTTTCGGCTGTTCAGAAAGGCTTCATTCTGATTGGAGTTTTCAATGACTTGGTAGGGAGGATAACCAAAAAGACCTCTGTACATTAAAAAAGCAACCTGCGGATTGTAAGTTTCAGGTCTTAACTTTTTCCATATGCTTTCATTGTTCAATCTTGATTTGCGAAATCCAAGCGATTTGCTTTTTTTTCCCAATCTTAAAAATTCGTGTTCTATATCGAACAAACTCCAGGTTTCACCTGCTATCACAATGCATCTCACCTTATAAAAATTGCGATACACGCCTTCGTTTAGGGTATCTCTCAATAGTTTCAACATGTTGGCATTGTATACATTTAACCAAAACGAAATTTTTTCTTCATCGCCTTTTAATTGAGCTGTGAGATACTCTGCCTTAAGTCCGGCTATAATCTCTTGTTGTTGGTTATCGGCGGGGTTAAAGCGCTCATTGTAAGCCAAAATTTCAGCCATGTTCACAGCGGTGTTGTTTTGGGCATGTCCGAGACTCCAGAAGATCGAAATCAAAAACAGTGTAACTAATCCTTTCATTTAATCAGTTTATAATTTTTGTTCTCACCTATCCTCCATCCAGTGGCCGATTCAACCCTATGAAGTACGCGCTTTTTTAAACTAAATTTTTTAATTTTTGGGTCTCTTTCGAATTTCCAATTTTTGCTTTGGATGCGCTCGAGCATAACCCTGGGATGCTGATCGGTGAAGGGGGTGATCGAATCAATTCCCGTGTAATCAAAATCCTTTTCAGGGTCAAACCTTTGCTGAATGTACTCGTCGCTATGCCAATATTTGCTAGCCTCAACATTTTTGGCCATCATAAATTCAGGAGGCCTTACCCAACCATAATGAAAAATACGTGCATTTATTTTCTTTACCCTTAATTTTCTTCCTTCGATTCTAAACCCTTGTGCATCTTTCCACGATTTAACTCCGATACTGTTCTTCACAATTCTTATTTCCTGTCGGTACCAGCTTCTGCTATCGGCCAGATAATCATAAGAACCATAAAAGTGCAGATACTTAAACAGCAATCCTTCCACCTCAGAGTTATTTCTATACATTTCCATGGCTTCCCTTATGGCTGTGTAATCCTTTTCATTATAACATTCATCTCCCTGCACATAGACGCACCAATCGGCCTTTGGGTTTATTGCCGCCATGGCCTTATCAGTTTCGATGGCCAAAACGACGCCCCCTTTTCTGAGCGTGTCGTCCCAAACGGTATCCACAATTTTTATTTTAGGGTCGCCTATTTGTGCAATGTAGTTTCTGGTGTCATCATCTGAATGGCCCACCGCCACTATCATCTCGTCGCAAAGAGGCAACACAGATAAGATGGCTTCCTTTATGGGATAGTCTAATTTTAATGCATTGCGGATAAAAGTGAAGCCCGATACGAACACGTGTGAAATTTAGGTTTTCAAAATTAAAATATTTGGGGCAATCGAATGTGTTTAATTCTTTAAAATTAGGCTTTGTGCAAACCCATCATAGAGAGGGGTTTAGGCGATATTTTTTGCTTTTATCACAATATAAGGCCTTGCAAAATTGAGGATTCCTAACGTATAGCTCATAGCTATGCAAAATATCGGACAGGAGGTTCCCTGATTTTAAAAAAGTAAGGCGTCTTTTTTATAAACCCGATGGCCCAAAGATTCAAAAGCTTTAACTTTGCTGCATGCAATTTTGCGAATCCATTCTTGAAACCATTGGCAATACACCGTTGGTTAAAATCAACAAAATAACCAAAGATATCCCGGCCCTTGTATTGGCCAAAATCGAAACCTTTAATCCCGGAAATTCCATTAAAGACCGAATGGCACTTAAAATGATAGAAGATGCTGAGGCCTCAGGAAAATTGAAACCGGGTGGCACCATTGTGGAAGGCACAAGCGGCAATACCGGAATGGGACTTGCCATAGCTGCCGTTATTAAAGGATACAAATGCATATTTACAACCACCGACAAACAGAGTAAAGAAAAAGTGGACGCCTTAAAGGCTTTTGGCGCTGACGTCATTGTTTGCCCTACAGATGTGGAACCTGAAGACCCCCGCTCCTATTATTCTGTTTCGAGCCGACTCGAACGGGAAATACCCAATGCCTGGAAGCCCAACCAATACGACAACTTGAGCAATACCAAGGCACACTATGAACAAACAGGACCGGAGATATGGAAGCAAACCGACGGAAAAATAACCCATTTGGTAGTGGGTGTTGGAACAGGCGGTACCATTTGTGGCACGGCTAAATACCTCAAGGAGAAAAATCCCAATGTAAAAATTCTGGGAATAGATACCTATGGATCGGTTTTTAAAAAGTACAAAGAAACCGGCATCTTTGATAAAAATGAAATTTACCCTTACATAACCGAAGGAATAGGTGAAGATTTTTTGCCGGCCAATGTCGATTTTTCTCTGATCGATTATTTTGAAAAAGTAGGCGATAAGGAAGCGGCGGTTATGACCAGGCGACTGGCGCGCGAAGAGGGAATTTTTGCTGGAAACAGCGCAGGCAGTGCCATGGCAGGCTTAATACAAATGGCACCTCAGTTTAAGAAAGGCGATGTGGTCGTGGTAATTTTTCATGATCACGGCACCCGTTATTTAGGTAAAATGTTTAACGACGATTGGATGCGCGACCGCGGATTTATCAGTCCTGAACCTAAAAAGCTAGCCATAGATTTAATTGAGACCCACAAACACCTCCCATTGGTAACGGTGAAAGAAGGGCAGAAAGTTTCAGAAGCCTTTGAGCTCATGCAAAAGTACAGCATATCGCAACTGCCGGTTCAAAATGAGCAAGGTGAGTTTACCGGTAGTTTACTCGACGGGCATTTATTTGCGCAATTGGTAAGAAACAGTACCCTCATGGATGAACCCGTGAAAAGCATTATGCAAAAACCCTTTCCGGTGGTGAAATCAAACGACACCATCGCGCATGTCTCAGGTTTGTTTAGCGAAAGCACGCAGGCCGTTTTATTAAATGATTTGGGCGGGAATTGGCATATCATCACCAAGGTGGATGTAATCCATGCCATAGGTTAAGAATAAAAATAACGGAGATAGTTTTAAATTTTCAGGAACTCGAATACATGGTATAATGACCATTAACGTCATTAGGAAGTTGGGAGTAAGTCGAAAAGATTAAAAACTGTAAAACACAAAACCTTTTTTTTTGTAAATTTGTTATTCAACATTGGGAATACAATGGATAGAATAACAATAATCCCGGATTTATGTAATGGCAAACCTACCATCAAAGGGATGCGGATTACAGTGAAAGCAATACTTGAATATATTGCGGCCGGTGAAACTGTTGCAAACATTTTAGAAGCACACCCAATCCTTGAAAAGGAAGACATTGTAGCAGCATTAAATTATGCGGCCAATGCTGTAGATATTCAAAAAGAAGAGCATTTTATCAATTAAGTGTCAGTTGCCAAATACCTGGTAGATGTTAATTTGCCAAAGAAATTCGCATATTTTAATTCGAACGAGTTTATTCATGTAGTTGACATTAATCCATTTTGGAGTGATACCGAAATTTGGAATTATGCCATTCTCAACGATTTGATTTTACTTACAAAGGATTCGGATTTTTACTTAAAATCAACCATTGCCCATTGCCCAAAATTATTTATTTCAAGTTGAGAAATATGACCTTGAGCCAACTACATGATTATTTTGATACGAATTGGGATAAGCTGACAAACTATATTTCAAAGTATTTCCTGGTAATTGCTTATCAAGATAAAATTCATGTCATGTTTAAAATTGAACTTTAAAGACCACTTAAACCGGGAAATCCTGATAGCCAAAACTCCGAGGAGGATTGTGTCTTTGGTTCCGTCACAAACAGAACTTTTATACCATTTAGGTTTAAAAAATCAAATGGTCGGTCAAACCATTTTCTGCATACACCCCAAAAGTGAATTTGAAGGAGCTGCAAAAGTTGGCGGCACAAAAAAACTGGACATTCCTAAAATTATTTCACTCCGCCCCGACCTTATTATTGCCAATAAGGAAGAAAATGAAAAGGAACAGATTGAAGAATTGGAAAAGCACTTCTCGGTTTGGATTAGCGACATTGTGAGCGTTGACGATGCCTTGGACATGATAAGAAGTCTGGGGGACATTACGCAAACACAATCCGAAGCTAACGAGCTGATTCAAAAAATATCAGAAAGACGGACTTGGTATAACAATAAGGTGCATTCAAGGCCAAAAGTGATTTATTTAATTTGGAACAATCCATACCTTGCCGTAGGCAAAAACACCTTTATCGACAGTATGATTCATGAAGCAGGTTTTGAAAACATTATAGCTCATAGCCGATATCCTGAAATTGGAAAGGAGGAACTCGTTCAATTCCATGCTGATTTGGTATTACTCTCCTCTGAACCCTTTCCCTTTAAGGAAAAACACAAACAGGAAATCAACCAAATCCTTGGCAAAAAAAAAGCTGTACTTGTCGATGGAGAAATGTTTAGTTGGTATGGAAGCAGAATGGAAGAAGCTTTTCATTATTTTGCCGAATTGAAGTCGACTCTCCACAAGCTGACGCTATGAAATAGCCGGCCCCTCTCAACCCATAATAATGTTCTTGATGTCGTTCTTAATTTTATCAGCCAGGTTATTGGCCATGGTTTCTGTCTGGCTTTCGGCATAGATGCGTATGATGGGTTCGGTGTTTGAGGTTCGGAGATGGACCCATTCCTCTCCAAATTCGATTTTCAATCCGTCCACCTTATTGATGGGTTGCTTCGAATACTTTTCTTCTATTTTTTTAAAAATTAAGGCCGTATTGATGTGTTCATCCAGTTCAATTTTATTTTTTGAAATGGTGTAATCCGGATAGGTCATTCTCAAACCTTTGGCACTCTTTCCACTTTTCGACAAATGAGTGAGAAAAAGGGCAATTCCAACCAGGGCATCGCGGCCATAATGCAATTCGGGGTAGATGATCCCCCCGTTGCCTTCCCCACCAATTACGGCATTCACCTCCTTCATCATTTCAACCACGTTCACTTCCCCAACCGCACTGGCAAAATGTTCACCTCCGTTTTTTAAAGTCACATCTTTAAGGGCAAGGGTTGAGGATAAATTACTCACGCTGTTTCCTTTTTTATTTTTTAAAATATAATCGGCTACAGCAACCAGCGTGTATTCTTCGCCAAACATCTCTCCATCTTCACATACGAAGGCCAGGCGATCCACATCGGGATCTACCACAATACCCAGGTGTGCACCGGAGCGTTTCACCTCTCCCGACAATTCTCCCAGATGCTCGGGTAAAGGTTCCGGGTTATGAGGAAAACGGCCATTGGGTTCACAAAATATTTCAATGATTTCTTCTACGCCCAAAGCCTTTAACAACATGGGAACGGCAATCCCTCCCGTTGAATTGACGGCATCGACCACAATCTTGTATTTTTTTGCCCTTATCGACTCAATATCCACCAGCTCCAAACTAAGGATGGCATCGATGTGTTTTTGAAAGGCGTCGTGGCTATAAGTCATTTCACCAATCGTTTCTATATCAGCAAATTGCTGATCCCCTCTCTCCCCGATTTCTAAGATTTTCAATCCATCTTTAGCCGAAATAAACTCGCCTTTATGATTGAGAAGTTTTAAGGCGTTCCATTGCTTGGGATTATGACTGGCTGTCAGAATAATCCCTCCTGCGGCCTTCTCCCAAACTACAGCCATCTCAACCGTAGGTGTGGTGGATAACCCAAGATTAATGACAGTGAATCCACAAGCCATTAAAGTTCCACATACCAAATGATCCACCATTTCGCCAGAAATTCTGGCATCCCGACCAACCACTACGACCCTTTTGCTCGTTTTTCTTGTAAGCCACGTAGCATAGGCCGATGTAAACTTAACAATATCGGAAGGGGTGAGTCCTTCACCGGCCTTGCCTCCTATGGTTCCTCTGATTCCGGAAATGGACTTTATTAATGTCATATTTTGACTACAAAAATATCGAAGTTTTTCGGATTACTGTGCGCACCAATCGCTTCAATAAATTAATTCGCATGGGTTTAAGGGATTACAAACTTATAGAAAGCTAAACTAGCAGATGTCCAGTTTGTGTAATTTATCGTGCACTGGTCTTGACAGTTTCCAACAAATTCATTGCACAAATGTTAAATTCATCTCCAATTTCATGCTTATCTTTGCAGAAATTATGGCCATAATAATAACCAGTGATTGCATCAATTGTGGAGCTTGTGAACCCGAGTGCCCCAACAATGCTATATACGAGGCAGGAGCCATGTGGGCTATGAAGGATGGAACGGATTTAACGGGTCCGATTGCTCTGGAAAGCGGAAAAATTGTAGATGCCGCTGATAAACAAGACCCCATTTCGGCAGAGGTTTATTACATAGTTCCTGACAAATGCACAGAATGCGAAGGCTTTCATGAGGAGCCACAGTGTGCAGCGGTTTGTCCTGTAGATTGCTGCATTCCCGACGAGCTTAGAGTAGAAACCCATGATCAGCTTATGGCTCGCAAGCTGAAACTTCACCTGTAATCCTATGGAAGGTATTTGTAACCTGAGCGCGATAGCCATGCGCAAAGAGGCTTCACACCGTTCGGAAATGGTAAGCCAACTCATTTATGGCGAAACTTATGATGTTACATTAGAAGAAGCTCAAGAGTGGATTAAAATTAAAAACCATTTCGACCAATACGAAGGTTACATACCAAAAGCACAGTTTACTGAATTTACGTATCAAAACGAAGCCATTCTTTTTTCAGGAAGCATTGGCAACGATGAGGTGAACAATATGATTCCCAAGGGGGGAGAAATATTTAATGTCGGGGCCCTTGTGGAAGTAGAGGAGGAAGACCTGGTCGATCTCAGAAAAATTCAATTCTCGAACGATCAAATCAAGGAAAATCTTTTTTTTCACAGTACCTCCTTGTTAAATACGCCTTACTTATGGGGTGGACGCACTCCTTGGGGAATGGATTGCAGCGGATTTATTCAAATTATTTATAAAGTTTGCGGCATAGCCTTGCCCCGCGACAGTAGCCGGCAAGCCTTAATTGGAGAAAGTATCTCCCTCAAGGAAGCTTCATTGGGAGACCTTGCTTTTTTTGCCAATGAAAAAGGCGTGGTGAACCATGTTGGCCTGGTTTTTGGCGAGCAAATGATCATTCACTGCAGCGGATTTGTCAGAGTTGATCAGCTTACATTAAGCGGTATTATGAACCTCGATACCAAGCAAAAAAGCCATGATTTACACAGCATCCGCAGAATACTCTAAGTCGTATTGGTTTAAGGAATAAAAATAACCAGACCTATAATGAGCACCAGGTAAATTTTATATAGGGTGTGAATGGTTTCTACGAAGGGATTCAAACCTTTTTTATAAATTTTAAAAAAAATAATCCCATTCACCGCAAGGGTCGCGAAAATAAAAAACCATGCGAAGGGAATAAAATGATGGTTTACCACCAACAGCAAGAGGGGTATCATAGCCATAAAATTGACAAGTATGATAGCAGCTGCCGACTTTTTAATTCCCAACCAGGTAGCCAGGGTACCATATCCAAAAATCGCATTGCCCTTATGTGCCTCTATGCCTTTTAAGATTTCTCTTGAAAAGATAATGAGCATTGCAAAACAACCATAGATGAATAGCGGAATGGTAATGTAATGGTAGAAAATTCCAATGCTAAAAAAGGAAGTTACAGATAATAGGGATGCCGAAATTTCGCGAAGCAAGGGGATTTTTTGAAACTTATGGGAGTATGCCCACAGTGCGATGGCAAAAAACAGATAAAAGATGAGTATTCGCCAGGAGGCTGCGGCAGAAATGGCCAAACCGAGTAAATTGAAAAGAAAGTAACAGTTCAAACAAAAATTACGGCTCACCACTCTTCCGAATAATGTTTTTTCAGGCCGGTTGATTAAATCCTTCTCTAAATCGTAAAAATTATTGATGATGTAACCTCCGGCAATGATAAAGGCGGAGGCAAAAGTCATCAGATGAAGCTTTGGATTAGTCAGAATTTCAAAATAGGTGTGATTGGGGTTTAGGATAAAAACAGCGGCCAGATATTGGGCCAATATGGTAAGCAGTATATTGAGCCAGCGTACAATCGACAAAAGAGCAAAAATCTTTATTAAAATGTGTCGCTTTTCTCGCCTGCTTAGAGCCACTTTTTAAAAAGTATAAATAACCTCCGGGTTATATGCTTTCAGTTTTACAAGTGCCTTTTGGTAATCAGGGGCAAAGCCCAAAATAAAGCCTCCTCCACCCGAACCGCAAAGTTTCAGATAATAGGTGTTGCTATCGATGCCCTCTTGCCATAGCTTGTGAAAGCTTTGAGGTATCATAGGTTTAAAGTGCTTCAATACCACATGAGACAATTTTTTGAGATTAAAAAAAAGCGGTTTAAAATCATGTTTTAAGAAGGCGTTGATGCATTCGTCATTGTATTTTTTAAACTGTTCAGCAATTACTTTTCTGAAACCCTCATTCTTCATTTTTTCAAGAAACAGGTTCACCATGGGCTGGGTTTCTCCCGGAATTCCGCTGTCGAGCAAAAAGATAGCGCCTTTTCCATCCACATTTTGGATAGGAATTCCAATGGTGTCCACGTCATTTTTCGACTTGATCAATACCGGTAAATTCAAATAGCAAATAAGGGGATCAAGGCCACTGCTCTTTCCGTGGAAATAGCTCTCCATTTGACCAAACCAATTTTTGAGTTTGAGGATGTCTGTTTTCTCAATATTTTCCTTTTGCTCTATTTTTCGAGTGCAGTACTTGTCATAAGTCGCTGCCACTAAGGCTCCACTGCTTCCAACTCCAAAACCCTGAGGTATGCTGCTATCGAAAGTTAAACCATTTTCGATATCTTGTTTAAACGCTTTTAAGTCAAGTTCGGGAAAGTTTACTTTGTCGGTGCTGCGCTCTACTAAATAATGATAAAACCTCAACAGAGATTGGTTAGATTCATAATTTTTAGAATCGCTCAGATCGGATTTTGTTAAAGTGCCTTGATAGAAATTGAATGGGATAGAAAGTCCCATAGAATCCTGTATGATACCATATTCGCCAAACAATAAAATTTTGGCGTAGAACAATGGGTTTTTGATCATGTTATTAACTGCGGAACAAAGGTAATACTTTTATTTTTGATTTTTGTCTTGGCATTGGGCCAAAAGCTCTAAGCGATATCAATAAAATAGCTGATCGTTCAAGTTCAGCTGAGCTTTTCGGGACCAGAACCCACGTGGTCGTGAATCACATGCGCATTTTTACAGTGTTTTAAAAGTTCATCGTTGATAAAGGCTATCACTTTTGACTTTTGGGAACTTGGGTACAGCAAATGCACGTTGGCGCCGGCGTCTAAAGTTACCGAAATATTCAAATTTGCTTTTTCCCTCAACTCCCAAACCCTCTGCACAATGGCTAAACTTCCGGGTTTCATTAAAATATAGGGTGGTTTGCTGCTCATCATGAGGGCATGAAGCATCATAGCCTCCGATTCCACCACGCGGTTAAAAAGATCCAAATTTCCGGATTCAAGGGCTGATTTGAGGTCACTCAAATTTTTAACTGCTTCCGCATACCTTGCTTCCCTAAAGGGATGTTCATCAATCAGCGAGTGTCCGGCTGTGCTTGATACCGATTTTTCCCCTTCTTCAACAATCAAAATACTGTCGCAATACGTTTTAAACACCTCATGCACCGCAGTCACAGGAATGGAAAATTCGTCGCTGCTACCCGGATATATAGGAGAGTTTCCCCACAGACTTACCGGACCCACAACCGATCTGGATGCGCTCCCACTGCCTAGTCGGGCTGCGTTTGAAGCCTTGTTAAAAAAATCTGCTTCCGATAAGGTTTCACCAATCGCTTGCTCCATGCTGCAAATACAGAGTGAAAGGGCTCCAAAACCTGAAGCGGAAGAGGCAATGCCGCTGGAATGAGGAAAGGTATTGGTGGTGTTGATATCAATTTGGTACCCCGTTAGAAAAGGAAACAAATGTTCTACCCTATTGAAATATTGCTCAAGTTTCGGTTCAAACTCAGGTTTAGGTTCGCCGTCAAAGGCAAAAGAAACAAGCAGGGTACCGTCGTTTTCCTTGGCGGTAAAACTGAGGGTGGTAATCGTGTGGCAATGGCTTAAGGCAAGACTCAGAGATGGGTTTGCGGGCAATTGCAGACCTTTTTTACCCCAATACTTTACAAGGGCTATATTTGATGGACATTTCCAGGTGATGCTTTGCATAATAGATGCAAAATTAACTTTTAGTTGTCAGTAAGCGATTAGCATTGTTAATTTGCTTCCCAGAATAATTATTTGAATCCGCTACAAAATGCACGGAATGATAGAAAACCCTATATTGCTTAAACCAACTTCTTAAAATGTTTATCCTGTCCAAATTTGTCGCTATTTTTTTAAGCCCCTTGCTATGGATATTTGTCGGCCTTTTTTTTGTTTGGCGAATTAAAAACGCCAAAAAAAAGAAGTACTTTCTATGGGTTTGGATAGCCTTTACCTTTGTTTCCACAAACGCTTACGTTTCTAAAAAATGTCTTGAGAGGTATGAGATGCCTGCTCAAGCTTTGGAAAAAGGAAAAGTTTACGATTGTGCGGTAGTGCTCTCAGGCGTCTGCAGTTTTGACAGCTTTTCAAGAATGGTACAGTTGGGAGAAGCGGCAGAGAGAATTACTGAGCCTGTCAAACTTTACAAAATGGGGCTCGTTAAAAAACTATTGATAAGTGGTGGATCGGCCTCCGTTTTTCCTCCCTATGTTAAGGAGGCACAATACGTTAGGCGTTTCTGGATTGAGATGGGAGTTCCTGCAAAGGATATTCTAATCGAACAGGAATCGAGAAACACTTTTGAAAATGCCAAATATTCAAAGCAGGTCATCGACGAAAATGCCATTGGCAAAAAGGTTTTACTCGTCACATCGGCCTTGCACATGCCACGAGCTAAATATATTTTTAATAAAATGGGTTTCCTGGTGGATTATTATCCGGTAGATTTCAGAGTGAAAAGAATCGACGATGAATCCATTAACCTAACCGATTATCTATTTCCAAAAACAGGTGCTCTAAAAAATTGGGAAGATTTGATACATGAATGGATGGGTTTGCTTTCAGCAAAACTGTAAACACCCTTTCATCCCTTTTCTGCTTTGTAATCTTTATACAGGCTTCTGACCATGCCATCGCTAAGTCCGGTTTGAGGAACGAAAATCTGCGAGCTGCCTATGAGTTCGGCTATTTTTAGGAATATTTCCATGGCCGGCACTATCACATCGGCACGGTCGGGGTTAAGGGTATATTTTAAAATGCGTTCATCAATACTCAGGTCTTTCATTTCAATGTAAAGTTCCAAAAGTTTTTTATAAGTCACCACTTTTTCTTTGGCATTTCCGGTTAAGCTTATAATTTTATTGATATTACCCCCAGAGCCTATGATTGGTATATTGTTGTGAATCGGAATGTGAATTTTAACCCAATTGTTGAGAAGGGCCCACTCATTCTGAGAAACCCTGTTGTAAAGCAGTCTAACGGTTCCAATGTTAAACGACTGTCCTGCTTTTTTCTGCGCCTTATCAATCACTGAAATCTCCGTACTCCCTCCTCCTACATCGACATAAACCACCTGCTTGGCATTTTTAAGATTGCCCGGAAGATATCGGCTCGAAATTACCTCTGCTTCCTTGGCACCTGATATAATTTCGATGTTTACACCGCTCTCTTTTTTGATAAGCTCAATAATTTCCGGGGCATTGGCAGCATCCCGCATGGCCGAGGTCGCAAACGCTTTGTAGGAGATTACCTCATGGGCTTTCATTAAAAAAGCAAAAGCCTTCATGCAATCGATTAAGTGCTGAATATTTTCAGGAGAAATAATGCCGTGAACAAAAGAATCGGCACCTAAGCGAATGGGAACCCTTACAAGCAACGCCTTTTTGAATACAGGTCCGTTTTCGGTCTCAAACACATTGTCAAACAGCAGTCTAACGGCATTGGAGCCTATATCAATAGAGGCGAATTTAAGGTATTTCAATCGTGTCGGGTTTTAATTTCAAGTAATCAAAATAATCGGTTTGCGAACGTACCTTTTTTGTATCTGAAATTATAAACCTGTTATCCATAGCCAAATTGTGCTCTCGAGCCTTTTGGTTATCGCTCATTAAGAGGTTAAAGTAATGGTCAATTTCTTTTCGTATGCCCTTGTCGTACACCGGGCAAGCTACTTCTATTCGGAAATCTAAATTTCGAATCATCCAATCGGCCGATGACAAATAATAATGCGGTTTACCGTCGTTGGCGAAAATAAAAAGCCTTGAGTGTTCCAAAAATCGGTCAACAATGGAAATGGCCCTTATATTTTCACTCAACCCTTTAACACCCGGAACCAGGCAGCATATGCCCCTTACGCACACATCAATTTTAACCCCCGCCTGGCCGGCTTCGTACAAGAGGTTGATTATTTTTTCATCAACCAAATTGTTTAGTTTAATTTTAATAAAGGCCTTTTTCCCTTTTTTGGCATTTTCAGTTTCGTTGGAGATCAGCTTCGAAATCTTCTTTCGCATTCCAATCGGAGAAACCAATAAATGCTTAAAATTCCTTGGCAGGTAAGGTTTCTCAATCATTAAAAAAACTTTATTTACCTCATTACAAACTTGGGGGTGCGAAGTAAAGAAACCCAAATCGGTGTATATTTTAGAGGTGGTTTCATTAAAATTACCAGTTGCTACATAAGCAAAACTCTGCTCTTTTGATTTCAAAATTCTGGTCACGCTGATGAGTTTTGCATGGGTTTTGAGTCCGTTAAGTCCAAAAATCAAATTCACCCCTTCATCGGTTAATTTTTTACTCCAGATTAAATTGGCTTCTTCGTCAAAACGAGCCTGTAACTCGAGGATGGCGGTAACCTGTTTCCCATTTCTGACGGCGTTAATTAAGGCATTGATAATCATCGAGTTCTTTGCCAGCCGATACAGTGTAATTTTAATGGTTTTGACTGACGGATCGATGGCTGCTTCTCTTAAAAAATGAATAACATAATCGAAGGGTTGATAGGGGAAGAACAAAATTTGGTCCTTTGCAAGGATGGTTTGGAACATGCTCTTTGATTTCTCAAAAGTAGGATGTGTGATTTTGTGCATGGGTTCATATTCCAGCGCAGGCTCACCAACATTCGGGAATTTAATAAAATCCTTAAAATTATGGTACTTGCCGCCGGGAATGATATTTTCACTCATTGAAATTTTGAGCTTTTTGAGCAAATAATTTAAGTAAGAGACCGGAAGATGTTCGTCGTATATAAATCGCACCGGTTCAGCTTTTCTGCGATTTTCCAAACTCTTTTCTAATTGTTCAAAGAAACTGTCAGATAAATCGCCTTCAAGGGTTAACTCCGCATCACGGGTAAGTTTTATGATAAAGGATTCAATGTTTTCAGGTTCAAAAAGTTGAAAAATCTCCGGTAGGTTCAGTCGAATAATGTCGTCTAAATAAATGATGTATTTCTTCCTGCCTTGATTAGGTAAGAGCACAAACCTCGATAGAATATCGGTAGGTATTTCGATGATGGAAAATAGTTTTTGCTTGTTTTTCTTAACGTTAAACTTTACAAAAAGATAAATGACCTGGTCTTTTAAAATTGGCGTGGGTGAAGTTTCATTGATGATGACCGGCACCAAGAGGGGTTGCACCTTTTCCTTAAAAAAATCGCTCAGGTATCCATGGTGTTTATTGCTTATTTTTTTCTCGTCAAGAATATAAATATCCTTTTTCTCCAGCTCTTTTTGTATGTGCCTGTAAATCTTGTCAAACTCTCTTTGAAGAAGCAATACCTTTTGATGAATATTTTTTAATAGCGTTTGATTAGGAGAATGCTGCACTTTTCCGCTGTGTTTATCCAAGGTTATTAAGCGGCGCACGGTGGCTACCCTCACCCTAAAAAATTCATCCAGATTATTTGAAAAAATGCCCAAAAACTTCATTCTTTCCACCAAAGGCACTGAATCATTTTCTGCCTCTTGCAAGACCCTGGCGTTAAACGCCAGCCAACTCATCTCTCTATTCAGATACTTTTCTTTCACTACTTCAAACATAAAGCCAAAGGGTATGAATGTACATACCCTTTGCAAAAAAAATCTTTAAGTATTAACTGAATATTAATAATTCATAAGATACACAAACGTAAGTTTAAGCGTTTGGGCTTTTGCATTTCTTATGTAAGGCACACCTGCTCCGTCTTTGAGCAAGGCACCCTGTGGGTCAGTGCTTTGCTGGGTCACACTGCCGAAGGCATATTTAAAATTTATTTCCATGGGGCTATTGGCGCGCATAAAGGTAATGCCGGCACTAAAACAGGGCAATACAAAGGCCTTGTTGTATTTTTTGGAAGCCTCGCTGAGGTTTATCAATCCTATTTTGCTCATTTCCAACCCGGTTCCAAAACTAAAGCCAAAATCCTTTTGGGTTTTATAAGTTGAACCGTTGCCGAGATTTAGCTTGAGAAGCAATGGAATTTGGACCGAACCAAAACCGTCGACCCCCCTGACCACCAAGTTGTCACCGGCGGCGGAGAAGGAAGACCCTATACCAAAGGCCACGGGAGCAGAAACCGAGAGGGAGGAATTTTCGTCGAACTCCTTGATGTTATAGCGGGGTTCTAAACCCATGGAGAGAATATTCAGTTCCGACGTTTGGTAGGGTACACTGGCGTAGGTTGGGTTTCCTGCCGGATCGGTATTGCCGGTTGGAGAGGTGTAAAACTTTAGTGGCGAAACGATATAATCCATGTAAGTGGAAGTCGTAATGGCCATAAAGAATTTATCCGTAAACTTTGATTTGCGATCGGTTCCTTTGGATTCCTCGCTTTCCTCCTGAGCTATGCTTGCAGGAATAAAAAACTGGAAAAGAATGGCTGTGATAATCAATTTCTGAATCATACTCTTATACTTTAGTAGTTGAACTTGTGCGCTGTAAGCAAAAATAAAGCTATTTTTCATAATAATCCTTTGAAAAACGCGTAACTTCACTTTTTATGCTTGCAATTGAGTAAGTTTAATGTCTTCTTTTTCGGATGGGGTAATTTTTACTGAAAACAGAAATAACAACAGACCCACAATCACTACCCCATGCTGCCGGTCGAAAAGGCATTCAAACATAGTGGCAAATAGTATCATGGCCCATAAACTTACAAATAGTACCGGCAATTTGCTCACACCCCGATAGAGAGGGTAAGCAAAAAACAGAATAAGCAAAAGTAAACCCGCAATTCCGTGGATGGTGGTTTCCATGATAAATTGATTATGGGGAAGAATTCTGTTTTCAAGAAAAAGGTTGGTATTGTCTTCCTCGTACTGAATTTCCATCGCCTTTCTAAGGTTGCTGTTGCCTATACCAAAAACAGGGTATTTTTTTATGAGATTAATGGCAGTTTTCGAGGCTTCTATCCGCATCCCCAGCGATTGATAGTTGGCATCGTCCTGAGTATAGATAGCTTTTAGATCTTCTATTGAATTAATGACCCTATTGTGAAAAGATGGAACCGAATAGAAAGCAGCAATGGGCAAGAGGGAAGCCAATGAAAAACCTAGAATTAAAACCTTTCGATTCGTCTTGTTTTTGAATATATACAACATGCCAAGTACAGCGAGCGCAAAATAAAAGCCGGTCAATCCTGTTCTCGCGGCCAGAATGTGCAACGCTAAAAAATTAAGAAACGCCAATACCCATAGCCACTTGATTTTAAAAACATAGGCCAAATAAGAAGCTAAAATCACAGCAAAACCACAAAAAACAGAGAAAGTGATATGGTGAATTTCACCCATGATAGGAATGGGTTTAGATTGCAATACCAGAGCATTCAACGTGTTGTAGTTAAGAAAATAATGAATCATGCTGAGAACCCCTGTCAGGGTTACGGATGCACAATACATCGTACCCCCTAGCAGCAAAAATCGTTTATCCAATTTTTTAGCAAAAGCTAAAATGGAAAACGAATAGAGGAGCAGAGGCAGTTTAATATTAAAGTAGGCAAACCATTCAACAATGGAGGCCGAACGTAGGCTGTCGAGGAGTTCCAGCAAAACCAGTCCTGACAGTACATAGAAGAGAAATGTACCTTCAAATGAATTCCTGTCAAAAACACACTGCATAATCGCCGAAAAAACCATCAGACCGGTGGCTATACTCACTATAGACCTCGACCATGGCATGCTGACAAAAAGAATAAGCAGGGAGGTTTTAAATAATAAAAAAGGGTATTCTCTAAAATTATTTGGCAAAACTCAGATTTACTGCAAATTTGTCCTTTTTATTTAGATTTAAGTAATCAGCAGTATTTTTTGTCAAATAAATAATGAGGGGGTCTCCATCCTTCCGCTCAAAGTTTTTAACGACTTTTACGTAAACTGTTTTATTGTTAGCCGGATTTGTAATGAGGATAATCGTGTTTTCAGGAGCGTTATGATGAATTACCCAATCCTTGCTTTGGTTGATTTTGGTATCGGTGGTAACCTTACCATAACCGGTTTCAGTAACTTTTTCCACGTCATATTCCGCAAAATTTTCAATTTTTATGGTATAGGTCACCCCCTTTGTATCGGCATTCTTTTCTTTTGTCGTTTCCTTGGATGTATTATTCTCAGGCTTTTCCTTTGAGGTTAAGGTATCTATTTTTTTTGATTCTGATTTTTTTTCAGCCGCAATTTTAGCGGCGATTTCATCCAGCTCCTTCTGAGTTTTTTCAGCCTCTTTTTGCTTTTCTTTAATTAATGAATCGGCATTGGTGTCTTCGGTCATTGGCACCAATAGGTCCATCCCTTCCGAAACTGTTTCACTCTTTAATTTGTTGAGTTGCTTTAAAAAATCGACCGTGGTTCCAAATTTTTGTGCTATGCTAAAGAGGGTCTCACCTTTTTTAACATTGTATAAAATGGTAAAGGAGGTCTTCTCTGTCTTTTCAATGGTCGTCTTTTTGGTTACCGGTGGCTGAACCTTCTCCTTGGGTTTGCTATACGCGTTGCTGTTCTTAGAATATTTGGGGGTTTTGTTTCCAAAAAATTGTTTTTCCGTTTTACCGGTGGGAACAATCAATATCTGACCGGGCAGCATACTGGCAGCTGAACCAGGGTTAGCGTCTCTAATCTTTGTCCAATCCACACCATATCGTCTTCCTATTCCATATAAGCCTTGACCATTCTCTACCTTATGCAGAATGTAAACCCTTTCATTTTTGAGTATAACGCCTGTTGAATCATCCGAAGCAAACAAGGTGTTAGCGTTCCAAGCCATTGAAAGGAGAAGTATCCATAATTTAAACCTCATAGTGCCAAATCTGAAATTCGAAGTTAGTTTAAAAGTTCGGTGTTCATATTAGAGTAATTTCAACGACTTTTGCAGTCATTTCATTATATTGTACACATTTCAAATTGTTTTCAATTCACGAGAGGAGCCTATTCAAAAGAGTTAAATGAAGATTTTAATCATTCGCTTCAGTTCCATCGGCGATATTGTTTTAACAACTCCCATCATTCGCTGTTTAAAAACCCAATTGCCTGAAGGAACGCAAATTCATTACCTCACCAAACCGGGATATGCATCGTTGCTGGAGTCAAATCCACATATTGATCAAATTGCCTTGCTTCAAGCTGGTCTTTGGCAAACCGCAAAGGCCATTAGAGGGGAAAAATTTGATTACATCGTCGATCTTCACAACAATTTAAGAACGTTCATACTTAAGATTTTATGCGGAGTCCCTTCCTCAAAGTTCAATAAATTGAATTTTTCCAAGTGGCTTATCACCATGCTTAAAGTAAACGTTTTGCCTGAACAGCACATTGTTGACAGATATTTTAAGGCGGTAAACTTTTTTAAGATTGTAAACGACGGCCGTGGTCTGGATTTTTTTTTAAAGTCAGATTGGCGGCAAATAGTATCGAAACAGCCTGGTTTGGAGAACCCAAAATTTATTACCATGGCTATTGGAGGGCAGCATGAGACCAAAAAAATGCCCTTTGAAAAATTGTGTGAAATCATTGCGCTTACAAGTCTGCCAATTGCTATTCTTGGCGGTAAAGAAGATGCTGAAATTGCTAACCGTTTAGAGAATAAATTTCCCAATCAGATCATTCATTGTGCAGGAAAATTTTCTATAGCAGAGAGTGCTGAAATTATTAATCAATCTGCGCTTTTAGTAAGCCACGACACCGGGATGATGCACATTGGTGCCGCCTTAAAAAAGACGGTATATGCCGTTTGGGGTAATACGATTCCACAATTTGGGATGTACCCCTACTATGGCGATTCAGAAATTGAATTTAGGAATTTCGAAGTACAGGGATTGAAGTGTCGCCCTTGCAGTAAAATAGGCTATGAATCATGCCCAAAGCGTCATTTCAAGTGCATGATGCATCAAGACAGCCATGCTATAGCCGGTGCCATCAACAGCTTCAATCAAAGCAATTGAACTTAGGCTAATTTTTCTCCGGACCTTCTGTTATTTCTAGGAACATTAAAAATCAATGAGCTTACTAAGGGCGTAAAAAAGATCAGCAAGGTGAGGAAGGAGAACAACTGATCCACTCTTTCCTTTACCTCATGCGACACATGCCCTCCTGTACCCAGGTATTTAAAAAAAGACATATCGGGATAGTAGTGACTAATCACACTTGAACTGAGTTTTAAACCAAGCACACCAATGATCAAATATGCAGAGGTCTCAAGAAATGGGTATTTATTCATTAACTCTACAAACCATGTGGCTACAAATCGCATGGTGATGATGCCGATAATAACCCCAAAAACGATGAGTCCCATCTTTTTCGTGAAAGCTACCACTGCCAAAACATTATCTATGGAAAATGCCAGGTCCATCAGTTGAATCATAAATACAGTAGCCACAAAAGGCGTAATAAATTTGCTGAGTCGGGAAAACAGAATTTCCTTTTTCGATTCAATGGACTTTTCTTTGGCTTTGTTTTTCTTCCTGAAATAATTCAATACTAAGAACAGGAGATACACCCCACCAATAGGTTCTATCCACCAAATTTTTAATAAATACGAAGCGAGAAACAAACAAATTACTCTAAAGCCAATAGCGCCTATCATACCATAAAACAAGGCCTTTTTCCTCTGTCGTTTGGGTAAATCCATTACCATAGAGGCCAATACAGCCGCATTGTCAATCGACAATAGGCTTTCCATAATAATAATATTGAGAAGAAGGAGAAGTGTGGCCTCCACATTCGCTCCAAGTAAGTCTGATAATAATGCGTCCATCAATTTTGCTGCAAAAGTATGTACTATAAATTATTATTTTCTTTAAAAATTATTGTATAAAATCAGCATTATCTCTAAAATAATATATGTTTGTTAAAAATTAAAAGTATATGAGTGTAGTAAAAGAATTTAAAGAATTTGCCATGCAAGGCAATGTCATTGATTTAGCAGTCGGTATTATTATCGGTGCTGAATTCGGAAAAATTGTGAATTCGTTGGTAAACGACGTGCTCATGCCACCAATAGGAAAATTAATGGGGGGAGTAAATTTTACCGACCTGAATTTTTCTCTCGACGGCAACGTTTACAAAACCTTAGCAGCTGCCCAAGAGGCAGGAGCGCCTGTTATTGGTTACGGAGCTTTTATTCAAGCTTGTATTAACTTTATCGTGGTGGCCATCTGTATTTTTATGTTGGTTAAAACTGTAAACAAACTGAAAAACAAGCAAGCATAGGATTAAAAACGACGAAACTTTGGTGGAGGAAATTTATTTTAAAATTTCCTCCATTTTTTTTTAAAAAGATTTGCATTATTTATCCACAATGATTAGAATTGTGACCTCGATAATAGAATCTTGGTTACGATCAGAAATCATAATATCATTCTCCCGGCTAATTTTACTAAAAAGCTGCACCCAAAAGTTCAGTATGAACTGGGCAAGATGAATGAAGAAAGCCAATTAAGATTCCAGAGACTCTACCAAGACCGGATTCGGTCGCTAAAATTGGCTTATATATGTTTAGCCTTCTTTCCGGGCACACATTACGCCTTTCTGGGACGTTGGCAAGTTCAGGGTTTGTTCTGGCTTACTTTAGGGGGTGCATTTATCTGGTGGTTGGTCGATTTTTACAGACTTCCTGCCATGGTTAAACAAACCAATTATTTGCATCAAATGAAAATCATCAGAGAATTAAATTCTGTGAGTGTTTTCAAAACCCATAAGCCTCTGATAGTTCCAAAACTTACCCCTGCAAGAGTTGCTTAATTTTTAAAATTTCATCAGTTTTTTTGTCACAGTTTCCGAATAATTCTTACTCGTGAAAACGAGGTAGTATTGCCCCGGTTTAAAAGCTATCGGACTCAGTTCCATGCGATTTTCAATGGCGCTTACCATGACCAATTGACCAAGACTGTTGTACATTTTAAGATCACCCCATCGGTTAGGGTTGAAAACTAATATAACCAAAGGGTTCATGTTTTTTGCAAATTCATAAGAGTTCAGAATCTTTATTTCCTTTTCTGATTCGAGCAAATCTAATTTATCTAGCTTTTTTGGAACCGTGTCCAAGATCCCGCGATCGGTAAAGCACTGCCAAATTTTTCCAACTTCTTTTCCGCCGTACATCATGCTGTCGAGTTTTAATATAACCCTTGCCATTTGAGGCATTTTGCTATCGGCAGCTTGCATAAAGTACGAAGAATAAATGAGGCTATCGGCCCTGGCTCTTCCCAATTTGTCGTAGATGCATTTTAAGGGAGTAGACCAAACCTCCCGGTCGAGATCTTTAATTCCTGTTAAATCTTTATACATTCGGTTGGTGCAAATGCTAAAGCCACTCCAAAATTCATTATGACCATCCCAGCTAAAAACTTCGCAGGACTTGTTCTTACTTAAACTCCATGAATAGGACATGGCTGCATAATCGGCCTGTCCTTCTTCCATGGCCAATCTTTGATTGCCGCTGGTTGTTCCGGGCGAAGCGACCACCGAAAGCCCGTGACCAAATTCGTGCAGCACCACCTGGGCATCTTCACCATCATCGACATTGCCAGTTCCAATTTCTAATTCAAGTGGATAGGTACTTGGATCAAGAAAACTATTGTCATCGCCATTGGCACCGTGCGGGTCGACATGAATAGAGTCGAGAAGGCCTTCAAACCCTTTCAATCTCAAATAGTCGCTGAAACTCTTAATATGATAATATACATTAACATCTTCAAAGCCATCATGGCTTCTTGTGTAATTTAAAAATGTATCGGTGGGTTGAATAGGATTACCGGCAGGATTGTGAATATCCTTTAAGGTGATAAGCCCGTCGCCCAGTATAAATTTTCCATTTTTATAATTTACAAGGACTTGAACCTTGCTTCGACTGGCTGTAAGTTCAGGACTGTCGGCATCGTTATTGTCTTTATAACCTCCCCCATATTTCGCATTCGACTTCACAATGGGATTTGGCATAAATACCATGGCCTTAATTTGGGTATCCGGATTTTGCAAATACAATCGGGGATGATAACGCAAAAGCGTTTCACCCCCGGTGCTCTTATAGGTAATAACTTTGCGTGTTGACTGTTCGACTTCCCTGTAAACCGGAATTAAACCTGCACTTGAAGACATCCATTCGGTGCAGTTTTCAGGAAAACTTTCATATAAAACCGGCTTTTCAAATGGCACAAGGTGATGGGTAACTAAAACAAGTTGCCCTTCCTTACTTAGCGTAAGCATAAGGGTAGATTGAAAGACGGGATAATTTTGATAATAGTGCCTAAGCAGCGTATGTGACCCTGCAGGTGATTTCTTTTGGCTCACCAAACGCAGTTCCTGAAATTGGATCTCGCTATTAAGGTAGTTTTTCTCAGCATACTTCAAAAGCTCGGTTTGGCTTTTAAAAAAAACGGAGTCCTGCACGCTTACAAACTTAGGATCGGTGGGCTTGTAGACGGTTTTTTGATTGGTTTCCGGAACAGACTGACTCAATCCATAGATGGTCAAGACCATAAAAATAAAAAGTAGGGCACGCCGCATTGCTATTCCGTTTTTAAGAATTTTAATTCAAAGTTAGCCAATTTATTAACTTCATTGGCTATCATCTGACCCTTTCCAACTTCTGTTGACAGTACGATGATAAGCCTGTCCGTTTTTTCATTCGATTCGATGCGGGCTCCTTGCAAGCGCGCCAAATTATAAATCTTATGTTCCCAAGATATATCGCAAATAACCTTGTAATAATCACGCAAAGTATAACTGCCTATTTTGGCCTTATCGAGACAGTTCCCTGCTGTGTTGCCATAAGCCGAGATGAGTCCGGGAATACCTAACTTTTTTCCTCCAAAATACCTCACCACCACCAGCAAAATATTGGTTAAATCGCGTTGATGAATTTGCTTCCAAATGGGTTTTGCTGCCGACCCGCTTGGTTCTCCGTCGTCGTTTAGCCTGCTGCCCGACTTATCGGGATTTAAGATCCAAACGAAACAGTGATGGCTTGCATCGGGATATTTTAATTTCAACTCCTGCAGAATAGCTTTGATTTCCTCCTCTCGTTTAACAGGAAAAGCGTGAGCGTAAAATCGGCTGCCACGTTCCACGAAATAGGCTTCGCAAGGACCTTCAATCGTTTTATATTCGGAGGAAAAGAGCAGAGTTTACTGATTTAATTTACCCAATTCAATTATATTGTCGCCCAAATAAAATGCCGAATCCTTGCTCCATGGAAAATGTGGTGCCATAACCCCAGCTCCGAAATTTTTAGTGGATGTGATACGGATAACTTCAGCCTTCATGCCTGAATGGGCAAATGAGTTTAAAGTTATGCCACCGCCTTCGATCAATACCGTGTGAAGGCCTAGAGAAGCTATGCGCATGTTAACTTCCGGCCAAAAAGTTTCATCCTTATCAAAGTTAATTTTGACATGAATTATTTTACCTTCTGTCTGTTCCAACTGTTCATTGAGTATAAAAACTTTTCTGTCCGGAGCAAATAACCTGGAACTGAGGGGGATTTTCAAACGCCGATCAATCAATATCACATGAGGTACATTTCCATACCAATAGCGGTTGTCGAGTAAAGGATTGTCGGTTAAGACCGTATGCGTACCGACCATAATTGCATTTACGTGGCTGCGAAGTTGGTGAACATAGCGCTGCACCAGTGGGTTTGAAATTATTCGTTCCTCTTTATTCAGGTAGTTTTCTCTGCCTATAAAACCATCCGCTGTCTCTGCCCATTTTAGAATAAATTGCACCTCACGCTTCTGTGTAATGTTTGCAACGAATTGAGCATTGAGCGCCTGGCATTGACTTTTAAGTACCCCGCTTAACACTTCGATGCCATGGCTTTTTAACTTTTCAATGCCTTTACCGGCCACCGCAGGATTTGGGTCAAGGCAACCCATCACTACTTTTTTGATTCCGGATTCAATGATCAAATCTGCACAGGGCGGAGTTTTACCAAAATGGCAGCAGGGTTCAAGACTAACATACAAAACCGATTGAGGGAGGAGGTCTTTTACCTTAACGCTTTGAATGGCATTCACTTCGGCATGGGCTGCGCCAAATTGTTGATGGTAGCCCTCCCCTATTATGATGCCTTCATGCACCAATATGGCACCTACCATTGGATTAGGGTGTACCCTCCCTTCGCCCAATTTGGCGAGTTGCAGGCACCTTTCCATAAATTTTTCGTCAGATCGCAAAGCACAAAAATAAGTGACAGGAATTTTTATAAACCATTTTAGTGAAACTTTATTTGTGTTGCTTTGCGGTAGTGAAGGCATACAAGCAAATCAAGGTCGATTTTTTTAAAGCTTTAGCTCTCTATTATGATCATGCAGAGTTAAAAGCCATATGGGCCTTGGTAGTGGAGTTTATTTTGAAGTCAGACGCCAAAGAACTGATTAAGCATCCCGGACATTTAGTCTCTGATGAGGAATACTTAAGCCTTCAAAATTGTGTAGAGAGGCTTATTTCATATGAACCCATACAGTATATTATTGGAAAAGCCTGGTTTTGCGATTCGGTATTTGAGGTCAATCCCAACGTGTTAATTCCTCGCCCCGAAACTGAACAATTGGTGCATCTTATCAGTTCAGTCATTTCCGAAAAAAAAGTCAGAATTTTGGATATTGGATCAGGCAGTGGTTGTATAGGAATCAGCTTAAAAAAAATTCATCCGCAATCGGAGGTAGTGGCGGTCGACATTTCGCCTCAGGCCGTTGAGATGACCACATTAAACTCTAAAAGCATTTTGGGTAAAAACCGAATAAGGGCTGTAAAAGCCGATGTCTTATCGGCAGATTTTCATACACTATTCAAAACCGGATTTGATATCATCGTGAGCAATCCGCCATATATTACCAACAGCGAAACTCTGCCTGACAATGTAGTTAAGTACGAGCCTGCAAATGCATTATTTTGCGGAGACAATCCGCTGACCTTTTATGAGGCCATAGCTCAGCACTCCAAACATTTATTAAGGGATGGAGGTTTATTATTTTTCGAAACCCACGAATGGTATGGGCAGGATGTAGCGGATTATTTGCAAAATCAAGGATTCAGAGACATTACAGTTGAGAAAGATTTCCAAAACAAGAACAGAATAATTAAAGCAAAATTTAGAAAATGATTAAACAATTGAGTGACCCGGGACTGGGTGAAAGGCATTACCAAAACACCAGCCGTATGGTGAATAAGGACGGGACGTTTAATTCAAAACGCACCGGGTTAAAATTTCATCTTTACAATTATCTCATTACGGTGAGCGGTTTACGCATTTCGTTCATCATTTTAAGCACCTACATTTTCTTTAATTTAATTTTCGCGGCGATTTTTGTACTCATTGGGGTTGAAAAACTCGGAGGACAACACTTTGAAAGTCCCTTTCTTACAGGATTCTTGTTTAGCATGCAAGCCTTTACTACAGTGGGGTTTGGGGCCATTTACCCACACGATTACCTCACAGGACTGGTGAGTGGCATGGAGGCCTTATTTGGACTCTTATTTTTCGCCTTTGCCACCGGTATTGTTTATGGCCGCTTTTCGAGACCAGCAACAGTTATAAAATTTAGTGACCGTGCCATTATTGCGCCCTACAAGGAGAGCACGGCCTTTATGTTCAGAATGGTTAATGCGCGACCCAACACTTTGATAGAAATGAATGTCAGAATTATTTTAGCTTTAAAATCTGATGAAAACAATCATATAAGCAGAAAGTATTACAATCTGGATTTGGAGACGGCATCGGTCGTATTTTTTCCATTGCCTTGGACCGTGGTGCATCACATTACTCCTGACAGTCCGTTGTTTGAACTTAGCGAGGACGATTATCGCAAGCTCGACGCTGAATTTTTAATTCATATCAAGGGTTTTGACGAAACTTATGCCCAAACCACGAATACTATTTATTCCTACAAATACCACGAGACGCTTTGGGGCCATAAATACAGCTTAAACTATACACTCAATGAGGAGGGTCAGGTGGAATACGACATAAACCGAATTGGAGAGACCGATAAGGTTGAATTGCCTGCGTAATTCTCAAATAAACCATGGTTTAGGCACCATGTAATTTGAATTTTCGAGTCCTCTATTTCCTAAGATTCAAAAATTCATATCAACTTCAATCTTAAATGAGTGGGATTTTTTTAACCCTATTTTTATGACGGCCACCTTCAAAGGCTGTGCCCAGGAAAGTGCGTGCTATCTCAATGGCGTCTGACTCTTGTATGAATCGCGCGGGGAGGCAAAGCACATTGGCATCGTTATGTTGACGGGCTAGTCCGCTTAACTCAGCAGTCCAACAAAGTGCGGCTCTTATTTGTTGATGCTTATTTGCAGTCATGCAAACGCCATTACCGCTACCGCACAACACTATGCCAAAGGCATACTGGCCATTGGCAACTGACATAGCCAATGGATGCACAAAGTCGGGATAATCCACCGAATTATCTGAAAAACATCCGAAGTCCTTTATATCAAATTCACTTGCAAAACGAGCCATCAACGTTTGTTTAAGGTCAAATCCCGCATGGTCACATCCGAATGCTATTCTGGTTTTAGTCTCCATAATTTATATTAGTAATACGAAATAAGTCTATTTTTAGTTCTCTATGGCCTCTTTTTTTTCCACCCTTTTTGTCACTACGATTCCCACCTCATATAAAAGAAGCAATGGAATACTTACAAGAATCTGACTACCAACATCAGGCGGGGTAACAATGGCTGCAATAATGATAATAATTAAAATGGCATACCGTCTGTATTTTTTAAGAAAGGCCGAATTGGTCAAACCCAGCTTGGCCAAAAAGTACATGACCAGTGGTAGCTCAAAGATAATGCCTGTAGCTACGGTAAGCATTGTAATAAAGGAGAGGTAGCTTTGTATGGTCCAACTGTTAACGATTTGTGAAGAAATATTATAACTAGCCATAAAAAACAAGGACACGGGAGCCAGCATAAAATATCCGAATAGAATCCCTACGAGAAACAATGCTGAACTCACAAAAATAATTCCGGTTGTTTTTTGCTGCTCCTCCTTTTTAAGCGCCGGTTTAAAAAATCTCCAGAATTCGAAGATGATATAGGGAAAGGCAACGATAAGACCGGCAATAAACGCGATCATCAAATCCATAATGAACTGCCCTGTGACATCGGTATTGATGATGGTAAAATTAAATCCTTCAAAACAGGCTTTTGGGTTGAGTTTGCAAAGCCAGCGGTAGGTAATGAAATCCGGAGATCGCGGCCCAAACAAAATGGTGTCGATAACGAAGCGGTTATAGATAAAGGCCCAAATTGCGCCTAATAATATGGCAATAAGTGCCCTGATGATATGCCCACGCAACTCACTGATATGGTCAAAAAACGACATATTCTTTTCGTTTTCATCTACATCGGATTGGTCAAGAGGCATTTTAAATATTTCTTTATAAAGGTCTGCAAATTTAAGATTAATACCATTGGGAATAAGAATATAAAATTGATTTAATTTTGCAAACCTTTGGAACTCATAAAAAAATATTTTCCTCAAACCGATTCCCAAAAGATTGAACAATTCAGAAGGCTTGTCACCTTGTTCGGCGAATACAATCTCAAAGTAAACATGATTAGCCGAAAGGATATTCAAAATCTTGAGGAGCGGCACATTCTTCACTCATTATCCATCGCGAAGTTCATTGATTTTAAACCCCGAACCAGGATTTTGGATTTGGGCACGGGAGGTGGTTTCCCCGGCTTGCCTTTGGCTATTTTATTTCCCGATAGCCAATTTTTCTTGGTTGACTCCATAGCCAAAAAAATTCAGGTGGTGCAAGAATTGGCTAATGAACTGGGTTTGACCAATGTGGAAGCTATTAATCAGCGGGCTGAGGCTCTAGATCTTCAAGTCGATTTTATCGTATCAAGGGCGGTGGCCCCGTTGAATGATTTGTTCCGTTGGGGAAGATCCAAAATAGCGCGCGACAACTATAACGACAAGAAAAATGGTTTTATACTTTTGAAAGGCGGGAATTTGGAGGATGAAAAAAATGACTTCAAAAAGACTGCAGGCAAATGGATAAAAGTAAAAGAAATTCCATTAGAAAAATACTTTGATTCAGAGTTTTTTGAAACTAAAAAAATCATACACCTTCCCATATAAATGGCCTTATCGGCTAAAAAAATTAATAAAGCGCGTTATATTTTTCTTATGTTTGTCGTCATAACATCAAGTTTAAAAAGTATGTATAAATTAATCCTTGCATTCATTGCTTGCTTAGCATTTCAATTTCAAGCGCATAGTCAAATTACCGTATCGTCTGCCAATTCCCAGTACGACACTATTTTTGGAGGAACATCCATTTATTACCAATACGCTTGGGACGATCCTCTTGACGAAGATTACCCAGAAACCTTTAAATTGTCCAAGCCACTTAAAGCCTTTAACATCCTATGGGATTCTGCCAGAGTTTCGGATGGCACTTTGCGCCTCATATCCAGTTCATCCACTTCAGTTTATTTAATGATTGACGGCACCGGCTGGGACATTATCGATCGCGGATGGCATAACGATTCCTTGGGCCTAAATAATGTATCGCCCATAAAAATTTCAGACTCTATGGATAGGGTAGAATGGCGAAGCTTCGGATTTTTCGGCGAGTTAGACTCCACCTGGCAATTGCCGAGCCTTGGCAGTGTTCAAATCCAGGTAAAAGCCATGAATAAAGTCGATATTATTTTCGGAGATTTTGCCATTGTAAGACCGGATCTATGTTTCGAAGGATTTGGCGGTTTGCGTCCTCGCATTACTTTTTCGAATGGGGTAGACAGTGCGTTTACATGGGTAATTTTCGGAGACCCGAATATGCCTACACTTGGAAGCGGAAAAGATACGGCCTTGAACAAATTGCCTGACTTAGGATTGAAAATGTCGCTTGATTTTAATAAAACAAACAGCATTAAAGGGCTTAATCAAACCTATTTAAAATTTCATCCCAATCCAGTAAAAGACCTCCTTTATTTGGAAGGAACACAGAATTTTGCCAACTCAAAGTATCAAATTTTCAATATACTGGGAAAGGAAATTACAGCTGGCGAGTTAGAATCCAACTCCATTAATCTTGAAAATTTAAAAGCCGGTGTTTATATCCTAAGTTTAAATTTCCATAACCACCGATTCATGGTGCGATTTATTAAGGATTAACCTTAACAATCAGCTATTGAGTTAGCAAAACTTTAAAACCTGGTGCGTTCAGTTTGTATTTTTTTCTTGACATCCTAAGCTATTTCAGTATTTTCGCCTCACCATCGCACTTCGACTTTTGACTACAAAGACCCAAACGAGTGAAGCAGACAACATCGTGTCACTTTTGGCTGAATCCTATGCCAAAAGAGTCAATAACCTAACCCTTAGTATTGAGCTAGGGGAACATGCCCTTTATTTGAGCAGAAAACTTGGACGCTTGGATTTAATTGGAAAGAGCCTGAATCAGCTTTCTCTGTTTTACATGATTCTTGGCCAATACAAAAAAACAAGTAGTTTAGCTGAAGAGGCTATTGAGTGTTTTCAAAAATTAAATGATAAAAAAGGAATAGCCGATGCCAAATACAATCTTGCCGGCATTTATTACAGGACCGATAATTACCATTTAGGATTGGTTTACCTGATTGATTGTTTAAATATTTACAAAAAGTACAAAGATTTTCACAACCAGGCCAGAGTTCAAAAAAGTCTGGGCACCATTTATGAATACTTCGGCGATGAGAAGAACGCGGTGAGTGCTTATGAAAGTTCTATTGATGCTGCTAAGAAATGCGGAGACATCAACCTCGAATCCAATGCTTATAATCCCCTTTCGGGCATTTACATCAAACAAAATAATATTGGCAAGGCCCAGGAAATCATTGAACGCTCAGTAGTTATAAAAAGTAAAACCTCTGACCTGAGAGGTCTGGCATTTGCCATCTATGGCAGAGCGAAGGTTTACCAGGCAAAGGGACAACAAGCCTTGGCCGCCAAAGATTTTACTGAAGCACTTGAATTGCACCATAAAATGGGTGAAAAACTGGGAGCGGCAATGACCTATGCGAAACTAGGAAGGCTATATGCCCAAATGGGTCAAATTAGCAAGGCCAAGAAAATGCTGCTCGACGGGCTGAAGTTGAGCAACACTTTTAACATTGTGTTTACTAAATTTAAATGTTGCTACCTTCTTTACGAACTCTATAAACAGGAAAATGATCCCATAAAATCTCTCAAATATTTAGAAACCTACTTGAAATTAAAGGAAGCGGTTATTAATACCCAAACCCTAAAGGTCATTGAAAATTATGAGATGATTACCAAGATGAGGTTGCTTGAAAAAAAGTCGCGGCAGCAAATGAAAATTGCCGACGAGCAGATTAAATTAAATAATGAGCGTTACGAATTGGCCACTAAGGCAACCAAAGATGTTATTTGGGATTGGGATATTCAAAATAACTGTATTTACCGATCGGCCAATTACGAAACAATTTTTGGTTATGACCATCCTCAAGTCCCTGTTTTATTTAAATCATGGACTGAACTTGTTCATGGCGACGACAGAGACAGAATAATAGAAAGCATTAATAAAAGCATTCAAAACGTAAGCAGTCACGTATGGGAAGATGAATACCGCTATTACAAATTAAATGGAGAATTAGCTTATGTGATGGACAGAGGTTATATCATCCGGGATGCAAATGGGAGAGCAACACGAATGGTTGGTGCAATGATGGATGTAAGCGCCCAAAAAGTAAATGAAAAGGAAAAAGAAAAAATCACCAACGATTTAATTCAAAGAAATAAGGATCTTGAACAATTTGCCTATATAATTTCTCATAATCTGAGGGCTCCGGTTGCAAATATTCTGGGTTTTTCTGAACTGCTTAAGGACCCTGAAAACACCTTTGACGAATCACAGGATTTTATCAATTCCATTTCTCACTCAGCCATTACCCTTGATGGGGTAATCAGTGATTTAAACACCATATTGCAGATAAAAAGTGAGATCAGTGAAACTAAGAAAAAAATCCGCTTTTCGGATTTAGTGAGTGACATACAACTCAGTATCAAGGGCATTATTGAAAGCGAAGATGTAAACATTCGCACCAATTTTAACGCAATAAATGAGTTTACTTGTTTGAAAAGTTATATGTATAGCATATTCTATAACTTAATAACCAATGCCATTAAGTACAGACAAGCAGATAAAAAGCCTGTGCTTGAAATTAAAAGCGCTGTGCTGAATGGAAGGTTAAACTTGAGTTTTAAAGACAATGGACAAGGCATTGACTTGGCAAAACGCGGAAATCAGGTATTTGGACTGTACAAGCGGTTTCATCCTAATATTGAAGGTCGTGGCGTAGGCCTTTACATGACCAAAACTCAGGTAGAAACTTTAGGAGGGCGAATAAGCTTAAAAAGCGAAGTGAACAAGGGCTCTGAGTTTATTATCGAGTTTGATCTATAAATTTACTTTTTGCTAAAAAAGCTAAAACGCTAGGATGTCGTGAAGTTGCCCTTATCCGAATATTGAATAGACCGTTGAGGCTAGAGTTGCCATCCGCGCTCCATGGCTGAGTCGACAATTTGCTCCAATACCTTAAGGTCAATTTCCGATAATTTGTTAATATAAAGGCAACCCCCTCCAGTTTTATGTTTTCCCAATTTAGTTAGAGCCTTTTCATGAACCTTGACGTTACCGCATAAATATAAAGTGAGGTTGGTTTTTCTCGGTGAAAAACCGATGTTGTACCAATCGACTTCGCGGCCTGTCGTTGGGCTTTTAAGCCTTACACTCCCAAAGCCGATAGTAGAATTGCTCCATAGCTTAGGATCTTCCTTACTGGCTTTTTGAAACATATTTAACAAGACTAAACTGTCATTGCGTTTTTGCTCGTTTTCCAACCCATTAATAAAATCAGCAACACTTGATTCGGTTTGTTTGGTTTTAATTTCAGCTAATTTTCCCATACTCATTTTGAAATAATTGAATGGCTTTAAAGTTCAAAGATATAAATTTACAATTGCGATTTCGCTAAACATTAAGAGCTAATGTTCTAGGATGAATTCCCTTTTTGGAGGGCACACTAACTATTACCTTCTTGAAATCATAATGCTACGAATTTATACCGATTGGCCATAGGTAATGCTCCAAATTATCGTTCCTCCACTTGTACACATCATTTGTATCCATCGGCATTTATCACTGTAGGATTTTCATTATATTGGTCTATAATGTAAATCACATTGGCATTATTTCAATTTTGCAAGTTGTCCGTTAATAAAGGCTTCGTCTACAGGTTTCATGTCAATTTTCGGATTTTGACTTTGATTGGTTACTATGGCGTTGCTGCAATAAAAAGCCTGCTTACCTTCAAATGCTATGGCTATCAAAGTAGCCTTTTTGTTGACTGGAACCGATCCGAAGTCGACTAAATTCTGATTGACCGTCCCCGACATGACCCCTCTGATATCATTAAAAACCAAATAGTAATTGGCCGATGTGGCTTCGTTCAGTTTTACCTGGAAGGGTTTTTGAGGCTCATTGATAAACCGATCGCAGTTAATAAAACCGAAATTATAAAGCTGCAACATTTTGTCGGTTTTGTTTCTTTGGACCGCTGCCTGCATTTGAAGTTTTTCTCGTTTTTCAATTTTTTGCCTCTCCAATTCTTCTTTTTTCATTTCTTCTTCCACCTCTTTTAAATGCTTATCCCACTCCGCTTTGGAGGTATAGGTTTTTTGAGAAATAATCTTGTTATCGGCATCGTATATGGTTTCAGTACCCCGCCAAATTTGTCTGCTTCGTATGCTGTCCTGCAATACCCAATTGGTTTCTCTTGTAGTAGGGTCTTTCATAAAAACCTGCATATTGGATTTGTTTTTGCCTAGTGTAAATTCCAGCCCTACCGGTTTGTCGGGATTAATTTGAACCTGCTTGTTGGTTTTCTTTTCTTTGGCATTTAAATAAATTACCCCACCCGATTCAATCATTTTTCCACCAGAAGTAGAAGGCAGATCGTATTTAACATAATCGGCCATGGCATAATGTTCTTTCAATTCAACCATTACTATACCATGAGCACGAAGGCAACCCGAAGGAAAGTGCATTTTTGTCCCTTCATTCCCGGTAAGCATGGTGTCCCGTTTGGGGTTTATTAAAAAAAATTGAGACGGCTTCGGAGCAAATTGAGCGGTTCGGACTTCAAGCAGCACATGATTGATGAGCCTCACATTGACTGAATAACTGTGTCCCTTAAATCCGCTCGGAAAATTATGAGGGGTGCTGATGATTCTAAAACCAATGCTCCTCAAACACTGAGCCAGTTCAATGGCTTGCTTATCGGCAATGCCTGCAAAAAAATATTGCTTATGCATGCTGTCTATAGTCAGCGGAAAAATAGTAACCAACTCATCTTCCTTGGTCTGTGCCGCAAGCTTAAGCAGTTCTTCCTTCTGGCGCGCATTAATTTGAATTTGATTTTTTTGAAAATACAAATTGTAGGTTCTTTTTTGCGCCAAGCAAAGCGTGCTAACAAAAATTAAAATGACTGCCGTGATTTTCTTCATAATATTCCCTAACGAGATATTATGAATTTTAAATATGCAGAGATGGGCATTATTTGTGTTTATGCATCGGAAAAATTATCCTTTTCCGATAGGTTTATTATCCCTGTTGCCTTTTATGAGGCTTTTGCATTAATCTGCTCAGTAGATTTTATTAACAATAAAAAAAGTGATAAATAATTAATAACTCTGAAGGACATCGGCATGTTATGGATTAGGTTGGGTTTGCATTTTAAGCTATTTCTTCCAAAAGGCTGAAATAAACCTGAGGCCAACCTCCTTGCCACCTACCTACCCCCGACAAAGATTCATTGTGCCACAAGCTAATGAATAAGCCATCTACCTCTTTTACAGCCTTTATCAAATTTTTATTTTTTTGAATCGCCTGTTCAATGCTCATCTTGTCATAATGCATGGCTGTTATGTCCATACTGCAGAAGGGAAACAATTTTAATGGGGTGGCCGTATTCGTTTCCAGGTCGAAAAAATAAAACGGCGCAGCAATACCTGCCCTGAAACCACTCACGGAAGTGTATCCTAAGGTGTAGTCTTCGCTGAGATTGTTCTTTAATAAATTTTGATAGGTTTTAGGAAAACTGTGAATTAAAAAATGTTGCCGACTTTTCGTAGCCTCCTTACCTGTTAAACTTTTAAACCGCTCCAGTTCAATTTTTAATTTCCAGGGTTTGTCATTTGAAGCATAAGAGGGATGAATTCCAATGGTATGGGTTTCCGCCAATTTTTTTAAGATGGATTTTTGGGCTTTGTTATTCCAAAAAATGTTTTTGTCGAAGGGACCATAGTCTCCCAACAACCAAAAATAAACAACCTCAATTTTGCGTATAATATGCTGTTTCTCTACCCTTTCAAATACATCAAAATCATCAGGTTTAAGCGCCGCTAAGGTTTTTATTCTATCCAATACCTTAAGGAATTGTAAGGTAACCACATCTTTAATCAATCCGGAGAGGCTCCAAATCCATCCCTTCTCCCGGTATTGAAAGGTGCTATCAATATCGATGGTAGAGATGTATTGAAACTTGCGTGGTTTAAATTCTAAGTCTGGCCATTTTTTCAATATAGCCTCTTTAAGTTGAAGCACCCAAATATTAACCAAAGGATACTCCAATGCCCCAAGTTTATGCAGTATGCTCGCCTCCGGAGGAAATCGCTTATGGGTGTCGGGAACGAAGCCTGAGTATTCCTCATATCGGCTTACCAGGTAAAAAATGGCTGCAAATAAGTCGAAATCGAAGTCTGCCGGCGTGGTGGCCGGAAACAACTTGGCAGACTTACCGTTTCCAAGCGTTGCAACGGTAATTGGATCAAATCCGAATCTAAACAGCAGGTCAGAAGCAAGTGGAATTTGAGTGACTGAATCGGTACCTACACTGTTAGAATAGAGAAGATGCGGACTTGAATCATCCTTAGAAAGGTGATAATCAATGCCTAACAGCTGAACAAAAACCAAGTCCAATACAAACCGCAGCCTGTCACTATCAAAATCAGCATTGATTCGTACAATCCTATTCAATTATTTGCCAATGTTATCGGCGAGTTCTTTAAAATCTTTGGATTTGAAATCCGAGTCCATATCCTTGCGATTATAAATACACTCTCCAGTCGAGCTTTTGAACACGGTCAAATGTTTACGCATTTCGTCAGATTTAAGACAAATGGCATAATAAAAATTATCACCGTTCACAATTTTCTCACTCAATTCCTCAAATGTAATGAGCTGGTAAGTATAGGGGTAACGAGCCATAATCTTGGCTACATCTACTTCGTCTTCCGATTCACAACCTCTTTTAAAAGCGGTAAACAAAAATTTAACCTTTAAATTATCGGCGATATAAAGGGTATCATCCTTGAGGTTTGAAAGTTCTTCTTTATTGGTAATTTGATCATGACAATCCAAAAACTCTTTGTCCTTAAGATAACTTTCTATAAGCTTTAGATAATTGGCTACAATACCGGGCTTAAAATTTTTGATGTCGGCCTCTGTGCTGAGATAGCCAAACATTTGGTCGCTGTTATTGCTTTTGTAAAACTCCTGAAAATCACACAAATAATAATAATCAAACCTTGCAAATTGAATTTTATTATCAGAGCTCGATCGTTTAGAGGCTTCTTTTGTGGTCCACAATTCCGTATAGATTTCCTTAATGGCGCCATCCGACAAAATAGTGGTGGTAAAAAAAGCTACATTTTTTTTGTCGATGTAATCTTTAATCTCGTCATCACCAATAATTTCAATATCTGTATAGTTCCAGGCCTCGTCAAACAGGGGTTGGATTTCCTCTTTATTGTCAACAATCGATTTTGGACAAACGATATAAACCTTGCATTTTTTGAGTTTTTTATAATCTTCGTCAGTAAGTTTGTTGTTAAAGCAATACATCTCAGTCCCTCTCTTCGGACCATTGACCCCAAACTGGGCATTTGCAGTAAGAAAATTTAAGGAACATAAACAAAGCAGTGCGACAGAGGCGATGGGGTTTTTCATTTTGCTAAATAAATCCTTTTCCCTTAGCATAACAAATTTTAAATTTGCAATCCATTATTAATTTTGAAATATTGCAAAAGCGAGCACTCATAACAGGTATCACAGGACAAGACGGAGCCTATTTAGCCGAATTTTTACTAAACAAGGGTTATGAAGTGCATGGCATCAAACGCCGGTCATCGCTGTTCAATACCGACCGTATTGATCACCTTTATCAGGACCCGCATGAGCGAAATTTAAAATTAAAACTCCACTATGGCGACTTAACCGATAGTACCAATCTGATCAGGATAATACAGGAAGTACAACCGGATGAGATTTACAATCTCGCGGCCATGAGCCATGTGAAGGTAAGTTTTGAAACACCCGAATACACCGCCAATGCTGATGGTATTGGGACCCTTCGCATATTAGAAGCTTTGCGCATATGCAATCTCATTGAAAAGACCAAGTTTTATCAGGCTTCAACCTCCGAGCTCTATGGTTTGGTTCAAGAGGTTCCGCAATCTGAGCGCACACCATTTTATCCTCGCTCCCCTTATGCTGTGGCGAAAATGTATGGCTTTTGGATAACAGTTAATTACAGGGAAGCCTACAACATGTATGCATGTAATGGCATATTATTTAATCACGAGTCGCCGATTAGGGGTGAAACCTTTGTCACGCGCAAAATCACCAGAGCTGCTTGTCGCATAGCCGTTGGTTTACAGGAAAAACTCTTTTTGGGCAATCTCGATGCAAAAAGAGATTGGGGACACGCCAAAGATTATATAGAAGCCATGTATCTGATGCTTCAGCAAAAAACAGCCGAAGATTACGTAATAGCGACAGGCATTACCACCGAGGTGCGCGAGTTTGTAAGGCTGAGTTTTAAGGACTTAGGAATTGGGGTTGAGTTTAGAGGTACAGGAGAGAAGGAAGTGGGATTTATTGCGTCACTGGATACCGAGCGTCTGAACTTTTTAGATATTAAGAATTCGCAAATAAAGGTAGGCAAGGATATTATCTTTGTCGACCCGCTTTATTACCGGCCAACAGAAGTTGACCTTCTCATAGGGGATCCAACCAAGGCACAAAATCAATTGGGCTGGAAACCAAAATACAACCTCGATTCATTGATTAATGACATGATGAAAGGCGATTTAAAATTAATGAAAAAGGAGAAATACCTGCTCGATGGCGGTTACAAGGTGTTTAACTATTTCGAATAATGCAAAAATCCAGTAAAATTTATGTTGCAGGCCATCGGGGAATGGTGGGTTCTGCGGTGATGAGAGAACTCGAAAGGCAAGGTTTTAGCAACCTGGTTTGCCGAACATCCTCAGAACTCGACTTGCGGGAAAGTCATTTGGTGGCTGATTTTTTTAAAAAAGAAAAACCTGAATTTGTGTTTATGGCGGCTGCAAAAGTAGGAGGCATTGTAGCCAACAATACCTATAGGGCTCAGTTTCTATATGATAATTTACAGATACAGAACAACATTATTCATCAAGCTTATTTAAATGGGGTTAGCAAGCTTATGTTTTTTGGGTCATCTTGTATTTATCCGAAGTTGGCCCCACAGCCTTTGAAAGAAGAATACCTCTTAACCGGATTGCTTGAGCCTACTAATGAACCCTATGCCATTGCAAAAATAACAGGCATAAAAATGTGCGAAGCTTATCGCAGTGAATATGGTTGTAATTTTATTTCTGTCATGCCAACCAATCTTTACGGTTACAACGACAATTACGACTTACAAAACAGTCATGTGCTGCCCGCTCTTATTCGAAAATTTCATGAGGCAAAAATAAATCAGAGTCCGGAGGTGATGATTTGGGGCAGTGGAACTCCAAAAAGAGAATTCCTTTTTGCCGACGATTTGGCCGATGCAGCTGTAATGCTGATGCAAACTTACAACGGTGAAAAGTTTGTAAACATAGGAACCGGACAAGATTTGAGCATTAAAGAATTGGCCTATCTTATACAAAAGGTAGTGGGTTTTGAGGGAAATTTGGTTTTCGATACCAGCAAACCCGATGGCACCCCCAGAAAATTGATGGATGTGAGCTTCCTTTCCTCTCTCGGTTGGAAATATACCACCGAATTGGAGCAGGGTATTGAATTGGCCTATGCCGATTTTTTAAAAAAGTGAGGATATAATTCTCCTGCGGTTTTAAGACCCATGGTCCATGAGATTAACAATCTATATCCATTGCCGTCGGTTTTAACCGACGGAATCCAATTTCAATTCTTCTCTATGCCAAATTACAGTATATATTGCTTTATAATCCGGAAACAACTTTTATTAATTTTTCAGCGGCAAATCTAACATCTTCCTCAGTGGTATACTTCCCAAATGAAAAACGCACTCCTGTTCTATCCTGTGGATGTTGAATGGCAGCCAACACATGACTTCCTTTACTGGCTCCACTGCTGCAGGCCGACCCTCCACTTGCGCAAACGCCTTCAATATCCAGTTTAAAGAGCAACATATCCCCCGCGGGATTAGGAGGTAGGCTCACATTTAAAACCGTGTATAAACTGGACTCATCTTCCTGAACACCATTAAACCCCGCGCCCGGAATATTGCTTTTAATCAACTCTCTTAAGAGGGCCTTATATTTGATGAGACGTTTTTGTTTTTCTGCCATTGCCAGATGGGAAATTTCCATAGCCTTAGCTAAACCGACAATACCATGTAGATTTTCTGTGCCGGCTCGCAGGTTTTTTTCTTGTCCACCTCCGGTTATAATAGGCCTCAGTTTATGCGTATTCTTTACATATAAAAAACCTGAGCCTTTTGGGCCGTTAAACTTATGAGCGGAACACACTAAAAAATCAAGCCCGATATCCTGAACATCAATTGGATAATGTCCCATGGTTTGAACGGTATCGGAGTGAAAAAGACAACGGTATTGGTTGGCAATTTGAGCCACCTTTTTGAGATCGAGTAAGGTCCCGATTTCATTGTTGGCATGCATCAAAGTGATCAGACTTTCAGGATATTTAGCCGCAAGCTTTTCCACATCGTTGAGATCCACCTCTCCCTTATCGGAAATGGCTACTAAATGCATTTGAGCAAGACCTTTATGCTGCATTTCTTCAACGGTATTCAGCACGGCATGATGCTCAATTGGGGAGGTAATAATGTGCTTTACCCCTAAATCACTCACTGCACTTCGAATGACGATGTTATCGGCCTCAGTGCCACCCGAAGTAAAAAGTATTTCAGCCGGCTTTGCATTAATCAATGCGGCTACTTTACGCCTCGATGTTTCCATAACCCCTTTCGCGTTGCGCCCTATGGCGTGCTGTGCACTGGGATTGCCATATACATGACTCAGCACATCGGTCATGGCTGTCACCACTTCAGGGTCTATTGGCGTTGTGGCTGCATTATCAAGATATACCCGCATTATGATAGACAATGTTTTTTGGCAAAATTAGGATTCAATGTGCAGTATCCTAATATTTTATATAGAAGTTTTGCCAAATTAAATTGTGTGAGTATTTCCCCATCTTTAGGGGCACATTCTACAATATCAAACCCAACGACCTCTCTGCGCGTGCACACCTTCTTTAAAAAAGTGAGGGTCTCGTACCATCCCAGTCCACCCGGTTCGGCAGTACCCACGGCCGGCATTACCGAGGGATCAAAACCATCGGCATCGATGGTCAGATAAATCCGCTCCGGCATGGCGGCAATAATTTCGTCTTCCCAATGGAAAGAAGAGGCCACCTGATGCGCATAACAGGTATAAATTTGTGAGGACATTTTGATAAGATCCGATTCTTCCTTGCATTGAGCGCGAATACCAACCTGATAGATATTTACGCCCAATTCCATAATACGGGCCATAACCGAGGCGTGGCTGTAACGGTTATCGTTATAGGATTGTCTTAAATCGGAATGCGCATCTATTTGCAATATCCCAATATCTGGATCCGTAAGATGATGGGCTTTAAAAAAACCCAGGGTAACCGTATGTTCAGCGCCTAAACTCACTACAAATTTATTGTTGGATAAGTGGGCTATGGTTTCACTTGCGATGAGATCAACAGCAGCTGAGTCAACTTCTCCCTTAAAATCAATTGGAGAAAGGGTTGCTATCCCCAACTTTTTATACGTTTCCTGATCGAGTTCCTCGTCGTAAAATTCAACAAAATGTGATGCTTCCAGAATAGCAGAGGGTCCTTTGCTTGAGCCTGCCAAATAGGAAGAGGTGTGTTCGTAAGGCGCGGATTGAATAACAACCTTGCTCTCTTCGTAAGAAAAATAATGATGCTCTGTAATTCCCAGAAAATTTTCTTCCGGGCTTAGATACTTTTTCATAGCAAATAACTTGATATCAACTTTGGTAATTTTTTCAATTTTTCATTCACATGAAAAGGTTTATTGTCATAATCAGATATTTATGACTTTTTTACCCGCTCTACATATTCGCCCGAGCTGGTGTTTACTTTAATCATTTCGCCGATTTCACAAAAAAGAGGCACGCGTATTTCAGCCCCGGTTTCTAAGGTAGCCGGCTTGCCTGTGTTGGTCGCTGTATCGCCTCTTACACCTGGCTCGGTATAGGTTATTTCCAACTCCACATTGAGTGGGGCTTGCCCACCTATAGGTTCTTCACCTTCGAATTGCACCATAACGGTCATTCCCTCTTTTAAGAAAATGGCTGCTGTTCCAAACATAAATTCAGGAATGTTAACCTGATCATAGGTTTCATTGTCCATACACACAAGGGCGTTGCCTTCCTTATAAAGATACTGCATCTCTTTAACGTCCACCCGTACAGTTTCTATTTCTTCACCACTTCTGAATCTGTTTTCGAGATTTTTGCCATTCTTTACATTGCGCATTTTACATTGGTAAAAGGCTCTTAAATTACCAGGGGTGCGGTGTTGCCATTCCGTTACCTGGCACAATTCATTGTTGTATCGAATAAACATACCTACTGAAATATCTGCTGTCGTGGCCATTTTTTTTAGAATAATAAGATTTGGCAAAAATACAGATTGGAAGACAAATAATGTAAGGCTTTTTTCTCTTTAAAAAACAAAAGTTCGTTTCTGAGCAGGAAAGAAATGGTAATTCCCAATGCTTGGGAAATGGTTCATTCACCCGAGTCTGAAGCAATCAATGTTTTAAGTTTCCGACTAAATTCTACAAACTCATTTGAATTCGATTCAGCCATCAAATGAAATTGTTTAATTGGCTTTTTGGCATAGCTGAAGTACATAAAATCAAAACCCTTGTCGCTGTATTGACTGATTTTTGTTATTAATTTTAGATCAAAAGCCATGTCTCGAGGATTCAACCAGGTGTGATTTTTGAGCCTTATAAGCAATTGGTTACCGGCAATCAAAACCGAGGCAGATACTCTTGATTTTTGAATACCAAAGTAGGTGGCAGTGGACACCAAACCCACATAGAGAATTGTGAAGCCATAATAGGGCCATTGGGTTTTGGGCATAAAGGCACTTGCCCATTCCAATGCGAAATATAAGGGGATAATTCCCAAAGCAGCGGGTAGCACTAAAATTAGAACGATTTGCCTGTTACGGCCAAATTTAAACTCATTTTGCATTGAATTTTGATAGAGTGGCCATCCTAAATAATCGCAATAACTGTTACTAGATTATATACGGTTCAGAGTTTCTTTATCTGCCGCCAACTGCTTAAGGCCATGAGAATAAACATTCCTCCCATCGAAATAAAAATAATTTGTAGCCAAAGATTTTGTTTAACCTGAAAGGCCATGGTTATAAAAAATATGGAGAAGGCAAGATAGAAAATAGTGCGTTGCTTCATGGCATTCGAGTTGCTGCCATACATGGTAATCTGTCTTTTAATGATGGCGTTCACCCCTTCGACGCTGCTTAAACAACCTGTTTTGCATGCCAATCCGTCTCCCGTGTCGATTAAACAATCTACACATATCCCCTTATTGCAATGCTTGCAGATGCCTACAGCTTCGTGAACATGATGGTTAAAACATTTCATGAGGCAGAGTCGTAGGCTTCAGGATGTCGAATTTTACCTCCTGACTCACCGGTTTTCCATAAATAAAATAATGAAACACAGGCTACTGCCAATACCAGCACGGCAAAGATGCCTTTGATCGGATGCTCTTTAATTGAAAAGTAAAAGGCAAGAAGAGAAATGGCACCTGTAACCAGGATAGCCCAAAAGGCAATTTCAGCCAGTTCCTCATGTTTCTCGATATGAATATCGTTTACACCTTCGAGTTTTTCAACCTTGCCTTCGGCATTTTCCCCGCTTTGGTTGGTAGGAATGCTTAGCAAGGCGGTTAATAAAAATAAACCATAGGCTGTGCGCTTCACGGTTTCAGCTCTTACAACTATGCCTATGAGTAAAACCAGTGACGCGAAAATAGCGCCAACGATAGGAAAATGGTTAATCAGCAGATGAAAATGTATGTCGTTCATAATTTTGAGTTATTGGTCGTCAAATAAAATATAAAAGCGGCAGAATGAAAAATGTTTTAATTTTCAAGAATCTTGTTATTAAATTGCTCATTCTCAAAAATTCAGTTCGATTTTTAAACAAGGCCACTATCTAGGCCCGAATTCAATTAAAGAAATTATTGACAATAATCTCATAATGAACCTTTAAAGAGCTGCATTTTTATCTTTTTACTATGAAGCGTTTTCCTTGAAATGCATTGCCATCTTCTACATAAATAAAATAAATTCCTTCAGACAACGCACTCAAATCCACTGTATTACGAGCACTTCCATCAGAAATTGTAAACACTTTTTCGAGCACAGTAACGCCAAGTGCGTCAACAATTTTTATCGTATTTTCGCCATTAAAAGGAATCTTAATATCGAGGAATAAGATATCATTTGCAGGACTGGGATAAAGTTGCAGTTGAAATTTATCAGCAACCCTGACTAAAATAGATTCAATGCCTGAATACGAAAATTCTCCATTGTAATCGGTTTGTTTTAGCCTGTAATAATTTGTTCCCGGCTCAAGGTCAAGGTCGGTAAATTCATACTCTATTATTTGTTGACTGTTGCCGGCTCCGTTAATCCTTCCAATCTCATTAAAATTTTTGCCATCTATACTTTTCTGAATCTCAAAATAATCATTGTTTATTTCGGATGCTGTTGCCCACTTGAGCTTAGCTGTCTCGTTTAAGTTTTCAGCTTTAAAATAGAGTAAATCCACCGGCAATGGCCCTCCTGAGCCTCCCATTCCAAATGGGGAAAAGGTTCCTGTATAATTGCTGTAGGTAAAGGTATAGGGGTTGCTGCCGCTGGCACTCCCTTCACTGCCGGGTTTTTCCCAGGCCGAATTGGTATAGTGCGACATAAAACAAGAATTTCTCACAAACCCTGAAGCTTCGTCAGTACCATTCCATTGAAACTGCATCGTAACATTTGAACCTCCCGAGTTGGTTTCCGTAATATACCACATTGCCTTTACTACGGTTGACGTATAGGCAGAGCCATTGCGGGTGCCATCGTTGGTCACTTTATCTACGGCAGTGACCGAAAAATCATCAGTAGTATGGCCACCATTAAAAGTAATAACAAGCGGAACATAGCCAGAAGTTGAATTGGTATGACCAACCGGAAATGTTTTTGTGCTGGAAGCAGCGCATGAATTGAATTTTAAAAAACCGGTTCCTCCAGTAAATATAAAAGAAGAGTTGCTGCCACCAGAAATGTTACTTCCCGAGGCCATAACAACATTATTATCACCTAAGGTAAGATTACCACTTGAGAGGGTAAAGAGGGTATTGATGGTTTCTGTTGCGGTCAGGGTAACGCCAGAACTATTGTTAATCGTTAAACCTGCAATGGTTGATGGAAGACCGGTTCCTGTTACCTGTGCGCCCGAAATTCCGCTGTAAACGTAATACGCTCCTGAATTAAAAGTCCGGGTGGTGGTTTGAATATTTCCCGAAGCACCAGAACTGGCTATGCCACCGGTGGAACCTAATTCTAAAGTCGCCCCTGAGGAAAGGGTAAATGTTGGGCCTGAAATTACCTGATTCAGGCAATTTAGAGTTCCGGCTGTAACAGTAAACGCTTTGCCTGAATATACAGTAACCCCTGAAGCAAGATTAACTTTTCCTGAGGTTTTATTAACATTTATATTTCCTTGTATTCTGGTGGTTGTTCCGGTAAAAGAGAATGTTTGAATGGATGTAGAGCCTGTAAAATTAAGTGTTATTACTGGATCCAAGGTGCTGAATGTATTGGATACTGTAACATCACCAAGCACCTCTATAGTTTTTACTTCCCCTCCGTTATTTGGATAAATTGATCCATTTGTTAAGATCAAATTTCCATTAATTATGGCCTTATCATTTATAGAAATCATAGCAATCGCTCCACCGCTTGATTTATCGACTGTTACACTATAAAAGGTTTCGAGATTGCCAATCATAAACATATTCGCTGTACCGCTCCCATCAAAACAAACAGTTCCATTGTTATGATTAAATGTTCCACCCGTGTTATGGTTCCATGCCCCGCTTAAATACATGGTGCCTGAAGGAGCTGTAAAAGTTCCCCCACTTAAATTAAAAGCGCCATTAATATCAAAAGAAGTTGCGGTACCAGCTGAAAATGTTCCGGTAGATATAGATAAATTACCATTGATAATGAAATTTGATGCACCGGTAATACTAAAAGCGGCAGAGCCCGATGTTTGAGACCATGCATAATTAGTAAGAGTTCCGGTTCCAGATACTGCAAATGTACCTGAACAATACGTTGTCCCAGCAGAGTTGGTCAAGGTAAATGAATTTAAATTGAGTGTCCCTGATGTAAGTGACAGATGTTGTCCTGAAGCATCCATGGTTAAATTGGATGACAAAATAACAGACCCTCCACTCTTATCAATTTCAATTTTCCCGTTGAAAAGCGCTGTAGCGCCTGTTAAATCAAAATATTGGGTAGCTGAACCAGAAAATTTAAGAGTGATTGAGGTTGCAGCTTCAATGAAAGTGCTGGCCACGGTAACATTTCCAAGAACCTCTAATATTTTGGCCTCGCCAGAATTATTTGGGTGTATTGATCCGTTAGTTAGGGTTAAATTACCATTGATTAAGGCTCTGTCATTTATCGATATCATAGCTATATAGCCCCCACTGGTTTTATTAACAGTGAGACTATAAAAAGTCTCGAGGTTGCCGATCATAAACATATTTGCTATACCGGTCCCATCAAAACAAACAGTTCCATTGTTGTGATTAAAGGTTCCTCCGGTGTTATGATTCCAGGCCCCACTAATATACATGGTTCCTGAAGGAGCTGTAAAAGTTCCCCCACTTAAATTAAAAGCGCCGTTAATATCAAATGATGTGGCTGTTCCTGCAGAGAAGGTGCCGGTTGAAATTGTAAAATTGCTATTGATTATGAAATTGGAGGCACCGGAAATGCTAAATGCAGCTGCCCCTGATGATTGAGACCATGCATAATTGCTTAAAGTGCCTGTGCCAGAAACTGTAAAAGTCCCGCTGCAGTATGTGGTTCCGGACGCATTGGTTAAGGTGTAAGAATTTAAATTTAACGTTCCGGAAGTAAATGAAAGGTGTTGCGATGAAGCATCCATGGTTAAATTGGATGACAAAATAACAGACCCTCCACTTTTATCAATTTCAATTTTCCCGTTGAAAAGCGCTGTAGCGCCTGTTAAATCAAAATATTGGGTAGCTGAACCTGAAAATTTAAGAGTGATTGCGGTTGCGGCTTCAATGAAAGTGCTGGCCACAGTAACATTTCCAAGAACCTCCAGTATTTTTGCCTCGCCAGAATTATTTGGGTGTATTGATCCGTTAGTTAAGGTTAAATTACCATTGATTAAGGCTCTGTCATTTAACGATATCATAGCTATATAGCCCCCACTGGTTTTATTTACATTAACACTATAAAATGTTTCGAGGTTGCCTATCATAAACATATTTGCCGTACCACTCCCATCAAAACAAACAGTTCCATTGTTGTGATTAAAGGTTCCAGCGGTATTATGATTCCAGGCACCGCTTAGGTACATAGTTCCGGATGGAGCCGTAAAGGTTCCGCCACTTAAATTAAACGCTCCATTAACATCGAAAGATGTTGCAGAACCTGCTGAAAAGGTTCCTGTTGATATTGATAAATTACCATTGATGGTGAAATTTGATGCACCGCTAATACTAAAAGCGGCAGAGCCCGATGTTTGAGACCATGCATAATTAGTAAGGGTTCCGGTTCCGGATACTGTAAATGTGCCAGTACAATATGTTACCCCAGTTGAATTAACCAAACTATATGAATTTAAATTTAAAGTGCCGGAAGTAAACAACAAATCCTGATTTGAACCGTCCATCGTTAAGTTGGATGATAAAATAACGGAGCCTCCATTTTTATTAATTTCAATTTTACCATTATAAAGAGCTGTGGCGCCAGTTAAATCAAAATATTGAGTGGCGGTACCTGAAAATTTCAGAGTGACTACGGTCGCCGCTTCAACAAAGGTACTGGCTACTGTAACGTTTCCAAGAACCTCTAATGTTTTAGCTTCACCACTATTATTCGGGTAGATTGCTCCTCTTGTTAAAACTAAATTTCCATTTATCAGAGCCCTGTCATTTATCGTAATCATTACCAATGCTCCGCTGCCTGTTTTATCAATATTAATATTATAGAATGTTTCGAGATTACTGATCATAAACATCTGAGAATTTCCAGAGCCATCGAAGGTAACAGTTCCACTATTGTGAGAAAAGGTACCAGAAGTATTATGGTTCCAATTGCCACTTAAGTACATGGTGCCTGAAGTTGCATTGAATGTGCCTCCGCTCAAATTAAAGTTTCCATTAATATCTATTACCGCATTATTGCAAGTAATGGTTCCCGTTGATTGTGTATAATTGGCGGCTCCTACTGTAAAGTTTGAACTTCCGGAAATGTTTAAGATTGGTGAACCCGAAGTTTGTGACCAACCATAAACACTGAATGTTCCACTACCGGATATAGTGAACGTACCCGTACAATAACAGATCCCTGTTGTATTTGACAGTGTATAAGAGTTCAAATTTAAAGTACCCGATGTTAGGGTTAAATCTTGATTTGAACCATCCATGGTGAGGTTGGATACCAGGGTTACACTGCCTGAACTTTTATTAATTTGTAATTTACCATTAAAAATATCTGTGGCCCCTGTAAGATCAAAGTTTTGACTGGCTGTTCCTGCAAATACTAAAGTTACCACATTCTGCCAGCTTGTTCCAAACGTACTAAGTACTGTAACATTTCCATAAACTTCGATAGATGCTGCATAATTATTCCATGTCGATATACCTCCCCTGCTAAAAGTAATATTGCCATTCACGGTGATTTTATCATTGGTGTTTAAAAAATAAAAAACTCCGCTCGATTGATCCATTATTACGTTATAAAAACTTTCATTGTTGGAGAGCAGATTTATATACCAGCCTCCTGCTCCGTCAAAGCTAACGGTGCCGGCATTATGGCTAAATGTTCCAGCTGTTGTATGGTTCCAGCCGGTAGCAACATATAAGGTGCCTGATGTTGAAGTGAAAGTGCCTCCTGTTAACCCAAAACTGCCGTTTATGTCTATCGTCGAATTGCCTCCGTTAAACGTGCCTGAACTTTGTGAAAAATTCGAAGTGCCAATTGTTAAAGTGTAACCCGAACCCTGCGTTATAGCACCTGAATAGCCGCTGATACTGAAACCTGCCACATTCGCATTGGCATCGATGCTGCAGTTAGAATTGGCTGCCGAATTAAAATATGCCATATCACCGGATCCCGGAACTCCAGCCCCCCCGGCTCCACCTGATGTGGAAGACCAGTTTGAGGCATTGTTCCAGTTGGATGAAGAGGCGGCAACCCAATAACGTGAGGCAGCATTGGCAGAAACTAATAGTAAAAGATTAAGTGTTAGTAGAGTTAGCTTTTTCATTTTTTTATCTTAGTATTGGTTTGAATATTAAATTGTCATTTCTTAATTATCAATCAGAAAACGAGTGCTCTGATAATTTGCAACTCCAGGTATTTGTATAAAGTAAACGCCATCTGGTATATCTCGTATCGCCATTTCAATTATATTGTACCCCTTTGTTAATGTAATAATCTTTTCAGATATAGTATTTCCTGTCATATCAATTACCCTGATTAGGGTCTCTAATTCTCCGATATTGTTCAATTCAATGTTTATAAAATCAGAAGCAGGAACAGGGTATAATCTCAGCTTGATTTTATGAGAATTCAGTTTTTGATTTGAAACAACTTCTATTTTAGAATACGAAACCTCGCCGTTATAATCTTTCTGCTTTAACCTGTAATAATTTATACCTGAAGACAGGTTTGAATCGATATAGCTGTATTTTACTATTTGCTGACTATTGCCCGCTCCGATTATTTTTCCAATGGTTTCAAAATTTTTGCCATCAAGACTTTTTTGTATCTCAAAATAATCATTATTGATCTCAGAGGCCGTTGCCCACTTGAGCTGAGCTGTCTCATTTTCGGCTTCTGCCCTAAAAAACAATAAGTCAACAGGCAAAGGTCCTCCCGATCCACCCATGCCAAAAGGAGAAAAACTCCCGGTGTAATTGCTGTAAGTAAAGGTATAGGGATTACTACCACTTGCGCTTCCGTCGGCTCCGGGTTTTTCCCATGCCGAATTGGTAAAGTGCGACATATAACATGAGCTCCTCACAAAACCTGCCGCTTCATCTGTTGCATTCCACTGAAATTGCATGGTAACATTTGAACCTCCCGAATTGGTTTCAATAATATACCACATTGCTTTTACTACGGTTGAGGTATAGGCTGTTCCGTTTCGGGTTCCATCATTGGTCACTTTATCCACCGCAATTACAGAAAAATCATCGGTGGTGTGGCCGCCATTAAAAGTTAGTACCAAAGGAACGTAGCCTGCAGATGAGTTGGTATGACCCACGGGAAAAGTTTTGGTGCTTGATGCGGCACAAGAATTGTATTTTAATGAACCGGTGCTGCCGGTGTATATAAATGAAGAGTTGCTGCCGCCTGATATAGAGCTTCCTGAAGCCATAATGAGATCATAGCTTCCAAGAGAAATATTTCCTGTGGTAAGGGTTAAAGTTGAATTTATGGTTGTATTGCCGCTCATGCTTGCACCTGCACTATTGCTCATTTTAAGGTAATAATAGGTTAGAGCACTAATTACCTGTGCAGAAGCACCGGCATAATCTACGGTCAGGTTGGTTAAAGTTTTAGTGGTTAGGGTATATTGGCTGTTAAAGTCAGCTGTAGCCGATGTACGGGTTACTTTTACTGTGCCGTTTCCTGTAAGTGTAGCACTCGCCCCGCTTATGATATCATTTGCAGCAGGCGTAAATGTAGCTCCTGAGCCAAGGCTAAATGTAGTAGCCACTGTAAAACTTCCATTGCTGGTTACCGAAGCCCCTGATGTAAGTGTTAAATTAAGAAAGTTTAAAGTCCCGCCTGAATTTACTATAGATGCGCCATTGTTAAAGGTAATGGTCCCGTTATAAGCCGTTAAACTTTTACCGCTCCCAACTGTTAAAATTCCTGAAATGGAAAAGCTATTGGTGGTATTGGCTCCAGATGAGTTAATGGTTAAATTGCCATAGCTTTGAGAGCTATTCAACCCTGCAATGGTTTGAGAGGAACCATAATACTCAACCGTACTTGTGGCATCAATGGAATGTGTGCTATAATTAGAGGGCAAAGAATTGGAGCCCCCTATTTTTAGCGTGGCACCTGCATTTATTGTCATTGATCCGCCTGCACTCACCCGGTTTACGGTGTAGGAACCTATATCCAGAATGCCACTTATTTGCAATGAACTGCTTACACTCAGATTGGATTGAAGCGTGACCCCTGACGAATTTCCAGCAGAAAATATTCCGACTGTAGCAGGCAAGCCATTTCCGGTTACCTGTGCGCCGTCTGAACCATTGTAATAATAATCGCATCCGGTGTTATAGGTTCTGCTTCCTGATACCTGTATGTTCCCTGTTAATCCTGAGGTGGTTATTCCTGCAGTAGAACCTATTCTTAACTTGCTGCCCGAGCTGGTTGCGAATGAACCTGCTCCGCCAATGATGTAGTTGTTCATATTTAATGACCCGGTTGAGGTCACGGTTATTGTTTTTCCAGATGCCACAGTGATGTTTGAGGCTAAATTTAAATTCGTGGTCGAACCAAACGAAAAGTTCCCCAATATTTTTGACTCAGCCCCAGTCATTGTCAATGACTGAGAGGTACCTGTCATCTTGAGAGTAACGTCAGAGGATAAAGTGCCAAAACTGCTCGCAACTACAACTTCCCCCTTTGTCTCTATTGACACAGCATTACCCCCATTCCATGGAGAAACAGAACCTGTGGTAAGCGTAAGCGTTCCTAAAACAATTATATTGTCATTCGCTGTATAGATGCATTGTGAACCTGCCACCAGACTAAAAGTAACATTATTAAAAGTTTCGGAATTACCAACCATCTGAATTTTTCCCGGCGGGCTTGTAAAATTTCCATCAAGAATGAGAGTCCCGTTATTATGGTTAAATGTCCCAGATGTTGCATGGATCCAATCTCTCGAGAGATTCATTGTCCCTGAAGTATTAGTAAACGTTCCGCCTGTAAAATTAAAATTTCCATTAAAATCAAGGGTTGCGCTGCCGGCATTAAATGTACCTGACGACATTACAAAATGGCCGGTTCCTATGGTAAAAGTTGAGGCTCCGCTAATGGTTAAAGCGGGCGAACCACTTGTTTGACTCCATCCGTAATTGCCAAGTGTTCCGGTTCCTGAAATCGTAAAAGTTCCGGTACAATAGGTCAAATCTACTGTATTTGAAAGGGTTTGACCATTCAAGTTTAAAGTGCCTGAAATTAAATTCAGGTCTCCGCCTCCATCCATTGTGAGGCCTGAAAGCAGAGTTACAGTGCCTGAGGCTTTGTTAATCCCAATATTTCCATCTACTTTATTTGTGGCGCCTGTTAAATCAAAGTTTTGATTTGCCGTTCCTGTAAAATTCAGAGTGACGTAAGTCGAAATAGTTCCAAAGCCGCTTGCAACTGTAACATTGCCTTGTGCCTCAAGGGTCACAGCATAACTGTTCCATGAGCCCACATTTCCCTGATTGAGTGTTAAGGTTCCGGTAATTATGGCCTTATCCGTCGAAGCATATAAATTTATGGTACCTCCACTTGTCCTATTAACAGTAAGGTTATAAAAAGTTTCAGAATTCCCAATCATGTATATGGCATGATTACCGGTTCCGTCAAAAACCACAGTTCCGCTATTGTGTGAAAAGGTTCCACCGGTCGTATGGTTCCAAGCATGTGACAAATACAAAGTCCCTGAGGTAGAAGTAAAGGTACCACCGGTAAGATAAAAACCTGTTCCGTTGATATCTACGGTTCCGCTACCGCAATTAAAAGTTCCGCCGCTGATGCTTAAACGTGCATTAACAGTGATGTTACCGCTTCCACCATTAAAAGTTCCTGAACTTTGGGTAAAATAGTTATTTGCCGAAACTGTAATAGCGTAGCTGGTATTTGTGATGGCTCCTGTATAGCCTCCAATATCCCATCCGTTGACGCTGATTGTGGCATCAATGGTACAGTTTCCGTTTCGGGCGCTGTTAAAATAAACATCATCCGAAACACCGGGAACGCTGGCACCGCCGGAACCTCCGGAACTTGTAGACCAGTTGGCGGTATTGTTCCAATTCGAAGTCGTGGTTGCTATCCAATAGCGCGCGGCTCCTATTGAATTGTTACTAAAAATTACGGCCGTGATAAAAAGAAAAACACCTTTAATAATTAGATTTAACTTCATTGTATTAAAAATTTAGCTTCTTACCTTTAATAGGTAGAAAATTTCGAGCCAAACTTTTAATTGATTGATTATCTTAAATATAATACCAAATAAGGTCCCTATCGTTTCCATCGTGTGGAATTTTTTTCTACAAATTGGAAAAGAGCAATCCGAAAATTTAAGCCGGAATGGATTAAGCCTATTTTAGGTACATTCTAAAGAAAATGTGTGGAGCTCGTACCCGGAATTGGGTTTGAATCATTTGTATAAAAAAATCTATTTCGCTTATTATAGCATGCCTTCGCTAAAACGGAAAAGCAACCCGTTGAGTTAACTCGATGCTTGTAAACTTAAGCAAAACCTTGATGTCTTCTTACGGCTTTTCAACCGGCAAATCGGTAGTGGCTACAGCGACAATCTTGTCTTTTATCAAAACAGGAACTGAGCGAGTTCGCATCCATATTTCGCCACCACCGGCATCAAAATATGGCTCTGTCCAAATGGCTTTCCTTGTATCAATAGGCAGTCTAAGCCAGGCTTGCTGATCAATGTGATACGAGGAATCCATGAGTGTAGTTTCCATAATAACACCATCCTTTCTATACAGATAGGGACTGAGAAAAACCTTTCCTTGGCTGTCGAGCAAGGACACGGTTGAGCCATAAAAAATACCGGATTTGCCTCCAAGATAGCTTCTTATTCTTGAGCTTAAACTGTCGGGATGCGGTGGATTGGACTGCAGGCCTGAAACAAATTGATCTAACGCCGCTTCAATAACGGCCATATCCTGACTTTCTGAAACTTTGGTGTCCTCTTCCTTTTCTTTACAAGAATAAACCAACAAGAGAAAAAAAGCTAAAACGCCAAGTGTCTTAATTAAGGATGCCATGTTTGCCTAAAGAATTAATATTTTCTTTCAAATCTAAGTCCTCTTAAAACACTATTCATTTTATTTTTATGAACGAAGTGTTTACAAATTTGGAGTATAGCTTACTCCAATAATACCTCATATCAAATGAAAACTGTTCATCGAAGTATCCTGTTGCATTCTTAGGTTTAATTTTAACTTTTGATATATTTGTGGCTAAAGCGCTCATTTTGAAAAAAGTATTTTCTATTTTAACCCTTGTTTTTGCTCTGTGCTCAAAAGCTCAAACTCCATTTCGTTTCGGCGTCAATCTCGACGATCAGGGAGCTTTTGTTAATATTATAAACCATACCAACCGATACAGTAAAGCCGTTGGTTTCGACAGTTTGGGATGGCCTGTCAGCGATTTTGACCTGGTATTGCTCGATGGCCGTCCGGCAACTGAATGGAGCGGAAGCATTGATGACCCTGAGGAGTACAGAATAAATTACAGCGGAAGGTATAAGTGTGCATTTAAAGGCCTGGCCAATGTTTCAGTTAGCGGAACGAGTGTCAGCATTGAAAACAAAACCCATGACGCTGCATCCAACACCACTTATTTTGATTTGGTTATAGCCGGTTTCCCGGGTGCCAACCACGGTCTCACATTTTTGAGCTTCACGGGGACCCAAAGAACCTCCGGCTCTTCGCTCAACTCCGGAATAACAGCGCTTAAAGTCAATCGTCCCGGATATCCACTGAACGGGACAAAAGTTTTCACCGACGAGTATATTGCCCTGTGCAAGGCCGCATCTTTTAATTGTTACCGCTTTTATAATCTGCAAAATATTTGGGATGGCGAACCGACTTTCCCTGCAAAGACTAAGTGGTCATTTCGCAAAACGGCAAAAGATGCTTCTCAAAGAACCATGGCAAATCTCAATGGGAAAAGGGATGGCTGGTGCTGGGAATATATTGTAGCACTTTCTAATATTTTAAAAAAAGACATTTGGATAAATATTCACATGTCATGCGATTCGGCCTATGTCGTTGAACTGGCCTCTTATTTAAAAAACAATCTGGATCCGGGAATCAATATCTATGTAGAAAACAGCAACGAAGTTTGGAGTCCAACTCAAGCCACTCACGGGCCTTATAACCAGGCAGAAGCCGTGCAATATAAAATCACCTTTGACCAAAACTATGCAAGGCGTTCGGTTGAACTCTCAAAATGGTTCGGTCAAGTGTATGGACTGATGGAAATTAACAAAAAGATCAGAATCATTTTGGCCGGTCAACACGTTTATCCCGGCCGCAGCGAAAATCACCTCAATTATATAAAGAATCAATTTGGAGAACCAAAAAACTTCATCTATGCCAACAGTACGGCACTCTATTTTGGTTCTTCAAATGCGGCCTCACCTGATACAAATTCCATTAATGAAGGTATGAAAGCTGAAATTGCAAAACAGGTTTCAGATTCGCTTGGCAGCCTTTATAGACTGAACCACATACGAAAAGCCAGGTCCTGGAATTTGCCGGGGGGTTGCACTTCTTATGAAGGGGGGCCGCACCTGCCGGCCGGTGGAGGAACTTCAAACCTCGATGCCCAAATTATGTCGCATAGAACGGTGGAAATGGGTAAAATTGTAGAGCTAAACTATATAGAAGCCTGGAAAAATATTGGTGGTGGTTTGGCCATGTACTTTACCCTCAGCTCGGCATACAACCGTTATGGTTGTTGGGGTTTAACCGACGACCATACAAATCCCTACCGAAATTATAAAATGAAGGCTGCACAAACCATTCTGGCTAAAACAGCATCGGCCGGCCCAAACCAGACTGTCTCTAAATACGAGATATTTCCCAATCCTTTTTTTCAAAATTTCAGAATTCATAGCCTGGCTTCAGACCATTGGAATGACGGAGAAATACACCTTTTTGACGTGTATGGCCGAATGATTCCCATTGAAATAAAACAAGAGACTCAGACCTCCTTAATTGCCGGGGGATATAAATTGCCAAATGGAGTTTACTTTCTAAAAGTAGACCAGGACATCCATAAACTCATAAAGAAAGACTAGCAGATCAAGTCATTTAGCAGAAAAACAGGAGTTGAGTGCTTAAAAACCTGCAAGAAAACCCTTTACCGGGTAAGTCTGAGTACCTTATTAAAAGTATACAAACCTTCTTACGCTGGATATATGTTTGGCCAATCGGATTACTTGCTTGGTGTAGCCGTATTCATTGTCGTACCAAACATACAACACCATGCTCTTCTTATCAGGTGATACGATGGTTGCAGCACTATCGTAAACTGAGGAGCATGAATTTCCAATAATATCACTTGACACCAATTCCCTGTCGATAGAATATTGGATTTGACTTACCAATGGGCCTTCGAGTGCGGCTTTCTTAAGAATATGGTTGATGTCATCAATGCTGGTTTCTTTTTTTACGGTTATATTCATAATGGCCAGTGAGCCATTTGGAATAGGAACCCTTACCGAATTGGCGGTCATTTTATCTTTCAGTTCCGGGATAACTTTGGCGATGGCGGAAGCCGATCCGGTTTCGGTAATCACCATGTTGATGGCAGCCGAACGACCACGGCGGTGCTTTTTGTGCATATTGTCCAACAGATTTTGATCGTTGGTATAAGCATGAACGGTTTCGATATGACCTTTTTCAATCTCAAGCTTGTCGTTGATTACTTTTAAAACAGGAACTATAGCATTGGTGGTACATGAAGCTGCTGTAAAGATATTCTCATTCGCAATATTTAATCCTTCATGATTTACGCCATAAACTATGTTTGGTAAATCGCCTTTGCCTGGGGCAGTAAGCATTACTTTTTTAATGCCTTTCGATTTAAGGTGCAAACTCAGGGAGTCCCTGTCTCTGAAAACCCCTGTGTTGTCGATAAGCAAAGCATCTGTAATCCCATAAGATTCATAATCGATTTGGTCGGGATGGTTTGCTTCAATCAATTTAACTATCTGCCCATTGATAATGAGCGCTTTATTTTCGTAATCTTCAACAATGCTCCCTTTAAACTCACCATGTACAGAATCCATTTTTAAAAGAGAAGAGCGCTTGATCAAGTCGTCGCTGCTTGGGCGAATCACGATGGCCTTAAGCTTTAATTGTTGTCCACGTCCCGACAAGCGAATGAGTTCACGTGCCAGAAGTCTTCCGATACGACCAAATCCATAGAGAACGACATCCTTAGGTTCAACGCTGGGTATGTCGGCACCAATAAACTTTGCTAATTTGTCATTCAAAAAATCAGTCATGCTGGCATACTTGTCTTTTTGATGCGACCACTCATCACTCAATTTACCAATGTCGAGTTTTGAAGGAGCCAAATGCTCAATTTTAAGCAGTTCGTTGGCTAATTGCGAAGTCACATAAATATCGATGTTCTTAGAAATGATATCCAACGCGTATTTGTGCAGCTTTTGAATTTCGGAGCTATTGATATCGATGAGGGTATTTCTGAAAAATACCAGTTCAACTGACTTGTCATAAATTAATTTGCTCACGGCATTAAGCAAATCTGCACAAGCTTTTTCTTTGTTTACCCACGATTCCAGTTCCTTGTCGTAGGCCTCTTTTTTGATTTGGAGAGTGTTTTGAGACATTTAAATTTTTGTGGTTATAGAAGGGCGCGAAAATACAAAAATGCAAGAATAATGACAATGAGGGCCACTAAAAGTTTTGGGCTTTTTATCCCCCAAAAATGAATAGAATAGTACTTGAACATCACGATTGAGTCAAGTTAAGACCGCAGGATTTGAATTTTATATTTTAAATCGATGGAATGATTATTTTTGAGTCGCATATTAATACTCGAATACATGTTTAAAAAATTACTTTTTGTTGGCCTTTCACTACTGGTTCTTTCTTTAAATTCGATTGCAGGCACAGTGAGTGGAGCTCAGGTAACTTACCGATATTTAGGCAGCAATAAATTTGAAATTACCTACAAGATTTACCGAGATTGTAGAGGTACCCCTTCCAATTATGTGGACTATGCCATACGATGTGTGAGCACAACCAGCACTAAAAATCTGAAGGCAACCAGGGTGAAGATTGAAGATATTAATTACACTTGCCCAACCCAAACCACCATTTGCCCTACAAACCAAACCTATACAGGCACACTTCCGGCCTTCGAGGAGCATACCTTTATGGATACCCTTGATTTTAATGGCAGTGAGTCATCTTTCAAAAGTTGCTGTTTAATTCAAATCGGGACAGGCGCATGTTGCAGAACCGGCGCTATTACTACCGGCGCAGGAGGAAATGATTTTTGGGTATACAGTACCTTGGACTTATGCAATGCTTCGAGCAACAGCTCACCGGTGTTTAATTTTAAGCCGATATTAACTGCAGTGGAAGGCGAAAAAATGACGAGGAGTTTTTCAGCCAGAGATACCATCGACAACGATTCGCTTTCGTATAAATTTACAGACCCCAAAACCTCCTGGAATGGAAAAACAAACTGGTCGGGCTCTCTCGATTCCAAGAACCCGTTTGAAGCCTATTACCCCGCCAGTTACAACAGAGCCAACGGACCAAAGCCTGAGGCCAATCCCCCTTACGGTATTTACCTTGACCCCATAAGTGGTAACCTTATCGCAATGCCGGTAAAAAGTGGTGAGCATACCGTAATGGCCGTATCTGTGGCTGAGTGGAGAAAAGACTCCAAAGGCAAATACATTCAAATAGGCGAGGTCGTTATGGACATTGGTCTCATCATATTTTCACAAGTCAACCACATGCCAACCATTGATGCGAAATCAAGATATAACTTATGCGAGGGGCAAACATTTAAACTGGATATTGCCACTGACGATCAACCCTACAACCAACCTCCACCCTTTTCGAATTTACAAAATGACACGGTACGCCTTACTTTTTACAAGGGCGTTAAAGCAGCTAAATATTCCATCAACAACTCGGCTGCCAAATTACCGGTTGGCAATTTTGAGTGGACACCTGCGAGCGGTGATTCAAAAAAATTACCTTATACCTTTAGTGTGATGGCTGTCGATAACAATTGTCCTTTAAGCGGGGTGTTGATGAAGACCATAGCCCTTTATGTATACCCAAAAATAAACGTAAGCTCTAACCTTAATAAAATAAACAATTACACCTACGCCACCTCCATCAATGTAAGCAATAGAAGCTATGCTTACGTCTCAGGCAAATACATCACTACCAATGTTCAGGAAGATATTAGGAATTACTATTTTAAATCTTCCGGAGATCTCTATTCAACTTCGGAAACAGATACCATTATTTTCAAAAAGAATGGATGGTATCATATCCATCAAACTTTCCTTTCAGAAACAGATTGCAACTCGACGACTCTCAAAGACTCTGTACTTATTTCAAATATTCCAGAGGTGTATTTTGGGGTGACCACCCTTGGCCAATATACAGATACTTCGGCCTGTAAAGGCCAAATGATGCGTAATATCAGCAAGGTGTTAAACGTTAAGAGGCCGGTGAGTTACACCTGGAAAATAGGCAAATTTACCAAAACCGATACCCTGGGATACTTCGACTATGCTTACCAGAAAACCGATACCTTATTTTTAAGTATCAAGGACGCGAATGGCCTCAGCAATTCTACCTTTAGGACCGTGTTTGTTACAGACATTCCCTCCATTCAGGCCGGTCAAGATTTAACTAAATGCCAGGAAAACACTGTTAAGTTAAAGGGTAAGAGCCTGATCAATGAAACCTTGGGTTGGGAATGGTCAAAAAATTCAAGCGTGCTCTCTATGTCCGACAGCCTATTCACTTCTGCTCCGGGCACTTATATTTTGAAGGGAACCAACAAATATGCCTGTTCGGTTTATGACACCTTGTCGGTTTCGAATTTCAAGACCATTCCTATCGAATTGCTTTCAGGTGTTTATTGCCAATCGCAAAACGAGATTAACCAGTCCAAAATTATTTCGGGCAATCCCAGCCTTTTGTTCAAGAGCATAAATTTTCAATTGTTACAAACCTTGCCAAAACTTGGCGGAGGTTTTAACAATCTAAGCGATTTATTAACCGACAATAATCCCGGACCCGGCTATGATTTCAGTATCGGTTTCAGCGATTCTAAAATAACCTGGACGAATGCCATTCGGGACTCGCTTATTTTTTCGGCATTGGCTATCGATACCAACGGGTGTAAAAGCTCGGATTCCATGTTTGTGACCCTCATAAAAATGCCAATCTTACACATCTCAAAAAAGTTAAAAGAGGCATGTATCAATGTCGCTTTTAATCTCGATTCATTCGCCTCCACAAGCAGTACATACAAGTGGTTGCCTTATAACCGTCAGGGTTTTGGCACCTGGCCTTCCGTTAACCCACTGAGTTCCGGTGCCATACAGGCAGGTTATTTTTCAGTCCCGGGCGTGTATAAGGTTAAATTTGAGGCCAATAATTTCTTTTGCTTCAAATCGGATTCAGTAACCTTTACGGTATTGCCTAAACCAAGTCCGAAAATAGGAATATACAAAAATGCCTCAACCATAAAATTCAGAGACGAGACGATTAATGAAAAGAGTCGAAAATGGTATATCAACAACGCCTTTTTCTCATCTGAAGACACCTTGCTGTTGAGTAAGAGTTTTGTGCACCTTCAACCCATAAAGCTGGAAGTGATCGACAATAGCGGATGTACAAACGACACCACCATTGTCGTTAACACTCAAATTTATGTCAAACCCATTCATAGGAGTAACCTTAGTTTGTTCCCTAATCCTGCTAAAAATGAAATCATTTTAAATCAGCTGGGGGCTTGGGTGCCATCGCGTTACGAGATTTATGATAAGTTGGGGAAAATGTTACTCTCAGGTGAAACCCATTCACAGCAAGAAACGATTGTCTTGAAGGATATGGAATCGGGCAGTTACTATTTAAAATTCATGAGTGAAGGGAACACTGTGTTTATTCCTTTTATTAAAATAAATCCATAAAGGGCAAGTAAACTTTTAACCGCTGGGTCTTTATAAAAGAAGTAAGGTCTTGGCGTAAGAGCCTTTTAGAACTTACGAATAGCGTTTCTTTTTGAATTCAGAGAGGCGTCCTAGGCAGCCTGCTCAAAAAATTTGGCTATTTTTTCCTTGACAAAGGCTTGTTTGATTTCTACTTTGTCGGTTTTAGAGGAAGGAGCCTCATACATGGCATCCATAAAAATCGATTCACAAATACTTCGCAGTCCACGCGCTCCCAGCTTGCAGTCGAAAGCAGTATCTACAATGAGTTCAATAATTTCGTGAGACACTACCAATTCCTTTTTCTCCAATTCAAATAATTTTTTGTATTGTTTGAGCAGGGCATTTTTGGGTTCAAGCAAAATGCGTTTTAAGGTGGGTTTGTCCAAGGGTGACAAATGCGCCAAAACAGGCAAACGCCCGAGAAGTTCGGGTATCAGCCCAAATTTTCTCAAATCGGTGGCTGAAACATTTTCCAAAATATCTTCATGCGATTTGTTTCCATTAACCGACTTAAAGCCCACTGTTTGCTTATTGAGTCTTCTTTCAATAATTCTGTCAATGCCTTCAAAGGCTCCGCCGCATATAAATAAAATATTGCTGGTGTCCACAGCGATGTATTTTTGGTCGGGATGTTTACGACCTCCTTGCGGTGGTACATTAATGACTGAGCCCTCAAGCAATTTAAGAAGCGCCTGTTGCACCCCTTCGCCTGAAACGTCTCTGGTGATGGAGGGGTTATCTGATTTTCGCGAAATTTTATCCATTTCATCAATATAGACAATGCCCCTCTGCGCTGCCTCAACATTGTAATTGGCCGCTTGCAGGAGTCTTGTAATAATGCTCTCAACGTCTTCGCCCACATAGCCGGCTTCGGTCAATACGGTGGCATCGGCAATACAAAAGGGTACATCCAGAATTTTGGCTAAGGTTTTGGCCAAAAGCGTTTTGCCCGTTCCGGTTTCGCCAACCATCAAAATATTGCTTTTTTCCAATTCTACACCATCCTCATCGCCAAGAGAAGCTAAGCGCTTAAAGTGATTGTAAACCGCCACAGAAAGTATCTTTTTGGCCTGATCTTGCCCGATGACCCACTGATCGAGATGCTCCTTTATTTCCTTAGGAAGTAAAACTTTAAGGGGCTTGTATTTAATGCCCTTTTTCTTCTTCGAGGAAGTGTCTTCATCTAAAATTAAAACTGCCTGATGTATACAATCGTCGCAAATATTACCCTCAACTCCGGTAATGAGTATACCGACCTCATTTTTCGATCGTCCGCAAAAAGCACAAGTGGGTTGGGCCATCTTAACTAACTTTTTTTATCAATACTTCGTCTACCATACCGTAGGCTTTTGCCTCTTCAGCAGTCATCCAGTAGTCTCGGTCGCTGTCTTTTTCAATTCTTTTAAAAGATTGCCCCGAATGGGAAGCCAATATATCGTACAATTCCTTCTTTAATTTTTGAATTTCCTTTACAGTGATTTCCATATCTGAAGCCTGGCCTTGCGTACCACCTAATGGCTGATGAATCATAATTCTTGAATGTTTTAAAGCGGTTCGCTTTCCCTTTTTACCTGCCCCCATCAAAACGGCAGCCATACTTGCGGCTATACCGGTACAAATGGTGCTTACATCACTGGTAATATATTGCATGGTATCGTAAATGCCCAAACCGGCATAAACTGAACCGCCCGGGGAGTTGATATAAATTTGAATATCCCGTCCGGGGTTGGAGGAGTCTAAAAACAACAATTGTCCAATCACAATATTGGCTACCTGATCATCAATTCCGGTACCCAAAAAAATGATTCTGTCCATCATTAATCTCGAGAAAATATCCATTTGTGAAACCCGCATCTCTCTTTCTTCAAGAATATATGGGGTCATATTATCGATATAGTGGTCTACAAGCGTGCTATTTATTCCCAAATGTTTGGTGGCGTACTTTTTAAATTCTCTTCCGTCGTTCATGATTTTATTTTTAGTTGATTGTTAAATATTTTAGTTGTGATGATGGTGATTGTGAGCCTTAATCATATCATAGAAACCTTCCACCGTTGTTTTTTGTTCTACGACAGTGACCACTTTTTTAATTTGGTCGATGACGGCGCGTTTCACAGCAATTTCGCGCACCTTATCCATAAACTTAGGTTCCTTTTTTTGTTTCTCGGTAAATTCCTGGACCCAAGAAAATTCCGGATTGGAAATTCCATAATTTCGAAGCAGGCTGGCCGAATAACCAAGTGCGGTTTGCTCCATTTCCTCTTCGCTTATTTCGATACCAAACTGCTTAATGGCTTTCTCCTGTATTAACTGGTAGCGCAGAGCACCTGATTCTTTCTCATACTTGTCATCCGCATTTTCGGGGGTATAGGAGTCAGGATAGGCATCGGTGAGCCATCTTTTCAAAAAGCTATCGGGCAGTGAAAACGAATGCTTATCCATAATAAAATGATCCAGTTCATGCTCAAGGTGATGTTCGCTCTCCGAATTGTAATAAATCATCACATTTTCTTTTACTTTTGACTTAAATGTGTCTTCATCTGTGACAATTCCTTCTCCAAATACCTTATCGAATAAGGCCTGATCGATTTCGGCAGGACTAAATTTTTGAATATTTTTTATTTCTGCCTCAAAGTTCGGGTTTAAATCCTGCAGCCCTTCCTTGGGTATGCCGGTCGAAGAAGCCATCACTGTTTCATTGTCATTAAATAGGGTGCTGATGTTTGCAATGATTTTATCCCCTACCTTTTTGTTCATAAACAGATTTTTTGTGGCCTCGTCCTTTACTAATTCAGGTATAATGGTCGTCTCCTTTTGCGAAACCCCACCTTCCAGGGGTAAATTGTTTTGATCGAGTTCTGTGAGAACAACAAGAATACTGTCGGATTCAGAGGTACTCTCATCAACTTTTTCCAGTATTCCATGACGACGTCTCAGGTTTTCAATTTCTTTTTCAATTTCTGTATCGTCTACTTCTATGACATACCGGGTGATGCTGTCCTGACTTGAAATATTAAAATCAAAGGCCGGCGCTAATCCCAAATCAAAGTTGAAAGTAAAGGTCTCCGACTTTTCAAAGTCCACATCCGAAGGGTTACTTAAACTCAGCAAAGGCTGGCCAAGAATATCAATCTGATTATCTTTAAGATACCCGTACATGTTTTCGGTGGCCAATTTGTTGACTTCATCGGCAATGAATGACTTCCCGTAAAGTTTTTTAATCATTGCCACAGGGGCCGTACCTGGTCTGAATCCGGGAATGTTTGCTTTTTTACGGTACGATTTAATTTGCTCCTCCACACGAGGTTCATAATCTGATTTTTCGAGCTTGACGGACAAAGTTCCGGTCAAGTCATCGTTTTTTTGAAATGCTACGTTCACTATTGATGGTTTTGAATTTTAGATAGACTGCAAATTTACTCCTTACAAAAGGTTTTCCAATTAATTCCTACTGTCAGAATTTCACAAAGTAAGACAATATGCCCAGCAGGATGAGGATAACCCCGGTAATCTTTTTTTCGTAATGTTCAAGAAAATGAAGATTAAAAAGGTCTATGGTCTTTTTACCCGAAAGCGTGAGGGCGGATATACCCAGTATGGTTATGACAAGATAAATGGCCGACACCACAAAGATTCCAAGCCAGCCGAAGGTCCCCGCTGTAAAGTAAAAAGTTTCAACCTCAAGGCAAGGTGAAAAAAACATGGTGATGGACATGGTGGTCACTATTCTGGAGAAAGAATGGGTATTTAATTTAACTTTTTCATGGTGGTGATGCTCTTGCCCCAGACTGACATAAATGATTCCAAAAAGAATGAGTAAGAGCGGCGCAAACCATTCGGTGAACTCGCCCATTTTTTTGGCAGCCTCCATTCCTATGATTCCAATAAAAATTCCTAGAATAATGGTACTGAGAACGTGAGAAAAACTAACGATGACAGCTATTTGCAGTGTTTGCTTTCTGTTCCATTTTTCGGTCTTGGCCAAAAGAGCCAATGGGAGCCAATGGTGTGGAACCAAAACATGGATAAGGCTAAGAATAAAACTGAAGGTGGCTAATTGCAGCATTCCCTTATCAGGCTCCTATTTGTTTTTTTAAATTTTGAACCTGGTTTTCCCAAACCATTTCAAATTCATCGTAATCATCTTCTTCGGTATAATCGCATACAATAAGTGCCAAATCGTCGGTCACCTCATCTTTATGTATGATAAACTCTAGTGATTCGTTTGGATTTGGACCATCGATCCATTTAAATTTTACATGCTTGCGGTTGACGTTTTTTACCAGCTCCCCTTCCAACTCTTCGCCATCTTCCCACTTAAAAATGAAGTTGTTACCATGTACCAACACGTCATCAGCAAACCAAGAAGAAAGACCTGAAGGTGAAGAAATATAGTTGTATAAGGTATTTGCAGAACAATGCATCGGGAATTCCAATTCTATCCTTTGACGCTTGTCATTTATTTTAGAACTTTGCATACTAATTTTTGAAGTCATTCTATACTAATTAAGTATAAAAATTTAAAAGTTCGCGAATATATAAAAAAAATGTTAAAATGGAAAGGGTTTGATAAACATTGGTTTAGGGCACATCAAGTGACCCTGCGAATTTGGCTGGCTTTAATCGTGATCGGGTTAGCCATTATCTTGGGAAGTGAATACGGAAGTTTGAATATTTGGTTTAGCCGTCATTACAATGCATCCCTTGGCATGTTCTTTAGGTACATGACCCATTTTGGCGAAGAGGAATTTTTGGTTCCCTTGAGTCTGATTATCATATTCTTAGTAAGAGATGTGAATTTATTTATTCAATTGGCCTTTACCTTTATTTTTAACAGTTTAACAACTGTTCTGTTTAAGTTCTTGATTTTCGATTACGCTCGACCTAAGGTAGTGCTCGAAAAGTATCACCTTAAGTTTACCCAGGGGGTTGAAGTATGGAGTCAGAACAGTTTTCCGTCCGGTCATACTTCTGCTGCATTTGCCTTCGCTTTTTGTCTGTCGTTTTGGTTCAACACCAAATGGCTCACGGCCATTGTGCTCATCCTGGCTATGGCGGTTGGTGTGAGTCGAATCTATTTACAACAACACTTTTTAGAAGACATCACCGGCGGATCTATCATAGGATTCTTCTCAGCTGCGCTGGCCAATCGTATTGTTTGGGCCCATAAAATAAAAGAATGAAAAAGTGGCCCCACCTGGTAATTTCAATTTTCGCTTTGGTTTTGTTCATACCATTTACAGGTGCCTCGCATTTATTCGACTGGGATGAAATAAATTTTGCCGAGGCCGCGAGGGAAATGATAATTACCGGTAACTATCAGAGTGTGCAAATAAATTTCAACCCTTTTTGGGAAAAACCCCCTCTGTTTTTTTGGATGCAGGTGGTGTGCATGAAGCTTTTCGGGATGAATGAATTTGCAGCGAGATTACCCAACGCACTTTGCGGTATGCTTAGCCTCAACGTGCTTTTTCTCTATACCAAAAGGTGGTACAATGAAAAAACGGCCATTTGGGCACTGCTCATCTACCTGGGCTCATTCACCCCCTTTTTTTATTTCAAAAGCGGAATTATTGACCCCTGGTTCAACCTTTTTATTTTTTTGGCTTGGGCTCAAATATATCAAGCCATAAGGATCCATTCAACCAAAACAAAATACTATTTTTTGGCTGGAACCTTTCTGGGACTGTCTTTGCTCACCAAAGGCCCTGTTGCGGTTATAATATTCGGGGCATCCATGGGGGTGTTTTTCCTCTTCAATAAGTTCTCACTGTTTTTTAATGTGAAGCAACTGTTTGCGTTGGTAATGAGTGCCCTCCTATTGCCTGCCCTGTGGTTCCTTCCCGACTGGATTCAAAATGGATTTTGGTTCACCGCTGAGTTTTTGAACTATCAAGCCGATTTATTGTTACACCCTGTGGCTTCGCACGGCCAACCCTGGTTTTATCATCCTCTTGTGCTTCTCATAGGCTGCTTCCCGGCCGCTTTGCTGGCCATACCTTATTTGCTAGGCTATAGGCAATCAGGACAGGCTTTGCTTTGGATGCAAATCCTGTTCTGGGTGGTGCTGTTGCTTTTTTCCATGGTTACTACCAAAATCGTACATTATTCGTCGCTGTGTTATTTGCCTGTATCCATCCTTGCAGCCTTTGGACTTTCACAACACCAATGGACACTTAAAAAATGGCAGCTTGTGGTATTTGCTATGTTAGGAGTGCTCTATTCGGTAATTTTTTTGATGCTTCCCATGGCAGGGATGGGTGGGGTGGTCCAAAACTTTTTAATACATGAAATTCATGACGATTTCGTTAGGTCTAACCTCTTGGTAAAAACCGACTGGCAATGGTTCAATTTTATTCCGGGAATTGTATTCCTACTATCAATGGTTCTTTTCTTCCTTGGGAGATTACGCAAATCAAAGCAATGGGATCTCCGCTCCTTCTTATTGGGAAATATACTTTTCTTATTTTTTTCAGGAATTCTGCTCGTGCCTAAAGTCGAAAACCACGTGCAGGGCAGTATTATTAAATTTTATAAAAGTCTCAAAAAGCAAAACATTTATATCGAAACGGTGGGTTTTAAGAGCTATGCCCATTATTTTTATACCCAGAAACCACAACCGGATGAGAGGGACAGCTTGAGTATAAATACCTTGAAATTTTGCCGCTCCGAGGGTTTTAACGATGACGGAAATTGGACTGAAGAGCAAAGAAATGCGGTTAACGGGTTTCAAAAAAACTGGTTTTTGAACGGGTTAAATGATAAACCGGTTTATCTGGTTTTCAAGTCAAACCGAAAGGAAGACATGGATACCAATAAAAGATTTTCAAAGGTTTTGGAAGAAGGTGGTTATTCTGTTTATAAAAAACTCAACTAAAAACTTTGAGAACGAAGCGTGAATAAGTTCGAGACCCTGCCAATTAGGGCTTATCGGAACAAAGCCTGCGAAATCAAGCCTTCTCAAATCCTCTTCACGAGGTTATCAAAAATTTGTACTGAACCGACAAATGTAAGAGTCCAGATTTTTATTCCTCAATTTGACCAAAACGTTCGCATCCATAGGCTTTTCCGCTGTTCCATTTACATATTCTGTAAATCACATGGGTATTATTTCTTGAGGTTTTTTTCGTATAAGTTTATCCAATCCTCAGCACTTATTTTTTTCATGAGCTCACCTATGAGTGAGAAAGGTATGTCATCAAATTTCTTAAAACGAACGCAACTCTTCCCAATATCAAGTTTTTGCTTGCTGTGTTTAGGATATTCCGAAACAAACCAGTGGTACAATTTAGGATCGCCATATATGCCCATATGGTAAAAATTAATAGAGTTTTTTTGGGAGGCTATGCCTGCAAATGGCAAAGGTTCACTGGGCTTACAGTGATAACCTGCAGGATAAAGCGTATGCGGAATAACATAGCCAAGTCCTCCATAGCTGATGGCGGCTTCAAACCCTTTTGGCAGATTTTTTACGATCACATCATGAAGTTTATTAAATGCTTCAGCCCTGTCGGGTGGAACACTGATGAGAATATCCTTTACTGTTTTACCTACGGCTTTCATATACTATTTATTTTAAACTGATTCTTATTCCAAAGGAGTGCTTTACCATTCAAAATTATATTTTTATACGCTTAGTATCTCGTTAAAATCGGCATGTATTCAACCCATGGCCCTACGTCTTGTTTGTAATGCTTGCACATGACGCGTCCGATTTGTGAAAGGTGACTCAAATCGTGGATGGTCCATGTAGAAAGCAACTGGTGCAAAGTTACCTCTCCGAATTTAGGGTGTCTGGCGGTTTTTAGAAGATCTTCTTTGCCTAATTGCTTGGATTCCAGGATTTCTATGTTTTTGTAGCGAAGGCCTTTAAATTCACCAAGCAATTGGTTTAGGGTTTTACCTTTTGACTCCTCATACTGCGCAAATCGGTCGTAGGGAGTAAAGGTTTTGTCAACTGCATTTCCTAGTATTAATTCCAACCTTGGGATCCAATCCGTTTTCTCGCCATGAAGCAAGTGACCCAAAACGTCGAATGGGCTAAAGGTACCCTCCCCTTCGTTGCAAAGGGCCCAGTCGTCTGAAATATCCCTCAGTAAAGCATCGAGAACCAATGGCGTTCTCCTCAGAATGTCCAGTGACTTTTTCAATTCAAAATTCATGGTATGGTTTTTAAAATTCTATTAGAGGTAAGATTCTCATTTTTAAGTAAATTAAGCTATAAGTTCTCCCATTCGAGTTTGAACAGACTAATTCTTGTCATAGGCAAATTTAAGAACTCCTTTACTCATTCACAAGTAAGAATGGTTCTCTTTAGGGCCTGCTAAAAAACATTAAAGTAGGAAATGGACTGGACTCACTGAGCGCATTATGACCTCAAGTACCCGTTGGTACAGTTACTAAATGACAAGGCCATTAATTCTTCATTAATTTTTGAATCGGGCCTGATCCGATTTTGATGAAATAAATGCCCTTTGGAAGCCCTGTAAAGTCTTGATTTTCTATTTCTCGTCCCATGTAAACGGTCTGACCAATGGCATTGGTAAGCCGCACGTATGGGTTTGAATTTAAAGGTATTTCAATTCGATTTCCAAATGGGTTAGAGGTCTTATAAATCCTCTGATCCATTCTGGTTTCGTTTACAGCGGAGGTCTGACAATTGCCCAATCCCGTGAGAGATTTGAGGCTATCGCAGAGCAGACGGTAGTTCGTCAGTTCTGTCGTGCTAAGGGTATTAAGCAATAAATTATTGTTTTCTTCGGGGTCAGAAGTTTGATTATAGAACTCTTCTTTACCGGTGTCGAACCTTAACAAATGATAACTTTCGTTTCGAATGGTTTTGCCATCAGATGCTGCAGCCGGGGAGGCAAACTGTTCCGTAAATATCCAGGTTCTTCCTTTATAAGTTTGATTTTTGAGCAAGGGTAAAAAACTTCGGCTGTCTATGGTTTTATTTTTAGGTATTGAACTCCGCCAATTGGGGAAACCCGAGAGTTCAGCGATGGTAGCGAAGAGATCAGGGGTGTTGATCAACTCGTTGGAAACGCGGTTGGGACTAACCACACTGGGACCTGCAACCATGAATGGAACCCTCACTCCATAGTCGTAAATGGTACCTTTCGCCTTTGTTCTGTTGCTAATCTGCGCCACTTGAGTGGCATTGCCGTTGTCGCCCATAAAAATAATATGGGTACTATCCATCAGGTTATTATTTATTAAATACTGAAACAATCTTCCTATTTCGCTGTCCATCGCCTCAATGGCGGCTTTAAAATAAAGAGCGGGGTTGGCATTGATATGCGCCGTGGTACCACTTAACCCTGTTGTGTTGCATAAGCTTGAAGGTGGTAAATGGTAAGGCGAATGTGGCGCGTTGAAGGCCACCCAGAGGAAAAAAGGCCTGTTTTTATTGAGGGTATCAAGCCAACTGATGGCATCGTTAATGGTTTGCGTAGTAGCATATGTTTTTACGGTGTCCTGAATTCCGTTTTTAATCCTTGTCCATTTGTAATAGTCGGTAATGGCACCGTTAAAGTTGCCCGAATAAAAATCATAGCCTAATTTATTAGGATAGGTTCTTTTAATTGGCTGATTGTTGTTCAAATGCCATTTGCCCACACAGGCAGTTTGATAAGCTTTAGGTGCACTCTTTTTCAGTAAAGAGGCCAGGCTGACTTCATTCGTGTCGAGCTGCGGAGAGGCCGTACCTGTAATCACCTGCCCCACGCCGGTGCGAAAGGAGTATTGTCCGGTAAGAATACCTGCTCTGGTTGGCGAACAGACAGGCGAAGCCCAAACTTTTGAAAATCGAACGGATTTTTTTGAAAGTGCTGAAATATTCGGTACCATAGCGGTATCGGTATTTTTGCTAAAGCAACCAAAGTAGTCCGGACTGACATCATCGGCTATGATGAGTATGGTATTGTGTTGTGCCAAAAGCAAGGAATGGCTCAGTACAATAAATGCTGCGGTGTATATTAATTTCATAGGTATTTATTACAATGGCAATATATAAATTTCGCTCACATTAATCTTAATCTGTAAATAGTTTCATATCCCGGTTCATATGGTTTGTCATCTCCGGCCTTCATTTTTTTAATTCTGAAAATATTTCCCTGGGATAAGCATATTTTGGATTGTACAAAAATGATTTATCGCTTAAGGTGAGTAAAAATGCCACTACATCCACTTTTTGATTGGAGCTAAGCAAAATGGGCTTTTGCAGTTCCGAGGATAGAGTTTTGTTTCTTTCAAGCCCAATAAGGTAATGGTTCATGACCTCCTTGAGATTTTTGAAGCGACCATCGTGCATGTAAGGATAGGTAAACTCAATATTGCGCAGGGTTGGAACCTTAAACTTTAAGGAGTCTTCAGGTTTGTGAGTGACCCTGTATCTTCCATAATCTTTAAGGGAGGTATCTGGTTTTAAACCATTATTTTTAAAATCGTCATTGGTAAATAAAGGTTCGCTATGGCATGATGCACAATAAGCTTTAAACAGCTCGTAGCCATTTGCTTCCTGCTGAGTAAAAGTGGAATGGCCCAGCTTCACGCTGTCGTATTTTGATGCTGCAGAAACGAAGGTGAGCATAAACTGCGAGAGGGCCTTCAGGGTGCGCTCGCCCGTAGGCATTGAATCGCCGAATGCCTGATAGAACAGTTTGAGGTAAATGGTTTCTGTACTCATTTTTTTAAGCACTCCCGCTAAAGTTTCATCCATTTCCAGGGGGTTTCCAATAGGGGCGAGTGCCAGCATGTCCAAATGATGCACCGCGCCATCTCTCATGAATGTATTTTGCCACGCCAGATTCATTAAGGCCGGCGCATTGCGAAAGCCTATTTGGTCGTTTATACCGTGGCTCAATGCATGGTCGACGTGCGCAAAGGCCGAGTATTGTGAATGACAGCTTGCACATGAAATCGTTCCATTGCGTGAAAGCATAGGGTCGTAAAACAGGACCCTGCCAAGTTGAACTTTAGCTTCGGAAAGGGAATTTTTTGAAAAATCGTAAACCGGCTCGGGAAAATGCGCGGGCTTTACAAACACAGGATCACTAGTGTAGCGAAACGCAAAAATGATCAGGGATACTGAAATGAATAGGAGTATCTTGTATTTCAATTCTCAAGCACTTTGAAACAAGAAGCGGCAATTTTCGATATTTCAAGCCCATCGCTTCCTGGGGACATGATGTGATTTTTGCTTTGCAGATCGATGAGCCCTATGAGTTTTGCCAAATCAAAGCTCAAATTTATATCTCCTTTACTTTGAAGAGCTAAGCTTACGTTTTGCATCGCATTGTAGGGATATTTAAATCCCCCGAGGTGAAACACAAATTCGTGGTTGCGGGTTTGACAAATCGGGTTTTTTCCTTCCAACTTAAAATTGATGTATCCGCTTTGCCAGGTCCAATACATGCCAAGTGTAGGATCGAGTGGCCCGCCGAAAGCCCCTGAGTTATTCGTGAGGCTGTCAATGCCCAAGCAAAATCTCAACTCGTCATACACCAGGGTTTCATGGTTTGAAAGGTCGAGGTTGAACGCGCAACTGCCCGAAGCATCTATTAAGTGAAAACTGGCATTCTCCTTAGCTACCAAATTCCCATTTTTGAACAATTGTATATGGGAAATATAAAACTTTAATACATCGATTTGAAGGGAGTTGCCATCATTCGATACAAAAGCCGAATCCTTTAAAAAAACAGTTTGAAGGTTGTAAACCGGTTTTATAGAAAAAACTACGCTACTGTTTTGAGCATAATTAAAGACCGTAATCCACAGAGAGAAAATAAGGAAAGCAAATCTATTGCGCATGCCTTGGTCCCTGGAATAGTTTTGCGAGATCTTTGGTAAGTTGTTCAAAGTGAACCAATTGCTCGGGTTTGCAAAGCTGTCCTATTTCTTGGAAGTGTTTGTAGTTAATGCGTTCCAATTGAATGTGTACTCCTGCCATTTCAGTATATATCGAATCGGCCATCGTTTCTTTGCTTATAGCAGAAAGGTTAACATAGAGTTGGTTTTTTAAGGCTACCAACGTTTGCCGATAACGACCCAATTCTTTTCGATGTGCATCGATCAGTTTCTGATATTGCTGTTGTTGATGACGATCGAAATGAAGTTTTTCAATGATTATTTTTTTAGGTTCACGATGCCGGGTATTGGGGCCTTTATGACTTATTACAAACCAGAGGAGAAAGAGGTTTGCAAGAAGCAAAACAGCGGAGGCCAAACTTAAAACTCTTATTTTGTTCATTTATAAATGGTGTTATCAAAGGTGAGATCGACAAATTCAGCGTAAATTTCGGTATCTTTTTTAGTATGGCCTTCACCGGCCGCTATGTAGAGATTTACGACCAAAAGAACAGCCAATGAAAATTGAACAACCAAGGCCACTCCCATAGGGACTTTTTGCCTTTTCGCAGACTCTATCTTTTGTTGAATTCTGGTAAACAAAAAGGGAGGCGCTTCGACGTGCTTTATTTTTGACAAGAGATCCAGTTCCATGGGTGTAATATTATGTTAGACGATTAATGTTTGCATTTCCTTCGCTCTATTTTATTTTTTTTGCAAGATTAGTTTTTGCCCTTTGTACAAGCGATTCTACGGCCTTGATGCTTATTTTCATAATTTCTGCCACTTCTTTTTGTGACTTTTGTTCAATCTTATGGAGAATTAAAACCGTCATTTGGTTCTCGGGGAGTTGCCTGATAGCCTGCAGCAAATTCTCCAGAGCCTCCTTTTGTTCCATTTGAATTCCCGGATGCCGGGTTTCCTTCATGTTTTGACTTACTTCATTTCCGTCCATGCTCAATAGATTTAACCATGCAAAGCGTTTTTTGCGTTGAGCTGATTTTAAAAAATCCAAACATTTATTGACAGTTATGCGATAAAGCCAGGTTGAAACCAATGCGTTGCCTTCAAATTTATCGAGGTTATGGTAGGCAGCTACAAACACATCCTGGGTTATTTCCTGAGCATCCTCTTCATTTAACGCATAGTGAAGGGCGAGGTTATACACCCTGTTTTTGTGTTCATTATAGAAGTTTTCAAAATTCAATACCTTGTGCCTGTTTTTAATCCATCGCTTCGTCTTCAGTACATATGAGGTTATGATCCAAAATTGTACACTTTTTCTCTACTGAAAAAACATTATGAGAAGGCGTAAACTCAATTTTTGTCAAAAACAACACTCCCCTTTGGAAGGTTCATCTGCTTCAAACCGCTCTAAATACCATAGTCTTTCCATGCTTTACTTTTTGCTTTCCAATTCTTCCACGCGCTTTAATAAGTCGGATATCATTTTCTGTTGTTGTTCTACCATTTTCTGCTGTTCCTGAACAGCTTTTACCAAAGGCACTACGAATTCACTGTAACGCAACCCATAGAGTCCCCCTTCATTTTTTGGTCGGTCCACTCCGCTAAAATCATATCCAATACTTTTGGCAATGCTATCTACTTCCTGAGCCAGAAAACCGCTGAAGCGCATTTTTTCGATATCGTATTTTCCGTCCCAATCTGCCGTGTCTGGCCTCAAGGGGTCCATCAGTTGGTTTTCTTTGCTGATATCGTAGTTGTAACTCACAGGTCTCAGTTTGTTGATGAATTCCAGTCCGGGTATGTTTTCCTTAACGCTGGTTTTAACCCTTGAATCACTCACGGTTGTCCAACCCACTTGTGAGCCTATACTGGAAATAGATGAATTGCCAATTCTATATCGGTTACTGGCGCCTGGGTCAAGAGGCGAGTAACCAATCATTCCGGAATTATCCCAGTTGTCTTCTCCTGTAATGTAACAAATTTGACCAACCCTGATATTATAGCTACCGGTTTCGATTGCAAAGCCCGCTGAATTACCTATACCGGCATTGAACGAACCAGAGGTCAGTGAATATAGTGATCCACTTCCTATTCCCAAATTACTTGAACCGGATGTATTGTTAATTAAGGAATTATTCCCAATAGCCGTGTTGATGGATCCGGTATTCGTTTTCAAGGCTTCATAGCCAAAGGCAGTGTTACTCCCTCCTGTTGTTACACTATAAAGCGCTTTTGAACCTACAGCCGTGTTGCTTGCCCCCGTCGTGTTTCTAAATAAGGCACTGTCCCCAATGGCAATTAAGTGTGACTTGGTGGTATTATTGTACAAGGCCCTTGAACCTATGGCAATATTAAACTGCCCTGCAGTATTATCAAATGCAGCCTCATAACCAAGAGCTAAATTGTTGCTTCCCGTGGTGTTCGCATTAAGGGGTCGGCTGCCTGCTCCCAGATTGTAATTTCCGCTGGTATTGCTTGCTAAAGTCGCATACCCGAAACCGACATTTTTGTCTCCATCTGAGTTATCGCCCAAAGATAAATAGCCTAACGCGATATTATGGCTGCCTGAGGTATTACTTAGCAAGGCCTGATAACCCTGAGCAACGTTATACGTTCCGCTTGTATTGCTGTAAAGCGCTTTATATCCAATACCAATATTAGCTGCTGTAACATTCGATGAGCTTTTTAAAGCCCCTCGGCCAATGGCTACCGAATTGCTACCGGTGGTATTGGTAAATAAGGCCGAATCGCCAATGGCCGTATTACTTGAACCGGTGGTGTTGGATTGCAGGGCCTTAAATCCTAATGCCGTATTAAAACTTCCGCTTGAATTTAATCGCAAAGCTTTGGATCCTATGGCCGTATTTTCGGATCCTGTAGAATTGATATTTAAGGCACTATCACCTATGGCAATCAAATTTGATTTGGTGGTATTAGTATACAACGAACCAGGTCCGATGGCGATATTTGAATACCCGGTTGAATTATTATAGGCGGACCTAAAAGCCAGGGCTATATTATTTGCTCCACTTGTGTTTGCATTAAGCGGACTGATTCCCAATGCAATATTATTATCACCTGAAGTATTATTTCCCAATGCAAAATAACCAAAACCTATGTTATTTTCCCCATCGGTATTATCTGTTAAAGCCTGATAACCCATCGCAATATTTTGCCCACCTGTAGTGTTGTTATTTAAAGCATTATACCCAGAGGCAATGTTATATGCTCCCGAAATGTTTGCACTTAAGGTATTATACCCCAACGCAACGTTTCCCCATCCACTGCTATTATTCAGCAATACATCTTCACCTACGGCAATGTTATAATACCCTGAAGTATTATAATAAAGTGCTTTGTTACCAATGGCTATATTTGAAGCGATAGAACTGGTGGAGGTTTTTAAAGCCCCACGACCAATGGCTACCGAATTGCTACCTGTAGTATTCGAAAAAAGTGCCGAATCGCCCAAGGCGGTGTTGTTGGATCCTGACAAGTTGGATTGGAGGGCTTTGTACCCAACGGCAGTATTAAAACTCCCTGTCGAATTGAGTCGCAGAGATTTTGAACCTAGAGATGTGTTTTCTACGCCACTTGAGTTGGAATAAAGCGCGCTGTCTCCAATGGCAATTAAATTCGACTTTGTGGTATTGGAATATAGGGCTTTCGCACCTATGGCGATATTTGAATAGCCGGAAGAATTGCTGTACAAGGCCCTATGCCCAGAGGCTGTATTATTACTTCCAGAGGTATTGCTTCTTAAGGCCTCAAGGCCCAAAGCAAGGGAGTAGCCACCTGAGCTGTTAAAATACAGGCTTGAATCGCCCACAGCTGTATTATAGGAACCGGATATGTTAGTATACAGTGCTTGGTATCCAAATGCAGTATTCGAACTACCGATGGTGTTAGAATACAAAGATTTAGAACCCACAGTGGTATTGCGGGCCCCTGAAGTATTTTTATACATAGCGCTATCGCCCACCGCCACCAAATTGGATTTGGAGGTATTGGAATACAAGGCTCTTGTGCCAAATGCAACATTGGAATATCCTGTTGAATTGTTGTACAAGGATCCATAACCTGCAGCGGTATTGTTACTGCCTGATGTATTTAAAGTCATAGCTCCGTTACCTAAGGCTAAATTATTGCCTCCGCTCGTATTATTACTCAAAACTTCATTGCCAAAAGCCGCATTCTCATTGCCGGATATATTGTCCTGAAGAGCGTATCTGCCAAATCCGCTGTTATTGCTCCCTGTGGTATTTGAAGAAAGCGCCCCGTTCCCATAAGCATTGTTGTATGATCCGGAACCGTTCTTTATCAAGGTTCTATACCCTGCAGCTATATTTTCTGAACCGGTGGTATTGACATACAATGATAGTTCGCCAATGGCTATATTGCCATAGCCTGAGCTGTTGTAATATAAAGCCTTACTCCCTATGGCCACATTGGATACAGCGGCGTTCGAACTTTTTAAGGCCCCTTTGCCTATGGCTACCGAGTTGCTTTCTGTCGAATTTGTAAAAAGCGCTGAGTCACCGATGGCTGTATTATTGGAACCTGTGGTGTTCGATTGAAGTGCCTTATAACCCATTGCCGAATTAGAACTTCCCGATGAATTTAACCTTAATGCTTTGGAACCAATAGCTGTATTTTCAGAACCAGAATTTGTATATAATGCACTATCGCCAATGGCCACTAAATTTGATTTTGTGGTATTGGTATATAAGGCCCTCGAACCAATGGCAATATTCGAATAACCACTTTGATTAGCGAATGAGCTGTAATTTCCTAAAGCCAGGTTATTGCTACCTGTTGTATTACTTAAAAGTGAAAAATAACCTGTAGCAAAATTATATTGACCGGATGTGTTGTAATAAAGTGTACTAAATCCTAAAGCAACATTATGGCTACCACCTGTGCTATTTGCCATTGTTTGTAACCCTGCGGCTATATTATTTGTTCCGGTTGTATTGTTCAACATGGCCTCATCACCTAATGCAATATTATAGCTCCCTGAACTATGATAATAAAGCGACTTGTGGCCAATACCAATATTACTTGAAGAACTGGTACTGGCAGTCCTCAAGGCCCCTTTACCTATAGCTACCAAATTATTTCCAATACTATTGGAAAATAAGGCCGAATCACCCATAGCAGTATTATTGGAACCAGTTGTATTCGATTGAAGAGCTTTAAAACCTACTGCGGTATTGGAAATGCCTGAAGAATTTAACCTTAATGCCTTTGAACCAATGGCCGTATTTTCGGCACCTGTATTTGTAAATAATGCACTATCGCCAATAGCAACCAAATTGGATTTTGTTGTATTGGTTGATAATGCATAGGGGCCAATGGCTATATTGGAGTAGCCGGTGGTATTAGTCACACCGCCTCTGTGCCCAATGGCTATATTATTGCTTCCGGTTGAATTCGCTGATAAGGATAGAATCCCGAGGGAGATATTACCCGACCCACTGGTATTGCCTGTTAAGGTGCGATATCCAAATCCAATATTATCATCTCCCTGATTGAGGTTTAAAGATTGGTAGCCAAAACCAATATTATTGCCTCCAGCACTGCTATTGCTCATGGCCTCAACTCCCATGGCCATATTTCGACTACCGCTCGTATTGTTTAAAAGTGCATTGACGCCGATGGCAAGATTTTCATCGCCTGATGAATTATAATAGAGCGATTTGTATCCTATGGCTATATTAGAAAAAGCGCCACCGGTTGCGCTGCGCAATGCGCCTTTTCCAATGGCTACAGAATTGTCGTTATTGGTATTGGCGAATAATGCCGAGTCCCCAATGGCCGTATTATTTGTACCAGAGGTGTTGGAGTAAAGTGCTTTATAGCCAAGTGATGTATTGCCGCTTCCACTATTATTAGAGTAATTGGCCTTGGAGCCAACTGCTGTATTTTCAAAACCTGAAGTATTTTTATTTAAGGCGCTGTCTCCGATGGCCACTAAATTTGACTTTGTGGTGTTAGAAAATAACGCCCTGGTTCCCAAAGCCACGTTCGAATAACCTGAGGTATTGCTATTGCCTGCTTTAAATCCTGAAAATGTATTATTGGCCCCGGAATTATTTTTACCGGCACCATAACCATAGAAGGTCGAAGCATTGCTGCTATCCAATCTGCCTGCCTTTTGGTTGTTCACCCTAAGATTTATGGCCACATTATCGGTGGTGCCCATAAAATTGGTACCGTCAGTGGTACCACTGTTACCTGTAGTTTTCCAATGGTTGGACGAAACCGGAATCTTAACATATCCGCCATTGCTTAAATAGATGGTATCGTTGCTTATAGTAAGTGCCTGTAATTCATTGGTGGCAGAGGAATCGGGTAAAGTTGCACTGCCGCCGCTTTGTGAAAGAATAATGCGGCCTCCGGTTCTTGAGATGGTTTGGAGTTCATTGGAAGAAGAGGAATCGGGCAATGTGACCGTGCCGCCACTCTGCGTCATGGTAATACTGCCACCTGTCCTTGATATGCTTTGAAGCTCATTGCTGGAAGAGGAATCAGGATAGGGAATACTGCCTCCGTTTCGGCTTAGTAAAAGGCGTCCTCCTGTTCTGGATAAGGTTTGAATTTCGTTAGTAGAATCCGTGTCGGTCAAACTAAAACTGCCTCCGCTTTGGCTCAGAGTTACCGTATTTCCCGATTTACTGATGGTTTGAATTTCGTTGCTCGAAGACGAGTCCGGGTAGGGTATGGTTCCGCCATTTTTACTCAATAAGAGGCGTCCCCCTGTTATGGATAGAGTTTGAATTTCATTGGTAGAATCGGTATCGGTTAAAGTGAATGAGCCCCCGCTTTGACTCAGGGTTACGGTATTTCCTGATTTGCTTATGGTTTGAATTTCATTGGTCGCTGAAGCATCGGGAAGGGTTATGGAATTCCCTCTTTGAATACTTAAGGAGGCGCCGCTAAGGCTCAGATTTTGATTATCAGCCGAACCCGCAGGCAGTTTTACATTACCACCACTGCTCAGGTAAATGGTATCACTGCTAATGGTAAGCGTCTGCAACTCGTTAGTTGCTGAAGCATCTGGAAGCGTAATGGTATTGCCTCTTTGAATGCTTAAGGAGGCACCGCTTAGGCTCAGGTTTTGGTTATCGGCCGAACCCGCAGGCAGTTTTACGTTGCCTCCACTGCTTAGGTAAATGGTATCGCTGCTAATGGTGAGCGTTTGCAATTCATTCGTAGCCGAAGAATCGGGATAGGGAATGGTGCCTCCATTTTTACTCAGTAAAAGACGTCCTCCTGTTTTTGAAAGCGTTTGAATTTCATTCGTTGAATCGGTGTCGGTTAAAGTAAAACTGCCGCCGCTTTGGCTCAGAGTCACGTTATTTCCTGATTTACTGATGGTTTGAATTTCATTGGTCGACGAAGCATCGGGAAGGGTGATGGTGTTTCCTCTCTGAATACCTAAGGAGGCTCCGCTTAGGCTCAGATTTTGATTATCGGCTGAGCCGGCCGGCAGTTTCACATTGCCTCCGGAGCTCAAATAAATGGTATCGTTGCTGATGGTGAGCGACTGTAATTCATTGGCCGATGAAGAATCGGGAAGGGTAACGGTTCCTCCTCCTTGGGTGAGTAGTATTCGCCCTCCGGTCCTTGAAAGCGTTTGAAGCTCGTTGCTTGAAGAGGAATCGGGATAGGCTATGCTTCCCCCGTTTCGGCTAAGTAGCAGCCGTCCTCCCGTTCTGGATAAGGCTTGAATTTCATTCGTCGAATCGGTATCGGTTAAAGTAATGCTTCCACCGCTCTGACTAAGGGTAACCGTGTTGCCGGATTTGCTTATCGTTTGAATTTCGTTGCTCGAAGAGGAGTCCGGATAGGGAATGGTTCCGCCATTTCGACTCAGCACAAGTCGTCCGCCAGATTTTGACAAGGTTTGAATTTCGTTGGTTGAATCCGTATCCGTCAGAGTGATGGAACCACCGCTTTGACTTAAACTTAATGTATTTCCTGATTTGCTCAGGGTTTGGATTTCATTGCTTGAAGAGGAATCCGGAAGGGTCACGGTTCCCCCACCCTGAGTCATGGTTATGCTGCCCCCGCTTCTCGAAATGGATTGTAGTTCATTGTTGGAGGAGGAATCGGGCAAGGGAATACTGCCCCCACTTTGTGATAAAATAATTCGCCCGCCGGTTTTTGAGAGGGTCTGAATTTCATTGCTTGAAGAGGAGTCGGGCAAAGTAACAGTATTCCCTCTTTGTATAGTTAAATTACCGCCTGTTCTTGTTAAAAGTTGGTTGTCGGTGGTACCTACCGGTAATTTCACAAACCCCCCATTGGTTAAAAATATGGTATCGTTTCGCATGGAGAGCGCTTGCAACTCATTGGTTGAAGAAGAATCAGGATATGGAATGCTTCCACCGTTTTTGTTTAAAACAAGTCGACCCCCGGTTTTCGACAAGGTTTGTAATTCGTTGGTCGAATCCTGATCGCTCAAAACGAAGCTTCCGCCGCTTTGACTTAGAGATACAGTATTGCCACTTTTTGAAAGGGTTTGGATTTCGTTGTTGCTCGAAGAATCCGGCAAGGTAACTGTCCCTCCATTTTGATTTAAAATGAGCCGACCACCGTTCCTTGAAATCGTTTGTAGTTCATTGTTCGAGGATGAATCAGGGTATGGAATAGTTCCTCCACCCCTGCTCAATAGTAACCGTCCCCCGTTTTTTGTGAGGCTTTGCAATTCGTTGGTCGAATCCTGATCGCTCAACACGAAGCTTCCCCCACTTTGACTTAGGGATACAGTATTGCCACTTTTTGAAAGGCTTTGAATTTCGTTGCTGCTCGAAGAATCAGGCAAGGTAACCGTTCCTCCGTTTTGACTTAAAGAAAGGCGCCCTCCGGTTCTTGAGATGCTTTGCAATTCATTGCTTGAAGAGGAATCGGGATAAGGAATGGTGCCTCCGTTTTTGCTGAGCATCAGTCGACCACCCGATCTTGACAAACTTTGTAATTCGTTGGTAGAATCGGTGTCGGTTAGCGTAACACTTCCTCCACCTTGATTTAAAGTGAGGGTATTCCCTGATTTGCTGAGGGTTTGAATCTCATTGGTCGAGGAAGAATCCGGAAGGGCAATGATGCCACCACCTCTGCTCAGATTGAGGCGTCCCCCCGTTTTTGATAAATTTTGAATTTCATTGGTCGAATCCTGGTCATTCAGTGTAAAAGATCCTCCCCCTTGATTTAAGCTGACCGTATTTCCGGTCTTGCTGAGGGTTTGTAATTCGTTCGACGACGACGAATCAGGCAGAGTTACACTGCCTCCACCCTGGCTCAGGCTGATTTTGCCACCCGCGCCTGAGAGGGTTTGCAGTTCATTGGAAGCCGAGGTGTCTTTGGCGTTCAAGGTAACACTACCCGAAGTTCCACCCCCACTCAATCCTTTACCTGCGATTACATCGGTAATATCGCCGCCAGAATTGTTGTCATCCGCTGGCGTCCAAGAACTGCCATTCCATTTTAACACCTGACCATTGGTGGCACCTTGTTGTGCGATACCCAATGGATTGCTACTTCCACCATTTCCCTTGAGGCTGGCATCGGTATTTTGATTGGTAGAGAAGGTTGTGGGTATCCAATTGGTGCCATTCCATTGCAATACCTGGTTGGTAATAGCCCCTCCGCCCTGTACCTGAGACAATTTTACCCTTGCTGAACTTTTTAGGTTGCGGGTGGAATCAGCGGTAGTTGAGAATAACGCATAGGGCACGCTAACAATTTGAGAGGTTCCCAAATTTGAGTAGTTGCTCCCACCCCTGGCGTCCATTTCAATTTTAATAAATTTAGAGCCCGAGCCCCAATCAATAGCACTGAATAATCCACTTTGCACACTCCCTGTGCCTATCTGAACCGTGAATATTCCCAGGCCGTTGGTGGTTGCAATATGCCTTTCGGTATATAAAACCTGACCAGCAGGCGATAAATCAATGAAGCTGATTTGCAAGCCGATGCTCTGATTTGCAATAAGAGCGCCATTCAGATTGCGGGCGACAGCCTGATAATTAATGGCGTTAGGGCTTTGGCCTTTGGCCAATAAAAAAAACAAGACAAAGAGAGAGGAGGTAACTATTTTTTTCATAAATTTTATGGTATTAAAGGAATGAGGATATTAGAAGTGTACGATTCTAAAATTGGTCGTAGAATTATCTATTGCGTTAAAGATACTGAGCACATAAATGCCTGAAGGGAACTGGACCATATCAATGACGGTATTGTTCGCCATTAATTTTGTATTGGATGACTCCTTTTCAAATAAGACCTTGCCGGTAATTTCAGTAAAATTATAAAAGGCCTCGTTCACCATTTCGTCGGGAATATCGATTTGCAAATAGGTTATGGCAGGGTTAGGGTATACCTTCATCACGGTAGGGTGCGTTAGGATTATATTTTTACCAAAAACCTGATGAAAACCTTCCTGTAGATTTAAGTCTGAATTGATAAAATTCTGAACTGCCATTTCCCCGATGGTGTATTCCAGCCAAATTTCTCCATTTTTGACACTGGCACCATTAGGGCCATAGACTTGCCGTTCAATTTGCTGGGAGAAGGCTGAATGAATGAATAGAATCCAGTAAGATAAAAGGAAACAAAGTTTCATATTTGTATTTCTAAAAATTAAGTTAAATCAATATTAAAGACCCAACACTACCACTATCCTCTTTACGAAAATACTTGTGATAACTTTATGATATGTAAAAACTAAATCACATGATACCCACACACAGGGCAAGCATCCAATAAAAAAATTTCCCTAAGGGATGGAGAAATCGAAGTTTTGCTTTTCTAACGAGAATAGGTAAAGCTCAGGTGAAGGGCATAGTAGCCAGTAAATACTAGATAGAGCAGCGTTTAGAATATTGGCACGCATTCTTAACAAAAGATCTTAGGCTTTTGAGAAAATTCTAGGTAAGTTTATAATCATTAATATTTAATTGAAGGTGGGCTATGGCTTTTTCAGCCACGGTTTGCTCTGCCTTCTTCTTAGTTTGATGCAAGGCATCGAGAAGCAGTTCGTTGTCGATATACACCCCCATTTTAAAAAGTCTGCCGTGCCGGTCGGCCAATTCTTCTATCAATTTGAATTCAACTGCTTTTCTGTTTTTTTGCCCCCATTGTATCAGAATACTTTTGTAGTTTTCATGAATATTCTCAAGGTTTTCAATGTCGATATGCGGGCGAATAAGTTTGGTAACCACAAATTTGCGGGCAATATTAAAACCGTGGTCTAGGTAGATGGCCCCTGTAAAAGCCTCGAGGGCGTTGCCAGCAATGCCATAGATATTCGTCGATTTTACACGTCGAAGGGATTCATTGAGTATAAGAAATTTTTCAATCCCAAGCTTACGGGCAATACTCGCCAATTGCTCCCTGCTCACAATTTTTGACCGCATCTCTGTGAGGTAGCCCTCTCCTTTTCCTGGAAATTTTTTAAAAACGAATTCTGCCACGACCAGATCGATAACGGCATCCCCTAAAAATTCAAGGCGTTCGTTGCTAAAGCGCTCGCTGTTTTTGTGAGAAACCGCAGAATTGTGCATAAAGGCCTGATAATACAGCTTAATGTTAACCGGAAAAACTCCGGTAACCCGGCGCAGCAATTTTGCAAATGCCCTATCTTCCTTACTCCGAAATAAAAACGGTATCAGCCCTTTCCGGCTCAAAATTTATAAATATTTCTTAAAAATTACCGATACGTTATGACCACCAAAGCCAAAGGTATTGCTTAAGGCGGCATTGACCACTCTTTTTTGCGCCTTGTTAAAGGTAAAATTGAGCTTTGAATCCAATTCAGGATCGTCGGTAAAGTGGTTGATGGTAGGAGGCACAATATCATGCTTGATGGCCATGATAGAAGCGACCGCTTCAACGGCCCCTGCTCCTCCCAGCAGATGTCCGGTCATAGACTTGCTGGAACTGATGTTTAGCGAATAGGCATGTTCACCGAATACACTTTTGATAGCGATGGTTTCGGCGATATCACCCAAAGGGGTGCTGGTTCCATGAACGTTGATATAATCAATGTCTTCAGGTTTCATTCCGGCATCGGCCAAAGCCACTTGCATGACTTTAATGACGCCTATACCCTCGGGATGTGGGGCTGAAATGTGGTAGGCATCGGCTGAAAGACCGCCTCCTGCTACTTCAGCATAAATTTTTGCACCGCGGGCCAAGGCATGGTCCAAGCTTTCCAAAATCAGGCAAGCAGCGCCTTCTCCCAGTACAAAACCGTCGCGATCGAGATCGAAGGGTCTTGATGCGGTTCGAAAATCGTCGTTGCGTTCGCTAAGGGCCTTCATGGAATTGAAACCGCCCATGGCAGCCTCGTTCACACAGGCCTCTGAGCCTCCTGTAATGATTACATCTGAAATGCCCTGTTGAATGTACTTAAAGGCATCGAAAATGGCATTATTGCTAGAAGCGCAAGCCGAAACTGTGGTAAAATTTGGTCCTCTTAAGCCATATTTGATGGAGATATGGCCGCCGGCAATATCCGAAATCATCATGGGTATGAAAAAAGGGCTAAACCTCGGAGTGCCATCGCCTCTTGCAAAGTCGGTGCATTCCTTTAAAAAGGTGGTAAGTCCTCCAATTCCGGAGCCCCAAATTACTCCGGTTCTTTCCGGGTCGTACTTGCCCTCCAGGCCTGCGTCTTTAATGGCCTCGTCGGCCGACACCATGGCGTATTGAGCAAAGGGGTCCATGCGGCGGGCTTCTTTTCTGTCCATGTAATCCTGGACATCAAAGTTTTTTACCTCGCAGGCAAATTTGGTTTTAAACTTTTCGGCATCAAATCGGGTGATGAGGTTTGCTCCGCTTACGCCATTACACAAAGCTTCCCAGTATTGTGGGGCTGTGTTGCCAATGGGAGTAAGGGCACCAATACCTGTTACTACAACCCGTTTCAAAAGATTTACTTAGCGTTAGCGGTGATATAATCGATAGCCTGACCAACAGTACCAATTTTTTCGGCCTGATCGTCTGGAATGGCGATGTTGAATTCTTTTTCAAATTCCATAATTAGCTCGACAGTGTCAAGTGAATCAGCGCCAAGATCGTTGGTGAAACTGGCTTCGGTTGTAACTTCTGACTCTTCAACGCCAAGTTTGTCAACTATAATGGCTTTAACGCGTGATGAAATTTCTGACATTTTTTTTATTTTTAGATTATTGGCGCAAAGATTAATTTTTTACCATTAATAGGCAAGATAAAAATAAAAGGATTTTAAAATGTGACTTAAGCCCTTATTTTAAGTATAAATTTGCAGCGGTACTTGGCTTTTAATCCTCATTTTTTATGCGCAACCTAAGCATTGCTTTACTGTTTATACCCTTAGCATCTATGGCTAAACAATGGACCGTTAGTCCTTTGGGCACCTATAAAACCCCGCAGGCGGTGAGCAGTTTGGTAGCCGCCGGAGATACGGTGCTCATTGAGGCCGCATTGTATTCCAACTTGCCTCAAATCACCTTTAATAAAGATAATTTATGGATCAAAGGCACAAAGGGCCGTCCGAGGTTAGAAGCCGGATCATTATTGGCAAATAACACCAATGGAAAGGCGATTTTTGTTATTTCAGGAAAAAATTGCACCATCGAGAATCTGGAATTTGCGAATGCCGCTGTCCCCGATCACAATGGAGCCGGAATAAGACAGGAAGCTTGCGATTTGGTGGTGAGGCATTGTTACTTCAATGGCAATGAGATGGGAATATTAGGCGGCAACTATTCTCCCTGCAAGGTAACCATGGAGTATAATATTTTTGCCAACAATGGCAGTCCGGCAAATCCGGGCTACCAACATAACATTTACATCAACCACATTGATACTTTTATTTTCAGGTTTAACTATTCCATTAACGCCATTGCCGAAGGCCATGAGTTGAAAAGCAGAGCTCACCATAATTTTATTTTATACAACTATATAGGGAATTTGACCACGGTAGACAGCCGAACCATCGATTTACCAAACGGAGGTACGGCCATTCTGATGGGCAATATCATAGAACAAAATCAAAATTCAGCTAACAGCAACATGGTAGGTTTTGGGATGGAGGGCTTCACCAACAAAGCGCCTCACAATATTTGGCTAGTCAACAACAGTTTCATCAATAAAAAATCAAGCGGGAGTTTTGTGCAACTCGGCAGTGGAACGGATACATTTTTTTTAAAAAATAACATCATGGTGGGGGCCAAAACCGGAGGGCTGATTTTGGGAAGCGCTCGTTTTTTTGACAGTTCAAATAATTTTGTAAATAACCAGATAGGAGCGGCTGGATTTATGGATGCCACTCATTTCGACTACCACCTCACAAAAAATTCGACTTGCGTAGATAAGGGGATAGCCATCAAAAGAACAGTAAGAGGGTATGTATTGACCCCTGTATTTGAATACGATGACACGGCATCGGCTAAGAAAAGGCACATGGGCCCTAATGTTGACATTGGAGCCTTTGAATACGCGAATCTCGGTTCCAAAGGCTCAACTGAAAAAGCTTCACTTGAATTTTGGCCAAATCCTGCAGGGGAAGCGCTTTATGTTCCAAATTTTAAAAATAAACAGTACACCATTACCAGTGAAACCGGCTCTTACATTTTAGGGGGTATTGTGACAGAGGAAGCGATAGCTATTTCAAATCTTGTTCCCGGTATTTATTTCTTGAAAATCGACCAATTCACTGCCCGCTTCTTAAAACGTTGAGGAAGGGCTAACTCCAAAAACAAGGCATCAAGTAAGAGGCCTGTATTTTAATTTTTCAAAACCTTTTCTACCCATTGGCCCTTCTCGTTTTTCAATAAGAGGGTATAGATGCCTGATGGCCAATGAGAAGTATTGATAACGGCCGAGCTTGATAACCAGGTGTATTCGTGAACCACCTGACCCAATGCATTCAATACTTTGAGGTAATTTTCCTGAGCCTCCGCAGTTTGAAAGTAAAGTTTATCAGTAACCGGATTAGGGTAATAAGCCATCCCTGATTTTTTAAGGCCTAAATAAGCCCCGTATCTGGGTACAATTATGCTGTCAAGGGAACATTGTTTGTTGAAAACGCGAAGGATAATATTTTGGCTTGACGAACCCTGTTTTGAGAGGATAAGTGTTGAATTTTATTTTGATATTTTAACAAACCGTTGCATATAGATATCGTCTCCAATTTTTAAATTAATGCTATAAATTCCATTGGCGAACTCTGATACATCTAGAATTTCTTCCTGTTTGTTAAATGATTTTGTAGTAATTATTTTACCCAACCCATTAATAATTTCTATTGTGTACGGCGAGTCAAAAACTGTTTTAATGACTAATTCAAGCTGCACTGGATTTGGTAATATTGAAAATTTAAGATTCTTATTTTTATGAATTCCAATAAATACCTTTGGTTTAATAAGGCTATCCTTTTGGCAAGCTGCATTAAATGTTTTTAAGTAGATCGCTTTTTCAAGCGCATCGATTTTAGAAACTCGAATTGACTTAGCTTCACTCATTTTTTTGGAGTTGATATGCCATTCCCTCCTCTCTGCATATGTTGACAGATCTGTTAAATCTAAAGAATCTCCCACCTCAACTTGCCCCCAAGCAATGGTGGGGAAGGGTATTATAACAAGAATGGCACTATCAGATGAGGAGCATTTGTTGCTCTCCAACACATATTTCATTAAATAATTTCCACCCTTGGGGTCTAAGTTTGTGGTGCTCAACTTTTCCGAAAGTTGAACATTATGGCCTTGAGGCCATTTTAAAAAAGTACCCGAATCATTTATACTAAACCAGATGCCCCCGTAATAATTTACTCCATAATCATTTGATAAGTAGTTGACCAAATCGGCATAGCACCGCTCCAATTTGTGGTTAATTAATTTTGCATCCACGACGCGTTTAATTACAACCGTAGCCTTATTGGTAGACATATTTACACATCCAAAACTGTCGGAATGGGTCAACAACAATTGCAAAGAATCCATAAATTTACCATTCAAATCGATATGAGTTTTACCTATTTTTAGATAATGGTGGCTTTTAGTCATGCTGTCTTTGAGGAAAATAAGATCATCAGAAGTATTATCAAATCCGGAAGGTTTTTTTAACGTTTTTGCCAATTCCCAATTATTAAATCCCGTTTGGGAATCGACAGGTTTCAAAATGAGGGAATCTAAATTCAATAACGTTTCGGATTGACAAAGACTAACCCGATCTTTCAACAATACCTCAGGCAATACTCGGAACAAAACTGTCACGGTATCCAAATCAAAACAAGTTAGCTTATTTTCCGTTTGAACCAATTTCAAAACCATGTTGCCATCCGATTTGGATGCATAAGCAACTGTAGTACCTGAATCTACCTTAACGCCTCCATAAAACCAAAGGTATTTTCCAGTTTTCCCATTGGAAGTATCTAATCCCCTAGCGTTTAGCATCACGGTATCCCATTGACAAGCCTTTCTGTCAGGACCAGCTGAAGTGCTAATAAGCATATTCCTAAATTTAATTGAGTCGGGGTTTACAAAGCAATTTTTTGTATCGTTTACTTCTAAAGTATAGGTACCAACAAAAGCCACCCTTGGCTTAATATCTGTGCTCACAAGTTTTCCATCATATTTCCATCGCCAAAAAAGCGTGTCGGTATAATTTAAAATTGTGGCCGACAGATAAACCGAATCTCCTTCACAAGCATAAAGATCAGGACCCATTTTAATAGTCGGTTGAGCGTAAAAGAAATAGCGCCACTCCAAGTATCGGTGGTAGCCATCCGCGTCTCTCACATCTATTCTTACTAGGCTGTCCTTAGTAACTTTAAGTACGAGTTGAGCCAAGGTATCATTTGGCGAAGTGCTCCATCTGATTTTAATAGGAGCCTTACCATTCAATATCTTTGGTTTGAGGGTATCGTAGTTGTTTTTACAAATCCATTTCTGTTGATTATACTTAGGTACAATACTTAAAAATGGGACCACACTTGAAACCTCTAAGGTGTCAAAATAATCCACAGGACAATTCGATAGCTCACTGTTCATCCGCAGGCGCAATATGTACTTTCCGCCTTGGTAAAACTGAAGGGTATCGGATTTGGTCCGGGACATAGTATAATTGGTTGATTTAAAGAAGTGGTTTGTATCTAATCTATTTAGGGAACTATCATAGACTTCCCAAAAATAAGATGGGGTTCCTTTAAAATCGGAAGGTAAAGTGGCTGTTACGCTGTACATCCCATTTTTTATAAATTTTTTTTCAACAGATGCTTTGGCAATTTTCTTTACTCTTACCATATAAGCCCTAGTGGTCACTTCACTTTTAGGACAGTGATTGTCGTTTACGCTCACTGTAAAATAATAAGGTAAGTCACTGGCATCCGATTCCTTTGGGGTCCAGCAAAACTGCCCTTGTTTTGCTCTTGCCTTAGGATTAACAACGGTGAAAGTAGCTGCTCTTCCAATACCATGGTTCCAACTCATCAATACCGTATCAGGAGGACCAGTTTTCCCAGGTGGTGGAGGTACATATACTTTATCATCTGAGTTCACATTGAAACAAATTTTTTGTCCCGCACACACCTCATATTTATGAGGTCCATTTAATGTCGGCGGATTGTTATAAGGACAAGTCATAACGATATAGGCCACATCTCGTCTCACCTCACCAATCAATTGGTATTTGCCGGTGCTGTCTTTTCTCCATTCAGAAATCTTGATACAAGCCACTGTGAATTCCGAACAATCTGTAGGTGTAAAAATGAGATCGCCGGTTTCCGGATCAAGATAGGTTCCGATTGGAGGATTTAGGTTTGGATTTGGCCCTTTAGCCTTATTATAACCCGAGGGCCAATAGTCGCTAAAAGGGCTTTGAGCAGACCTTGGGCCCGACCAGGTTGTGAAGGTTGTCCAACCCGTTTGCGGACTCGCAAAGGAGTAGGAAAGTGAATCATAATTTAGGGTATCAGCTGCGCCCAAATTTGTATACAAGGGTTGGTTACAACATAAAATATTAACTGGCACGTTAGTCAAGACAGGCGAACTGTTATTTGGGGCCCTACAAAGGTACAAATCGCTGTAAACCCAAAAATCATTATTGGAGGGACCTGTAGTAATGGCTCCAGGGCGGCAACACTGGCCTACTCCAAAGCGAATATTACAATACTTTTTGAGCGCTGAATCGGCTTTGTTAAAATCGACGGTATCCTTATAAACATGTTCTTCTTGAGCCGGAGTACCAGAACTTATTGTTTTATTTTGTGGGTTGCAGGGGTTAGTTGAATCTTTGCAGTAAAAGGTGATATCACGGATACTCACTAAAGTCAGGGACAGGGTTCGCTTTTTAGAGGTATCGCCATTTCCAATCATTACGGCTGTAGGTGTGTTGAGAGAAATTCCCCTGCAATCGCGGTATACTTTAAAGGTAAGTTCGTATTGCAGTCCCCCGAGATGCCTGTAGGTGACCTCAGCACCCAAAAGATGTGAAGCTTTAAGTTGAAGGCATACGAACCCAAGAATGAGAAACAGAAAGTATCTTGTCACGGAAAGATTATATTCATTAGACTCTGCCTAGCGATATAAGTTGCATAAGAATTTTAGCTAAAAAAATTTCTAACTCTATTCACTTAAAGCCGGTAGGCGATATTGATAAAATTAGGTTGAATAAAAAAGGCGTTCCAGCGATAACTTACCTGCCTTTTGTCGTCGGGTTTTTCTGGTTTACCATCGGTTGCCACCACATAAGTAGCTCTTGATCTCACCTCCGAATAATTGAGAACTGCACTGGCTTCAGTCCATAGACATAACCTTGGGTTAATTTTATATTTCAACCCCAACAAAGGTGCTACCCCAAAGCTTTGGGTTTCAGTAATGGTGCCGTTAAAATATCCCTGGTTTTGGCTAAAGTTGTAATATTTTTGATATTGCCTTGATGGCCTAAAATCAAGTCCATAAAAGGCATTCCATCGTCGGCTAATCGTTCGTCTGAATTCATACCCAAAACGATAGCTGAAATTCTTCGTAATCTCAGTCACCCTTTTTTGGGAATTGGTTTCCCCTACCCTATTCGTAGTGTTTGAATTGAATGAAATACCTGCCCTAAAGCTACTCTTCTTGGTATAAAGCCTGTAAGTCACATAGTAATAAGGTTGATATTCAGAAGTAAATTGATTGGAATTAAAATTAAAAAATTGTTTGATGAATCCCGTAGCGTCGAAACCAAACTCATGCCTGTGGTTCAAAGTGTCTTTATTCGCTTCGCTATGTTGAGCATACAGGACATCCGATGCCAAAAATAAAATTAAAGTCGATAACAAGTTTTTCATGGAGATCAATGTATTTAGAGGTTAACCCCTTCAAACATATTCTTTCCACATGGAATAAAAAATAAAACCTCCGAAGGTTTTACACTCCGGAGGTTTTATTTATGAGCGTTATAAATTAAGCCTCGCCCATAGGGCCGCTAAAATTCATTGGAAAACCTTGCTGGCCTTCATGCATTTCGATGTTGCCGAAAATATCTTCGTATTTGTTAATATTTTCGCCCAATGCCATAACCAATCGCTTGGCATGCTGCGGCGTGAGCACAATTCTCGACTTCACTTTTGCCTTGGGAACACCGGGTAACATTCTCACAAAATCTATTACAAACTCTGCATTAGAGTGTGAAATGATGGCGAGGTTTGAATAAATACCTTCAGCAATTTCCTCTGAAAGCTCAATATCTAATTGATTTTCTTTTTCTTTATTTGACATTATTTTGACAGCTTAACACGACGAAATTTCCAAACTCCATTCCACTCTCACCCTCCTATCGTGTAGTTTAACTTCTTATTAATTCGACATCTCCATCACCTCTTCCTTATCCGCTTCCTTTGAGGCCATTAATAAATCGTACTCCTCACGAGAACCTACTACAAGGTTTTGGTAGCTGCGCATACCGGTACCAGCAGGTATCAGGTGACCTGTAATTACATTTTCTTTCAAACCAAGCATTTGATCAACCTTACCGGCAATGGCCGCTTCATTTAAAACTTTGGTAGTTTCCTGGAAAGAAGCTGCACTCAACCAACTGTATGTGCCAAGAGAAGCTCTTGTAATACCCATTAAAAGAGGGGAAGACGTGGCAGGCACGGCATCTCTTACTTCTACAATTGGCAAATCTTTGCGGCGAAGCATTGAATTTTCGTCCCTTAAACGGCGCAAACTCACAATCTGACCTGGTTTGAGCGTTTCGCTCGCACCGGAAGTAACCACCACTTTTTGATCGTAAATCCAGTCGTTTTCTTCTTTGAAGTCGAGTTTCTCAACATATTCCCCTTCGAGGAATTTGGTATCGCCTGGCTCTACAATTTGAACTTTTTGCATCATCTGACGCACGATAACCTCGATGTGCTTGTCGTTAATTTTTACACCCTGCAAACGGTAAACTTCCTGAATACCATTCAGAATATAACGCTGTACAGCGCCCGGGCCCTGGATACTCAATATATCTTGTGGGGTAATGGCACCGTCGGATAACGGGAAACCTGCTTTGATAAAATCGCCATCTTGCACAAGGATGTGTTTCGACAAAGGCACGAGGTATTTTTTCTTCAAACCATCTTTAGATTCAATGGTGATCTCTCGGTTACCTCTTTTAATTCCTCCGTACATCACAATACCCTCAATTTCAGAAACAATGGCGGGATTGGAAGGATTCCTTGCTTCGAAAAGCTCGGTTACTCTTGGCAAACCTCCGGTGATGTCTCCGGTTTTTCCAAGTGTTCTCGGGATTTTAACAAGCACGGTCCCCACCTTGATTTTTTCTCCATTCTCAACCACGATATGTGCACCAACCGGAAGGTTAAATTCTTTGATGATTTCATCGCCCTTTCCGGTGAGTTCAAGCACAGGAACCAATTTCTTGTCCTTGCTTTCAATCATTACCTTTTCAACGTGACCGGTTTGTTCGTCGGTTTCTTCTCTATAGGTCAATCCATCAACGATGTCTTTATAGAGTACCTTTCCGGGAACGTCACTTACAATAACCGCGTTAAATGGATCCCATTTACAAATGGCATCACCTTTGGCTATTTTTTGACCTTCACTGATCAGCAAGTGGGCTCCGTAGGGAATATTCATGGTGATGATGGGATCGGTTTCCATGTCATCCATGATCCTCACTTCACCTGAACGGCCGATAACTACTGTAATTTCGTCACCGTCGTCGTTGGTTGTTTTCACAGTTTTAACCCCATCAAATTCAGCCCTACCGCCAAACTTGGCAAAGAGGGTAGATTCTGAAGCGATACCGGAAGCGGCACCACCCGTGTGGAAGGTTCTCAGGGTAAGCTGAGTTCCGGGTTCACCAATGGATTGGGCTGCGATTACTCCAACCGCTTCTCCATTTTGTACCCTGCGTCCTGAAGCCAGATTACGTCCATAGCATTTCACGCATACTCCGGCCTTTGATTCGCAGGTTAATACCGAGCGAATTTCAACCGTTTCAATAGGTGAGTTTTCAATTTGCTCACAGAGATCTTCCGACAACTCGGAACCGGCAGGACAAATAAGTTCACCGGTACGTGGGTTATAAATATCATACAGGCAAGAGCGGCCCAATATTCTTTCGTAAAGCGATTCAACAACTTCTTCGTTGTCTTTAAGGGCGGTCATTTCAATTCCGCGAAGTGTTTGACAATCTTCGATGGATATGACCACATCCTGCGCCACATCGTGCAAGCGTCGGGTTAAATACCCGGCGTCAGCCGTTTTCAGAGCCGTATCGGCCAATCCTTTTCTCGCACCGTGGGTAGAGATAAAGTATTCGAGTACCGATAGACCATCTTTAAAGTTTGATAAAATCGGATTCTCGATGATCTCTCCTCCACCGCCACCTACTTTCTTTTGTGGCTTGGCCATAAGTCCTCTCATTCCACCCAACTGGCGAATTTGCTCCTTGCTACCACGTGCTCCTGAATCCAACATCATAAAAATCGGGTTGAATCCCTGATTGTCGCCGGTCAATTTTTTGATAAGTGCGTCTGACACTTTCGAATTCACACGGGTCCATATGTCAATAACCTGATTGTATCGCTCATTGTTGGTGATAAAACCATTGTTATAATTGCTCCATACTTCTTCAACCTCCAATTTAGCGCTGCTCACCAGGGCGTCTTTTTCGTCCGGTACAGGTATGTCGGCAATGTTAAATGACAATCCGCCTTTGAAAGAGAATTTAAATCCTAAATCTTTAATGTTATCAAGAAACTCTGCAGTTACAGCGATTCCGGTCATCTTTACCAAATCCCCGATTATATCTCTCAACGACTTCTTAGTAAGCAGGGTATTGATAAACCCTACCTCTGCCGGCACAAACTGATTAAACAAAACTCTTCCCACAGCCGTTTCAATGATCTTGGTAACCAGAACCTTGTTCTCCATTACTCTGGTTTTGATCTTGATAGGCGCGTGCAAATCCACTTTGCCTTCGTTAAAGGCTATGGTCACCTCTTCATCGGAGTAGAAAGTCATTCCCTCTCCTTTTACCGGGTGGTCTTTAGTCCCTCTTCTTATCTTGGTCATGTAATACAACCCAAGAACCATGTCCTGTGAAGGAACAGCAATTGGCGCTCCGTTGGCCGGATTCAAAATATTATGAGGCGCAAGCATAAGGAGCTGTGCTTCTAATATAGCAGCATGTCCAAGTGGCACGTGAACCGCCATTTGGTCACCGTCGAAATCCGCGTTAAAACCGGTACAAGTCAAAGGGTGCAACTGAATGGCCTTTCCTTCAACCAACTTTGGCTGGAATGCCTGAATACCCAAACGGTGTAGTGTCGGGGCACGATTCAGCATGATGGGATGGCCTTTCAATATATTTTCAAGAATTTCCCATATCACGGGATCCTTGCGGTCTACTATCTTTTTGGCCGATTTAACGGTTTTCACCACACCGCGTTCAATTAAACGACGAATGATAAACGGTTTAAATAACTCAGCAGCCATACCTTTTGGCAAACCACATTCGTGTAATTTTAACCAAGGGCCTACCACAATAACCGAACGTCCTGAATAATCAACCCTTTTTCCCAAAAGGTTTTGACGGAAGCGTCCTTGTTTACCTTTAAGCATATCGCTTAAAGATTTTAAGGGGCGATTTCCTTCCGACTTTACGGCATTGGCTCTTCTGGTGTTATCCAGTAGAGAGTCGACCGATTCCTGCAACATTCGCTTCTCATTTCTGAGGATAACTTCAGGCGCTTTTATTTCAATCAGGCGCTTTAAACGGTTATTGCGAATAATCACACGGCGATACAGGTCGTTCAAATCGGAGGTGGCGAAACGCCCACCTTCCAATGGTACCAATGGACGTAATTCAGGTGGAATTACAGGAAGCATTTTCAAGATCATCCATTCCGGACGGTTTTCAAATCTGGAATTGGCGTCGCGGAAACTGCTAATCACCTTTAGGCGCTTTAACGCTTCGGCTTTTCTTTGCTGTGAAGTTTCGTTGGCTGCCTGGTGGCGCAATCCATAGGATAATTCATCGAGATGAATGCGGGACAGAAGCTCGGCAAGAGCCTCACCTCCCATTTTTGCGATAAATTTATTGGGATCCTTGTCGTCAAGGTGAAAATTATCCTTTGGCAAAGTGTCCAAAATGTCGAGATACTCTTCTTCGGTTAAGAAGTCTAAGTAATTCACCCCATCTTCAGCTTTGATACCGGCTTGAATCACCACGTAGCGCTCATAGTAAATGAGCATATCCAGTTTTTTGGTAGGTAAGCCTAAAAGGTAACCTATTTTATTTGGAAGCGATCTGAAATACCAGATATGAGCAACAGGCACCACGAGTTCAATATGACCCATTCTTTCACGGCGAACCTTTTTCTCGGTTACTTCTACTCCGCAGCGGTCGCAAACAATACCCTTGTAGCGGATACGCTTGTACTTTCCACAATGGCATTCGTAATCTTTAACCGGTCCGAATATGCGTTCGCAGAACAAACCGCCCATTTCGGGCTTGTACGAACGGTAATTAATGGTTTCAGGCTTTATGACCTCACCAAATGAGCGCTGTAGAATGGTTTCGGGTGAAGCCAGACTAATTCTGATTTGAGTGAAGTTACTTTTTAATTTTAAATCTTTTTTATTGAATGACATAATTAAATTCTAAAAAAATCGATGGTTATTCAAATGTTACATCCAGGCCAAGTCCACGCAATTCATGAACCAATACATTAAACGACTCCGGAATTCCAGGCTCTCCTAAATTATCCCCTTTCACAATGGATTCGTAGGCTTTGGCTCTTCCCATAATGTCGTCAGACTTAATGGTTAAAATTTCCCTAAGGATATTTGCGGCTCCGAAAGCCTCTAATGCCCAAACCTCCATCTCACCAAAACGCTGGCCTCCAAACTGAGCTTTTCCTCCGAGTGGTTGCTGAGTAATTAATGAATAAGGTCCTATGCTTCTGGCGTGCATTTTATCATCTACCAAGTGACCAAGCTTAAGCATGTAAATCACTCCCACTGTGGTTTTTTGATCGAATCGCTCACCGGTTAGCCCGTTGTACAAGTGGGTATATCCCCACTTAGGCAGTTTGGCCTTGTTTACGTAGTCAATAATTTCCTGCTCAGAGGCTCCGTCAAAAATCGGTGTGGCAAATTTCAATCCCAATTCTTTTCCGGCCCAACCAAGTACAGTTTCGTAAATCTGTCCCAAATTCATACGCGATGGCACCCCAAGTGGGTTCAATACAATGTCTACAGGCGTTCCGTCTTCAAGGAAAGGCATGTCTTCTTCGGGAACAATTTTGGCAACAATACCCTTGTTTCCGTGACGACCGGCCATCTTATCCCCTACCTTTAGTTTACGTTTATGGGCGATATATACCTTGGCCATTTTCAAAATACCAGCTGGCAACTCATCACCTACGCTGATGGCATAGTACTTGCGCTTGAATTCGGTAGTTATTTCATTAATCTTCAGTTTATAATTGTTGAAGATCTGAACGATGAGAGAGTTTTTCTCAGCATCGGTCGTCCAGTTGTTGTATGAAACAATTGAAAAATCAATTTCACCGATATTCTTCAAGGTGAATTTTGTGCCTTTCGAAATCACTTCTTCTCCATAGATATTGTATACCCCCTGAGAAGTTTTTCCATTCACCACTTTAAAGAGTTTTTCAACCAGAATAGACTTCAATTTGCTGCTGTTTTTTTCAAACTCAGTCTCAATTTTTGTCAACTGGCCTTTTTCTTCAGCCTTCGAATTTTTGTCCTTCTTGGTTCTGGCGAAAAGTTTTTTGTCTACAATAATTCCTTCAGTGCTTGGAGGCGCTTTGTAGGATGCATCTTTCACATCACCTGCCTTATCTCCAAAAATCGCGCGAAGCAATTTTTCTTCAGGCGAAGGTTCGGTTTCCCCTTTGGGCGTAATTTTACCGATAAGGATATCTCCTTCCTTTACTCTGGCACCAATGCGAATCAATCCGTTTTCATCCAGATTTTTTGTCGCTTCTTCACTCACATTTGGAATGTCGTTGGTTAACTCCTCTTCTCCGCGTTTGGTATCTCTCACCTCGAGTTCGTACTCGGTAATGTGCAAAGAAGTAAAATAATCTTCTTTTACCACTTTTTCGGAGATCACAATGGCATCCTCAAAATTGTAACCCTGCCATGGCATGAAGGCAACCATCAGGTTTCTTCCCAAGGCCAGTTCGCCCAATTCAGTGGCATAGCCTTCTACCAATACGTCGCCCTTTTTAACCTTTTGGCCCTTGCGAACAATAGGTCTAAGGTTTACGGTTGTATTTTGATTGGTTCTTCTGAATTTGGTAAGTTTATAAGATCTCACTTCCCCTCCAAATGAAGCAAGCTCCATTTCTTCGGTATGAATATATCTCACCCTTATCTCGCTTGAATCGACGTATTCCACTACTCCATCGCCATCGGCGATCATGAGCGTTCTGGAGTCCATGGCTACCTTTTTTTCCAATCCGGTTCCCACGATGGGTGCCTCGGGTTTGAACAAAGGAACTGCCTGGCGCTGCATGTTGGATCCCATCAATGCCCTGTTGGCATCATCGTGCTCAAGGAAAGGAATCAAAGAGGCCGCAATCGAAACAATCTGGTTGGGAGCAACGTCCATAAACTGGAGTTTCTCAGGCTCAACCATTGGGAAGTCGCCTTCAAATCGGGCCTTTACTTCATTGGTTTCAAAATTGCCATCACTGTCAAGAGAAGCGTTGGCCTGGGCTATTATTTTTCCGTCTTCCTCTTCAGCACTGAGGTAAATCACACCCCCTTTGGTATCTACTCTTCCGCCTTCTACTTTTCGGTAAGGTGTTTCGATAAACCCTAGGCTGTTAATTTTTGCGTGAACGCAAAGGGAAGAAATCAAACCGATGTTTGGTCCTTCCGGTGTTTCGATGGTACACAATCTTCCATAATGGGTATAGTGTACATCTCGAACCTCGAAACCGGCTCTGTCTCTTGAGAGACCACCGGGTCCAAGTGCCGACAAGCGGCGCTTATGTGTAATCTCAGCCAATGGATTGGTTTGATCCATGAACTGAGACAATTGATTGGTTCCAAAAAATGAATTGATGACCGAGGCCAGGGTTCTGGCATTAATCAGGTCGGTTGGCGTGAACACCTCGTTGTCTCTGATGTTCATTCTTTCGCGAATGGTACGTGCCATACGGGCAAGACCCACACCAAACTGAGCATACAATTGTTCACCCACGGTTCTCACCCTACGGTTGCTCAAGTGGTCAATATCATCCACATCGGTTCTTGAGTTACTCAAGTCAATGAGGAATTTTATGATGGAAATGATATCAGGTTTGGTTAAAACCTTGGTTTCCATTGGAATATCGAGGTTTAATTTTTTGTTAATTCTGTATCTTCCCACATCACCCAAATCGTATCTTTTATCGGAAAAGAAAAGGCGTTCAATAATCCCCCTTGCGGTTTCCTCATCCGGTGGATCGGTGTTACGCAATTGGCGGTAAATATGCTCTACAGCTTCCTTGCCCGAATTGGAGGTATCCTTTTGGAGGGTATTTTGAATGATGGCAAAATCATTTTTATTGTCGTCTTCGCGGGTTAAAATGATGGTTTTAACACCCGCATCGATGATGTCTTCTATTTGTCGGTCTTCGAGGATGGTATCCCTTTCAATGATAATTTCATTTCTTTCGATAGAAACAACCTCGCCTGTATCCTCATCCACAAAATCCTCTATCCAGCTGCGAAGCACCCTTGCAGCCAAACGTCTTCCTATTACCTTTTTTAATCCCGACTTGCTAACCTTGATTTCTTCGGCGAGTCCAAAAATATCCAGAATATCCTTATCCGTTTCATAGCCAATGGCTCTGAGAAGGGTGGTTACCGGAAACTTCTTTTTACGATCGATGTAGGCATACATCACGTTATTCACGTCTGTGGCAAATTCAATCCAGCTGCCTTTAAAAGGAATAATTCTCGCTGAATACAATTTCGTTCCATTGGAGTGATACGTTTGTCCGAAAAACACACCCGGAGAACGGTGCAATTGAGAAACAATAACCCGTTCGGCACCATTGATAATAAAGGTACCGCTTGGCGTCATATAGGGAATCGGGCCTAAATATACATCCTGTACAATGGTTTCGAAATCCTCATGCTCGATATCGTTACATGAAAGTTTTAGTTTTGCCTTTAGCGGAACTGCATAGGTCAATCCCCTTTCGATACACTCCTCAATATTGTAACGAGGAGGATCTACGAAATAATCCAGAAATTCCAGAACAAAAATATTTCTGGTGTCCGTAATCGGGAAATTTTCGGCAAAAACTTTAAATAAACCTTCATTTTTTCTATTCTCAGAGGAAGTTTCCAATTGGAAGAACTCTCCGAAAGATTGAACTTGTATATCGAGGAAATCGGGATAATCGATGACCTTACCGATACTTGCAAAATTAACCCTTTCAGTGGTTTTGATTGTATTTGACAAGATTATAAGAAATTAAAAAACGTTAAAAAAAACTTAATAAATGGTATATAAACAACGATAGACCCTCGGAAAACTCCGGGGTCTTTCGTTCAATGTTTTGAGTTAAAATTACTTAACTTCAACTTCAGCTCCAGCTTCAACCAATTTAGCTTTGATCATCTCAGCTTCCTCTTTCGAGATATTGGCTTTCACTTCTCCTGGAGCTCCGTCTACTAAATCTTTGGCTTCTTTCAGTCCAAGACCTGTAATGTCTTTAACCGTTTTAACCACGTTCAATTTAGAAGGACCTGCGCTTTTAAGTATTACGGTAAATTCGGTTTGCTCAGCGGCGGCTTCTCCACCACCACCTCCTGCTGCCGGACCTGCGGCTACAGCTACTGCTGCTGCGGCTGGTTCAATTCCATACTCATCTTTTAAAATTGAAGCTAATTCGTTTACTTCCTTTACGGTTAAATTTACAAGTTGTTCTGCAAATGCTTTTAAGTCTGCCATTTTATTTATATAAAAAATTTTGTTTTGTTTTTAATTTAATTACTTTCTTTCTGATAAGGTTTTTACAATACCTGCAATCTTACCGCCACCTGATTGAAGGGCAGAGATAACATTCTTCGCAGGAGATTGTAACAATCCGATAATTTCACCCACCAAATCTTCCTTGCTCTTGAGGTTGTTGAGTACTTCAAGTTTGTCGTCGCCTATAAATACATCCGAATCAATGTATGCACCTTTTAAAACCGGCTTGCTTCCCTTTTTTCTATAATCGGAGATGGCTTTGGCTGCATCCTTTGCGTTTTCAGCAAACAATAGGGCCGTGGTTCCCGAAAGGGTGTCGGTCAATTCTTTAAAATCGACATTCGACTTTTCAAGGGCTTTGATGATCAGGGTATTTTTTGCTACGCGCATTTTAACATTTTTGTTAAAAAACACACGGCGCATGTTATTGGTTTCTATGGCGCTCATAGAGGAGGGATCTGTTACGTATACAAACTTGTAATTTGTAAAGTAATCCGATAACTCGCTTACTATTTGTTGTTTTTCTTCTTTGGTCATTTTTTTAAGTTTAAATAATTATACCACAGATTTAACGTCAATCTTTATTCCAGGGCTCATAGAGCTCGAAAGGGTTATGCTTTGCAAGTAGGTGCCTTTTGAAGAGGATGGTTTCAATTTGGTAATGGTATCGATTACCTCCTTGGCGTTGTCAAAAATCTTCTCGGGGTTAAAGCTCACTTTTCCTACAGCGGTGTGAATGATTCCGGTTTTGTCAACCTTAAAATCAATCTTACCTGCCTTCACCGCTTCAACAGCTTTGGCTATTTCCATGGTTACAGTTCCTGTTTTAGGATTAGGCATGAGGTTTCTGGGTCCAAGAATTTTACCAAGTTTTCCCAATTTACCCATGATGCTTGGCATGGTGATGATGACATCCACATCTACCCAGCCGCCTGATATTTTTTCGATATAGTCGTCAAGTCCCACAAAGTCAGCGCCAGCGTTTTTGGCTTCATCCTCCTTGTCGGGAGTACACAGTACCAATACTTTTACTTCCTTTCCTGTTCCGTGAGGCAAAGCCACGCTTCCTCTCACCATTTGACTGGCCTGACGTGGATCTACACCCAACTTCACGTCAATATCCACTGAAGAATCAAACTTTGTAAAAGTGATGTTCTTAACCACCTGAGTGGCTTCCTTCAGCGTATAAACTTTGGTTTTGTCGTATTTGGCCAAAACCGTTTTTCTATTTTTTGTTAACTTGGTCATTTTCCTAACGAAAATTAATTATTTGAATCACTAGATACGGCTATTCCCATGCTTCTTGCTGTTCCTTCAACCATTTTCATGGCCGATTCAACGGTAAAGCAATTTAAGTCGGGCATTTTTTCTTCGGCAATTTTTCTCACTTGCTCTTTGGTCACAGTAGCTACACGCTTTCGGTTAGACTGGTCAGAACCCTTTTGAATTTTGGTCGCTTCCATTAATTGAGAGGCTACCGGTGGGGTTTTAATGATGAAGTCGAACGATTTGTCAGCATACACGGTGATGATAACCGGCAATACTTTTCCTTGTTTTTCCTGGGTACGGGCATTGAACTGCTTACAAAATTCCATAATGTTCACACCCTTTGATCCTAAGGCCGGACCAATTGGAGGTGCAGGATTTGCCTGTCCGCCCTTTACTTGTAATTTTACAAAGCCTGATATTTGTTTTGCCATGTTATTGTTCTTTTTCTACTTGTATGTAATTCAATTCTAAAGGTGTTTTTCTTCCGAAAATTTTCACCATAACTTTTAATTTTTTCTTTTCGTCGTTTATTTCTTCAATCACGCCACTAAAGCCATTGAAAGGGCCATCGATTACCTTTACAAATTCACCGAGAATAAACGGTTCGATATTGGATTCGCCTTTCTCATTGTTTTCATCTACGGCACCAAGTATTCTATTCACTTCCGATTGACGCAAAGGAATCGGGGTTCCCTGGGTTCCTAAAAATCCCACCACGCCATTAATGGCTCTTATGGTAGGCACCACTTCTCCTACGAGGTTGGCGTTGATGAGTATATATCCCGGATAAAAGCTTTTTTCCTTAGAAGATTTTTTACCATTTTTAATTTCATAGACCTTCTCCATCGGAATCAATATGGTTGGAACATTATGGGCAATTTTTTCCCTCGCCAATTCCGACTCAATCATTGCCTTGACTTTCCGTTCCTGGCCACTAATAGCCCGAACCACATACCACTTAAATTCCTCCTGAGACCTTTCCATTAAAAATTACTCCATAAACTTATAAAACATATCGGAAGTAAATCCAAATGCAGTGTCGATAGTATAAATGATTACACTAAAGATAAGAGAGGCTACCAATACAATAATTGTACTGGTGCGCAACTCATCCCAAGATGGCCAGGAAACTTTGTTCAAAAGTTCATCGAGGGTATTATGCCACAATAATTTTATCTTTTCCATTTATTTGTTTTGCACGGACACAAGGATTCGAACCCTGATCAAAGGTTTTGGAGACCTCTATTCTACCATTGAACTATGTCCGTTTGTAATATCAGTTATATTTAATCTAATATTTCGGTTACTTGTCCGGCACCTACCGTTCTGCCACCTTCACGGATAGCGAACTTCAAACCTTTTTCCATAGCTATAGGATTTAAAAGGTCTACGGTGATTGTTAAGTTATCGCCTGGCATTACCATTTCTGTTCCTGTAGGAAGAGTAATCTCACCTGTAACATCCGTTGTACGGAAATAGAATTGAGGACGATATTTATTAAAGAAAGGCGTATGACGTCCACCTTCTTCTTTAGAAAGCACGTAAACTTCAGCCTTACATTTTTTATGTGGGGTTACCGATTTAGGAGCACAAATTACCATACCGCGGCGAATTTGAGTTTTGTCGATACCACGCAACAACAAACCTGCGTTATCTCCTGCCTCACCTCTGTCGAGCAATTTGCGGAACATTTCAACTCCTGTGCAAGTAGAGGTTAGGTTTTCAGCACCCATACCAATGATTTCTACTGCGTCACCAACATTGATTACACCTCTTTCGATACGGCCGGTAGCTACGGTCCCACGACCAGTGATTGAGAACACGTCTTCAACCGGCATAAGGAATGGCAAATCCGTTAAACGGGCAGGAATTGGAATCCAACTGTCTACTGCATCCATCAATTCCATGATTTTGCCAACCCACTTAGGATCGCCGTTCAAGCCACCAAGGGCAGAACCTTGAATAATTGGGGTATTGTCAGCATCAAATTCATAAAATTTCAAAAGGTCGCGGATTTCCATCTCAACGATTTCCAATAATTCTTCATCATCAACCATATCGACCTTATTCATGAAAACCACCAAGCGAGGCACACCAACCTGACGGGCAAGAAGGATATGTTCTTTGGTTTGTGGCATTGGTCCATCAGTAGAAGCAACCACAATAATGGCACCGTCCATTTGGGCAGCTCCTGTTACCATGTTCTTCACATAATCCGCGTGACCCGGGCAGTCAACGTGTGCATAGTGACGATTGGCTGTAGAATATTCAACGTGGGCCGTATTAATGGTAATACCGCGTTCTTTTTCTTCTGGAGCCGAATCGATCGAATCAAAGGATCTCATTTCAGATAAACCTTTTTCTGCAAGTACCTTTGTAATTGCAGCGGTCAAGGTAGTTTTACCGTGGTCAACGTGACCAATTGTACCGATGTTTACGTGTGGTTTTGACCGGTCGAATTTTTCTTTTGCCATTTTGGTATTTGTTTAATTATTGTTTTAACTATATTTATTTCTGTTCAAGTTTTGCTGTCGAAACACTTTATTTATTTTTGAGCCGTTGAAGAGAATTGAACTCTCGACCTCTTCCTTACCAAGGAAGTGCTCTACCCCTGAGCTACAACGGCCTGGTATAAAAGTTGAGCGGGAGACGAGGCTCGAACCCGCGACCTACAGCTTGGAAGGCTGTCGCTCTACCAACTGAGCTACTCCCGCATTTAAATTTTTAACTAAACGTGGGAAGTGGTGGATTCGAACCACCGTAGGTTTCCCAGCAGATTTACAGTCTGCCCCATTTGGCCGCTCTGGTAACTTCCCAATAAAATGTTTCAACATGTCAAAAAACGCTCCCCTTCTCTTTTTCCATCAGCATTACTGAGCCACTTATCGGGATCGAACCAATGACCTACTGATTACAAATCAGTTGCTCTACCAGCTGAGCTAAAGTGGCTTATTCCCAAAAATCAAGACAGAATAATCCCTCTTAATTTTTAAGGACTGCAAAAGTATGCCTAATAATTTAAAAGTTCAAGCCTCTTTTAATATTTTTTATGATTTTTCTAAAAGCAGCTCTTTGTGCTTTTTTATTTGAATTTTCAAGGCTTCCACAACCATGTCGGAAGCAGCCTCAAAACTGTTAGACTCGGCCTCTTTGAACAAGGTATTTTGAGACATATTTAATTTCACCTCGACGTGTTTATTTTCCTTGGTTCGGTGATTATTCAATTTGAGATATACATTGGCGTCCAATATTCTGTCGTAAAAGTGCTCCAGTTTTTCAACTTTTTGAGTTACGTAATCAATCAGTTTTTTGTCGGCGTCGAAATGGATAGATTGGATTTTTATGTTCATAGTAGATTACTGTTTAGGATGGTTTTTCTTATAAGTTTTTTTGAGGTCTTCAATATTAACATGGGTGTAAACCTGAGTAGATACCAAACTTGAATGACCTAATAATTCTTTAACACTTAACAATTCAGCTCCGTTTTGCAAGAGGTGGGTGGCGTAAGTATGCCTTAAAATATGAGGTCCTCTCCTGCCATTTACCTTATGCAAAGTAAGAGTTTTTTTTACAACATTATATATATAGCCCGGATATAATGGCTTATTTTTTTGATTAACTAAAAGAAACTCAGAGGATAATAATTTTGAGGCCTTTAGCTCCATAAAATTTGATATTTGACCGGCTAATTCGTGAGTCAATGGAACTATCCTTTCTTTGCTGCGTTTTCCTAATACTTTGATCTGCCTCAGGCTAAAATTCACATCCTCCACTTTGATGGCCATGAGCTCAGCGCGTCTTATTCCTGTTCCATAGAGCAAGCAGATGATCAAGTGATTTAGACGCTCAGAATAATTGGCGTTTTCAGGCAAACCCTCAATGATGGCACTGATATTATCACTCGAAACTACCACAGGAAGTTTTTTGGAGAGCTTAAGCACCGGCAAACCGACAATGGGATTTTTCTCAATTCTCTGTTCCTTTAGCAGAAACTTAATATAAGTGCGAAGTGAAGATATTTTCCGGCGAACTGAGACCGGGGCGATGTCTTGACCAATTAAACGACTCACCCACGACCTTACCATGTCGTTGCTTATCTCGGCAGGATGTGAAATTTCGAACTCCTTTTCAGCGAAAATTATAAAATCTTCCAGATCTTTTTCGTAGGCCAGAAGCGTATGAAGACTGTACTTTTTCTGGTACTTTAGGTATTCGAAAAATTGATCTGTAAAAAAAATGCCCATGCTTGAATTAGCATGGGCAAGTTACAATAATATTTTGAATAATTAATTACTTGCTTCTTGTTGCATGGCCTGCTTATAGGTTGCTTTGATAACCTGCATCCTGCGCTTTATACTTGGTTTTGTAAAAGCCTGACGTTCTCTTAATTCTCTTACAACTCCGGTTTTTTCAAACTTCTTTTTGAACTTTTTAATCGCTTTGTCTAGTGATTCGTTTTCTTTAACGTTTACTATTATCATTTTTTAATTTTAAGGATTGCAAAATAAATATTAAAATTCTGATTTAACAAGTCTTTAATAGGATAATTTTTGAAATCCCGGCTTTAAAAATTTAATATTGTCAGCATGATTCAATCCAAGGAAGAAATAAAATTTTTAGAGGGCCCTCAATCGAGGTTAAATGATCTGTGGTTTGTCATTAAAGTAGTATGGCAATTTGTGAAAGGGTTCAGAACTTTGCACTTTGTTGGCCCCTGCATCACCATATTTGGTTCGGCCAGGTTTTCGGATACCGACCCCTATTATCAAGCGGCCAAGACCCTCTCAGCCAAAATTGCGCGCTTGGGGTTTACCATTATGACCGGTGGGGGACCAGGAATTATGGAGGCGGCCAACAGAGGGGCACGAGAGGTAGGCGGGCGCTCGGTAGGCTGTAATATTGAATTGCCCTTTGAACAAATGCCTAATCCCTACCTCGATGCCACTGTGGATATTCGTTACTTTTTTGTGAGAAAAGTTTTGCTGCTAAAGTATTCTTATGGATTCGTGGTGTTTCCGGGTGGTTTTGGAACTTTAGATGAGTTATTCGAGTCGCTCACTTTGATTCAAACGAAAAAAATAGATAAATTTCCGGTGGCCATTTATTCAAAAGGATTTCATGAACTCCTTTTAGAACATTTCGAAGTAATGTGCCGCAAGGGTACCATAGACGCAGGTGACAAGCATTTGTATTTAATTTCCGATGAGGAGGACGAAATTTTAGCCCATATCAAGGCACATGCTATTGAACCATTTGGTTTGAGTACCAAACGCACTTCCTGGTGGATTTTAGGTGAACACCCCTTTCGCTCCAGGGCAGTTCGGGCCTAAACTCGCTTAAAGAAATAAATTCATTGGTTCTCAATTCCTATTTCAGCTTACTTTTGCACCCTTAATTGAACGCAAAGCAGGTTTTAGAGGAGTTTTGCAATAGCCGTCCCTTTGGTATATTGATGGATGCGGTGCGCAGTTATGCAAAAATCAACATCCAAAATCTGGTGGGCAGTTCTAATGCCTTTCTGGTGGCCGGGCTCTTCGAAAAGTTCGGAAAATCAGTGGTGGCTATCTTGCCCGACAAAGAATCGGCAGCCTATCTCAAGTCCGATATTGAAAATTTAATTGGGTCGAATAAGTTGTTGTTTTTGCCCGATTCCTATACTAAGCCTTTTAATATTAACCAAACCGATGCCTTCAACGTTCAACAGAGAACCGAAGTCCTCAATCAATTGTACCGGAGAAGCGGCGCCTATATTCTGGTAACCTATCCCGAAGCCATTGCCGAAACCGTGATTCCATCGGCCGATTTGAAAAAAAATCGCGTGGAATTGAATATTGGAGATGCTTTTGAAATTGATTTTATCATTGAATTTTTAAATGAATATCATTTTGAAAGGGAAGATTTTGTGTATGAACCCGGACAATTTTCAATCAGGGGAGGCATCGTCGATATTTTTTCTTTCTCTCACGACTTTCCATACCGTATTGAACTAGACGGTTCGAAAATCGAGTCCATTCGCTCCTTCGACACTGTTTCTCAGCTTTCGGTAAAAGAACTCCAATTTGCAGCCATTGTACCTGATATAAGCAAGGATGACATCATTACCAAGCGATCGAGCATCTGGAATTATGTGTCAGATGACTGCCTACTTTTTGTTGAAGACATTCAGCTGAGCTTTGATATTATACACCATGGCATCGATAAGGCGGCAAACTTTTATCATGACGCCAACTCTAAAGCTGGGTTGCCGGCTCCTATGGACTTATTTGAATCTCCTTCTGATATTCAAAAAATACTCAACGGATACAGAGTCATAGAAAGCGGAAGCCGTACCTTGTTTAAACCCAATGAGGTAATAGAATTTAACATTCTGCCCCAGCCTTCATTCGATAAGAGTTTTGATTTGCTCATTACCCATCTGAGGCAAAATGAAAAATCAGGCATTCGCAATCTTGTATTTTCCGAAACCGGGAAACAAATCGAAAGGCTCCAATCTATTTTCGATGACCTAAGTGCCGACTTAGAATTTATTCCGGTTTATCAAGGTTTATCAAAAGGGTTTTTAGATGGAATCAACAAAACGGCTTACTACACCGAGCATCAAATATTTAATAAATATTACCGCCATAAAACCAAGGCGCGGTATACCCGAAATCAGGCGCTCACCTTAAAGGAGCTGAGAGACCTGACGCCAGGAGACTTTGTGGTACACATCGACCATGGCATTGGAAAATTTGAAGGCTTACAAAAAATAGAAATGGCAGGGACCCTGCAGGAAGCCGTAAGAATAAGTTACAAGAACAACGATTTGCTCTATGTAAACATACACTCCCTTCATAAAATTTCGAAGTACAGCGGCAAGGAAGGGACCGAACCGGTTTTAAATAAATTAGGAAGCGATGCCTGGCAAAACCTAAAGCGCAAAACCAAAAGCAAGGTTAAAGATATTGCCAGGGATCTGATTTTGCTCTATGCAAAACGAAAAGCCCAGACCGGATTTAGTTTTTCAAGAGATACCTATTTAATGACGGAGTTGGAGGCGAGTTTTATGTTTGAAGATACCCCGGACCAGGCCAAAGCCATTGATGATGTAAAACGCGACCTTGAATCGCCGCATCCAATGGACCGCTTGGTTTGTGGCGATGTGGGATTCGGTAAAACAGAAGTTGCCATTCGGGCTGCGTTTAAAGCCTGCTGCGACAATAAGCAGGTGGCTATTTTGGTGCCAACCACCATTTTGGCCCAACAGCATTTTCGCACCTTTAAAGAAAGGTTACGCGATTTCCCGGTAAAAGTAGATTACATCAGCCGATTCAGGACTGCAAAGCAGCAGAAAGAAACTTTAAAAAATCTGGCTGAAGGAAAGGTAGATATACTTATTGGCACTCATAAATTATTGAGCAAAGACATCAAATTTCAGGATCTGGGTCTTTTAATCATTGATGAGGAACAAAAATTTGGGGTAGCAGCCAAAGACCGACTCAAGGAATTGAGGGTAAATGTAGATACGCTCACGCTCACAGCTACGCCTATTCCCAGAACTTTACATTTCAGCATTATGGGGGCAAGAGATCTTTCAATTATCAATACCCCCCCTCCCAACCGCCAATCGGTAAACACAGAGTTGCATGAATTCAGTCGTGAAATTTTAAAAACGGCCATCAACCATGAAATTGCCCGAGGAGGTCAGGTGTTTGTGGTGCACAACCGGGTCAAAGACATTTATGAAATAGCCCGATTGATAGAGGGTTTATGTCCGAGGGCCAAGGTTTGCGTCGGGCACGGTCAGTTGTCGGGAGACGCACTCGAAGATGTGATGCTAAAGTTTGTAGAAGGGGAATACGATGTTTTGGTTGCCACTACCATTATCGAATCGGGCTTGGATATAAGCAACGCAAATACCATGATCATAAACAATGCTCATTTCTTCGGTCTGAGTGATATTCATCAAATGCGTGGGCGCGTCGGACGGAGCAATAAAAAGGCTTATTGTTACTTATTTGCTCCAACGGTTCACCAACTCACCGACGAGGCCAAACGCCGTTTAAGGGCCATTGAGGAATTCAGCGATTTGGGAAGTGGATTTAATGTGGCCATGCGCGACCTGGATATTAGGGGCGCCGGTAATTTACTAGGTGGCGAACAAAGTGGGTTTATTGCCGACATTGGCTTTGAGATGTATCATAAAATTCTCGACGAAGCCATACAAGAGCTCAAAGAAGAAGAATTTTCAGAGATGTCGGATCATGATGAAGAGCCGAAAATAAAAGACTGTTTGATTGAGACCGACTTGGATATTATGATTCCCGACCATTTTATTCGAAACATCAGCGAGCGATTGAGCCTTTACAATGAATTGGCGCGAATAAAAGATGAAACCGAACTGGAGCAATTTTCCATTCGCATGGTGGATCGATTTGGCAAGCTCCCCAAGCAGGTCAGAGATCTTATTAAAAGTGTGAGATTAAAATGGCTGGGGCGACGCCTTGGGTTCGAAAAAATAGCCTTGCGGCAAAAATGTCTTACTGCTTGGTTTACCCGCGACGATCGCTATTTTCAGGGTGAAACATTTGGAAAAATTCTGGAATACATTCGTCAAAATCCAAGCAAAGCGGTGTTGAAACAAAGCAAAGATTTATTGACAATAAAAATTTCGGATATTAATGGGTTGGGGGAAGCGTTGGGTTTGTTGGTGGAGTTGGAGAGGTAGGATGTAAAAAATCACTTTAAGGTAAACCCTCCTCTTGCCATAGAAAAATCTCCAGAATGGCCTTTCATTTTTACATCGCACCAGTCGCATTTTATGCTATTGTCTGGGTTAACGACACAGTATAATTTACCGGAAACACTTTTATACTCCCAATTTGCACCAATGGCATACCTAATACTATATCCATAATTTGTTGCCAAGTCTATGACCTTTGTTTTTTGAGGTCGGATGCCACCTTTAAATGTTACTACAACAAGATGGCCCCAAGATCCATCAAGTCTAACTTCATAATAATCCCAACCAGTATAAACCGATTTTTGCCCAATTTTTCCAAAAAAAGAATCGGCATTTATCATGGCCGAATCCTTATAGTTACATGGAGATTTATTGCTTGAATTATCAGAATTATCTTCAATTAATTCAAAATTCTTATTTTCTTCAAGCATGCAGGCTGAAAGAGCAAAACATCCAAGATATACCAATTTTTTCAGAATAGTCATTTTTTTAAAAGTTAGAATATGAAACCCAAGGAAAAATAAATTTTAAATATATTAAAGGCTCTTGCCCTGCCGAGTGAAGAGTTCTCAAAATGAATGGTAACAGGATCTACTCCTACCGTTCCCTGCCTGGGGATTGGCTTTTTTTCAAATAATAATGCACCCAGTTGAGCACCTATATCGGTTACAAAACGCCTTCCTATGGCGCGATTCAATCCCATGGCGAAATTAATTTCTGGTATTTTGTATTTTTGGATTGGTGAAATAAGTTTGTAAATTCGTGTTTCATCACCTGTAAAAGGGTTATCGGTGAGCATAGTTAAGCGAACATTAGAATAATCGATGGTGTAGTTATGGATGTTATATCCGAGTGAACCATATAACCCCAAAGGGGCGAGAGCACCTTTTTCTCTAAGATATATTTTCAATTTTATCCCATAATATTTATCCTTAATGCTTGGTCTTCCGCTCACATTGCGCAACTCTTCTTCATAGCCTTCAGGCGATTTATGATACACGGTTTCATCGACTGATTCGCCAGAACGTGATAATACAGTAGATGTAACACTTTGGCCCATACAAAGAGTGACACCAAAATAATTTTTTACAACGCGTGTATATGCGTACTGAAACTCCTTATTCATAGTCATGGCCGGTGCATTGCCTTTAGAACTTTGTGGTTTGAAAGAAGGGTAGAAATGAGCTGTGGCTGATAATAAATTTTTTCGACCAATATAGCCTGAAGTTTTATTGTAATTTTGGGCTGAGGTCACGGTGCTAATTAATATTAACAACCCAATGGAACCTTGCATTTTTAAAAAAAACATCATTTATTTTAGCTGGTTTAGAGAATTATAAATATGAGCGTTAAGAATCTCTTTTCTGTATTTGGACGAAAACATCTTACCATCTGCATACACCAAATTGCCCGTTTTTAGATCAAATACCACAAAAACATATTCCATGGTATGACTTGGGGTTAATTGCCAAACAAGATAAATGGGCAAGGTATAAAAGAAAAAAGCGCTTGCAGCCAAGGCTGTAGCATTAAACTTCTTATGATCAGTAACATTCCAAATCGAATTAATGGCAAGATGGTCAGAACCATACTTAGCCTGCAATTCTGTAATATATTGGCTATAAAAACCTATATAATCCGATCCAAAATAAAGAATGCGTTCCCTCAACCAGTCAACAGATAACGCATATTCATTAAACTTTTCGGTATTTAAAACCCCCTTTTCTCGAGAGTCAAGAATTGTAAGTTCTATATCGATAGCCTTTGCTAAGGAAACTACTCCCTCTCTAATTTCCCTTTGTTTAGCGTCCGATTTAAGAAATTGCTGATCAATTGTTTTTCTTTTATCAAGGTGGTAATAACGAGGATTAATCATTAGCAAATTATTGACATGTCCTTTTCCTTTAGAAACAAGTATCTCGTCCTTTTCCACCTTTCTACGTTTCCTTTTACCTATAACTTCTGATCTTTTAATCACTCCGTATTTAAAGATTTTTTTAAACGAACTATCATTCATAAAAGGCAAGTAGGCGTAAGCCAAATAATTATTTTTTGTCTGGTTTTCTTTAAATCGTTTTTCATTCAAAGAATCATTAGTATCTAATTTTTCTTTAAATTTAAGGGCGTTGTCATTGATAAATATGGCAGCTTCCATTAAACTTAGTTTACGCATCCTTTTAAGATAATCGATATTGGGGAACTTATAGCTTAAAAGCCAGATATATCTTGAAACGAAAACATGAATATCCTTTAACTGCATTTCTTTCATTGCAAATTGTATAGGGCCAATTTTCCCCTCCCCTTTTTTTTCAGATAGCATATAAGTTTCCTCCTGAGAGTTGGCACAAAATTTTTGAATTCCATAAGCAGCCATGGCATGACATTTTATTATTTGAGCATTTTCAGGAAATTTTTGCATCAATGCATAAGAATTATAGAAGCAAGAAATGAAATCGGCATTGATAATATCAATATTAAGCATCTCAACAGTGGCTATGTCTCTGGCTGTTAAAAATTCTGATTCAGATAGTATAAAAACATTCATTTCATTCACACTATCCGCCTCATCCATTTCTGCTAAAAGTATATCTTTCCTACTTTTTATCTCGGGATGAGAGCTTTCATTTTCATTTTCTTCTGGCCAAACAATTTTTCTTTCAGATTTCAGCTTGAATTCTTCTGGGAATACAAAATTTTTATCTTCAAATTGATTCAGAGTGAAATCAATTTGTTCAAGAGGCAGATAAGAAAAGGCTAGAATATCAAGAACTTCCAAACATTGGGTCACATCATAACCAGCTGCTTTAAATAAAAAATAACCATATTTATCTGCTTCAAGTTCCGAATTACGGGAATGTTTTAGCGATTTCAGAAGTTTTTCTTCAACCGAGAGTTGCTTATATTTGCTTCGGCCCGAAAACATTTCCTTATTCGTTTTAAAGGCATTAAGGGAATGATTCTTCTTGAAATGTGCAATTTCGTGTGCCAAAACAAATGCAAGCTGAGCTTCGTTTTTCATTCGGGACATGAGGCCTACGGTTACAAAAATAATCCCCTGGTTGGTTGAGAATGCATTCACCTGACTACTTTTTAAAACATAAATTCTTAGAAAGTCACGGGTTTGTGGGTCAGTTTTTAAGAGTACATTTTTTATACTATTGCAGTAAATCGAAATCGGATCTCCATAAACAACTTTCCCACTTAAAAGAAGATTATCGATTGAATAATTTGTAATGGCTGCGAATTCACGGGCATTTTTCTTACCAAGTTTTTCATTGACCTTATTCGAACTTAAATCTTCCTTGTACTTTTCGGAAGAAAGCTTAGTAAAATCATCAGGGATTTTTCCTGAAGCTAAAAGTCTTTCGAAATCATTGGGTAGTTGTGCTAAAATTGGAGTAGAAAATAACAATAGAATTAGCAGCACTAAATGATTCCTCAATTTAAGGCTTGGTTTCTTATATCTAAATAAAGCAGCAAAAATCATTGCAAATCCAACTAATCTGGTAAAAGTTTGTTCCCCGAATTCACAAAATTTGTGCTTATTTATATAATCGTTTAATTGCAAATGCTCATTCATAACTTAACAATTTGGTTTACTGACAATTTTTAATTTTGAACTCATAAGTGAAAGCCTCAAGATGCAGAATATGCTTTTTCGGTGCATGCGTGATACAACAAAATTACTGATCATTTCAAATCTCATTGGCAGTCCCCATTTATTAATTCTATCGGTCAGAAAAAAACAAAAGTAGCATTTAATAACCCTTCCCCAAAAAAAAATCTCATCCTATTAATTCCATGAGAACTTAGATATTGAAAATTCTATTTTCTTCAAAAAGTTGAATTGTTTTTTTAGAATTAATTAAGTTAGGAACTATTAAATTAATTTGAAAACTGATGAGAATACTCTTTAATTTAGGGCCTGCTGAAAAAGTTCAGTATGCGTGCAGGACGAGGCGGCAAAGCGCAGATGTACTTTGACGTACTTCAAGCTGCAGCCGCCGAAGTTATACCAATGTGCTTTAAATGATATACCCATATTATGCAAAGCCTTCAGTGGTAAATGCCGATGGATGCAAATGTTTAGGGCAAATTGAGGAACGAAAATTTGGACTATTACATTTGTCCAATCGGCATAATGCATGTGCAATGAACTAACGACCTCATGATGGCATTTGATGCACGACATTTTGATACTTTACTGATTTTATCGTGAATTAGAAGAAATTGAAGCTAATGTGAACCTAATCATATCAAGCTTTGAAGTGTTTTTCAGCAGGCCCTAATTTATGAATAAATGAGACTTGACTTGCTATCTTTCAGATGTGCTGAAACCATTTACCAGCAAATAATTGAATGTCAGAATTAGACGACGGGTTAAAAGCAATTATAAATTTTCATAGATACTCATGAAAAAGGGCCATAGATTGACTTGAAAGAAAAAAACGTATTTCGGAAAAATGAAACCTTATAAAATTTACCTTAACTGAGAATCGAAAGTTGACTTCTAACTAATACTTTTAATGTTGATTGTTGAAAAATAAGATTAATGAAAACATTAGAGTTGCCTCACTATTATCATAATCAAGCATATCTTGAATTAAGAACTCAGGATAATAACCTAAAAAAATTACTTTTTAACAAAATAAAGCATAAACGCAAACAATGAAGCCATTTGCGTAACCCAAAAAATAAACATCCATTTGATCATATCCGATTTAACATGAGCCAAATCTTCCCTGCTTGCAAAATTTTTGCTGATATTTTGACTTAGGGTGTGAATGTCTTTTGAGATGACCTTTTCCATTTCTTCGGTTTTATAATTAATTTTTTTACTAACTTTCACATCGATGAATTCAATGACCTCCTTGGCATCCCTTTCACCGAATTTTGTTTTAAAAATTTCATAAACATTTAATTCAAGAGTACTCATAATTTATTCAGTTAAATTTATACAAATTTAGCAAGATGTTATAAATTTCCAAAATAAAATTATTGTTAAAACCAGATCCTGATATCCCTATGTCTATGTCTCAAGACTATAAATACTATGCTTATGATGTTAATAATTTATTTTTTTAGTACTATCCTGACTTGAACTCTCAGAATACCTATCAATGCTTAACCAAAGCTGCAATCTTTTTTTCAAGTTCAATCTCATCCCCCTCCAAATAGCCAGTATGAGTATAGACGATTTGTCCGTTCTGATCAATGAGAAAGGTAGTTGGAGGATTGGTCACATTCATGGCTCTTCGCAAGTCGCCATTCGCGTCGATTAAGACATCATATTCCCAATTTTTACTGGTTACCATCGGCTTAACCTTAGGTATGGTTCTGCTATCGTCTACCGAAACGGCAATTAATTTCACGTTGTATTTTTCCTTCCAATCGCTGTAAACATTGTCGATGTTGCCCAATTCAACCAAACAGGGTTTGCACCAGGTAGCCCAAAATGAAATGACCGTGATTTGTCCCTTCGTAAAGGCATCAGGGAAATTAACCGATTGCCCGTTCAGATCTTTAACCAAAACAGAGGGAATGGCGCTGCTATTGGTAGAGTCGGGATCAACCGCTTTTACGAGTCCTGAAAGCATTAAGAAAACGATGAGAGTGAGAATATTTTTCATGTTACGATTCTATGTTTTGAGTTTACAATTGCTGTGCCAAAGGTAAAACTTATTTGCAATTTTTCTCCATCGTCTAAGCGATGCATATTATTATGAACGGAAGGGCAAATTATTTTAGGGTCTACAAAAGGTGAAGCCCATTCAAAACGTTAATTTTGTATGCCAACTATGTCAAAGCCAAAAATAGCTATTCTCACCGAGGGTTTCTCGGCCGAATCGAACATCTCCCTGCTCAGCGCGAAAAAATTTTATGAATGGGTAGACAAGTCCATCTATCAGCCTTATTTTGTGCACATTACCGAAGAACTTTGGTACGTAAAATTTGAAAATGAGGAGCGCTCGGAAATCAATAAGAATGACTTTTCATTTATAGAAAATGGAAAGGCTGTACATTTCGATTTGGCTACTTTTTTTCCTTTGCACGGTCCGCCTGCCGAGGACGGCAAAATTCAAGGCTATTTGGATATGCTCAAGATACCCTACACAGGATGCGGTGTTTTATCTTCAGCCCTCAGCTTCGATAAATCGGCCTGTAAAGATTTTTTAAGAAACAGGGGAATCATGATGGCTAAGTCGATTCTTTGCTTAGACCCTAAGGATACACATGCTGTGAGAGAGGAAATAGAGAAAAACCTGAGTTTGCCTTTGTTCATTAAACCCAATAAAAATGGTTCCAGTTATGGTGTCAGTAAAATTTACGATTGGGCCAAACTGGAAGAGGCTATTCAAAAAGCTTTTGATTTCGATAGCGAAGTTATTGTTGAGGAGTTTATTGCCGGGCGTGAATTTTCTTGTGGGGTGTATCAACTTGCAGGAGAAACAAAGGCCTTACCTCCAACAGAAATTATAAGTGAGACCGATTTTTTTGATTACAATGCAAAATATCTTGGTAAATCGAATGAAGTGACCCCCGCCGATCTTTCAGTTGAATTAATGCGTCAAATACAACATCTCTCGCTTACGGTTTTCAAAGCCTTAGCCTGTAAAACCCTTTCACGCATGGATTTCATTCTGAAAGAAGGGTCCTTTTATTTTTTGGAAGCCAATACCACTCCGGGTATAACAAATGAGAGTTTAGTGCCACAACAATTAAGGGCCGCAGGCATTGACGTCCCCACTTTTTTTAACAGCATATTAGCTGAGAGATTGAAGTCAAAATGATTAATTTTGCAAATCCGCAATAAAAAATCCAACTCAAGAATGCGTTTGGAATTATACTTTTCGGTAGGTAAAGCATGCTTCAGGGAATCTGGCTTATAGTAAAAAATATGTTGCTAATGCTTCTGGTGTTAGTTATCATAGGCATTATCTCTTTTTTTGCGATTAATATCTACACCCGAAAAGGACAAACCGAAGAGGTTCCTAAGCTCACCGGTTTGAGTGTTAAAAAAGCCATCGAAATTTTGGAATCCAGCGAGCTCGACTACGTTATATCGGATTCGGTTTATGATAAGGATGCCCCTCGTCACCAGGTTATGGAACAAAATCCGGCGGCCATGAGTATGGTTAAAAAAGGAAGAAAAATATACCTGACTGTCAATTCTTTGGATGTCCCTGAGGTTGAAATGCCTGATATTGCAGGAAAAATGAGTTTTAACATTGCAAAGCTAACATTGCAAAGAAAAGGGCTCCTATTGGGCAAAGTCATAGAGCAACCCGACCCTTCAATTGCCTCAGAGGCCGATAAACCAGTATTTGAGCAACTATACAGAGGTGAACCCATTGCTCCTGGAGAAAGCATCAAGCGAGGTTCCACCATCGACCTGGTTATTGGGGTGATGGTTAATCGCACCGACACCTCCGGACATAAATTAGATACGGTTCCTATGAATGGGGAGCCCCCTCCGAAAACCGATGGCATTGACTACTAAATTTGAATCGCCGCAATGGCATAATGAGAACAATTATTCACATCAGCATCCGTTAACGTTTATATGCCTTTCACGCACTTGAGAAAAATAGCCTACCTCATTTTGCTTTGCACTGCGATACCTGCCTTTGGTCAGGTTAAGCTAAAGCGAAGCACGAACAGCACTTTGCTGAATTACGCCAATACCCATCCTGAATGGAACTCCAATACAAAACTCTACAAATGGAATAGGAAAGATACCTTGAAGATTCCTTTTTTCGATGATTTTGTTTCTACGATAGTTTACCCCGATTCAAGCAAATGGTTCGACAACAATGTGTTTATAAATAACGATTTTGCTGTGCTCCCTCCAAGCTACGGGGTTGCAACTTTTGATAATCTCGATAAAAAAGGACATCCCTATACCGAACTGAACGATTTGAATTTCGGGCCTTGCGATACCTTAACTTCACTTTTGATTAACCTAAACGATTCAAGCGGTAAATTTTATTCTCCAGCCGATTCCATCTACTTTAGCTTTTACTTTCAACGTCAGGGCTTAGGCGATCCCTCCGATCAAAACGATTCGCTTGTCTTACAATTTAAAGATACCTCAGGCCTATGGATTACTCAATTCCTGGCAAAAGGGGGCTTGTTATCACCCTTTGAATATGTGATGGTCGGCCTACAAAACACTGCCTTCTTTCACAAGGGTTTTCAATTTCGGTTTATCAATTATGGCCGTCAAACCGGTAACATGAATCAGTGGCATGTCGATTATGTCCATCTGGCCCGGAACAGAAAAATATCGCTGAGATATTACGATGACATCGCCATTCAAAGTCGTCCTAGCTCTTTGCTCAAAAATTATTTTCAAATGCCTTATGCGCATTTTTTGGTGGATTCAGCCAATCAAAAATCGAAACTTCTCACCTTATCGGCTTCAAATCTCCATAATGTTACCAAAAATGTTCAGGCAAGACACACCGAAAGCAACGGAAGCAATGTGTTGATCGCAACCAATTACAATTCAAACAACGCCAATATACCGGCTCAGGATTCGGCAAAAAGGCGTTTTAATGGTTTTAATCTAGGCGGACTCTCGGGCTCCCCGGTGGTGATTAAGCGCGAATATGAAATAAGGGAATCCGGTATAGCTTCAAAATATGCAACCAACGATAAGATTACCGTTTATCAGGAATTTGGAAGTTGCTATGCCTATGACGATGGAACAGCCGAATATGGTTTTGGCTACGACGATGATGTGCCCGACCAATTTTACAAGGGCGCTGTGGCTTACCGATTCAATCTCACCCAGTCGGATTCTCTTTGGGCCATAGGGATGTTTTTTAACCGATCGGTTAAGAATTCTGCAACCTGGAAATTTGATCTTAAAGTATGGCAAAAAATAAGCGCACCCGGAACAGGAAGAGGCGGTGATGTAAGCTTACACTCTGATTCCAATCTTTCGCCTGTGTTCACCGACAGCCTCAATGGCTACTTTGTTTTTGTATTTGATAAGGCCGTGATGATGCCCAAAGGTGAGTTTTTCATAGGCTGGGAACAAGAGGGTAATTTTCATTTAGACGTGGGATGGGACCATAACAATGGCTACAACACTTCAAAAATTTCAAACAATTTATTTTATTTGAATGTGCTTGGAAATTGGCAAGCCATACCGACCAGCCTCACCGGAGCTTTAATGATGCGTCCTTATGTGGGCAAAAAGGTTAAACTGGGACCAGCAAACCTATCTGCACCGGAAAATTCTCACAATGTCCTAGCATACCCTAACCCCTTCCGAGATAAAATATCTTTGGAAAATAGTTCTGAAATCGTGAGCATGGAGCTGTATAACCTATCCGGTCAAAAATTGCTCGAAAGTCATTCCAACACTATAAATACAAGTGAATTGCCTACAGGTGTTTACCTTTTAAATACGATCACAAAATCAGGTAAAAACTACCGTCAAAAAATTATTAAATTACAAGATTAACAGAATGCAAACCATTACCGCTAGCGAACTTAAGTCCAGAATGGACAAAGGTGAATCTCCAATCATTATTGATGTAAGGGAGCCTTACGAACATGAAGACTTTAACATCAAGGCAAGGCTCATCCCTCTTGGGAATTTACAGGCCGCCTTACCCGACCTTGAAGAATTTATGGATGAGGAAATCATCATACATTGTCATTCAGGTGCTCGAAGTGCTGCCGCAACTGATTTTTTAAGCAAACAGGGATTCTCGAATGTAAAAAATCTCACCGGCGGAATGGTGGCCTGGAAAGCGTTGATAGGTGTTTAAATAAAAAATACCTATGGACGAAATTGAAGGCCATTCGATTAAAAATTAAAAATGGGCTACCCTCAAATTTTCATCCAAAAATTAATAAGGCCTCGCTTTTTAATTTCGTCTGTCTTTCTGTTTTGTTTGGTCGTGGTGGCGATATACTCGTGCCAAAGATCAAACAAACAAGAATCAGAATTCTTCTATCTCAATCACCATGATTCGGTAAAGTATGTTGGCATGGCCACTTGCGCCAGTTGCCATGAAGACAAGGCCAAAACCTTTATTCATACCGGAATGGGAAGCTCATTTTACTTAGCTACTCCAGAAAAATCTTCAGCCGATTTCTCAAAAAACTCCGTGATCTACGACACCCTTAACGATTTTTATTATAAAGCCTACTGGGTTAAAAATGAAATGTTTATGATGGAATTTCGCATTGAAAATAAGGATACGGTTCATAAAAGAGTAGAAAAAATAGACTACATTATCGGTTCAGGCCAACACACGAATTCTCATCTCATAGTCCGAAACGGTTTTGTATATCAGGCACCTATGACCTGGTACTCACAAAAGAAACACTGGGGACTCCCCCCCGGGTTCGAGAATGGAAAAAATTCGCGCTTTAAGCGCCTGATCGATGCTGAATGCATGAGTTGCCATAACGCCATGCCACAGCTTGAAGCTAACACCGATAATAAATTCGTAAAAGTAGGTTTGGGAATTGATTGTGAGCGATGCCATGGACCGGGTGAATTGCACGTCAAAATGCGATTAAAAGGACGGGGACCTTCACACAGGGACAGCATTGACCGAACCATAGTAAACCCGGCCAAACTCGATTGGCCGCTTCAAATTGACTTGTGCCAACGTTGTCATTTACAAGGAAATGCCCTGCTAAAGGAAGGCAAAACTTTTACAGCATTTAAACCGGGCATGAAACTGTCAGACTTTATGGAGGTTTTCATGCCTAAATTTCCTGAAAATTCTTCCAGCTTTATTATGGCGTCACATGCGCAACGGCTGCAACAAAGTCAATGTTTTATCAAATCCAATCGCTCTGTTCATGTGCAAAAACTCACATGCATCAATTGTCATAACCCCCATATTTCGGTAAAAGAAACTGAAGCCTCGCAATACAATAATGCCTGCAAGAATTGCCATTCAAAAGAAAAGGAGTGCAAAACTCCTTTGCAAGTGCAAGCCGCAGAAGAATTTAATTGTATAAAATGCCATATGCCCAAAAGCGGTGCTACTGATATTCCCCATGTTCAAATTCACGACCATAAAATACAAGTCGCTTCTAAAATGCACCCCGTCTCCAATGAAGGAATTGCTGGCTTGTATTGTGTTAACAGCCAAAATACAAGCTCTGAAACCCTGATAAAGGCCTATTTGAGTTATTACGAAAAATTCAGCCCTGACGCGCTCTATCTCAAAAAAGCCAGAGAAATTTTAGATAAACGCCTTCGGCCGGATCTTGAGGTGTATTATTGGTTTTTAAAAAACAATTTCGCCAAAGCAGCAGTATTTGGCTCCAAATTAGACTTGGCCCAAATGGATGCATGGACCTGCTACCGGATGGGCCAGTCTCTGATGAATCAATCGAAATGGAAGTCTGCCGAAAAGTATATTGAGCAAGCATGCAGGCTGCAACCAAAAAACTATGAATTTTTATTTAAAAGAAGCGTGGTTGAACACGAACTCAAAAATAGCATAGCGGAAGAATTAAGCCTCAAATCGGTCCTGGAACTCAACTCGAATCACACTCAGGCCTTAAATAACCTGGGCTATTTTTATTCTAAAAAAGGAGAAATTGCAAAATCGGGGCGCCTTTATGAAAGGTGCTTGGTTACCAACCCCGATTATGTTCCTTTATTAAAAAACCTATTCGACTATTATCTCTTTACCAATAATTTATCGAAGGCCAAAGGAATGGCCCAAAAGATTTTAAAACTAGAGCCTGATAACAAAGCACTTTTGAGCTTTCTAAAGCTGTCCACTTGAAATATTATAAATTAATATTCACACGTCTTTTTTATTATACATTTATTCCTAATTTTGCTTAGCAAACCAGCTTGTCGCTTTCCAATATGCCAAGTTGCATTTTGGGGAGAGGAAAGTCCGGGCAACACAGAGCAGCACACTCCTAGAAATGGGAGGTTTTGGTGTCAAAAGCCAAAAACAGAAAGTGTTACAGAAAATAACTACTTTGGTTTCATATGAAATCAGAGAAAAGGTGAAAATGGGAGGTAAGAGCTCCCACAGAATGCAGCGATGTATGTTTGGAAAAAACCTTGTGCGTTGTAAGACCATGTATACCTTGTATTGAGGGTGGCTCGCCCGATTCAAGCTTCGGCTTGATGACAAGGAGGGTAGGTCGCATAGATAAATGACAGGCACCGTTTTGAAAGAAACGGGACAGAACCCGGCTTATCGGTTTGCATTTTTTTTAAAATTAAGTAGTAAAACAAAATATCAGATGTCGAGAATATTAATTGTAGATGACGAAGCAAGTATTCGTGAGACCTTAAAGGAAATTTTAACCTACGAAGGCTATGAAATAGATTTAGCTGAAGATGGTGCCCAGGCCTTGGACATGCTCAGAAAAACCGAATATGATGTAGCCTTATGCGACATCAAAATGCCTAAGATAGATGGTTTGGAACTTCTTGATCGCGTAAAAGGCGTGGCCGACGATGTTTCGTTTATTATGATTTCAGGGCATGGTACCATTGAAACTGCATTGGAGGCGACACGCAGGGGTGCTTACGACTTTATTGCCAAACCCCCTGATCTCAATAAGCTTCTTATCACGGTGAGAAACGCCTGTGAGAAGAACAACCTGGTGATTGAAACCAAGGTTTTAAAAAGAAAAATTTCAAAAACCCACGAAATTATTGGGGATTCACCCGCCATCATTAAAATTAAACAAACCATTGAAAAGGTAGCGCCTACCGATGCACGCGTGATGATTACCGGTCAGAACGGTACCGGTAAGGAACTTGTAGCGAGGTGGTTGCACGAGCGAAGTAACCGCTCCAACATGCCCCTCATTGAGGTTAACTGCGCGGCTATACCCTCCGAATTAATAGAAAGTGAATTGTTTGGCCACGAAAAGGGAGCCTTTACTTCGGCCATCAAGCAGCGCATTGGTCAGTTTGAAAGAGCCGACGGCGGAACCATCTTTCTGGATGAAATCGGTGATATGAGTTTATCCGCTCAGGCTAAAGTGTTAAGAGCCCTTCAGGAGAATAAGATTACAAGAGTGGGTGGAGAGAAGGAACTTGAGGTGAATGTGAGAATCATTGCTGCCACCAACAAGGACCTGAGAAAAGAAATAGAAGCCGGAAACTTCAGAGAAGACCTTTACCACAGGCTCAGCGTAATTTTAATACATGTTCCAAGCCTTAACGAGCGCCTCGAGGATATTCCACTTTTGGCCGAAAAATTTGTTTCCGATATCTGTGAAGAAAATGTGATGCCAAGAAAACAACTCACTTCGGGGGCGATGAATGAATTGAAAAACATTACCTGGAGTGGAAATATACGAGAGCTAAGAAATGTAATAGAGCGCCTAGTCATATTGTGCGGTGAGAAAATATCAGAAAACGATATTCTAAATTTTGCCAATCCCATGGGAGGTAAATCGGTAAATTTAGAAGACATTGTAAACCAATACGAAAAGTTTCAGGATTTTAAGGACTTTGCCGAACAGGTATTTATCGATACCAAGCTGCGTAAAAATGCCTGGAACGTAGCCAAAACCGCTCAGGAAATAGATATCCAACGGAGTCATCTTTACAATAAGATTGAAAAATTTCATTTAAAGAGAAAAGGAACTTAATAGGCTGTTTTTTTTTTAGACAAGCTCTTAAAGCTTGGTGTTTTTTTTAAAATATTGGGCATAAAAGCCGGCCTGGCAAGTAACATTGGAATCGAACCCACGGTAGGGATGTGTTAAAAGTAATTCTTTCTCACTCGAATGAAACGAAATCCTTCGCCAAAAAAAGCCATCACAAGCATTGCAAGAAAATCCATCATTATCTGAAGCCGTTAGGATTCTCGAAAGCGGGAATGTAGTGGGCATTCCCACCGAAACGGTTTATGGTTTGGCTGCAAATGCTTTAAATGAAGAGGCGATTACTAAAATATTTAAAATCAAAAATCGGCCCTTCTTCGATCCTCTCATCGTACACCTTAAAAACGCTGAGGAAGTAGAAAAATATGTGAGCCAATTTCCGGCAAAAGCCCGAAAACTTGCCGCATCTTTTTGGCCCGGTCCATTGACCCTCATCCTGCCAAAAAATCAGAGCATCCCTGATATGGCCACCTCAGGTCTGAGTTATGTGGGTTTAAGGGTACCGGATCATCCCTTGACCCTTGAATTACTCGGTAGGCTCGATTTCCCCCTCGCAGCACCCAGTGCCAATCCATTTGGTTATGTAAGTCCCACCACAGCTCAACATGTAAACGATCAATTGGGACAAGAGGTGAAACTCATTTTAGACGGAGGGCCAAGCCGTGTAGGCTTGGAGTCGACGATCGTGATGTTTGAAAACGATACTGAACCGGTAATTCTAAGACTTGGCGGGCTGGGAATTGAGGCAATAGAACAGTGCATAGGTCCGGTGGGAATAAACATCGCTTCACACTCTAAACCCCATTCTCCGGGGCAATTAGACAAACATTACGCCACGCAGACACCCCTCATCATCATAGGCAAAAACTATACGCCTGAGAGCGAAAATTTAAAAATAGGCGCGCTAACTTTTAAAACAGCGTTACCCTTGGTTCACCCTCAAAACCAGGTTGTTTTATCACCGGATGGGTCGCTAGAAGAGGCTGCCCGAAATCTTTTTGGCGCCATGCGAAAGTTGGACAGTATGGATTTGAATTTAATTCTGGCCGAGAAATTTCCGGAAACGGGTTTGGGCAGAGCAATAAATGACAGGCTTTTCAGGGCTTCAAAAAAATAACATTGGGTAATGAAAAAAGAACATGTTTACAAGGCAACCACACAATGGCATGGTAATTTAGGTACTGGAACAAGTGGCGTGAGGCAATACAGCCGCGACCATAAAGTTCGCATTGAGGGTAAGCCCGATTTAGAACTCACAACCGACAACCCGGTGGTTGGCGACCGAAGCAAACTCAATCCCGAGGACTTACTTGTTTCGGCCATTTCGTCCTGCCACATGCTTTCCTATCTCTATGTTTGCGCTATGGAAGGGATTAAGGTCACCTCATACCTCGACCATGCCGTAGGCACCATGCTTGAAAATGAATCCGGTGGCGGTCAATTTAAGCAGGTGGTTTTGAACCCGGTAATCACCGTTTCAAAACCGAGCATGGTGACTAAGGCCATCGCCTTGCATCATAAGGCGCATGAAATTTGTTATATCGCAAGCTCGTTAAATTTTGAAGTAGAGTGCAAGGCAGAGGTTAGCGCTGATGATGATGGAATTTAAAATACAAACCAGGCGTCTGTTGCTCAGAGAAGTTTTGGCCGGTGATTTAAGCGCCATTCATGCCATCAACTCACTTCCCGAGGTCGATTACTACAACACCTTGGGGATTCCTGAAAACCTTGAATCAACCCGAAAATTGGTTTCAGATATTCTGGAATCACAAAAAGCCGCAGAACGCATTCGTTATGTGTTTGCCATTTTGGAAGCCAAGGGTCAATCCTTAATCGGGCTTTGCGGATTGGTGATTGGGAAACCTAAATATCAAAATGCTGAACTTTGGTATAAACTTCATCCCGATTATTGGAATCGCGGTTATGCCACCGAAGCGACCTTAGGGCTTTTAAATTTTGGCTTTAGCGAATTAAAACTTCACCGCATTGAGGCAGGCTGCGCTACTGAAAACATAGCATCCATAAGGGTCCTTGAAAAATCCGGATTTTTAAAGGAGGGTAGAACGCGAAAATTATTGCCAATCAGAGGAGCTTGGTTTGATAATTTTGGCTATGCCATCTTAGAAGAAGATTTTTTTAAAAAAGAAGGGTAGAGTAGAGTGACTGGCGGATAAGCGAAGGCTTGATCAAAAATGCTCCTACCCCAAAGACTGTAAGCGGTATAAAGAGTGGTAAATGCCATCCTTTTTTATTAAATCGGCATGCTTGCCGGTTTCAATAATTTCACCTTTATCCAGAACCACAATTTTGTCGGCGTTTTGTATAGTGCTGAGTCGGTGCGCAATAATAAGAGAAGTGCGGCCTTCCATCAATTTTTCAAGGGCGTCGTTTACCAATTTTTCAGATTCCGAATCCAGGGCCGATGTCGCTTCGTCGAGGATTAAGATATCGGGATTGATTAATATGGCCCGGGCAATGGTAAGCCTTTGTTTTTGACCACCGGAAAGCATGCCTCCCCTCTCCCCTACTATACTTTGGTACCCGTGTTCCATGTTTTCTATAAAACTATGGGCATTAGCCTGCTTTGCAGCTTCCATAATTTGGCCGATATCGGCCTCAGGATTGCCCAATTTTAAATTGTTTTCAACGGTATCGTTGAACAAAATGGGGTCTTGGGTTACCACGGCAATTTTATGTCGGTAACCTTTTAATGACAGGTGCCGAATATCGGTTCCATCGTAAAAAATGGCGCCTGAGCTTGGATCGTGGAATCTCAGCAGTAAATCGGCCAGGGTTGATTTCCCCGCCCCTGAACTGCCCACAAGGGCCACCTTTTCGCCCTTGCTAATACTGAGGTTGATGTTTTGAATAACCGGCTTCGACGATTGATAAAAAAACGAAACGTCCTTAAATTCAATTTGATTCTGAAAATTCTTGACCTCCAGGCTATGGGGTGCTTCGTGAATTCCATCGTCGGCGTTTAATATTTCGTTTATTCTTTCCATGGAGGCCATTCCCTTTTCGAGCCTGAAATAGTTTTCACTCAAGGCTTTAGCCGGAGGTATGAGCTGGCTAAACATGGCGATGTACATGATAAACATTTCGCCACTCAGCCCGAAATCGTTCTTAAGAATAAGGCGTCCTGCAAATATTAAAATAGAAGCAATGACAATAGAACCCATGAACTCGCTCAAGGGAGAAGCAGCATATTCCCGCCTCAATACTTTTTTGGTAAGTCGGAAATGGTCCCTGTTTTTCTCATCAAAGTGCTCGCAGCTTTTATTTTCGGCATTGAAGGCTTTTATGATTTTGATGCCGCCCAGGGTTTCTTCGAACTGGGAAATCACATCGCTCAATTTTTCGGTCCCAAGGCGAGCGGCTTTTTTCAATTTTCGAGCCAATCGGCTTATCATATAGCCACTGATGGGAAGCACTACGATAACGAAGAGTGTGAGTTGCCAGCTGATATAGAATAAGAGTCCAAAGGGAATAAGCAGCATAAAAGGATGCTTCAGTACCATTTCTAAAACCCCGATAAAACTCCATTCTACCTCGCGAACATCGTTGGTAGCGCGTGTAATCACATCCCCTTTGCGCTCCGAAGAATAGAAGCTCATGGGCAGTTTGAGCAACTTGTGAAACATGGCCCCTCTGAGGTGATTCGATATCCCTGCTCTCATATGCGACAAGCCGGTAAACGCAATATAGAGACTCAAGTTTTTAAGTAAAAACATAATCACGAGCATGCAGGAGAAAAAGATGAGGGATTTAAAACTGCCCCATTCCAGAATTTGCCCCTTTAACCACTCATTGGCTTCTTGTATAAAGCCCGACTGGGCTGAGTTAGAAGCTTGATTTCCGCTAGCATTCAAATTAAAAATAATTTGTAAAAACGGGACCACCGTCATGATTGAAAATGCACCAAAGCCTGAAGCCAAAATATTAAAAACCACAAAGCGAAGGCGATGCAATGGAAATTGGTTAGAAAACAAAAAGAGATAGCGAATGTTTTTCAACTTGGGGCAAAGATAGGGTTTAGGATACTATCTTATATGTCCTATTCATTCTAAAAATCAACCCCTTTCTTCTTCCATGAAAGGGATGGATTCATTCGTACAAGAAATTAAAGCCGGATTTACAGCTTTATAAATTTTGAAAGATACAGGGCATGGTCGCTTTTGGCAGTTAGGAAGTACATGCCAGGATTAAGCGTCGAAACATTGATTCTGTTGGTACTTGCATTCTCAATAGAGTGTACCACTTTTCCAGTCATGTCTGAAATAATCAATTCATCGGCCTGGGCAATGTCGAGATGGATAAAGTCTTGTGCCGGATTTGGGTAAACAGAAAGATTTTTTCTTTCCAGTTTGTCAATGTCTTCGACAATCCATTCGGCTCGATCCATACAAAAATAGGCCGGTGTGTTCATTCCAAATGACCCATTGTCGCTTGACTCAAGCGAGAATTCAAATTGAACAGCCCCATTTACAGGCAACCAAACCTCCACCCAATCCTTTAGTATCATTTTACGTTCCATTCTAAAATCGGAAAGAAATACGCTTCTTTGAATATGTGAAATACCGTCTTTGCCAATACCCTTGATGGTAAGCTTAAAGGTGTCACGGTCAAAACCTGTGGCTCCGCCAAATTTTTTGCTGAATGGGCTGCCATTCTTCATATCGTTATAGGCCAGTAAGCTGTTGTTAATCTTAAATCTAAATACTTCATACCCAATAAATTTCCTATCATAAGGCAATCGGAGAACGCTATGACCATAAGAAACCGCAAAGCCCGAATCCAAGTCGGCATCTTTTCCTGATTTCACTACATACTGCGCATCGAAGCCTGTTTTTGTGGTATCAAAATCGCAACTCAAGGCCCAACCTGCCCATGATTTATATTGGTTATCAAAGGTGTTTTCGAAATACAGGCCCCCTATGGCAAAACCCCCACTGGTATCGCTTTCGCCATTCCACACCGTTTTCGATCCTTTAAAAATTTCCTTGCCTATTTTCAACTCGTTTCCATGGCCAATGCGTGTGCCGTTAAAATTAAAATCATCGATGCAAACATAAGCCGGGGTATTCAGTCCAAAACTCCCCATATCGCTGCCTTCGAACCTTATGATCAGGCTGTCGGTATTTTTAAATCCCGACAAATCAAACCATGTCCAATCGTTAACGATATAATCGTTTGTGCTTCTAAAATCTGCCAAATAAAAAAAGACAGAGTCTTGTTTTGCCCCTCCGGAGTAATTGTAAATTTTGATTCCAAACCAATCCGGATCATTGCCTGATGCTCCCCCAAATTTTTTAGAGAAGGCCGATCCCTTTTTAAGGGTTTTATAGGTTAAGGTGGTATTGGTTGCGTAAAATCCGGTCAACGGGCCGGCCTTTTCAGATATGACCGTTCCTGCCCCATAGCATACCGCATAGTTTTTAGTACCGCAGATGCCTCCTTTGGTGATGCTGCTAAATTCATTGGTATAATCTGCTTTTACAGTATCGGTGGTATTGGAAACCGAAAAACCCGACCAGGATTTGAAACCGGTATCGTATTGGTTTCGAAAGTAAAAATGTCCATTCCAAAAACCTCCCTTAAGGTCATTCCCGTAATAGGCCGATTCAGTTTTAAGGGGAATGCGGTCGAAGGTTGACACATTGGTACGAAAGGTGGTTTGTGCAAATGCTTGCAAACATACAGCAGCTGTAGCTAGAATTAGGGCAATCGATTTTTTCATTTTATCTGTTCTATTGGTTTTATAAATTATAAAATGAAGCGTCTAAAAAAGCTAACCCAAGGTATTAGTCTTTTTCAGCCTTTTTTCCCGAAAGCTTCATTTTCAAAATTTGATTTTGCAGGTTTTCTGACTCGCCCCAGTTTTTTACTGCCTTCCCATCTCGCCTTCGGCTGACAGTGGCTTTTGGTGTAAAAACTTTTTCGGTGCTTACAGCATCGGGTAATGTACCGGACTCTCACCGGTTTCCCTTTTCATTCATGCGGCCTGAGATGGTAGCACAAATTCAAAATCCATGCAAAGGTATAAGAATATTTAAATGAGATGGAATTATTTTATGATTCCGCTAAATTTTTATAGAAAGAAGCCGGTTTCTCAAAGCTGCTGATCAATTGAATGGTTTTAAAATTTGGAATGAAACCTACATCCAATTTAGGTTTAATGATGCAAAATCTTTATAGCGGCTAAACATTTTATGATAGTTCGTTAATGGACATAACAATACCCCTGTATATGAATCTAATCTTACGTTTTAAAGATGATATTCCGCGCTGGCTTTTGTGAGCAAATTGTCTATTTATCAGGCTCGAAATTTTCTTATTTTTGCAGAACTTTAAAACTCACTCCTTGACAGCAATCACCAACCCGGCCATTCTAATTCTCGAAGATGGCTCACAATTTAAAGGCAATTCCATAGGAAAAATAGGCACAACCACCGGAGAAATTTGTTTTAACACCGGTATGACCGGTTATCAGGAAATTTTTACCGATCCCTCCTATTTTGGGCAAATGCTTTTATCGACCAATGACCACATAGGAAATTATGGCGTAAAGCATGATGAAGTGGAGTCGAATTCTATAAAGATTTCAGGTCTTATTTGTAAGAATTTCGCCAATTACCATTCCAGAGCCGAGGCCGATAGCAGCTTGAACGATTATTTTATACAAGGAAACCTCATAGGCATCTCAGACGTGGATACCCGGCAAATCGTAAGGCATATTAGGGATAAAGGCGCCATGAATTGCATCATTTCGAGTGAAATCTTAGATGAGGTAGAACTTAAAAAACTTTTGAAAGAGGTTCCATCCATGGAAGGTTTGGAGCTTTCGTCGAAGGTGAGTACCAAAAACTCTTATTTTTTTGGCAATGCAGATGCCAAATACAAAATTGCGGTTTTAGACCTCGGTGTAAAGACCAATATACTGCGTTGCTTCTCAGATCGGGATTGCTATCTTCATGTTTATCCAGGACATACCAGCTTTGAAACCATGATGGAGTGGAAGCCCGATGGCTTTTTTATCTCGAACGGGCCCGGCGATCCTGGCGCCATGGATTATGCCGTAAAAACGGTTCAGGATATTTTAAATGCCAATAAAAAGCTGTTTGGAATATGCCTCGGAAATCAGATTCTCGCCCGAGCCGTTGGAATGGAAACTTTTAAGATGCATAATGGCCATCGCGGTTTAAACCATCCGGTAAAAAATTTAATGACCGGCCACAGCGAGATTACCTCACAAAACCATGGTTTTGCCGTAAACCCAAATGGCCCCGGTATTGAAAACGTAACCATCACCCATGTAAATCTCAACGATCAAACCATTGAAGGAATAAAAGTAAAAGGAAAAGATGCCTTTGCCGTTCAGTATCACCCGGAAAGCAGCCCGGGGCCGCATGATTCGAGGTATTTGTTTGATGATTTTATAAGTTTAATAAGTTCCAAGTTCTAAGTTAGGAGTTCTAAGTTTTTTTGTAATGGCAACCCTAAAGAAATTTGAAGATTTGGAATGTTGGAAAAAGGCAAGGGAATTAACAAATTACATTTTTATTGTAACCAAAAAGGAGAATTTTAAACAAGAAATTGATATTAAATCACAAATAAAACGCGCTGCTCTTTCTTCAATGAATAACATCGCCGAAGGATTTGGCAGGTTTACAAAACCTGATTTCAAAAGATTTTTAACCATCGCATCAGGCTGAGCCATGGAATTAAGAAGTATGCTATACATAGTAATTGACCAACTTTTAGTATCACAAAATGAATGTAATGAAGCTTATCAAAAAGCTACAGATACCAATAATTTAATTCTAGGATTAATAAAATATTTAAAAGCATAAATAGTGTTCAAAGCTCCGGCTGCAAACAACTTAGAAATTAGAACATAGAACTTAGAACATAGAACTTAGAACATAGAACTCTCATAAAATATGTCACTCATAACCGAAATATTTGCCCGTCAAATTTTAGATTCACGAGGCAACCCCACCGTTGAAGCCGAAGTTGTCACTGAAAATGGCATTGTTGGTCGTGCTGCTGTCCCTTCCGGAGCCTCCACCGGAATCCATGAGGCCATGGAATTGCGCGATGGCGACAAATCCCGCTACATGGGAAAAGGCGTACTTAAAGCCGTAGAAAACATCAATTCGCTGATTAACGATGCGCTGGTAGGAGAATACATCTTCGATCAAAATGAAATTGACCGTATCCTGTTGGAACTGGATGGCACCGACAACAAAAGCAAATTGGGCGCCAATGCGATTTTAGCCGTTTCATTGGCCGCTGCTAAGGCCGCTGCCGAGGAAGCAGGGCAACCCCTCTACCGCTATGTTGGTGGAGTGAATGCCAATACCTTGCCCATTCCATTGATGAATATCTTAAATGGGGGAAGCCATGCCGACAACAGCATCGATTTTCAGGAATTCATGATTATGCCGGTGAATGCACCAAATTTTTCAGAATCCTTACGGATGGGGGTTGAAGTATTTCATCATTTAAAGAATGTGCTTAAGGCCAAAGGCTACAGTACCAATGTTGGAGATGAGGGAGGCTTTGCCCCAAATATAAAATCGAATGAAGAGGCTATAGAAACCGTGTTGATGGCCATTGAAAAGGCAGGCTATCGCCCGGGAGAAGATATATACATAGCCATGGATGCCGCAGTGAGCGAAATGTACAACAGCGAATCCGGTCTTTATACTTTTCACAAATCCGACAACCGACGGTTGAAGTCGGATGAGTTGGTGGCGTACTGGAAAACCTGGACCGATAAATATCCGATTCTTTCTATTGAAGATGGGCTTGCCGAGGACGATTGGGAGGGATGGAAATTGCTAACCCAAACCATCGGCCATAAAGTACAGCTGGTTGGAGACGATTTGTTCGTAACCAATGTTAAAAGACTTCAAATGGGAATTGACCAGGGTGTAGCCAATTCAATTTTGGTAAAAGTAAATCAAATTGGCAGTTTAACCGAAACTATCAATACCGTTAATTTGGCCACCAAAAACAGTTATACCAATATCATGAGTCATCGGAGTGGCGAAACTGAAGACACCACCATTGCCGATTTGGCCGTAGCCCTGAATTCGGGACAAATAAAAACAGGGTCGGCTTCCCGCACCGACAGAATCGCCAAATACAACCAATTGATTCGTATTGAGGAAGAATTGGGCGCCAATGCTTACTTCCCCGGTAAGGCCATTTTAAAAAGATAATACGCTCCTTAGCTTTGCCCGAATTAAACTTTGGTCTTGAATCAAAAAAAATGGTGCTGTTTAAAAAATGATACTAATTTTACACCCTTCCTGAATCGAGCCTGATTAATTGTAATTTCGGCTAATCATGAGCCGGGAAATATAGAAATGCCAACTTTTGAAACCCTCCTCACCCCTGCCCTTTTACCTCTTTATCCTTTAGAGGGCAAGACCGTAGTGGTCATTGATATTTTGCGCGCCACAAGTTCCATTTGCGTTGGGTTTAACACCGGGGTTTCGCTTTTTCGTCCCGTGGCACATCCTGAACAGGCTTTAAATCTGGAATCCCTTGGATTTATTGCTGCCGCTGAGCGCAACGGTCAAAAATTGGACGGATTTAAACTGGGCAACTCGCCTTTTGATTACTTAAATCCGGGTCTCAAAAATCAAAAGGTGGCCATCACCACTACCAATGGCACCCGTTGTTTGCATTTGAGCTATGAGGCCTCTGAAATTATCATTGGTTCATTCTTAAATTTGGAAGCGGTCTCGCAGTATTGTCTCGCAGCCAGCCGTGATGTGGTCGCTTTTTGTGCGGGATGGAAAGATAAATTTAATTTAGAAGATACGCTTTTTGCAGGCGCCTTGGCACAATCCCTTCAAAGTCATTTTGTGGTTGAATGTGACTCGACTTTGGCTGCCATCGATTTATACCGCTTGGCCAGCAGCGACCTGTCGGGTTATATCAAAAAGGCCTCCCACGCCCAGCGTTTTGAGCGTCTGGGTATAGAAAAAGACATCGATTTTTGCATGCAAACTTCTCTTTACCATTTTGTACCCAAATTGGTTGGAGATGATTTGGTGATTGAGAGAAAAACGGCTCAAGTGAAGGGTTAACAGTTCAAGCAAACTATTTTCTAACCGTCTCCATTTATTCAATATAACATCCCACAGCTTTTGTTTCTTTAATTTCAACCGCCTTGCCCTTGTTTATACTTTTTAAGGCATTTAATAAGTAGTAGTGTTTTGGTGCATACCTTTTGACGCCTGTATTTACCGCCTGGTCGTCAATTTTTCCGGAATACAGAATCCTTTCTACGGCATCCAACACAAGCACCTGAGGCACCACATTCACCTCAAATTGCTTAGAATAATGGTAAGCCGAATCCAACAGTATTTCTGGTATAAAATTGTACCGGGATTTAAAACTGTCAATTTCTGAAAGGGTATAAAGTTGCCCGGGAACAATGCCATAAAAAGCAAAACCCTTTTTATAAAACATGCTGTAAACCTGATTCACCGCCATGCTGTAGAGTTGAGAAAAGGGGCAATCGGGGACCAGAAACACCAGCACCATGCCTTTGCCATTTACAGGATATTTTAAGTGGGTGAGCTCCCCTTTGAGGTCTTTCAAAGGGTAAGCGAATGGCTTTTGTTGCTTATTAAAACAACCTGTAAACATTAATATGGATAAGCACACCAGAGGGAATTTCATTTCCTGCTCAATTTTAATATGCTGTTTTTATAATCAATCATTGCTTGCCCTCTCTTCAAAATATCTCCCCCTATTATCAGATCAAATGGTTGCATACCTATGCTTTGATACTGCTTATTCACATGTTCAAAGTCGACAATGCCTACAATGCTATTTTTAAAAACCATGGTCCCTATCGTCAGATCATTTAAAATGGCATATGACACATCCATGTCACCGGGTTGAATTCCCGTCATAAGATTCGAGTCGTTGGAAACATAATTCTCTAGCTTTAAAAGATCAAAGAGTTTTCGTCCCACTACCGTCTTGCTCGCACCGGTATCGATAAGGGCTCTAAGCTTTTTTGATTTCACTTTTACCTTGCAAAAAATGTGGTAACCATCGTCGCCCAAGGCCTCTATTTTAATTTTTAATTTCAAATCTGTTTTCGATTGATGTAATTTAGCGGTATGCGAAGCTGCATTTGCATCTTAATTTTTGGTGTAGGGTTTGCCCCGGTTGCTCAAGGAAATTTAAAGGTGATGAAAAACACCCCGGCAAAGGTAGTTTCAAGTAAGGAAACCTTTTTTGAAAAAAATAATTTTTCTCCCCTTAAAAAGACTTCCCATTGCCTTTTGTCCGACAAGAAGGTTCAATACCTTGAAAATCAATATATCATTGGCTATTCTTTTAGCCCGCGGTATCACGCGGCCATGAACATGCACCCGGAAATAGGAATTGGAGTAGGGTTTAAAAAGCCTCAATTCACGACAGGGATTTCAGGCACGGTTCGTTTTTTAAAAACGCGTCAGCCTTATGCTTATTATCACTTAAGCGATACCTTTAGTACCCGGTACTTTGTTAGTCTCCCCTTTTTATTTTTTATGCAAAAAGATATCCTTCTGAGAGAAAGAAACAGTCTTCATATTTCTTTGGCGCCCGGATTTGAAATGCTCTATTTGGAGCGGCAAAACGCGACATATGTCAGGTCTAGGGCCTCAGCCATAAGTTTTCTTGCCTCATTCGCCATAGGCTATCGCTATACCAAACCCAATTTGCAGTTTTATCAGGCTTCCATAAGTACGAATTATACTCATTTTTCCTTCGGCGGAATGACCAATATTCCTGAACAGTGGTTTCTGGGATTCCGTTTCAGTTTCGGTTTTTTGGTTAAAGACGAATGGGCGGCTAAACAAAACCGTTAGCGATAAATCACTTCACTGGTTTTTGAGAAATCATTAAGCGCTTTGTTATTGAGGTTACTCACTTCCCATAGACCAGAAATCAAGGCACAAAAAAAGGCATAACGCGCGTTATGCCTTTTTTTTATTGAGGGTTCAAACTTATCTATGTCCTCTGTTGTCTCTTCCTCCTCCACCTCTTCGGTCGTCCCTGCGGTCACCACCTCTGCGGTCGTCTCTGTCGCGGGGAGGTCGTGGAGCCGGTTCAACGTATCCTTCCGGTTTTTCAAGAAGCGCCTTGTGTGAAAGTTTAAACTTGCCGGTCTTTTTATCAACTTCAAGCAATTTCACTTCCACTTCGTCGCCTTCCTGATACACCCCGTCCATGCTGTGAAGCCTGGTCCAGCTTATTTCCGAAATATGAAGCAATCCCTGTTTCCCGGGTAAAAATTCAACAAATGCGCCGAATTCCTGAATGCCTTTAACAATGCCCTTATAGACTGTTCCTTCCTCGGGATCGGTGATAATACCTTGAATAATGGCTTTGGCTTTGGCCATTCCTTCCATATCCGTGGCAAGAATTTCAACAATGCCTTTATTTCCAACTTCTTCAATAGAAATGGTGGTTCCTGTAGTGGCTTGGATTTCTTGAATCACCTTTCCACCACTGCCAATCACGGCTCCGATTTTGTCTTTCTCTATTTCGATTTTTTCAATTCTCGGGGTATGTGGTTTTAATTCTCCTCTTGGTTCGCTCAGGGTTTCATTCATTTTATCTAAAATATGCAAGCGCCCTCTTTTCGATTGCTCAAGTGCTTCGGCGAGCAATTCGTAAGACAGGCCATCCACCTTGATGTCCATCTGGCATGCAACGATACCGTCTTTGGTTCCCACAATCTTAAAATCCATGTCTCCCAAATGGTCTTCGTCACCTAAAATATCGGATAAAATGGCATACCGGCCTGTTTTAGGATCGGATATCATGCCCATGGCAATTCCGGATACAGGTGCTTTCATTTGAATTCCCGCATCGAATAAAGCGAGAGAAGCTGCGCAAACGGTGGCCATGCTGCTGCTTCCATTGGATTCCAAAATATCCGACACGATGCGAATCGTGTAATCGGCCTGATCGGGTAGCATTTTTTTAATACTGCGGGCTGCAAGATTTCCGTGGCCTATCTCACGACGGGCAGGTCCGCGGTTTGGCTTTACCTCACCGGTGCTAAAGCCCGGGAAATTGTAATGCAACATAAAGTTGCTATGGCCATAAACCATTGGGCTGTCGAGCAATTGCTGATCGAGCTTCCCGCCCAGGGTTACAGAAGTTAAGGATTGTGTTTCACCGCGTGTGAAAACACTCGAGCCGTGTGCAGCCGGTAAATAATCCACTTCGCTCCAGATGGGGCGAATTTCGTCAAGTTTACGTCCGTCCAATCGGCCTCTGGTATCGAGCATCATGGTTCTCACCGCCTCCTTCTTTACTTTTCCGAAATAACGCTTGATCAATTTCTTTTTCGTTTCTTCCAGATCCTCTCCCTGCTCGATAATGTAGTTATCCAAAATGGCTTTGAAGGAAGCAGAACGCTCATCCTTCCCGGTTGGAACTTTGGCTACGTCGTATATTTTTTGATATAAATCCTTTTTAACTTTTTCCTTGAGTTCCTCATCCTTTACTTCGTGATTGTATTCACGTGAAGGTTTTCTCCCTCCCATTAAATCACAAAATTCAAGCTGAAAGGCACATTGCTTTTTGATATAATCATGGGCAAGTTTTAAGGCCTCAACCATATCTGCCTCAGAAGCATTGGTCATTTCGCCTTCAACCATGTTAAGCTCGTTGGCCGTACCGGAAACAATCAAATCGATGTCTGAATTTTCCAGTTGGTCTTTGTAGGGGTTGATGATAAATTTCCCATCGACTCTGGCGACCCTTACTTCCGAAATTGGCCCATCAAAAGGGATGTCGGTAATACACAAGGCAGCAGAAGTGGCTAAACCAACCAGTGCGTCAGGCAATATATTTTCATCGCTTGAAATAAGCGAAATGTTCACCTGGGTATCGGCGTGATAATCGTCGGGGAACAGTGGGCGAATGGCTCTGTCAACGATGCGACAAATCAGGATTTCGTAATCCGAAAGGCGGCTTTCGCGGCGTAGAAAACTACCCGGTATGCGGCCAACCGCTGCAAATTTTTCCTGGTAATCTACAGATAAAGGAAGAAAATCTAAATCTTCTTTGGCTTCGTAGTTCGAAACCACGGTGGCCAATAGCATAGTCTTACCCATTGTCAGTACCACTGAGCCATGGGCTTGTTTGGCCAACTTACCTGTTTCCAGTGTAAGGCTTCGGCCGTCTCCAAAATCAAATGTTTTGGTAAAAGCTGTATAATTCATTTTTAAATTTTTTTAATAGCAAAAAAAGTCGTCTCCGATCGGGGCTTTTACCATAAAATGAAATTCCAACACGCCTGAGAGGCATGAGGGAAAAGTTTATTACTTACGTATTCCGAGTTGTTTAATCAGGTCGCGGTACTTAAAAATATCTTTCTTGGCGATATAATGAAGCAAGGCGCGGCGTTTACCTACCAATTTAACAAGGCTTAACTCAGTTGAGAAATCTTTTTTATTAATTTTTAAATGCTCGGTGAGATAAGTGATACGCTGTGTAAACATAGCCACTTGTGCCTCGGCTGAGCCTGTATTGGTTTCGCTACCTCCGTAGGTTTTGAAAATCTCTTTCTTGTCGTCTGCGCTTAAGTGCATGGAATAATATTTCTTTTTAAGGGTTGCAAAAGTAGAAAAATTAATTGGTTTTTAAAAAAATATTTTAGAGTCATATAGATAGCCATCGCTATCCGACAAAATAAAGCATAGACTTCTTAAAATGGTGAAGATGCCTGGGCTGAGATAATTAGGCAAGAACCCCGTGTGACTGAGCTTTTGCATCAACTTATGCCTAACTTTGCCCTGTGGTAGCACCCAAAAAACATCTTGGCCAACACTTTCTAACCGATGTGAAGATCGCCGAAAGAACTGCCAACTTAAGCCAGTTGAGCCCTGTTGAAACCATTTTGGAAATAGGGCCCGGCAAAGGCATACTCACAAAAAAACTCCTCGACTTAACCTCAAAAAAGGTTTATGCGATTGAAATAGACAGAGAATCCATTGAGTTTTTAAAAGAAAATGGCATTTTAAATGCTCCAAATCTTATACAGGGCGATTTTTTGCAACTTGACTTGAACCGTGTTTTTGATCATGAATTTATTTTGATTGGCAACTACCCATACAATATCTCATCGCAGATTATTTTCAAAATGCTTTCCTATCGCCATCAAATTCCGCTGATGGCAGGGATGTTTCAAAAAGAGGTAGCCGTGAGAATCGCATCTAAGGAGGGCACGAAGGAGTATGGCATCCTCTCCGTTCTCACTCAGGCTTTTTACGATGTAAAATTGGAATTTAAAATATCCCCCGGCGCTTTTTTTCCTCCTCCTAAAGTAGACTCGGCAGTGATAAGCTGCAGGCGCAAACAAGATCATGTGTTGAAATGCGACGAAAAATTGTTTTTCGATGTGGTGAAAACAAGTTTCAATCAAAGAAGAAAAACATTATTGAACAGTTTAAGTAAATTTAATTTAAAAGAGGTTTTTTTAAACCATGCATTTGCTAAATTGCGGCCTGAAACGCTTTCCGTCAATCAATTTATTGAGTTGACCCACTTTATTGAGGAAAATAAAAAATAAACCCTCTCATGTTACAATTCCAACTCACCGCCGAGTTTGTAGACGAACTTAAAGTTTGGATTGAAAAGAATTACTTTTCTCAGGTTACTTCCACGCTCGATACCATGTATGCGGTTGATATTGCTGAGCTCTTTGAGGAGCTGAGCAGTGAAGAGTGCAAATACTGCCTAGGGCATTTAGATGACGAAAAGTCGGTGGAGGTTTTGGCACAGCTCGAAACGGAAAAGCGTGAAAAGCTCTTGCTTACCTATGAGCCCATTGAAATAGCCCAGCACTTTATTGCCAACCTTAACTCCGACGATGCCGTAGATATTTTAAATGAGCTTCCAAAAGACTTTTCGGAAGCCATTATAAGCCATGTAACCGATTTAGAATATTCCATTCAACTCGTGTCCCTGCTTCATCATGACGATGACACCGCAGGAGGGTTAATGGCCAAGGAGCTTATTAAAGTTAACCTCAATTGGAATCTCGCACAATGCACCGATGAAATCAGGAAACAAGCCGAAAATGTTCAGAAAGTGAATGACATTTACGTGGTCGACGATCAGGACATTTTGTTGGGCATAGTCCCATTAAAAAAAATATTGCTTGAGCGGGCACAAACCAAGGTTTCAGAAATATTTGATAGCAACGTTATTTTCACCACGGTCCAAACCAGAGGGGAAGAGGTTGCCAATATCATGAGCAAATATGACCTTGACGCATTGCCTATTGTCGACAATTTGAAACGGCTCATTGGACTGGTTACCATTGATGATGTGATGGATTTTGTTAAAGAGGAATCGGATAAAGATTATCAGCTGCTTTCGGGTATCAGTGAAAATGTGGAGTCAACCGATAAGGTATGGGTTTTGAGCCGCGCGAGATTGCCGTGGCTTATCATTGGCTTGGGAGGGGGATTGATGAACTCCTTTGTCATCAAAGGATTTGAGGGTGAACTGGTAGCTAATTTACAACTTGCTCTTTTTATGCCACTGGTAGCGGCCATGGGCGGAAATGCCGGGGTACAATCTTCTTCAATCATTGTCCAGGGTTTGGCCAATGATACCCTGGATACCACCAATTTATACCGCCGGCTGGCCAAAGAGTTTTCGGTGGCCTTGATCAATGCCTTAATATGCTCCGGTTTGTTGCTGAGTTATTCAGCCATTGTAGGCAACCCTATGTATATAGCAAAGGTGGTGAGTATAGCCTTGCTCTCTGTCATCATTTTCGCCTCGATTTTGGGGACCTTCATTCCCTTAATTTTAGAAAAATTCAAGATTGACCCTGCTCTGGCCACCGGCCCCTTTATCACAACCACCAATGACCTGGTTGGTTTGTTTTTATATTTCTCATTGGCGCACTGGCTGTTGTAATTGAAAATTAAAGCCAAAAAAAAATCACCCCTATTGGAGTGATTTCTATAAAATATTTTTTGGAGTTACTTACTCACCGTCATTCTTTTGGTAACCTTCTGACCATCGGCCTCAATAGAGTATAAGTAAATGCCTTCCTTATAGTCGGAAACGTCCAGGGTTATTCTTTTTTGATCGCTGGAAAGCACCTTCGATTCAATTAATTTACCAAGAACATTATAAATATTAAGTACGGCTTCAGGTGTTGAGAATTCAACAACAATTACTGTTTTGCCTTTGGCAGGGTTTGGATAATTCTGACCAAGTACTATGGGGTTATTCGAATTGGATTCGAAGGTAACCTCATCTGGAGTAATGGCCATTCCAAAACTTGAACTGAGTAGTAGAAAAATTAGTATTTTTAGCTTCATAATTAACAGTAATATTACAAATATAGGACTGAAACACATTCCAAACCATACTTTTTTATTTTTTTTTAAACCAATTGACAAAATACCAGACATTAAAGTCATGAAAAGCCTTACGCTTAGTAAGTTTTTAAAGTATTTTTGTAGTTGGTAATTTATGTTACGGGTATTCTTGTCTTACGCTTTTTTGCTTCTGTTTGTTCCATTCTGTATGGCTCAGGATACACGTATTGAGATAAAACTGAACAGAATTGAAATGAACCTACTAAGTTTGGATTGCCTAGATCTCTCTAGATTATTGAACTATAAATTTTTGAAAATAGTTATTTCTATTGTCTAAAATTTTAATAAAGTAAACCCCTTTAGGATATCTAGAAATATCAACTCTATTATCAGCAGTTAGCGAATTTTTGGACGAGAAATAAATTTCCTCACCTATTGAATTATAAATATAAACCTCATTAATTTCTTTAAAAGCAATGTTAAATATTCCATTATTAGGATTAGGAAAAACTAAATTTGCACCAGTCATCGATGCCATGCTGGATATGTCCACAATTCCACCCCCGGTTAGTGTTTTATAAATTTTATATCCGCTCACAGCGTAACCAATACTCTCGCTAAGCATTGACAATTTGGTTAATGCTATGTTAGAATTTTCCTGCCATGTTTTACCGCCATCAATGGTTTTGTAAATCCAGCCGCTATTTTTTAAGCTATCCTTTCTCTCAACTGCCATATAGCCAATTAGGGTGTTTTTTATCAAATTTAGGTCTGCGATTGAAATAATATTATTCAGCTGCATCTTTGACCATGTAACGCCTTGATCAAGAGTTGACAAAATAGTTCCATTCCTACGGACAGCTATTCCCTTCTTGTTATCCCAAAAGGCAATGTGTGTAATGCTGTTAAAACTTGAAGAAGCGGAATCCGCAAACGTTGTTACCCAGCTTAAACCTCCATCTGTTGTTTTTGCAATTCTATATTTATACTTTGAAGCCCCTAAAAGTTCTATGGTTCCAATTACTCCTGTATCTTTATGAACAAAGTGAATACCCTCAATGTCTAAAAACGAAAAAGGCAAATTGATCTTATTGAGGGTTTTTCCTCCATTAATCGTTTTTATAAGATTTTCTCTGCCACCAACATATCCAATAGAGTCGTTAATAAAATAAATTTTTTTAAACTCAATATTAAACGCATTAGAAGTTATTGAATCCCATGTCTGACCTGCATTCACAGTCTTCGCAATGCAGCTTCTGTGATCGCTGAAAGGCCCTCCACCGCAGGCATACCCTACATTATTCGACGGAAAAAAAATATCGTTAAAATAGGAGGTAACAAAGGTTGTTTGTGAACTATCCCAGCTGTTGCCACCGTTCAATGTTCTTAAAATATAACCATTTTTAGATGGAATAAAGCAAGTGAGGGCGTTGGTTGCAAAACAAGAAATACCGTAATTACTGCCATGTGATTTTATTTGTTTCCATTGAGCATTTGAGTTCAAACAAAAGGTTACAATAAGGAGGAAAGTGATTAATTTATATTTCATTATTATACTGCTAAGCTAATTATCTTATTAATGTTATGGTAGATTTAGTAAACCTTCGTATTCCGAAACTAGTGCCATATTCAACTATGGCCATATAAATTCCATCTGCAGCTTCCTCTCCATTCCAGCTGTTATTCATTCCTTCAAAAATCAATTGACCCCATCGGTTATATATTTTTATTTTGTAATAGGTAATGCCTAGATTTTTTATTTCGAATATGTCGTTAACCCCATCATTATTGGGAGAGAATGCATTAGGAATATAAATAGCCGGGAAATAATCAAGACATATTACATTGCTGAAGGTAACTGTATTGGGATTAGAAAGTTCAAACGCTTTTATGCGATAGCAAATATTTAAACTCCCATTTATCAAAGTTTGAGCATCTGCAAAATCATTATTACTTGTTTGGGAGTTTACCTCTACCCAATCGTTTAGGATTTGTTTTTCGATTTTGTATTCAATTTTATTTTTTTTCCATTGCCAATACTGGCTAAATTGCAATCGGGCATCGCTATTATTTTCACTCATTTTTCCTTTTAAAAAAATAGGTTTACCCACCCTTCCAAAAGATGACAATGACCCACAACTATCTAAACCTTTTACATAATAAACTGCATCTTTGTCATAAATACTTTGGTCAGTATAAAAATGGTTTTTGGTTGTAATTAATAGCCTATTATCTTTAAATATATTATATACAACAGCACCATTAACACCATCCCATTTTATCTTAGCTAAACCATTTTCAATACTTGCATTTGAAACATGAACAGAATCGTAAACCGTTAATCCTTTGGAAATATTAAACATAACAGAATCGGTTTGAATAACACAACCTGACGAACCTATTAATCTTTGAATCGCCTTATGAGCGCCTTGATTTAAAAAGACATGTTTAAATTTGAATTGATTAATTGGTATATTAATCCATAGATTATTATCGCTAAAAAAATAATCCTTTTGCTTTACATTTAAAGTTACGGTATCCATAAAGTTAGCCGTAAATGGAGAGCAACCTATGGTTTGCTGAACAGAAAAGCCGGGTTTTGGGGCATCAATTACTTTTATAGCTTTTATTAGATGCATAGTATCACTACAATTCCCATGATTTACAATATACTTAATATCAAAAACTCCGGTTTGGGTATAAATAAAGGGTAGTTTTAAACCCATATTTATAACAAAAGAAATGGAGGTATCTTGTCCGTCACCAAAATTGAGTGTTGTGTTAACTGATTTACCAAAAAAGGTATTTAGAGTGGAATTATCTGAAAAAATTATTGGAGTATATCGGCATACTTCGTTTAAATTTAATGAAATATCTGCTTTTGGTGGTGGTGAATAATAAAAGCTATCTGATTTATAACTTTCCATACTATCCTGTTCATAGCCATATAATCTTACTTTGTGCCAACCCTTTGTCAAACCATTTGGACGAATTGTTTTACCGTAATAAATATCTTTATTATCAACCATCCATTTCAGCCATTTATAAGTGGTATCGGCCTTTGCAGTAAGGCTGTCTGTTTTGCAATACAAACTTTTGTTTACTATTTCTAAAGGTTGTGCTCCATACTTAGCAGTAAAAGAAAGCTGACTATTTCCAACCTTTCCGCTAATTTCAAAATTTTCTGATTTAAGGGATGCCATACCAGATTGAGAATTAAATATGCCACCAGCAACAAATAGGTCGTCATTTTTATCCAGCCATATCTTACGGGGTAGGGCTTGGTTGCCCACTTCAAATTCAAATACAGTATCTATACTTCCTTTAGTATCTAGTTTAAGTATAACAAAGTCTCCGTTGCTATGGGCTTTTTGATACCTTCCACCTATTAATAAATTATTATGTGAAGTAATTATTGAGTAAATATTTTCTTTACTATCAACAATAGGATTATAACAATATGCACTATCACTTATATACGGTTTCCAATACCAAAGTATATTGAAATTTGAATCCAACTTTGCAATAAAAATTTGTTTTTTGCCTTTTGTAACCGGGATGAACCCAAGGTTATGAAATAAGGTATCCATTAATTCACCTGATACAATATAGCCCCCTTGATTATCACTTATCGTGCTTGTAAAATAATTTTTTGCTAAAGGTTTTGTATTAAACACTTTTTTATTAATGATATTTCCATTTAAGTCACATTTTGTAATAACAGGAGTTGCATACTTATAATAAGAAATATGATCCTGATAAACCAAGGTATTCTTTTCAAGTACCAAATTGTTTCCACCTATAAGTGAATATCCATTATCAATAAACCAATTGAGGTTTCCAGCAAGAGTGATAGAAAAAATAAAATGATTACCATTTATTCCGCTTTTTATTTTAGAATTATTAAAAAGAATGGAATCTTCACCTCTAGTGAAATGCGAAATAAAAATATTAGCCTCATCTTTCATTACTACTCTGATTCCATATACAGAACCCCTCACTCTCTTAAATAAGTGGCTCGCTTTTATTTCATTTCCATCAGTATCAAAAATAAAAACAAAATAATTATCAATGTTCGCTTTTTCTATCGCTAATGAAATATTAGAACTTCCGAATTGAATATTGAATGGCTGACGAAATAGACCAAAAATGTAAATTAAATTATCCTTACAAATAATTTTTTCATCTTGCAATGCAAATGGGAAATCTACTTGCCATATTTTTTTTCCCCTTCTATTAAACTTTGTTAAAATATGACCATGCTTTCCTTTCTGACTTTGATAGAATGTATCTTGAAACCCGAATGAATTTTTTAAAATCGCTTGTTTTTCTAGAACTCCTCCTGAAGTATAAAAATTACCTAATCTGTCAACTCCCATTCCTGATTGATCAAATTCTAAAAACTCGATTTGCCATGAATAATTATTTTCCCAATCCCAGCCTTGTCCTTTTGCTATAAACCCATTGAATACCAAAATACCCCAAAGGGATATTTTGGTAAAATGAACAAATGGGTTAAATTTTAGAGCAAACATTTTTCCTTAGTGCTGGATACTTATTTTTTGTGATTTGATTGGCATATTTTTTTGCATAACAATAATATTATATACACCCTGAGCCAACTCCCCAACAAATATAATATTATTCAATTTTAAATCAGACAAGGTAACTACTCTTCTTCCCAACATATCAATAAGAATTATTTCCATTTCTGTTGGATTGAAATTACTACCTAAATCAATATTCAACAATCTACTGCTTGGGTTAGGATATATTTTAATATTTTGATCTGTAAATTTAATGGGTCTAATAGATAAAAATGGAATTAAATCATTACAATTTATTTTGCAATCATCTGACTCTTTAGGGTTAGGATTTGATGGCATATATGTAATTGTTGCCGTACTGCAAATTGCTGAACTAAGTTGATGTCCAAAATAAGTATATGTGGATGCCGTTCCACTATTCATCAAATGTTGCTCAGGCCCATTGATGCAAACAGCATCAATAAATTCATTTCCTGCTCCTTTAGCTCCGATAGCCTGATTTTTTAATATGCCAAAATTATTAATAGCGGCATTCATCCCGGTAAATGTATTGCATGTAATATCTGTTTTTGAATTATCGCCCGATACTTCAACCCCTCTGCTGTTTCCTCCTGATACAACGCCCGTATTAGTTAAAACATTTAATGTAACTCTTGAAAAATTATTCGAAGCATTATTGCTTACTCCAATAAAGGCGACATTTTCATCATTTGTATTCATTGTATTTTCAAATACACCTACTGATTTATTATTGCTAGAAATTAAAAAATGATGATGGTCGCTATTGGTGCTTATATCAAAAAATGCAGTATTAAAGTCATAATTAAATATACTTTTGTGTACCATTATTTTATCACCAGTTGTACATTCAATTGCATCATGACAATTTGTAAATTCGGCATCCTGAACGGCCAAATGGCCTTTATTCGCTGTATTTACGGCATGTATCCCATAAGTTAGATTTGCAAATTTGCAATTGTTTGTTCCCGTCCACACTGGGCATCCTGTTATAGGATCTGCTGTTCCGACACCATCTTTATGTAAATAATAGACTGCATTTGTAGAAATAATCCCAGAACCTCTTAAATCTTCGTGATTTGAGCCCGATCCAATAAATTTATTCGGTTCATCATTTAAAAACTGACAGCCAGCAATATCAATATCCTCTACTCCATTTAATGAAATATGGTATTGGTCGTGATATGAATGAACATAATGCATGTAGGTTTTGTAATTCGCCTGCGGTTCCCATTTGAATACACAATTATTAAATTGAGAAGCATTTTCTTTCGTATTTGGTGAAGCATTGAGTTCTACTCCATTTTTGCAATTCAAAAAAGTCACTTGTCTTGCATTTACAATACCTCCATCAATGCTTTTAATTCCAAGATTGGCGAATCGAATACCCGTCAGCAAATTCCCTTTTCCGTCTAATATTACTTTTCCATGTAAAGAACTCGTTTTGCCGGAGTTGGCATCTCCTTTTACAGTTATACCACTCCAATAGTTATTATATTTCACATGGTAATTTGGTGAAGTTAAGCCTATTGTAAGTCCGTCTCGACCATCTTTACCCATTGTTGAAATACCTCTTATAATAGCTCCACTTTCGATTCTTAGTATTCCTCCTACAAATGAAGTATTTCCTTTTTCTACAATAATCCCATCATTATCGCACATATATTCATTGCCAAGCATTTCTAAAACAAAACCATTTTTTAAAATAAGCTCCCCTCCAGGATTGATAATAATTTTTCCCCTAACCTTTTTGATTGGCGTTACATTTCCATCAAAAGTTACAGTTCCATTAATGACCAAATTAGCAACCTCATCATAAGCAAATGTAATTGTGGTACCATTTATTACGTCACCATTTTTCATTTTACATTCACAATCCCAATTAAACCAGACATCATCTACAAAAGCATGCCAAATCCAAAATAAGGCTGCACTTGGTGATTCAGCAGTACCAATGATTCCGCCAACTGAACCATGTACACCATTATGAAATTGAGTTTCAATATCATCGCTAAATTTTGCTGCATTCCAATAGTCGCATAAATCGTTAGCTGATCCACTTGGGTTTGGAGTATGTTTAACAAATTTACCTTGTAAAGCAATGTTAGGAGTTGAGTAAGTTTGACTATTGCCCGCAACAAACCCTAGTTTAATATTTTGATATCCAGAGTTTCCAAATTTATCTCTACCATTAAAGAAGTTTGGAATAGGTGAATTGGGATTCCATTTCGGCAATGGTACAAATTGTGAAAGGTTGTGTTCCATTAAATACTCTTCCAAATCTAAAATATGTTCTCTATGCCAGGGCAAAAAACCTTCTGTCACGTGAATTGGTCCAAACTGGGCTGCATGCATGCTCACTAAATCTGTAGTTATCCAGTCCAAAATAGCGTCACACAATAATTTTTGATCAGAAGTTCCAAATGAATTAATATCTGGTCGAGGCCCAGTACGTTGAGCTGTGCAATGATAGACTTGAGCTATGGTTAGCCAAATTAAAGTAAATACTTTGGCGAAATTAAAAGTACATTTTCGGGCAAATTCACTTTTTAAAACTTTTACATTCATAAAATCTAGTTTATTCATAATTGTTAATTTTCATCAAATTTAGGGTTAGCCTCTTCGCCGTAAAAGGACTAATTAAATTTTGCCCCATTTGATTGTTTTTTCGTCGGGTTTAGACTAATTTTCGTATTCCCTTTTTCTTTACCGCATAGAATTTAAGCGGGAGCCTGCTGAAAATATTCAATATGCGCTCAACGCTTAAAGGCAACGTTTTACTTTTACTAACTCAAATCAAGACAGTCGCTTCAAAGGCTGTACAATAAAATATCGCAAGATTTGAAATAAATGAGGTATAAAGAACATATATTGAATAAAATCATTTGCGGGTATATGGAATCAATGCTTGAAGCTAAATGAGAGCTTATCTTTAAGCGTTTTTCAAACAGTATGGTTTAAAGTATTTTTGTGATAAGCAATTTATGTTAAGAATTTTCTTATTACCCGCCATTTTATTTTTGATTCTTCCATTCTGTAAGGCTCAGGATACACGTATTGAGATAAAACTGAACAGAATCCCAAACAATGTAGAAGTTATTTCTCTCAACGAGAAGGGCTTTATTCTGTTATACAGCGGGGGCGAAAGGCGAGGGAACAGTTACAATTCATGGAACATAACCCGATTTAACAAAAATTTTGAAGAACAGTGGAATAAATTGGTCGATATACCAAGCCGGTTCACCATTCAGTCACAT